>CAZLEF010000054.1:0-1943 GCA_964558465.1 uncultured Lewinella sp. | reverse complement strand
CTCATACACCTCCCCATAATGCCCCGTCTTCAGCAAACCGTAAAAATCAAGGCTGGCGTTGAGTTGCTCCCCACGGGACGGCCCAATCAATATACCCTCCATATCCGGGCTGTAAAAGGCGTAGATCATCCCGAGCTGGTTAAAATGTACCAACCGCTCAGGGAAGCGGCTTTGATCCAGTTTGTCCAGAAATTCCTTAACCGGTTTTGTATCCGGAAGATTGATCTGGCCTCCGCGGATTGCCAGTGTGCCTTCAGGTCGGTAATCGGACTGATCCAGTTTGATACCCCCTGCGTTGATCCCATACGCGATGAACCTGTTTTTTCCGTGAAAGGGCTGATAACGGGAATAATCAGAATAAAAAAGATGGTGTTTGATCTGGATCCGGAAGTCAAAATTGAACTGCCGGTTCACTTCCGCGTGGACCTCCGGATGCCGGATGCCGGATAAACCCAACCGGATGCCTTTTGCCTGCATAACTGCCATTGCTTCGTAACTGCCAGTGATCTCACCGGCTTCCGCCCGGTTGTCCCAGTGGATCATCATCGTATCCAGGTTGGAACCCAACCGGAAAGAATAATGATCCAGGCTGAGCAACAAAAAACTTTTGCTGAGGTTGTGATCGGGGCTGCGCAGGTTGTCCAGGCTGCCCACCTTCATGATGACTTTCAGGTCGGTGACCTGGTGCGCAGCGATCCATTCCAACAAGATGTTTTCAGCCATCCGAAAATCGTCCGGATTTTTGTTGATGGGGTAATTGGTGGCGCCATCCACTTGCCTGAATCCTGCGGCATAAAATGTGTCCAGCAACGCGAAGGCGGTTTTCCGTTCGGTTGTCCAGCCCCACATGGCCGTGCCAAGGATCAGGTCCGGATTGGAAACAGGATGATTATCCATGCATATTTCAGAATGAGTTCTCTGATTTTTTTACCCCCCATCAGACATCGACCAAAGTGTAACCAGGCAAGCTACCGCTTCTTCCTCATCTCCCGCATATCTCTCCAGTATCGTTTCGCCAGCGGAATGATCCTGACCTTGCTGCTCGACACGTCGTCCGTCCAGGTGACGGGCAGTTCATACATCCGCATTTTGAGCCATTCCGCCGCAATCAGCAGTTCGGTGGAAAAAAACCAGCCGTCATTGCGGGCCCCACGCTCGTATAACCGTTGGAACGCCTCCCGTTTTAGAAATTTGAAGCCGCACATGCCGTCGGAAAAACCGACGCTCATGTAGACTTTTAAAAGCAGGTTAAATATGCGGGAGGCCATTTCCCGTTTGAAGGTCCGACCGATCACCCTGGATTTGGGATGCAGGCGCGAAGCATATACAAGGTCGTATCCGCGGTTAGCCAATGCGTCGAAGGTTTCCGGGAAATGGCTCAGGTCGGTGGCCAGGTCCAGATCCATATACCCCACGATATCCGCCCGGGATTGGGCCCAGGAATGTTTGAGGGCCAGCCCGACGCCCTTTTTAGGGACGGTCAGCAGGTACACGCCCGGCAGTTTGGATTCCAGTTCCTTGCCGATCTCGCGGGTTCTGTCCGTAGAACCGTTGTCGGCAATAAAAATCTTCCATTGTCCCTCCTCCGGGAACCGGGTTTTCAGGAAATCATAGAGGATGCCCACCTGTTTTTCGAGGGTGGCTTCTTCGTTGAGGACCGGTATGGTTACGTCGAAAGTCATGAATATTGATTGGATTGATTCGATTGATTCGATTGATTCGATTGATTGGATTGATTCGATTGATTGGATTGATTCGATTGATTCGATTCCTCCACGCCTGTGGCGTAGCACGCATTTCCTCGATTCCTCGATTCCTCAATTGGTTCGATTGATACGATTCCTCGCATCAACAAATCAACCACGCCTGTGGCGTGGCACGCACATCAACCACGCCTGTGGCGCATGGGCGTCAACTTAAGTTTAACATATATAAAGATTCCA
>CAZLEF010000053.1:0-48520 GCA_964558465.1 uncultured Lewinella sp. | reverse complement strand
ATCAACAAATCAACAAATCAACAAATCAACAAATCAACAAATCAACAAATCAACCGCTCCAATGCAATGACCAGACACCATATTGTATATCTTAGCGTTTTCTCTCAAAAAAAACCTATGCGCGTCAACTGGATTCTATTTCTCTTTTCCCTGCTGATCCTGGGTGCAGGCGGGTGTTACTCCTTCAAAGGCATCAGCATCGACCCGGATGTAACCTCCTATTATGTGGGCCCGTTCAAAAACAACGCCGTCAATTCGCCGCCGGCCCTGCCCCAAAACCTGGCTGAAGCCTTACGCGAAAAATTGCGGACCGAAACCCGCCTGAAACAATCCAACACCGCTCCGGATATTGAATTCAAGGGGACGGTAGTTGATTTCCGGGTGACGTCCGAAGCCCCCAGGCCAGGTGAAAGCACCGCCATTAACCGGCTGACCATCATTACGGCCATCGAATACATCAACAACAAATACGAAAAGAAGGGTTGGAAAAATAATTTTTCGTTTTTTTACGACTTCCCCAGCAACCAGAGCCTGAGCGCCATACAGGATGAAGCGATCACGGTCATCTCTGACCAGATGATGGAGGATATTTTTAATAAGGCCTTTACGGACTGGTAGCCTTTAAATTTTGCATTTTTACATTTTACATTAAAAAACATGTTATTCGAACTGCTGATAAAGGAAATCCACCTGCGGTTGGTCGGGGAAAGCATACCGCGGCTCCGAAAATGCCTGAACATGCTGGATGAAGCCACCATCTGGTACCGGCCTAATGTGAACAGCAATACCGTCGGCAATCTGGTGCTGCATCTCCACGGGAATGTGCGCCAGTGGCTGGGCTCAGGCCTGATGAAAATGGAGGATGTGCGGAAAAGGCAAACCGAGTTTAATGAAAAAGGCCCGGTCTCAACCCGGGAACTGCTGCAAAAACTCGATGAAAT
Organism: uncultured Lewinella sp.; assembly: GCA_964558465.1. Classification (GTDB taxonomy): domain Bacteria; phylum Bacteroidota; class Bacteroidia; order Chitinophagales; family Saprospiraceae; genus JACJYC01. Next base: position 47,579 of record CAZLEF010000053.1, on the reverse strand, counting down.
CGAAAACCTCGTCAAACTGACCCTGGAAACGGTGAAACCCGAAGACCTTACCACCTTTCACAGCGTTCAGGGCTTTCAGGAATCCGGCGTGGCTATTCTTGTCCATGTTGCGGAACACTTTTCTTACCACGTGGGGCAAGTCACCTATATCACAAAGGCATTGAAGAACCTGGACACAGGGTATTATGCAGGGCTTGATCTGGAGAAAAAGGGATGAGTTTTGGGACTGGGGGACTGGGAGACTGGGGGCTGGGAGACTTGGAGACTGGGAGACTGGAGACTGGAAACTAGAAACTATTAACGATATTGTTGGATACAGACAAAATAAAAAGGATTTTTTTCAATGCGGAAACCGCTCCTGTTAGGTGTTTTCATTTTGACCGGGACCATGTACGCCTTATCCCAGTCGGCCCCTCAATTACCCAAAAGGTTCAGGTTGCCGGAAGAACTTCGCGAAGTTTCAGGTCTTTATTTCGCCGGAAAAGACAGTCTTTGGTGGCACAATGACGGCGACCGCTCCCCCACCCTTTTCCTGACGGATTCCGGAGGAAACCTGATCAAAAAATGGGATTTGCCCGGGCTTCAAAACAAGGATTGGGAAGATATTGCCGCCGATGACACCGGAAATATTTTCATCGGTGATTTTGGGAATAATTTAAATACCCGCCAGGATCTTCGGATCTATATTCTTTTTCCCGGTAAACCGGCAGATTCCATTTCCTTCCATTACCCCGATCAAACTGCCTTCCCACCGCCGGAAAATGCGGCCAATTTTGACATGGAAGCATTTTTCTGGTATCAGGATTCCCTGCACCTGTTTTCTAAAAACCGGCTTCAAAAAGGAAATTATTTCACAAAACACTATGTTTTACCGGCCCAACCGGGGAATTACACGGCTATCCTGCGCGATAGCATATACCTTCACAAACGGGTGGTCACTGCCGCCGCCATCAGTCCGGACGGTCAAAAAGCAGCTCTGACCGCTTACCACTACAAAAGATTCCTGGGTATATTCCCGACCTCATCCGCTTCGGTTTTCTGGCTGGATGGCTGGACCGGGAACCATTTCCTGAAAGGCAACCTTCACAAACGACGTCTCTCTCTTTTGTGGGCGACCCAATACGAATCCATCGATTTTGAAACGAATGATTCGGTCATTGTGGCTTCCGAACGGACCCTGATCATTCCTCAAAAGGCGAGAAGGGTTATATTGAAGGCGAAATGATTGAATGGGTTTATGGTTGTTTATAATGGTTTATTATCGTTGACGGCCGTTAACCACCATAAACAAAAATGAACCGCAATACACAATCTTGAACAATCATAAACGGATTTAAACATCAAAATATGAAGCTTGTAAAATTTTTTCTTCTTGCGGCTATCACCCTGGGAGCGCTGCATTTGAACGCAACCAACCTGATATCCAGGATCGAACCACCCAATTGGTGGGCGGGCATGAAAAATCCGAAACTCCAGTTATTGGTTTATGGCAATCGGATCAGCCACCTCGACCCCAAGGTGGAATACCCCGGCGTGAAGGTGGAAAGTGTCGTCAAGGTCCAAAATCCGAATTACCTGTTTGTCAACCTGCTGATCGGCCCGGAGGCCCGTCCGGGGAATTTCCAGATCCGGTTTCTGAATGGCGCCTCGGTGGCCGAAACCCACACCTACCAGTTGCTGGAAAGAGAGGCGGGATCGGCCGAAAGAAAAGGGTTTGACAATACGGATGTCATGTACCTGATCACGCCGGACCGTTTTGCCAACGGCGAACCCCAAAATGACGCTGTTGCAGGCATGAAGGAAAAACCCGACAGGGCCAATATCGGCGGTCGCCACGGTGGCGACATCGAGGGCATCCGCCGCAACCTTGATTATATTTCGGATATGGGTTTTACGGCTGTCTGGCTCAACCCTGTGCTGGAAAACGATATGGAAACCTATTCCTACCACGGTTATTCCACCACTGATTTTTACAAGGTGGATCCCCGGTTCGGCGCCAACGAATCCTACCGCCAATTGTCAAAAGAAGCCAAGGCAAAAGGCTTGAAAATGATCATGGATATGATCGTCAACCACTGCGGCTCCAACCATTGGTGGATGAAAGACCCGCCTTCGGACGACTGGATCAACTTCCCCGGGCGGTACCAGGAAACCAATCACCGGAAGACCACCATTCAGGATCCATATGCCGCCCAAATTGATAAAAAGATCTTTTCCGACGGCTGGTTTGTCCCGACCATGCCGGACCTGAACCAACAAAATGCATTAATGGCCACCTACCTCACTCAAAACAGCATCTGGTGGGTGGAATACGGCGATCTGGCCGGCATCCGGATGGATACCTACCCTTATCCGGATATGGATTATATGGCCGGGTGGACGCGGGCCATCATGACAGAATATCCCGGTTTCAATATCGTGGGTGAGGAGTGGCATGAAAGCCCGGCCATTGTATCCTACTGGCAAAAAGGCAAAAGGAACCCCAACGGCTATACCTCCTCCCTGAAAAGTCTGATGGACTTCCCGCTGCAGACCGGGCTTTCCAGAGCCCTGAATTCGGGCAGAGACTGGTCGAGCCTGTATGATATCCTGGCATTCGATTTTTTGTATCCCGCACCCAACGACCTGGTCGTTTTTCCGGATAACCACGACATGAGCCGGATCTTCACCCAGGTCAAAGAAGATTTCGACCTCTTCAAACTGGCCGTTACCTATATCCTGACTACCCGGGGCGTCCCACAATTGTATTACGGCACCGAAGTATTGATGAAAAACCCGGGAACCCAGGATCACGGAATCATCCGCAGCGATTTCCCGGGCGGCTGGGCCGGCGACCGGGTGAACGGGTTTACCGGAGAAGGGCTTACCGACCAGCAAAAAGTGGCCAAAACCTTTATCAAAAACCTGCTGGCCTGGCGTAAAAACGCTTCCGCGGTCCATTCCGGCAAATTGCTGCATTTTATCCCAAAGGACGGCGTTTATGTGTATTTCAGGTACAACGACCGGCAAAAGGTCATGGTGGTGATGAACAAAAACGAGCAGCCCGCAAAACTGGATCTGGCGCGTTTTGCCGAAGCGCTCGATGGCTTGTCCAAGGCAAAGGACGTCATCAGCGGGAAAACCTATGAAATGAAAGGACAACTGGAAATCCCGGCCCGCTCACCCTTGGTTCTGGAGGTGGAATAGGTTTGGTTTGGGGTTTGGGGTTTGGGGTTGTTTGGAGCTTCGCGTTTGGGGTGGTTTGGAGCTTCGCGTTTGGGATTGTTTTGAGCTTCGCGTTTGGGGTGGTTTGGCCACGCTGGGGCGTGGTTTGGGGTGGTTTGGCGCTTCAGTTCCTCGATTCCTCGATTCCTCAGTTCCTCAGTTCCCCGACCGTCCCAAAGGTTTACCTGCCCTTTGGGGCATGGCGGTTAAAATTCCTCAGTTTGCAATTTTTGTTAACTTTGTTCCGGCAAATTTCCACCTTTCATACTGGCCGGCCAGCGAATTGCGTTTTCAGAGGGTCTGTACAGTTGAGGGGAGTCCCGAAAACGATCCAATCGCAAAATGCGGCAATTAGTTATCCTATGGCATATCACGTTCCTGCCTCTTTGGGCTTATGGCCAAAGTTGCGGTTTATCGGATACGATACTCGTAACGACCAACTCCGAACAGTTCATCGATCTCGCCATTACGGATTTTTTTAATAACAATCTGGCTGCGCCCGATCAGGCGCTTTGTGAGGTGGAGTTAAAATTTCTCCACCAGCTTTCCGAGAACCTTGAGGTTTGGCTCATCTCACCTGCCGGCCAAACGGTGCAACTGATCGGCCCCAATACCGACGACCAGTTTGCCTTTACCTTTGCCGCAGGTTGGAATATCTCCTTTGTGCCTGCCGGTGAAACGGCCGTCCCCGATCCCGGTCATCCGGCGCATTGGAACAATAACCAACCCAATAACTTTGTATCCGGGGGCATTTATACAGGGAGCTACTATCCCTACCTGGGCAACCTCGAAGACTTTAACACCGGAACGGTCAACGGGACCTGGCGTGTCCGGGTGCGCAACAACCCCTCGGGTTACAGCGGCGCATTTTTGTTTATCCGGCTCGTCTTTTGCGATAGCCGCGGGGTAGATTGCTGCTTCGCAAAAGCAGGCGAACTGACGGCCCCCGACCTGACCACTTGCCAGGGAGATACCAGTCTGGTTTTCGACCCTGCTCCAGTTGTGGCAGGCGGTCCCGCCGACACCTCCGAATTCGATTATACCTACCTGTTCAGCCGGTCAGATACCATCATTGGTTATGACAGCCTGGTGGATATGAGCGGGTTCTCCGCCGGTTCTTACCAGGTTTGCGGGCTTTCATACCGGAAATCACAGGTCGACAGCCTTCCGCTTGGATGGACCCTGGACAGCCTCAGAACCAATCTGGACAGCTTCTTTCCGAAGTTTTGCGGACAACTCACCGGAAGTTGCATCCAGATAACCATCGTGCCTCCGCCTGATACCACCCTCCTGGACGAGGCCGTCTGCGAAGGCGAAAGCTTCTCTCTTGCCGACAGCACCTGGACCAGTACGGGCCAGTATTTTGTCCCCTTGAAAAATTTCGCCGGTTGCGATAGCATCGTCCAGGTTAATCTGATGGTTTATCCCATCCCGCTCACCCAAATTGACACCACCATCTGCTCAGGAGATAGTTATTCTGCAGGGCTATCTACCTATCATACAACGGGCATTTACCGGGACACCATGCAATCTTCCACCGGGTGCGACAGCATCATCGTCAGCAACCTGACGGTCCGTACCCCGATCACGGCCCTGGTCGACACCACCATTTGTGCCGGCGATACCGTTTATTTTGATGGAGTTCCGTTTAGCGCTACCGGTCAATACACAGTTGTCATCCCCTCTTCAGCCGGATGCGACAGCACGATTTCGGTGCAATTGACGGTCCTGGATGTTTCTGCTGCGATCTCTCCGCCAAATACCCTGACCTGTAACGACCCTGAAGTCATCCTGGATGGCTCCGGATCCGCTCCCCAGGGTCTGATCACCTATGAATGGCGGGATGAAGGCGGCATCCTGCTCGGCGGAGCTGCAACATTGCCGGTCACGATACCCGGGGCTTATAGCTTGCTTGTGGCCAGAACCGAAGGTTCGCTTGTATGTTCTGCCCGGGATACGGCCCTTGTGGCCGGAAACCAGACGGCGCCCACCGCTGATGCCGGCCAGCCTGACACGCTCACTTGCAACCTCACCCAGGTAATGCCGGGCGGGCCTAATACCAGTACCGGACCTAATATGGTCTATCAATGGACCACGCCTAACGGGCATTTTAACGGTCCGTCCAATATCATCGAACCCCTGGTCGACCAACCCGGCGACTATACGCTGATCGTTACCGACAACTTAAATGGTTGCAAGGATACAGCCTCGGTATCCATTGCCGTCGACACCCTTGACCCAATCATCGCAGTGGGTGAAGCCTTTATCATCAATTGCGTCACACCAAGGGATACCTTGTTCGGTCAGGCCGCGGCAAACGGCCCCATTGCCTTCAGTTGGACAGGCCCTTGTATCGTTTCCAGCCCGGATTCCAGTTGGGTTATCGTTGAATGTATGGGGGTCTATACTTTTGAGGCGGTCAACCTGAACAACGGTTGTTCAGCCCAGGCCCAGATTACCGTTCAGGAAGATCTGGCCGCCCCTGCAGCGGTCATCGAAAATCCGGAAACCCTGAATTGTTCCCGTCAAACCGTCCAACTGAATGGGAACAACTCTGCGCCGTCAGGACGCATCCGGTATGAATGGAGAGGTCCCGGCAATACCTTGGTCGGACAAACAGCGCAGGTTGACGTCGACGAAAGCGGGATCTATCAGCTGACCGTCATAGATACGGTCAATAGTTGTTCGCAAACGACCACCGTGGAAGTTCTGATCGACACCATTCCCCCGCAGGCGCTGCCGGGCGAAAACCAGACCCTTAATTGCCAGACGGCCGCGGCGACCCTGGGCGCCAATATCAATCCGCCTGCCGAATGGTCCTTCGTCTGGGTGGCCCTCGAAGGTCAGTTGACCGGCCCGGCCAACCAACCCCTTACAACCACCGATACTTCCGGGTATTTCCAACTGATCGCCACCAACCAGACCAATGCCTGCAGCGACACCGCATTTGTCAGGGTATTTGCCGATCAGACCCAACCTTTTGTCAACGCGGGCGATGACCAAACCATCAATTGCGGAACAGACCTGATCACGCTCGACGGTTCTCAATCCAACTTGCCGCCCAACGCGCAAGTCACCTGGGAAGGGCCCTGCATATTGGGCGACCCCAATCAATTGGTGGCGGCGGTCAATTGCCCCGGGGTTTTTTACCTGAACATCGTCAATCCCGATAATTTTTGTGCCGGAAGAGATTCCGTGGAAATCTTTCTGAATCCCGCAGCCCCGTTTGCGGTTATCCCCTCGGACAGCACGGAAATTTCTTGTGCAGACGGCGCCGTTCTGCTCGACGCTACCTTGTCCTCCCCTGGTTTTTACGATTGGTACCAGAACGGAACAGCCCTGGGCATCAACAGCAAAACCCTGTCAGTCACCGAGGCAGGAACATATGTGTTTGAAGTGGCCAACGGCGACCGGACCTGCGTAGATACCGACACTGTTTCCGTTGCGTTGAACTGTATGCCCCTGATTGTTTTCACGGAGCCCGATTCCATTATTTGCGGGAGGGAAGCAGTAGAGCTGACTGCAACGGTTAGTCCGGCAGGGCCGCAATACGAATATATCTGGACAGGTCCGGGGGACGGATGCATTGTAGAAGGTCAGGGAACTCCTACTATCCGGGCGAGTTGCGGCGGGGATTTTGTTCTGACGGTTTTAAACCCTGCCGTCGGATTGCAATCCACACAAACGGCGACCGTGCCGGCTGACCTCAATATTCCATTTGCAGACGCCGGCCCACCGGATACGCTCAACTGCCTGCAAAGTCAGGCCATCCTCGACGGATCCAATTCTGCCACTGGCCCGAACCTGATCTACCGGTGGACCAACAGCATAACAGGCGCCCTGGTCGGTGAAGATCTGATGACAACCGTAACCGAAGCCGGGACTTATTTCCTGGAGGTTATCGATACGGCCAACCAATGTTCGGCGAGTGATTTTGTACAGGTCCTTCAACTGGATGTCCCTCCGGTCATCAGTTTCGGCTCTGCAGTGTTTCCCTGCGACCGCGACACGTTCGGACTGGAGGCATTTGTAACGCCTTCTTCTCCATTTTACGAATATTCCTGGAGCGGTCCGGGCATTGTAAGCGGTCAGGAGAGTTCCATTGCGCAGGTTAATGCCCTGGGAACGTATACCCTGATTGTCCGGAATACGCAGAATTTTTGCGAATCGGCCAACTCAGTAGCTGTAACCGATCAGATCTGCGCACCCTGTTTATCCCTTTCCATACCCGATACTTTGACCTGTCTGGTGCAGTCCGTTACCCTCCAGGCTGAATTTTGTTATCCATGCGTCGATTGCCTGATTGAATGGACAACAGATGACGGGCAGATCTCCGGGCCCACCGGCGGACTCTCAACCACTGCGACCGAAGCCGGAACCTATCGGATAACCGCTACGGACACGCTAGGTTTTTCAACCATCGTCGATGTGGTTGTCCTTGAAATTACCGGGCCTCCCGCAGTGGATCTGGGCCCGGACAGGGTTTTGAACTGCGACAGCAATTCGGTCAGGATCGGCAGTCTCCTCACCGGTTTGGATCCAGCGTGGTCCTACCAATGGACCACGAACGGAACAGGCATCATTGCCGTTTTGCCGGATGAAAGGTTTGCCGATGTGATCCGGGAAGGTTTTTATTATTTGCAGGTAACGAATCCGGCGACCGGTTGTTTTGGAAGCGATACCGTTGCGGTGACCCGGGATACCTTGCCGCCGGTGGCCGAAGCTGGCCCCATATTCAGCCTGAGTTGCACCCAGCAGCAGGTCATTCTGGACGGCTCGGGTTCAAGTCTGGGCGATATGACTTACTTCTGGACCAGTTCCGGCAATGAAGCCTGCCTGGCCGGCAACAATACCCTAAGCCCCATTGCCAGGTGCCCGGCAACCTATTACCTGACAGTGACCAATCTTTCGAACGGTTGCAGCAATATGGACAGCACAGTGGTGAGCCCTGCGCCTGACCTGCCACCTGTGACGCCATTTGCAGATACCGTTCTGACCTGCGCGGTTCCGGAGATTTCCTTACTGGGTTCAACCCCCGGACCATCCGGATATTTCTACCAATGGCAAGCGGTGGACGCGGACGGAAATCCCATACCTGGAACCGAAACAAATACACTCGAACGGATCGTATCAACGCCCGGGCGTTATCAGTTTGTTTTGACCGACCAAGGCTCCAATTGCCGGAACAGCTTTATCGTTGCGGTAGTTGCCGACCAGACCCCGCCGGTGGCCGAGGCAGGCCCGGACGCCACGATCGATTGTACGCAGGGCAACCTCCTGCTGGCCGGAAGCGTATTGCCTGCCGGAGAGCTTTACCAGGTAAACTGGGAATCCCCTGGAGGGCTGCAGATTGACAATGCCGAAACCCTGACACCAACGATCTATCAGCCCGGCCGGTATTTTTTGAATACAACAAATTTGAATAACGGCTGCAGTGCCCGGGATTCCGTTGACATTGGACAGGATATCAATGCGCCTGTGATTTCCGCCGGTCTGGACACCAGCCTGACCTGTGCGATCACCCAGATCCGGCTTTCCGGAAGCGCCCAAACCCTGAGCGGACAATCTTCCGTCACCTGGTCTTCACCAGACGGCGGGCAGATCCTAACCGGAGGCGGGACATTGAATCCCCTGGTCAACCTGCCCGGCACGTATCAACTGACCGTAACCGACCCTGTCAATAATTGCATGGTCATCGATCAGGTAGTCGTTGTGCCCAATACAACCCCTCCGCAGGCACTCATCGAGGGTGTGGATACCTTATCCCTGGATTGCAGGCAGGACACCCTTGTTTTGAATGCAGCGCTTTCCACAACCGTTTCCGGGCAATCCCCGGAATTCAGGTGGAGCGTCCGCGGAGCCGGCAGGTTATTTCCGGATCTAACCGCCGTCGCCGTTTTCACCGACGCGGCAGGCGATTACCGGCTGATCGCCACCGACCCCGGCAATGGGTGCAGGGATACCTTGCTGTTTTCCATTCCGGCGGATATTGAAATTCCGGTAGTTGAGGTACAACCGGCCCTTCCATTGACCTGCGAACGGTCTGAGACCCGCTTGCAAACCACAATGCCGCTGCCTGCAGGGTACCAGTCTGCCTGGCTCGGTCCGGACAACGCCAATATCGCCACCGGGGTCAATTCAGTGATGGTGGCAGCACCGGGTGTGTACCGGTTGGTGGTGGAGGATCTGGAAAACGGGTGCCAAAACGAATGGACGCTGAACGTCTCTATAGATACACTTGCGCCGCTGGTGCGGATTGCCGAACCGGATTTTCTGGATTGTGATATGCCGGAGGCAGACCTGGACGGGTTCAACTCTTCCAAAGGATTTCGTTATATTTATGACTGGACCACTGCAGAAGGCCGGATTACCGGCGGGCAGGACCAGTTGATTGCCAGCGCCGACCGCCCGGGGTACTATACCCTGACCATCCGGGATACGGTAAACGGGTGCTCCAGCTTCGACAGCGTATTGGTAGAGGCGCTTGCTGTGCCGGTTTCCGGGGCGATCATTGAATCTATGCCTCCAAAATGTGGCGAAAACAACGCGGACGGCAGCCTTCAGGTCCTCAGCGTCGCCGGCGGTACCGGGCCCTACCGCTACAACCTCGACGGCGGGCTCCTGCAGATGGAACCCGGATTTGGCCCGCTGGCTCCCGGCAGTTACCGGTTGGGCATCACCGATATGAACGGCTGCACCTGGGATTCCCTGGTCGTCATTCTGCCGACGGAGCCCATTGAAGCCGATCTCGGTCCGGATATCCTCCTTCACCTGGGCGACAGTACCGTGCTGACCGTCCTGCATACGGCCCAAACTCTGGTGGACATCATCTGGAAACCCGATGATTTCTCACCGCTCGGGAGCCCGGACCAGGTCCAAGTGAAACCGCTGGAAACCACCATTTATTCTGTCACAGTAACCGACCAGAACGGATGCAGGGCGGAAGACCGGATCATCGTGCAGGTAGACCGGCGGCCGGCGATCTTCATCCCCAACGTCTTTTCACCGGATAACCGGGGCGACAACGATCGTTTCACGATCTACGGCGGCAGTGGCCTGGTCCGGATCAAAACCCTGCAAATATTCGAACGCTGGGGCAATATGGTATTTGAGCGCAAGGATTTTTCCCCCAACGACCCTGCACTGGGTTGGGACGGCAACCTGGACGGACGGCCCTTGAATGCAGCCGTGTACGTGTATTACGCCGAGGTGGAATTTACTGATGGAAAGACGGAGGTTTATACGGGGGATCTGGTGTTGATGCGGTAGCCCTGGAGCGATCCGATCGTTTAAAACGATCGGATCGCTCCAGGGCAACACCCAACCCAAGCCCCTGAAATTCCGTCTATCCCTCAAAGCCGCATGCCATGCAAAAGCCAGCTCCTGCCCTTTTTACCCTTATTGTCCTTTTGGGTTTCCTCACGGGTCTTCCCTGTCCTTCCGCCGGCCAAACCGGAACTTTTACGGAAGTCTATTCCCTAGCCTGCGGCGATACAATAGTGATCGGCGGCCTGGGTTACCCTACCTGGTCGATTCCACATATCCTGAAAAGGCCGGGGAACGGTCATGCCATACTGATCGGTGATTTTATCGAGGCCAATATTTTGCAATACCAATCGCCGCCCTGTTTTTCCGGCAGAGATACCGTCATTATCGAATGCGCCCATGCGACCCAGATCACCTGCGACACCGGCATTTATATTTTTGAAATGACCTGTCCGGAGGTCCTCGAACCCGTTTACCCGGTAGAGGTAGCCTGTAATGATTCGGTGTATGTGGGGAATCTTTCCGGCTGGGCTTTTCCGGAAATTCTACAGGGCCCGGCCAATGGTATTGCAGAGATCATTCTGGAGCCGACGGACGGGGCCGGCGTTTTTTACCGGCCTAATCCAGGTTTTGAGGGACTGGACGCGGTGAAGGTCAGGTTGGTGAACTTCCAGGATACCTTGTTGTACCTTTTCCAGGTGTATTGCGACCAGTTCGTCAGTGCAACGTCGCAGGATCCGCGCCAGGCATCGGGTATCCGCCTTTTTCCGAATCCGGCCGGTGATTTCGTTTTTTTCCATTCACTGGAACCGGTCGGACGGATCAAGCTATTGGATATAACGGGGAAAAGCGTACCCGCCCGGTTCAGTCAGGAGAACGAACTGGTCAGCATTCAAATTCATCATCTGGCAAAGGGTCTGTACATTGTGGTGGTTGATGGGGATAAAAATCGGGGCGCCGCCAGGATTTACAAACGGTGAGGGATGCTATCAAATATATCCTTTTTTTCAGGCTGCAAAATTTAAAAAATCCGTTTGGCATTCAACCCGTTTAATATCTTCAACAGCCACTCCCGATCGGTGAGCGGGGTCTTATTTTGGACCTCATGTGTCAATGCCGCCAATTTTTTCCGGTTCTGGCGCAGGACCTTCTGCAGGAGGGTACAAAAATTGAGATAAGTTTTCCGGAGTTCATTGGAGATATTGTTGTTCCGTTTTAAAAAAACGGCAAAAGACGCCAGGTTCGACAGCATGCTTTCTTCTTCGCCCAACTCATAAAAGATCTTGATCAGCAGGGTTTTGGCATTTAACTGGTGGTGAATGTCCGTGAAAGCCAGGCGATTCAGGTTTTTTAAGGCCAGATCGTAATTGGCCCGGTGAAAGTTCAGTTCCGCGAGGCTGAAATACAGTTCGTTTTTTCCTGAATTCCCGGGTAATTTAGGAGAGTAATCCTGGATAAAACTTTCGGCCCATGACAATTTTTTGAGGTTGAAAGCAAGGCGGGTCACATTTTTAAAATGCCAGGGAGAAAGCAGGCCCTTCTCCAGCAGAATGCCGTTGTCAATACCAAAAACGTACAAGCGGAGGGCTTCCTCCATATAAAACTGATTTCCGGGTCGGTCGCGAATCTGACGGATGCAAAAATTAAGGGCGTGGAGCAAGATGTTCTTTTTATCCAAAGGCGAAAAAACTGCAAAACCGGCCTCGAACAGTGCGATCACGCGGATGTAAAAAACCTGGGGGTCCGAGTCGGTGAGCATTTTGAGCACCAGGTAATACGCCTGTATGCCGGGTTCCGATAACAGGGTTGATTGCTCCATAACCGCCAGGGTTTCGTCCAGCATTTCCAGGCGGTAAGTTTGTTTGAAGAGCCGCTGCCGGCCGGCCATGTCGCACAGTAAGCGGAGTTTTCTGGCGTAATAAAAGCGGTCGAGCATATCCGACACCTGCTGGATATGCGGATCAAACCGGCGTTGATCCTGTTGAGAAAACCGCTTGTCCTCAATTTCTGCCAGGCGGTGTTTCCGGTAATAAGTTGCGCTTTCCTGCAGGGTTCCTTCATACAAGGATTTTTTGGTTTTGCGCAGATGATAATCGTAATGAAGGGCAAGCCCCCTGTCAGCCATCAACTCCAATCTTTTCAATTCAAAATCCGAACCGGATGACCGGAATGCGCTGACCGTCAGAAACTCTTCTGCCAACCGGAGCAGATAATTCATCGAATAGGCCAGTTGTTTGGATTCAAAAAGTTTGCCGGGATAGGCTGCGGAAAAAGCTGCCTGCTGGCCGGCCGGATCGATAGCATAATCAGGCGCCCATTTGCATAATACGCGGTAAAAAGGAACCAGTTCCTCGCGCTTGTTGTGAAAGGGAGAACGGAGAAAATTTTCAAATTCCTTGATTTCAGGCTCGGAAAAGGTCCGGAGCAATTGCAGTAATTTCTTTTGATACATGGTCAATTAATTGGTTGTCCAACCTCCGAAAATTGAAAATCCCTTCGGCAAGATAAACGGTTTCACGAATAGTTTGTTGATTGTTGATAAAATTAACATTAAGTTTTTTGTTAATATTAAATCATAAAAAATTGATTTTCAAATATTTTTAAATTATATTTTACCAAAAACAGAACAAAAAATCCTGAATGCAATTGATATTCACCTTAATTTGTTCCTTTATTGGTATAACAGTCTGCTGTATTTTTGTGTTGTTGTCCAAATGGAATTAGGAAAAAATGAAAAAAAGCAGCCCATTCTACCCGTTATTGATTTTGCTCTTGCCACTGGTTTTGTTAACCGGCGGCCCGGCAAACGGACAGATCATGTATCCGGGCGATATCAACAACAACGGTATTGTCAATGGAGTGGATGTGCTTTATCTGGGTGTTGCGTTTGGATTTTCCGGCCCCGGCCGGAACAACGCAACCACCGATTTTGTACCACAACCGATCACACCCTGGGCGCAATTTTTCCCCAACGGAATCAACTACGCATACGCGGATGTGGACGGCGGCGGAGAAGTGGATGAGGAGGATCTTGAGGAAGACGATGACGACGAAGGATTAAAGGCCAATTTTCTTTTCACCCATGGCAGTCTCCAGCCAGACCCCGCCAGTCCGGCCGGATTACCGGGTATTGACCCCCGTTTACAGCTTGTGCCTGATCTGCCGTCGGCTTCAGCCGGACAAACGGTGAACATCGACATCAATCTGGGCTCTGGTACGGAACCGGCAATTGACTTTTACGGGCTTTCTTTCACCCTGGAATACGATCCGGGTATCATAGATCCGGCAAACATTCAATTCAATTTTGAAAGCAACCCCTGGTACGACCCCACCGGAAACAATGCCCTTAAGTTGGCGGTCAGTGAAATTGTACCCGGCCGGCTGGACGTAGCCATCGCCCGCACCAACCAGGCGCCCATCAGCGGCTCAGGCAAATTAGGCGCCTTATCCATTGTCATTGTGGAAGATGTGGTGGGCGCCATATTTGTCAACGACAACCTGGAGATCAGCCATGCCTTGATGGCCGATGTTTCCCTGGAGCCCCTGCCCCTGGTATTGGGCGACGGGGTTGTTTCGCCGACCACAACAGGGGTTCATGTACAGAATAACCCCAACCTGAAGGTCTTCCCGAATCCGGCCGACAACATCATATGGATAGAAACCGGAGCCCACCAAATACAGGAGCTCCGGCTGGTCAATCCCCTTGGGCAAAACCAGCCGGCGCTTTGCCGGCAGGTAAACCCTGCGCACGCGGCTCTGGATATCAGCCGTTTGCCGGCCGGTCTGTATCTCCTCATCATCCGGACTCCGGACGGGGTTTTCTCCCGGCCAATCCTTATTCAGCGTGAATAACGGCTGAATTGAATTCCGGGAAAACAGGATGAACACGCTTTTAATCATATAAAATCTGAAAACGATGAAAAACTTTTCATTCAGGAAAACCCTGATGGTTTTATGGACATTGCTGTTCCTTTCAGGCGCAACCGGTTGCGAACAAGACGAGGATGCAAAACTGGAAACAGACCTGAACGGCGCTGTTTTCCTGGTGATCGACGAAGACAGCATCGACAATGGCAATCCGCCCAACAATTTCTCCGAAACAGATGTCAATGATCAACTTGCGGAAGTGGGACACCGAAGCATTCTTCGCTATTTTGAAAGAAATGCCGGCCAAACCATCGACCTGTTCACCGGAGAGGTGGGCGACGAGGGATGGCATGCCCTAAAAATCATTCCCGGGGCCTGGAAAGGAGCAGGGCCGACGGACAATGGCGCGGTCAATTACCTGTTGGCCGGCCCGGGCCTGGGCGCCGGCAATCCGGATGATGATCGCGAGGTATTGCTGGATAAAATACCGGATGTAACGCCGCTTCGGGCCACAGGGTTGGCTATGTTGACCGGGCAACGGGTAGTAGCTGTTGTTTACGACAGCGATATCAGCATTAATTATTCTCCCCTCAACGGTAATTTGATGGGCGCCAACCTCGGGGTGGTTGCTTTTGAGGTGCTGGAGGTCAAAGAACGCACAGATGGTTCCACCGGCTCATTGCCGCGGGTAACCATCCGGATCCTGGAACCGGGCGATCTCCCGGCCGCTTCCGGGCTTCAATTATTTTTCAACGCACCGGAGCCCGGGTCGTCTTCGGAACCTTTCGATGTTGCGCCCCCTGCAACGGTTCCGGTTATCGACCTGGTTCCGGCGCTTTGAAAGGATTTATTCGTTCATAAAATGAAAGCGACCATGCAAAACAACGCCCAAATAATTGACTTTCAAAAACTGGCTTCCTTTATGGAAAAGGAGCAGATCCTGAAACGATTTGTAATCAAGGTGGGCATGCATTTAAAAATCATTTACCTGCATGAAGTGGCCTATTTTTACAGGGATGCAAAAATTACTTTTGCGGTTACCTGGGATAAAAAAAGATATCCCATGGATCAGTCGCTCGAAAAACTGGAAGAATTGCTGGATGAAGGAGAGTTTTTCAGGATCAACCGCCAGTGTATCGTCCATATCCGGTCGATCGGTAAAATGTGGCTGCACTCCAAATCGAGGGTCAAACTCGAATTGCAGCCGGCAACCGACATTGAAACGATTGTCAGTTCCGACCGGTCGCCGCAATTTAAACGGTGGCTGGTTGGAGAATAAATGATCTAAAATTGGGCTTTTTTTATTCCGCCAGGGACTTGATCCGCGACAGCTCCTTTTTTCGCCAAACCATGGCCAAAGTAAAGGCCGAGATCAAATGCCAGACCCCCCACCAGGCCGCGATCATGGCCATACCGCCAAGGCCGTCGAAATAGTTGAAGATCAGGATCAGTCCCAGGCCGGAATTTTGGATTCCGGTCTCGATGGAAATCGCCCGCGCGTCAGCTGCCGGCAGCCCAAAAGCTTTGGCCAGGCCGTATCCGAATGCAAGCGCAAGACCGTTGTGGATAAAAACCAGGAAAAAGACCAGGTGAATATAGCTGCTGATGTTTTCCCGGTTAGCGATCACGGCCACGGCCACAAAGGCGATAAAAATCAGCATGGACATCCATTTGACCGGCCGAAGCACAATGGCGGTCAGCCTGGGAAAATAATGGCGCATACCCATACCCAGCACAATCGGCAAAGCAATCAACTGGAAAACCGAGCCCATCATTTGAAAAGCCGATACGGAAACTTCCCGGGTTTCAGCATACAGCCAGCCCGACATCCAGGAAAAATAAAGCGGTGTAATGATGATCGCTCCGAAGGTAGAGATCGTGGTGAGGACCACGGACAACTCCGTATTCCCCTTCCCCAGGTGGACGGCATAATTGGAAACATTTCCGCCCGGACAGGCCGCCACCAGCAACATACCCAGCGCCAGGCTGGGCGGCGGGGCCAACAACCAGATCAGCGCAATGGTGATCAACGGCAGCGCAAACCATTGAGACAATAACCCCGCAATGGCCGCTTTCGGATAACGCAGGACTACCCGGAAATTGCCTGTTCTCAGTTCCAGCGCTACCCCAAACATGAGGAAGCCCAGGCAGAAATTTAGCACAGCCAGTTGTCCGGGATTGAAGTTGATGCGAATTTGATCCAGGTCGTTCAGGTGAATAAAGTTAAAATGTAAAAGAAAAAATGCAAAATGTAAAAGTCCGGCCGTTGAGGCAGCGCCAAAGATAGGAACCGGCTTTCAGTCCATTGTGATGATTTTTAGAATGAGATATTATAATTGCGTTATAGCGGCCATTTTCCATTAACTACAAAAATTCCCGGCATACCTTTGGGCTTCACCAAAACAGGACGCTTTGAACCCGGAAACAGAAGAACGGATCAGAAAAAGCCTTGCGGCCCAGGGCCTGATGCAAACGCTGGGCGCAAACCTTACCATTATTGAAGAAGGCAGGGTCGTCATGGAATGCCTATACAGTGACCGGTTATCCCAACAAAACGGGTATTTCCACGCCGGCGTACTTACCAGTGTAGCGGATTCGGCTTGCGGGTACGCCGCTTACACCCTGATGCCGGAAGATAAGGTGAGAGGGTGAGAGGGTGAGAGGGTGAGAGGGTGAGAGAGCCCCCTTTAACCAATCACTTGAGTATTTTTTCGATCTCCGCGAGTTCATCTGCTGACTTGGCGACTTGGTGATCCGGTGACTGGGTGATTTGGGTGATTTTCTGCCCTACGGATATTTCGCCGCTCACAGGGCTCCGTTGGGGTACAAGTAATACCTATAACGCAACGATCAATAAATAAATATCTGATAACCAATAAATTACAGTCTTTGAGTCAGGAAACAAGCGCCCCAAAGGGATTTCTTCGGAAAAAAAACGCCACTTGAAACAACTGACTTAAAATCAGCATATTATAAACATTGAATATTAGCACAAACCAAGTCCCCCCATCTCCAAGTCCCCTTATCTCCAAGTCCCCCCATCTCCCCAATCACTCCAATATTTTCCCAATCCCTGCGAGTTCATCCTCTGAAAATGCCAGGTTATCGAGGCAATGCAGGCAATCCGAGATCTGCTCGGTCCGGCTGGCGCCGATCAGTACCGAGGTAATCCGGGGGTCTCTCAGCACCCATGCCAGGGCCATTTGTGCCAGGGTTTGGCCGCGATCCTGCGCCATCAGATTGAGTTTGTTGATCTGTTGGAGCCGCTCGTTGTTCACCTCATGTTCCTTGAGGAAACCATGCGGTTTGGCGGCCCTTGAATCGGCGGGTATCCCACCCAGGTATTTATTGGTCAGCAGGCCCTGCGCCAGGGGACTAAAGGGGATGCAGCCCACACCTTGTTCTTCCAGCACATCCAGCAATCCGTCTTCGATCCAACGGACGAACATGGAGTATTTCGGCTGGTGGATCAGGCAAGGCGTGCCCAATTCCTTCAAAATCCTGCAAGCCTTTTCCGCTTCTTCCTTTTGGTAATTGGATATCCCGACGTACAACGCTTTTCCCTGCCGGACGATCAGGTCCAGCGCCGCCATGGTCTCTTCCAGCGGCGTATCCGGATCCGGCCGGTGGTGGTAAAAAATATCCACGTAGTCAAGCCCCATGCGTTTCAGGCTCTGATCCAGACTGGAGACCAGGTATTTTTTTGACCCCCATTCGCCGTAAGGACCTTCCCACATATAATATCCTGCCTTGGAAGAAATGATGAGTTGATCGCGATATCCCCGGAAGTCTTCGCGGAGCAACCGGCCAAAATTCTCTTCTGCCGACCCCGGCGGGGGGCCGTAATTATTGGCCAGGTCGAAATGGGTAATGCCGTTGTCGAACGACAGGCGCAGCATTTTCCGGCAATTTTCCAGTACATCGACATGGCCAAAATTATGCCATAGGCCCAGGGAGATGGCCGGCAGTTTGAGGCCGCTCCGGCCGCACCGGCGGTATGACATGGATTGGTAACGTTGCGAATTGGGCAGGTAGTGCATCGGAATTGTTTTGGGTAAAAGTAGCGAAAGTTTGATTTTTCCGTACATATTCTACCCTTTTACTATTTTCACAACAAAATCACCAACCATGAAACACCCGGAATTCATATCTTTATTTGTTTGTCTGCATTTGTTTGTTATGATCCAGGCGCAAAAATCACCCGGCGCATTTGACCGGAGCAGCGATGTAGGGGCGGTGTTGCACAAGGGTTCCACATCCTACGACCCTGCCACTCAAAAATACCTGCTTTCAGGGTCCGGCGCCAATATCTGGTTTGAAAAGGACGAATTCCATTATGCCTGGAAACGGATCAAGGGGGATTTTATCCTGGAAGCGCGCGGGCAACTCATCGGCAAAGGCGTTGATCCGCACCGCAAATGGGGTTGGATGCTCCGGACCAACCTGGAAACCGGGTCGGCCATGGCGGCGGCTACCGTCCACGGCGACGGCCTGACCTCCCTGCAATACCGCAAAATCGCCAATACCAATATCGAAGAAAACCGCTCGCCGGTCAACGGCCCCGATGTGATCCGGCTGGAACGCAAGGGAAACCGCCTGATCATGTCGGTCGCCAAATGGGGCGAACTTTTTACCGTCACGGAGGCCGCAGACATTCCGCTGGGCGACGAAATTTATGCCGGCCTGTTCATTTGTTCCCACAACAAGGATGTGGTTGAACAAGTCAGTTATGACAATGTCCGCATTGTTTTTCCTGCCAAGGACAATTTTACGCCTTACCGCGATTATATTGGCAGCCACATTGAAACACTGGACGTCTTCACCGGCGAACGGCAGATCCTGTACACCGAACCGGTGTCCCTTCAGGCGCCCAACTGGACGCCGGATAATAAAAGCCTGATCTACAACAGCAATGGCCTCATCTACCGCCTGAACCTCAAAAAAAGAACGGTGCAAGAAGTGAATACGGATTTTGTCAAAGCCAACAACAACGACCACGTGCTCTCCTTCAACGGAAAAATGCTGGGATTGAGCAGTTCCAGCGGCGAACGGGAATACGGCTCCCTGATCTATACCGTCAAAACCAAGGGCGGCAAACCGGTCCGGATCACCCCCACAGGCCCATCTTACCTGCACGGCTGGTCGCCCGACGGGAAATACCTCACCTTCACCGGGCAGCGCAACAATGAGTTTGACATCTACATTGTCCCTTCCAAGGGCGGCAAAGAGATCCGGCTGACCACCGACCCCGCGCTCGACGACGGCTCGGAGTACAGTCCGGACGGAAAATACATCTATTTCAACTCCACCCGGACGGGCAAAATGCAATTGTGGCGGATGAAACCCGACGGAAGCGATCAGGAACAACTCACCTTCGACGCATTTAACAACTGGTTCCCACATATCTCTCCCAATGGCAAGTGGATCGTTTTCCTCTCCTACCCGCCCGATATCGAACCCACCGACCACCCCTTTTACAAACGGGTGATGCTCCGCATGATGCCGGCTAATGGCGGAACGCCCAAAGTGGTCGCTTATTTTTATGGCGGTCAGGGGTCGATCAATACGCCCTCCTGGTCGCCGGATAGTAAAAAGGTGGCGTTTGTGAGCAATTCGGATGTTAGCCGGGACTGATGGTAGTGGAAGGGGTGAAGGGGTTGCGGCGGCGGTAGCAGGTGTTCTCGTCATTTAGTGGTCAAGTGGTCAATCATCTTTGTTCATATAGGTTTTCCATTAATAGCGCCACAATTGCTGCATCTGTAAGGAAGCAATAAATCCCGCTTCCTATGTGTAGAATCATCTGGCTCGCCTGCTCCATTGCCCCATTTTTTTTCAGAGTACTCCATATCATAATAGGTATGGCATTTTCCACAAGAATATTCCTTTATAAAGAAATTACTAGTATCTGACCGTCCCGAATCATCCCCCCAATGGACATGTTCTTTATTCTTAAGTTTAATAAATTCATTTACAATAATTTCATTGTACTTTGCAATATCAATCTCCAATTGAAATAAACGGTACACAATTACTGAAAAAAGATCGGTATGAAAATTTTTGAACTCATAACCAGTTCCGAGATTTCTCATATGTGTTTTGTCTATATTTACTATATTCCCTATTTTGATTTTCATGCGATCTTTATTCATAGCTAACTTCTCCAGAACTGAATGATCTGAACATTTAAGAATAGCTTCCCTTAATTCATAAAATCCTCCATCTTTTTCGATAATCTTTTTTATAACTGACTGATCTTCAATTTTCCCAATGGCTATGGCTCTTACTTTTTCATTATTATCATCAAGAGCTGATTTTGTCAAAACTTCAGGATTAATTACCCGATCAATAGCTAATTTTCTTACATCATCGTCTTCGTCTTCCAATGCCACTTTTTCCAGAATTTCCTGATTTTCTAACTTATGGATTACAAATTTTCGTTCATCTATTGTCCCTGCCACTAATAATTTTTCTAGGATTATTTGAAGAGTAATTTTACGGATGGCCGCCCATCTTATCACCTTATCTTCGCTTTCCATTACTATTTTCCCTAAAATCTCTTGATCGTGAACTTTATCAATAGCGGTCTTTCGTAATGAGACATTTCCCCCTTCTAGCGCTATCTTTCCTAAAATTTCCTGATCATTTAATTTTTCAATCGACATTTTTCTAATAAACTCCTCGCTATCAGTTAATAAAATTTTCCCTAAAAAATCCTGATCATTTAAATTCTTAATTGCACCTGCTCTAGTAAATTTGTTGATTTCGTTCAAAGCTGCCTTCCCTAAAATTTCTTGATCACTTATTTTTTCATACACCACTGATCTAACTAATTCATCTTTATCCTTTAATCCTTCATTTATTAAAAATTCCTGATCATTTATCTTTTTAATTGCTGCAAGTCTTACGCTTGGATTTTTATCTATTTGCACTAATTTTTTCAAGATTGACTGATCAGTCAATCTTCTAATTGCCATTTCTCTTATTTCAATATTATCATGCTCCAAGGCAATTTTTTCAACAAAAACAGGGTTATCTAACTTATTAAGCCACGCATCAATTATTTGCCTTAAGTAGTCGTCAGCGTAACCTTTTGTTGTCCTCCAGGTTTTGAAAATAAGTGCTTCAATAATTTCTATATCCGATAAATTTGAAGATTTATAATTATATTTATTTAGCAGAAGATATATTTGGTCAATAGCAACCCGTTTAACATCTATTTCCTTGATTTCTTCTGCGATTTCTTCAATAGTTTCAAGGTTGAAAATTTCCGAAATAGCCTGCCTTCTAACCTCAAAATTTTTACTGCGCATCACTACCTTTTTAAGAATTTCGTAATCCCGATTGATTTTTTGAACAGCGGCCAGTCCTACTTGATAGTTTTCATCTTCAATTGCTATTTCCTGCAATTTTTTTTTGTCCTCCAATGACTGCACTGCCTTAAGTCTTACATCAACCTTACTATGTTTGTATTTCGGTCGGAAAAAATCTAAAATATTCATGTTTTTTTATTTTTGGGCCACTACAGTTTGGCTTGCTGCCATGCCGCCGTACGTTGGATTTGCGGGCTGGCTGTTCGACTGCAAAATACGCCCGTTGCAGCGGAAAAGCAAGTATGGCGCCAAACAATGGAAAAAAAACGCCGTGGATCAACGGGTTATTCATGAATTGGGCGCGATTGGCTGTTAAGCTGCCCGGAAAGCGTACCGCCAGGTTGCATGAAAAGCGTACTGCTCCAAAAATGGTTAAACATGGCTTACCAAAATCCAAGTGGGAGTAATTCAGGGTGCAACTTCGAAGTTGCGCCCCGAATTCGCCCGGGGGGGGTTGTACGTGATTTTGGCGGGTTTCGAGGTGTCAGACACTTCTGAAGTGTCTGACACCTGTCCTGAAGTACGCTTTGCCTCGGACTTGACCAAAGAGGTCTGTGTGGTTTATGGCCAGGGGCACGCCCCATACCGTCAGATGGTTCAAAGGATGGAACCCATCCGACCTGATATGGATTTGAAGTTGCAAACTTCAAATAGCGGGGGGGTAGTCGCGAAAGACTTTGGGGCAGTGGGCCTCTAAAATCCGAACAGGGCATTAATGGTGATGATGGGCATGAGTTGGCGGTTTTTCTTCGTAAGGTATACTGCCATCAATGACGTCAAAATTCGCCATCATACCTGCGGCATGATGCTCGATAATGTGACAATGATACATCCAGGTCCCTGGACGATTATCCGGCATCCAGGCAATTTTTATTTTACTGGTGGGTGGTAAATTGACGGTATCTTTCCAGGCCAGGTACACGGGTGCTTTCCCATTGATTTCAATCACCTGAAAGAAAAAACCATGAAGGTGAAACGGATGATCCATTCTGCTGGTATTAGATACTTCTCATATCTGCAGCTCTCCCACCACTACTGGTTTGTCATTTTTATGCGTGCTATCGTTTAAACGAAAGTCTTTTCCATCTCTTATTCTTGGGTCAACAGACAATTTAATTTTCCTTGTTATGACGGCATCCCGTTTTGCCAGTGGTTCAATCGTTCTCAACCTTTCAGGTATGCAGGCTTTAGTGGGTCTGTTTTCTCCGGCTTTAACCGTAGCAAACGTTTGCCGTTTTGCTTTCAGGAATGTCATCCTGTTATAAGCTAACGATTCAATGGCAAATGTCTCACCTTCTGTGAAATCAACTGCGATGTCCATTCGTTCTCCCGGCGTTATTAAAGCTTCGGTGACGGTGATCGGATGTTTTATCGGATGTTTTATTCATCATTCGGATTATTATAAAAGTTTGGCCGTTTTTGACATCCAGCTGTCCGTCACGCCCTGGCAACGTACAATAACTTTGCATCATTAAAAACAATCATTAACCAGTATTGCCCTCGCGGGTACAACATTAAAAACACAAAACAATGACGCCAATAATAATCGGGATTTCCTCAGGCCTTTTAATAATATTGCTGTTTAGTGTTTTAAAGCAATTTGACAAAGGCGTAATTTATGGGTTGATATTGTCTGGTATCGGTTTCCTCTATGTTGGTTATACCTGGACTGAAGTGCAGGCCTTAATTGTGAATTCTGTCCAGGCGATTATCTTTGTGTTTTTTGCCTATTGTGGAATTAAAAATAGCCGGTATGTCCTTGCAGCAGGTTATTTTCTTCATGGAATATGGGATCTGGGGTACGATTTATTTCTAAAATCAAATTTAATCCCGCCGCATTACGACCTGTTTTGTTTATCCATAGACTTTACAATTGGCCTTTATATTTTAATGTTCAACTTCAGAAATGCAAAAATGCATGGCTTTTAAGGTGCAAATCACAATTATTCACCATCTAAAATAATAAGCTCAATTAAGCATCATGAGAAAAATGACTTTTATCATCCCCCCTACAGTTGAGATGTTAGATCTTGCCGGACCGGTGCAGGTTTTTGTTGAAGCTAAATTTATCGGCTTTGAAATTGATATTGAGTTTTATCAATTCCAGGACGCGACGGTAAGCACAGCCGGACTCGGATTTGAAAAGATTAAAAATTATAAAGAAGCTAAATTGAAGGATGGCGATTTTGTTTTTGTTCCGGGGATGGATAACGATTATGTAAACAGTATTTCAAAGGCCCGCTGTTTACGCATAAAGTAGCAAGAGGCCTTGTTGTTTATCACCGGCGAAGCGGCACCCATAAACAACAAAGTATTTATCTCGATTACAGAAATCATATTAATCCACAAATACATGAAGTGCAGGATTTCCTGATTGACAATCTTTCCAAGGAAAATGATATAGAATCACTTGCGTCACTTGTTGGCATGAGCCCAAGAAATCTTAGCAGGGTGTTTAAGGAAAAGACAGGCTCTACTGTTCTGGAATACCTTACCCTGTTGCGAAAAGAATTTGCCCATACCATGCTCAATAATCCTGAATATACGATTGAGTATATAGCTTCTAAATGTGGATTTAAATCTGCCAGACAATTGCAAAGGATTTTAAAGAAATAGTTTCACCTGGCAGAAGGTCAAAGATTCCATTTTCAATAAGCGTTCCATCGCTTATATGTTGACCATCCCTGCAGGAAAAAGATACCCAAGCGGGCTTTTTTACGTTTTCTAAAATTGCTGATAGCACCTTGGCTTCCTGAAAACTCGGAATGGTTTCACAGGCCAGAAGATCTGCAGTGGAATTATCCAATAAAATGACCCTAGGTTCGTGAAAAGCATGGAGATCCTGATCACTGATCTGGTAGTCACCTCGATATTCCGAACCATCCGCCAGGTAAGCGCCATAAGGCCCGATACTGGCAGCAATCCATGGTTTTGATGGATGTGGATGGGAATACATGAAACGACTTCTTGCTTCTTCCGCCAGTTCAACTGATTTCAAAATCAAGGATAGGGCCGACGGCTGATCATAACCGAGAGCCATAAATCCAGGCAGAGTGGCCTGATAACTGGCCGTAATAATACATTGGGCGCCCTTTAGTCCATGGGCGGTAAACAACCTTTACTGGTTTTGCCGAACCATCCATTCTGCGGTATTCCACGCCTGTGGCGCATGGACGTGGCGGAACGGTTCGAAGTATATAACCTTTCACCGTCCGCCACCTATCCGGTTGCTGCCACGCTGTTTGAGTCGCCCAAGCTTCCCAGCGGGAAATAATTATCAGCTCATTTTTACAAGCCGTTTATTTTATTTTTGGTGAAAGAATTTAATTGCAGATTATTTTCTTTTTCATCCCAAACGGCCAATATTTCAACACCTTTCAGGGAAGCATAATAAGTGTCCCTTTTTGCTTTTTCGTCCAGTTTTTCAAAGCATTGATAGGCGCCGGATTTTTCTTTTAGCGCATAAGGAGAATTGATTAAATCTTTTAAAGAATAATAATTGGATGTAAAAATATCGTGGTGATATTTTACAGTCATTTCCTTATAGGTAAATGGCTTTGATTTAATTTGCCGGGTCATTTCACCCTTGTCATTTATGGCCCAAATATCCCCAACGCCATTATTTATCAGCCTGCAAATAATACCTTCGTTTTCCGGCAATGGGTTGATGGTTATTTTATTGGCAGACCTTCCCCAATCATCATCGACGCCCAGTTTTGGTGGGGTATATTTTAAAGATAATTGGTAAATTCTTTTTCCCGTAAAATCAAAAGCATTCAAGAAAACAGATTTAGCCGGCATGGCCTTCCCCAATGCGCCGCCACTCGCCGTGCCGTCTTTTCCGACTTTCAGTTCATCGTTCAGTGCTGCGATTGTATAAATACGTTTTGCAGGTTCGTCTATTTTGACCCCCATATAGGAAACGTCGGTGGGGATACTATATCCTGATCCGTCAACATGATTGCCTGTTTCGAACAAGACAGGTTTATATACTTTCATATTAATGGAAGAACTGTTTTCGTAATCAGCGGGAATTACCTTGTATTCTTTCAGGCCGAGGTCAATATCAATCATTTCACCCACTTTTCCATCGTGTCCGACGTGGACGATGTGGCAGGCAAGGATCGGCCGGGTTTCGTCTTTTACCTTGTTTTTGTACGACACGTAATAAAAATACAAACCCGCAGAAGTCACGTCGCTTAACCGCCAGCCCGATTCATTGTCTTTGTCAATCTGGGTGGGTAATGGGAGGGTGATCGTCCGCTTTGTCTGGGCCAGGTCGCCGTGGGCATAGGTGTACCAATTCAGGACGCCCGTGAGGAAGGTTTCATCCCCGGCCAGGGTGATGATGTTCAGACCGTTGGCATCCGTAAAGGTGGCTGCCAATTTCTTTTTCATTTCCTTTTCGGGAATTTTGATGTCCATCTCCTTTGCCGTGCCGTCCGGCATTATTTGGAAGACATCGTTGTGCCTGAAAAGATATTCAATGGTGGAACCGTCAGCGGGATTGGTATAGGGGAACACCTCCACAGCCATTCCCATCAAAGCCCCCAAAAGCGAAAATTGCCTGTTTAAAACAACCGGCTCTTTCCAGACAGGTGTTAGTTCCGCATCAAACTTGAACAATACCTCGGCTGAAATTTTGCGGGACTCCACCTGGGCACATACCAGATAAAAGCAATTGTCGCTGCCCACCAACATTTCAAAAGGCAAGTAATGCTCATTGATTTTAAAATTCACCTGTTTGTCCTGAGCAAAAAGGATGGAAGTTATCAGGCAGGCGCTGATGCTCAAAAAAATGAATCGTTTCATAATTGGTTATTGATGTTGGTTTGAAAATGGACGGACACGGTATTCGTTTTTTGTAAGACGCTTTGTTAGCAATTGATTGATCATGTTTTTGTTTTTATTGATTCCCAAAGGGAAATGCAGTCGGCGCCTGACAAGTACCGACTGCATTTGCATTACTGTTTAACTATCCTCTCTGCCCAAATTGGTACGCCTCCTTCCGTCACCTGCACGAAGTACATGCCTGCGGGCAGCGTAGCTACTGAAAGCGGGTGCGTCAGTTGGCCAGATGGCAAATGCTCCTTGCCGACCAGCCTGCCGTAGAGGTCGAGGATTTGTACGCTTCCTGTCTTGGGCTGTACGCCAGTTAACTCCAGAGTTAGACTACCCGTGGTGGGATTAGGGAAGAGGCGGATAGAAATTTTCGAAAAAATTGAAGTATTAGAGACAACGCAATCATCATCAATCAGGCCATTACAGTTGTCATCCAAATTGTTGCAGTTTTCGATTGCTTCGGGATAGATGCCATTGGCAAAATCGTTACAGTCAAGCGCATTATCTACATATCCCGGGGGTTGCCGGCAAGCAAGCAACAATGTCGAATCCGAACCAAATCCGTCGCCATCAGCATCGCCGTACCAAGCAGTTGGCATTTCGACAAAAACCGTAACTTCATCAGTTGCTGCATTTCCGTCACTATTGGTTACGACAACTATATAAGTCTGTGTCATGTCGGGACTAACAACGATAGAGGCGCCTGTTAGGCCGTTGTCCCACGACACAAATGTGGAATCGTTTTGATCCCAATTGTCCAGGTTAGCGGTCAGCGTGATGGGATCGCCTTTGCAGACATACAAATCCGGACCCGCCCAAATCGGGTATGGGTTTACCCGGAGTTCGAAACTTTCACCTCCTACGACTTCATAATTCCCTGTATTGCTGTTTACTTCCATTTGGGCTATGTTAGCCATGAATTTGCCGGGTAAGTCAATTGGTTGTCCATCAAAGGGATTGAAGGCCAAACCAATGCTATTATCCCTTCCAAAAGGCATATTCACACCATAGAGAAATGCTTCTGGTGCAATAAGTTTGAATACTGGTGTTCCACCGATTTGCTCAAGCCCAACACTTTCCATTCCACTCAATACCCATTGAGAGAACAACGTATCTGTTAGCCGAACCATAATGTCACCTTTGCCTAAAAATGGATTTTCAGGATTATCGTGAAACCGGAACCGAACGGGCTCGCCATTGTTATAGACTGGCCGCGTACGCACATACATCCAATGCAAATCCATCGGGGACAAGTAAACTCCCTGAGAAGACTGGATGCGGATATTTTGCCAGGCGATGTTGTTGTTCTCCGCAACATTCTGATAAATGGGGACATTAATCTGCTCGTTGTGCATAGGGTCGTTTAAGCTTTCAATTCGGCCTAACAGACAGAAGTGCTCGTCCTCACTCAAAGGAGCGATGTCTGGTAAATACAAAGGGTCAGGTGGGAACCATTGTATTTCCACAACGTAAAAACTATGCGCTGGAATTGATGGGATATAATATCCAGGCACTAAAGGATTAGGGTATTCGAATTCGTCACCACAAGGACAGGCATTGCCGGGAAGTGTACAAGTAGGGTCTGCGGGGCAGTAATAATTGATCCAATGCGTCGGCCATATCAGCCCGGTAGATGCTCTTGACCAGTACATTTTCAACAAAGCACTGCTGGAAGGTTCGTTGCTATTGTTCCTGATTTTGACATAAACATAAGAAGGATTCTGGCCTCCTGTCGCCGTGAGATCCTCATCAATATGTTCATTTTGGTATGTGAAAAGTGTTGGGGTTAATTGCAAAACGATATCATTTTTTGTACGGACCCATATATCCTCTGAGACCCATAGTGGCAAGGTAGTAGGATTTGGTTCAAGACCGCTGTCGAATAGGTCATCCTGTATCACGAGGTCTGCCTTTCCGCATACGCCAACGGCATACCAGGCATCAACGACTGCCAACACAGCAGGAGAATTGACCCCATAAAGGTCTTTGGCAGCTTGGATGGTTGCCAGGCAAGCGTCTTTGTAATTACCAATAGGACTAATATAACTTAATGAATGGAAAACAATTTTGGCGGCATTAGCCCTGCCTATACTTGACACCTTATAAAATTCTCCATTATCGTTTGTGCCGCTAATGAAGGGGGCGACTTGCTGGGAGAGCAGATAAAACCAGTAGTTCATGACGCCGCAATTTTTGTAAATGTATTCGGGGTCTGAATTAAAAGCCCACGGTCTTGAAGTATTTGTTGAAAGGTAGGTGTTCGGATGTCCCAGTCCCGGCATTCCCGGATCTTCCATATTTCGTATCATTCCAGGTGAAAGTAAGGTACAATCTTCACCGATGAAATAGTCACCGTTATTGTTCAGCGCATAATACTCCGTCATTGTACCGAATATATCGCAGTATGCTTCTTCCAATGAAGCTGATTCACCAGTTGGCAAAAAGCCACCATTGTACAACCACAATAAGCTATGTGTAAGCTCATGTCCAACAATATCCAGGGTAGCAAGTGAAGAAAAATTTAAACCATCGCCATCAGGAATGACAATGCTGATAGGGTTCCCTATAGTAAAAGAAGCATTGTTACCAGTACCACCTACCAGGATATCATGCGGATATCCCAAATTCCCGAATAAATTAACATCAGCATTCTCGAAAAATTTTTGGGCGCACCAGTGGGCGGAGTTTTGGTTTTTTGTAGCTTGATTATTGGAACCGACTCCAAAATCTATCAAACTGCCCGGCAATATAGTAGTACTCGTTATGTAGCTAAGCAAATGACTCTTCGTCTCGAAATTGTAGTCTGAATTGGCCAAATAATAAGTCAACGGAGAAGTGGAATACTGCTCCACACAAAAAGTTTGGTCGCTGTAATAATTTGTTTCCCCTTTTCCTTGCACATGACAATGCCGGCTGCGCGATTGCTGGTACAAAACTTTTCCGCTATATGCATCCACATACACATCCGAAACATCAAATGGTTCGGTGGAATTTATAGTGGTATTGTAGGCAAGCGTTACGTTTTCTGCAGAGAACGGCCCATTGGGGTCAAGCCGGACATAGAGCAGTTCGGGTTTGGGAAAATGGGTGGCAGAAGCCGATTTGGTGTTCGCTTGGAGTTTGGCTTCAAGATTGGCATCTTCCCAAGCATAGGTTTTTGCACCAACTGCTTCAATGGATTTCTGTCGGGCAAGGTCGGCTGTTACGGCGGGTCGAGCGCTTATTGTTATTCCTTCCACAACTTTCCCATTCGCAACTGATAATTCGCCGTTTTGTTCGTGCAAGAGCATCACCCCACCTTCCACTTTTATCCCTTCATGGTATTGTTCGAAATAGTAGTGGGTTATGCCTATACCATCGGTTCGGGTTCGGACAAGTTTGAAATCGTCAGCAATGCTCATACCGAGTTCTGTTCTAAATGTAGAAAAAAACACTTCTGGTGTCATGCGGATTCCTGGATTGAAATAAACCCAGCCCGAACCAACATCTATCCTGGCTATGTCTTTCAGTTGCGTTTGTGCCGTCGAGTTGGGGAGGAAGAGTATTTGGACAAGCAATAATGCTGTTCCAATAATCTTGATTTGTGTAATTGATTTCATGCTGTTAAAAAATTTGTAACAAATGAGGAATAATTGGGCAGCGAAGGTTCCTTTAATATGATCACGCAAGGCAAGATTTATAGAGAACTAATCCGGGTCTATAACCTCTCCGTTCCCACAAATTTGGCCATTGAACGACCCGTTTGTGAAGTTATATCCTTCAGCATTTGTACTTTTTGTATCGGTTAGTTTTACATAAAAATTAGCCCCATCAGTCAAGTTTGTACCAGCGTAGGTGACTACTTGTTGGTTGTTACAGACAAAGGAGGCAATCGGTGAGCAAGCCGGGGATGGCCCTTTACATGGATAAATCTCGTACTTCAAACTCGGATAGTGGGCGAAGGATTGGTTTGTGATTTCCACCGCATTTGCTTTTTTCACGGAAGCCAGCCATGTACCACAAGTATTTCCTGCATTGCAGACGCTTGTTACTTTGACGGTCGCAACAATCCTGGGACTCCTTTGATCACCTTTACATCCATGTAGACAGCCAAAGCCTGTTATAGATATTAGCAGGAGGAAACCGTAAACCGAAGCTGAATTTTTGATTGAAGTTCGCATTTTTAATAATTTTTTGAAGTGAAATGATTGCTAATGAAATTTAACTTGCCCAATTACTGGTCTCCACTTTTTAAAATAATTTTAATTTATTTCTCATCGGTTTACCGCATCGCCATCAAACACACATGTTGTAAAATCTTTTCATCAGGCAGGTTATTTTTAAAAGATGAGTAAATAAGCACAACTTGCAAGTAACAGCCTGTTGTGGCTTACATAATCGGGCATCCATC
Organism: uncultured Lewinella sp.; assembly: GCA_964558465.1. GTDB lineage: Bacteria > Bacteroidota > Bacteroidia > Chitinophagales > Saprospiraceae > JACJYC01. Next base: position 16,640 of record CAZLEF010000053.1, on the reverse strand, counting down.
AAAAAAGTGTGGATAATAATGAACCGTTTCCCAAATATGAGCGCAACCCACCAGCTATCCATGCACCACCGAGCCTGCTGAACGTGTGGCCGATTGTTCGGCGGTTATGGCTTAGTGATCTGCTGGTCGGCATGCTGGTCGCCGTTCACGCGCCCAAAACAACATTTCCCTCAATGGGGTGAAAGTTTTTAAAATAACTTGCTTACTTTCGTGAGTGGCAGAATGCTCAAAAGCAGGATTTTGCTACCTAAATGACTACCTTTTAACATGCTCTTAAATGCGGCGCCCGAAGAGCGGGGTACAAATCATGATGATTTTTTAAAAATCACCCTGGTTACTCCCCACCGCCATTACCTTGCAGGCCATGAAGCATTTTCTGCAAATACTTTGGTTTGCCCTATCGGGTATCCTGTATGAGGCTGGCGCGCAGCCCCCGCCCGCCGGCTTCCGCCAATACACGGCAGACGACGGGCTGCCCAGTTCCGAGGTGCATGAGATTTTGCAAGACCGCCAAGGCTACCTTTGGTTCGCCACCGACAACGGGGTGAGCCGTTTCAATGGCTACCGGTTTGAAAACTTCGGCGCCCTGCAAGGGCTGGATGATCCCGTGGTATTTTATTTGCAGGAAGACCGCCAGGGAAGGGTCTGGATGCAGGGCATGTCGGCCAGGCTCTATTATTTTGAAAAGGACAGCATCCATGCCTTCGCCGGCAACACAGCCCTCGACAGCTTGAAGGGCCGGATAGCCATTTCGGGCGATTTCCGCTTTTATGTGGATTCCCTGGAGCAAGTGTATAATTCGATCCCAAGGGTTGGCCTGATGCGTTTTTCTTCAACTGGTAAAGGGGCGTTTTTGATAAAGGAACGTCATTCAACCGGCGCTTATTTGGTCGAAAACAGGGCCATCAATGTCTATTGCTACCTTCCCCAGCCACTCGATGATCCACGGGGGGACCAATGGCAGTTCACTATTTTCCAAGACCAGGAAAAATCCAAATACATCCTGCCGAAAGGGGAGTGGCCGGTCGAGATGTACACCTGGCTCTCCGCTGACCATACGTTGGTAGTTGCAAATTTGGGCTACCTGTTCGGTTTCCGGGAAGGCAAACTGGTTTGGAAAACTCCCTTCCCGGAGCAAGTAACGGACATGTTCCAATCCCCCCGTGGGGAGATTTACATCGGGCTGGGAAGACGCAATGGGGTGCGGCGCTACCAGGCCATAGCCGACCTTCAACACAACCGGTTCGAGACTATACTGGAAGGGTATTCTGTCAGCCATGTAATGGAAGACCGGCAAGGCGGTTATTGGTTCGCAACGACCGAAGCTGGTGTTTTTTACCAGCCCAATGCCAATATGTCCATTTTCAATCAGACTTCCGGCTTGCCCAACAACTACGTCACTTCCATCGCTTTAAAAAACGAACACGAAGCTTTTGTTGGGTTGGATGGCGGTGGTCTGGTAAAAGTGGATGCCTTTTCAAATGAAGTAACCCATTTTTTACCTTATCCCGGTAAAAGGGTTTTCGACCTGGCTTTTGACACCAACCGGGAAATACTCTGGGCAACGGGTGATAATTCCATTTTGAATTATTTCCTTCATGGGAAATGGCATCCTATCACTGATCCAATTGCCTCAACACTCCTGAATAGAAAAGTAAACATTGGGGTCAGGCATTTTCATTTTTCACCCGACCTGAATACACTTTGGGGCGTTTACCACATTGGGTTTACCCAAATTGACCCCAGCTTGCAGAAGGTAATATTTTATTCAAAATATGACCTTCAGCAACCAACTCCTTATTTGGCCCGCACCCTCGATGCCTATACAACCTCTGACCATCGCTCCTGGATCGCCAATATCTATGGACTGTTTGAACTGAAAGACAGCATACTTATTTTCCCGGAACAAAAACATCCTGCCTTTCAGGTCAGGGTTGAAGCCCTCGAAGAATTGCCCGACTCCACCCTTGTCATTGGCAGCAAGGGCTATGGGCTGGTCTTTTGGAAAGGCAGTCAGATCGCCTCCCTCACCGAAGCCGACGGGCTGACCGCCAATATGATTGAAAACCTGACCGTGGACACCAAGGGTAACCTTTGGGCAGGTACCCTCAATGGCTTGAACAAGGTGCGCTGGGATTGGACAGACGGGTTTAAAATTGAAAAAATAACGACCGCTCACGGCCTGCCCTCCAATGAAATAACCGATGTGGCCGTGTGGGGAAACACCGTGTGGGTCGGCACGACCAAAGGTTTGGCGTATTTCCAAAGCTCAAAACCCAGCCTTATTTCTCCGGCGCCCATCCTGTCTGCTGTGTTGACCAATCGCCGTTCCCTGGACTTGACAACACCGGTCAAACTTGCTTTTTCGGAAAAAAACCTGACGATCAACTTCTTCGCAAACAACTTCAAGCTGAATGGCAAGATTCCTTATCGCTACCGTTTCGATGGCGGTGAGTGGGCGCCAACCTTCAATACTTCGCTCAATTTCCCGTCCCTCCCGACTGGCGGTCGCCACTTTGAGGTGCAGGCGCAAAACGAAGATGGCGAATGGAGCGGGTCGGCAGAGTTCCGGTTTTACATCCGTCCCCCCTGGTGGCAAACGTGGTGGTTTCGGTCGGCCGTTGCCCTGGGCAGTTTGTTGATTGTTTTGGCCGCCACCCGTTACCGCATCTCGCAGGTGCGCTACGAAGAACAACTGAAAACAGCCTTCTACAAAGAAATTTCCGAAAAGGAAATGGCGGCCCTGCGCTCCCAGATGAACCCCCATTTTATTTTCAATTGCCTCAACTCAATCAACAACTTCATCCTGCGGAACGACGGCGCCCAGGCTGCCGGCTACATCACCAAATTTTCCCGCCTGATGCGGCTGGTACTCGACAATTCCCGTTCGCATAGCGTACCGTTGGAAAAGGAAATCGAAGCCCTGCGCCTCTATCTCGAACTGGAGGCCATGCGCTTCGACGACAAGTTCCGCTACGAAATCTGGGTGGACGACGAAATCGATCAACAGTTTTGCCAGATACCGCCCATGCTCATCCAGCCATACATTGAAAATGCGATCTGGCACGGCCTGATGCACAAGCCCGAAGGCGGCTCGGTTGTGGTGGATATGCGGCAGCCCACCGACAATAAATTGCTGGTGGAAATAACCGACGACGGCGTAGGCCGTGCCCGTGCCGCCGAGCTGGAAAGCAAATCCGCCTTGCAGCGGAAATCTTACGGCGGCCTCATCACCGAAGAACGCCTCCGTATCCTGAACCCCGATAAGCCGGATGAAAGCAAAGTCACCCTTCACGACCTCGTGAATGACGAGGGCAAAGCCTGCGGTACCAGGGTCGTGCTGGAAATTCCTGTTTGAAAAAGGGTTGAGCGAGGTTGAATTGGTTGAGAAACGCCATTTCAACTTTTCTCACCCCCTCTGAAACCTTTCAATTTTTCTCAACCGTTTCATCATGAAAACAATCATCATTGACGACGAACCCCATTGCGTGGGATACCTGCAAGTGCTTGTGCAACAACATTGCCCATCCGTGCAGGTAGTCGCCACCGGCAACAATGGAGTGGAAGGGCTTTCGGTCATCCGGCAACATGCACCGGAATTGGTTTTCCTCGACATCGAAATGCCCATCATGAACGGCTTCCGCATGCTGGAGGAACTGGGGGAAGTGGATTTCCATCTCATTTTCACCACCGCCTACGACCGCTATGCCCTCCGCGCGTTCAAATTCAGCGCCCTGGACTACCTGCTCAAGCCCATTGACCCCCTGGAGTTGAAAAATGCGGTGGCCCGCTCCCAAAAATTGCCGCCGATTGATCAACAGCAATTGGTGCTTTTGAAAAACCACCTCTACCAGCAAGACCCTGTGCTGTCCAACAAAATTGCCATCCCCAGCCTGGAAGGCTTTACTTTTTTGAACCTCGACGATATCGTGACCTGCGAAGCAGAGAGCAACTATACCAAAATCCATCTGGCCAACGGCAAACAAATGCTCATTTCCCGAACCTTGGGCGATGTGGAGGACACGTTGGCAGGAAAAGGTTTTTTCCGTGTACATAAGCAGTTCCTCATCAACTTGAAACACATTGAAAAATACGTGAAGGGAGGTGGAGGCTATGTGGTGATGAGCAACAACCAAACGGTGAGCATTGCACGAAGCAGACGGGAGGATTTTATGCTATTGTTCGGGCGGATATGAGCTCTCTTTTTTAACAAGAAAAGACAACCCTCTTCCCCGCCTGGATATTCCGGAGCATATTGACCCCAGGTCATACCTGCTATTCCGGAATATTCCCGGAACACCCTGAAAATGAACAAAAAAGCCCCCTCCCCAAAAAAATGTTTGCCGCTTGCTCTTGACAAAAGGAAAAATTGGGCTTAACTTTATCCCGACACTTAAAACGCGCTCTGATGAAAAAGCACCAAAACCTGACGGTGCTTTTCCTTTGCTTTTTGTATGCAAGCCTGCCATTTTCCTATGGCCAGGACCTTCAAAACGCAGGGAAAAGTATCCAGACACGTATTCATCAAAAGGATCTTTTCCGTTTCAGCGGCAACCTGGCCGCCAACCTTCGGTTCCATTCCATTTCCGGCATTCCCACCCGGTCCGATCCGTTCTCTTTCCGGCTTGCCGCCAACCTGAACCTTGATTTCCTGGGCATCAAAACACCTTTTTCGGCTGCCGTTTCGGATGGCGACCTCACCTACCGGTATCCATCCTACGCCTTTGCCGGGATCAGCCCGGTTTACAAATGGATCACCGTCCATGCCGGCGACCGGACCCTGAATTTTTCTCCTTACACCTTTACCGGGCACCATTTCCACGGCGCCGGCCTGGAACTGAAACCCGGCAAATTTTATTTCGCAGCCTTCACCGGCCGGCTGCGGAGAGCCCGCCCTGAAGAAGCCGGACAAATTCAGCGCCTCGACCCGGTTTTTAAACGTACCGGCTGGGGCATCAAAACGGGCATAACCGATGGTTCGAATGCCTTCCATCTGATCCTGTTCTCCGCCAGGGATGAAGCGCCCTCATTTGAACCGACCGACACCCTGCACGCCGTTTCTCCGGAAGCCAATACCGTTTTTGGATTGCAGATCAAAAGGCAAATCGGTAAACTGGCTATGGTCGATTTGGATTTTGCCCGGAGCGCCCTCACACGGGACACCCGAAGTCCGGAAATTGAGGCGAACAGCACTGTTTTTCTGAGCCGGGTGGCCGGATTGTTCCGGCCCAGGATCTCCTCGGGTTATCACAACGCTTTCAGCGCGGCCCTCCGGCTGAAACCCGGGGTTGGAGAATTCAGCCTTCAATTTGAGCGGATCGACCCAGGGTATCGCACCCTCGGCGCCCTGTTTTTTAACAATGACCTGGAAAACCTGACGCTTGGCGCCACCCTTCCCTTATTCAAAAAGAAGCTGGTCCTGGCGACGAACGGCGGGCTGCAAAGGAATAACCTCCGTCAGGGTTTCGACAATGGTTTCCGCCGGTTGATCGGGTCCGTACAATTGAATATGACGGCAGCAGAAAAATGGAACCTGAATCTTTCTTTTTCCAATTTCAGCACGACCACCCGTTTTACCATCGTACAAACCCCTTTTGTGGAGGTGGATTCCGTTATTCTCGTCCAGACCAACCAAAGCGCAAACCTCTCGTTTTCTTATCTGGGCGGAAACGAAAAAAATTCGGTTTCGAGTTTAATGCTGGCCTACCAAAACGCCTATTCCATCCAAAACGACAGCATCCGAAACGACCTTGCCAATACCTGGTACATGGGGCTGGTCTCCCACCAGTTCACCTCGGGCAACGGCAGGTGGCGGCTGGGCGGTTCCTGCCTCGTTCACTATTCCGCCGCGCCCGGAGCAAAGTTGTTCAACATCGGTCCGGGCGTCAACACCACGCTGGCCTTAGCGAGAAATAAGATCCAGGTTCGTTCGGTTTTGTCTTGTTCGAAGGCTTATAGTGGGTACAAATCCCCCGACCGGGTTTTACAGGCTCAATTTTCCATCGGATGGAATATGGGTAAAAACCAGGGGCTGGACGGTCAACTGTCCTTTGTCAACGCTCAAAAACAAACCCCGATAACCGGTCCGCCGGGATTCCGGGAATGGATCCTTTCCCTTGGTTATTTTCTCCGATTCAACGGTTAACAACCGCATCACCTAAAACCACAAATATGAAAAACACGCGCGCGCTGCCTGTTCTGCTTTGGTTTTTGTTTTTTTGTCAGGTCCCAATGGATGGTAAACCGGTTGCGCCGGAAAACCTCCCCGATCTTCTGCTCCATCCAACACTTGTGGAGCATCTAACAGAGAAAACGATTCTTCCCCCCCCTATCTCTGCCGGTACAGGCCCCGAATCCGACGATGTAAGGGATGAAGGTGGTCCCCTGGAGGAAGAAATCAGCCTTGTAAACAAAGCCCGCAGGGTCATTTCCGCCCTGAAAAAAAGCGGTCGGTTTCTGGAAAAATTAACCGGCGGAGATCTGATTGAACTCCCGGTCGGCGTTCAAAAACAGATCGGCAATAATGTGTATACGATGGGTATCGAATCGGTCCGCCTTTATCCCACTTATTCCGAAGCCGATATTTTTCTGGAGATCGACCTGCCCGAAGAAACGGAAGACCCTGTTTTTGGCGCAACGGGAGTGCGGTTTACCCGCGCCGGCGGTTTGACCGGCGATTTCAGGCTTTCCTTACTCGGCAATTTTCCCATTGATATCCGCGAGGGAAAATCAAGGATCGTATTGAAAAAAAGCCTGAACCCATCTGAAGGCACCTCGGCGGTGGTCAATTGCGACGGTTTCAAAAGCCTGACCCTGGACGGATATATTGTTTTTAGCCGCGACTGGCTGACCCCTCTCCTTCCGGACGGAACGGTCAACCCTTCCGGCAGAGTAAAGGGCAATTTCTTTTTCCAATCCGAATCCTGGGATATGGTGGCGGCGATTTCAGACTTCACCCCTTTCGCCCTGACCGGCCTGGAAGATGTCCATTGGCATGTTGAACAGGTTGTTCTGGATTTCAGCGAAACACGAAATCCCGAACATTTCCACCTTCCGGAACCGTATGAAACGCCTTTTCAAACCGCGGATGGATTAAGCCGCCTGTGGAAGGGCGTTTATATTCCGCGTCTTTCTGTGACTTTGCCTCCTCAGTTTTCGCCCGGCGACCAACCTCCGGCAGCCTTTGAAGCCCGGGATATGGTCATTGATGATCAAGGGTTCACCGGGCGCCTGGGTGTTTATAACCTGCTCCCGCTGGACAGGGGCAATATGAACGGATGGGCCTTTTCCGTCGATACGTTTATCGTCCGGGTAATGGCGATGCAGTTTGAGGAATTGCGCCTTGCCGGCCTGGTGAATTTGCCATTGTTATCAAAAACGCAAGACCGGGGGGATCCGGATAAAATTCTGCCGGAGGACTGTGTGGGATACGCTGCCATCATTTTGCCGGGGAACGAATATCTGTTCTCTGTCCGGCCTGCAACCGGCTATTACGCTGATCTTTGGAAAGCCAATCTTTCTATCGAACCGAACTCCTCCATCGATATCCGGTACGCCGACCGGCAGTTCACTACATTGGCCACCTTATACGGATCCGTCGCCATAGAAGAAAACTTCGGAACAGGCATCGAATTCAACCTGTCAGAGATCCGGTTCGAGGGGCTGCAGTTGTCCAACCGTGCGCCTTATTTCCAACCCGGGCTTTGGCAGTTGCCGGAAGAGATCAGCGCCCGGTTCGGGCCATTTGAACTGGGTTTTGACCATATCGGATTGTACGAAGGCGATCATCCTGAGGCTGCTGAATTGCGGTTTGCCGCCCGCATCGGGCTCGCAGCCGGTAATATGGACATCACTGCCCTCGGCGGGTTCAGGATCAACGGGCATTTGAACAGTTCGGGCGGGCGGCAACGGTGGGTCCATGATTCCTTTTCCGTGGACAGTGTACTCGTGGCCGCCTCCACGGAATCCTGGGGCGTCGGGGCACGGCTCGATTTTTATCAAAACAACCCCGTTTACGGATCCGGTTTTTACGGCCGGGGCGAACTCTGGTTCACCATGCTTGGCGGTGAGGAAAGGGGGCTTTCCGCTGTCGTCCAGTTTGGCGCCAAACCGGGAGAAGCGGGTGTCTTCCGCTATTTTTTCTGTGATGTGATGGCCCGGCCGGATTTACCAATTTTCACCGGTTTAAAACTCAAAGGTATCGGCGGGGGCGTTTTTTACCGGATGAGCCGTGCAGGAGAACTTGATTTGATCAGCGCTCAACACAGTTGCAACTGGACCATCGGCAGCAGTCTTTCCGGCATTCCATACCTGCCGGACGAAGGCAAAGGCGTCAGCGTAAAAGCCAATATTGTAGTGGCGGCGCCGGGTGAAAATACGTGGAGTGTAAACGGCTCCTTCGAAATTGCCTTTTACGCCGGCGGCGGATTGGACTATGCGGCTATATATGGCAACGCCACTGCATTTGGGCCGATCAACTGGGACAACTCCACGGAGCAGCCGGGAGAAACAGGGGTTTCCATTTTTGTGAACATGTACTACCACCGCTCTGCCGAATACCGGGGATTTAAAGCGACCGCCGGCGTTTTCATTCATATCAAAAACCGTTTGAAAGGGATTTCGCCTCATCCGGAGGGGTATCCAGGGTATGCCGGCGGCCTCGACCTGGCATTTTCCAATCAGGGATGGCATATCAACCTTGGAACTCCGGAAATTCCGCTCGCCCTAGGTATGAACATTCCCTTGATTGGTCAGGCGGGCATCAGCGCGTATCTGGATATCGGCAATCAAATTCCGCCGATGCCGGATCTGCCGGACTATATTCAATCCCTGTCAGGCGCCGGTAATTTTATGCGCAATGAGAGCCTGACAGCCGCTGGCGCCGGATTTGCGTTTGGCGCAGCAATGAACCTCAACACCGGAAAACGAAACGTACTGGGGATCTTTTATTATGAACTGGGCATCGGTCTGGGTTTTGACCTCATGCTGCAAAACTACGGCGAAGCGGCATGTTCGGATAATAAGGAAAAAATCGGGATCAACGGCTGGTATGCCTCGGGGCAAGCCTGGGCATTTTTTGAAGGCGAAGTCGGCGTCCATATCAACCTGGCGTTCATCAAGGGCGAATTTCCCATCCTGCATGCGGCAGCAGCCGTTGTTCTCCAGTGCAAGGGGCCCAATCCTTTCTGGGCAAAAGGCTACATTGGCGGAAAATACAATATCCTGAACGGCCTCGTAAAGGGATCTTTCAAAGTGAGCGTTACCATTGGCAACGAATGCATTCTGACGTCCGGCGATGTTGAACCGTTTGCCAATCTGAACCTGATCATGGACCTCAATCCATCGGACGGAATGACAAACATCGATCCTTCTGTGCAGCCCTCCGCAACCTTTACCCTGCCGGTTAACCAGCCTTTTGACCTGAACGGCGAACAATACCGGCTTCAACTTTCTGAGACCACCCTGGAAAGCAACGGTCAGTTCCTGTCTTCAGCGGTCAGCCTGGAAGCCGGGGATAATTTTATGGCGCTTCACCCGGATAATATGCTGCCGGGTAACGCGGCAATCCGGTTCAACGTCCGGGCGGTATTGTTAAAAAAGTCGGGTGCCTGCGCGGGTTATTGCGATACCGTAAAAACGGAGTCGCGAAGCCTGTTTTTTTCAACGCGCGAAGGGTACGCCGGAATCCCGGAATTCAACATAAAAGCAGCCTACCCATTTTCCGGTCAATTTAATTTCCATAAAAATGAATACCCGAACGGCTATATTTTATTGCATTCCGGCCAACCGGATCTGTTCCATTCTGTTCCGGACGGTCCTATTCCAATGGTGCGATTTACCGGGGCAGACGGCGCTGTAACGGAAACGGAACTTTTTTACGATGCAGCGCAAAAAAAGATCTCCTTCCCGATCCCGGCTTCAGGTCTGCAGCCCAACAAGCTGTACCAATTGGAGATCATCCATCAATCTTCCGGCATCCCGGGCGGATACGCTGCAGCCTTGCCAGGGCTTGAAAACGGGCCGGGTTTGGCCGGGGAAAACCCACCATCCGGAACGACCGGCCCGGTTCTGTACACGGCATGGTTCAGAACCAGCGAATACGCAACCTTCGCGGCCAAAATTGAGGCGCTGGGAGAATTGTCCCTGGGCGTTGGCGGGTTGATGGCGCTGAACAGACCCTTATCCGCCACTTTCCAGGCTTCAGAACCCTTTGATGGAGCCGAACTGGCAGGAAGCACTGAATCCGACCCTTTGATAGAATTGACCTGTCTGACCGGGGTTCCCTGGTTCCAGAACAATCGTTTTCAGGACCTGGTTTATGATCATTTCCCGGTAAATGATCCCAATTATCAGGTCCTGAATACCTGGCGGGACCCTACACTGGGCGAACCGCCGGTCGGAGCGGTGGCCCTGACCCAAAACACATCAGGTTTATCGGTTCGGGAAAACGACTTTATCCAAAATACGATCCCACCCTACGCCGGCCGGCTTGATACCCTGCAATTGGCGTTTCCCAATCTCGTTTTAACGGATTACCTCAACTACCAATCCGTTTTGGACAGCCTGTTCCGATCCTGGGCCGGCCAGGCCATATCAGAATCCGCAGAACTGGGTCCGGAGGAGATCCAGATACTGGATAAAAACAGGGATGATACCATATCAGCATCCGAATGGATCGAACATTTTATGGATCATTGTACGGAAGATTGTTCCGCTTGCATCCAGGGCGGCGCCGGATTTCATTGTCCCGTTCCCCCGTATTTCGCCGATCTGTACAAGGCTAAAAATCTGGACATGGGTTCTGTGAACGGTAAATATTTCCTGGTCCTCATCCAATACAAATTGCCCGGCGTCCAGATCGTTACCACCACCCAAACCATCCGGTTGAACAAAAACTGAAACAACCATGAAAAACAGCCCATTCTGCATCATATGCCTGCTGACCCTGCTTTTATCGGGATCTTTAAACGGCCAGACGGACAAGGATACTTTAACCATCCGGATGATCGGCCGGGGCAGGGGCCATTCGGTGGCGCTCAGGTGGGCGCCGCTCAACCTGAAAACCTGGGAGGCCGGAATCCAAAAGGGTTACCAATTGGAAAGGGTCACCTTATCCATGAATGGAAAACCGCTGGATCAAACTGCCCGTGAACAAAGCCGCATATTGCTTTCCAGACGGATCGTTCCGCTTCCGGAACCGGAATGGGCGCCTCTGGCAGACACCAACGAGATCGCAGTTGTTGCGGCAGGCAGCCTTTACAGCAGCACCTTTAAGATAAATACCGGAGCAGGCGGGCCGGACGGCGATCTGGAGGATGCCAACACGACCGGGGAAAACCGTTTCAGTTTCAGCCTGTTTGCCGCGGATCAATTCATGGACATCGCCATTGCAATGGGTCTGGGGTGGGTGGATCATGCGGTTGTTCCGGAGGGAAAATACTGCTACATCGTGACGCTTTGCGAGCCGGAAAAAGATTGGGTGGCAGAACCCGGTTCGGCAGCGGTCAAACCCTCCGATATCCCGAAACTTCCTGTCCCCGACGGTTTGACCGGCCTGTTCGGCGACCGGCATGTCAAGTTAAAATGGGACCCGGCAAAAACCGCAGTTGCATACACCTCCTGGCAAGTCGAAAGATCCTGGGACGGTGGTAAAAGTTTTGAACCGGCCAACCGCCATCCGCTGATCTACATGTCCCCCGACGCCAAAGATCCCTTCATCTATTTTCCGGATACCCTGAGGGAAAATAAAACAATGGTTGTTTACCGGGTAAGGGGAAAAACACCTTTTGGAGAATGGGGGCCGCCTTCGAACCCCATCTCAGGCGAAGGGCGACCGGCCCCCATACCTTTCCAACCTTATATTACAGGATTGCGGGAAGATGAAAAACATTCGCTTTGGGTGGAATGGGCCGTTCCCGAGGCGGCCAAAGGGCAAATCCGGGAATATAACGTTTACCGGGCATCGTCCGGGACCGGGCCGTATTTCAGGCTCAACCCGGATCCACTGGACCCGGCAACGGGGTATTTTGTGGATTCATCGCCGGAACACCTGAATTACTATCAGGTCAGGCTGACCGATCTGAACGGACATGAAATATCCGGGTTGCCCAAATTATCCCTGCTGAAAGATGAAACGCCACCTGATCCGCCGGAACCGGTCGGCGGTAAATTGCTCCCGGATGGAGTTATTGAACTGGTCTGGCATCCAGCCAGGGCTGCCGATTGTTCCGGATACCGGGTTTACGCAGGCCGGACGGAAAACGGCGACTATTTGCAGATCACTGACGCCGCCTTGGCGGATACGGTTTATACCACCATAACAGGTCCCGGAACGGTCAGCGAAAAACTCTTTTTCAGGATAAAAGCCATTGATTACCGGGGGAATTATTCCGGGTTATCCACCCCGATCGAAATCATGCTGCCCGACCAAACGCCGCCTTCACCTCCGGTATTTAAGTCCGTCCGTTCCGGCAAAGACGGTGTTTTGCTGACCTGGGCCAACAGCGGCAGCAAAGACCTTATCCGGCAGGAATTGCAGCGAAAATTGCCCAAAGCGGATGAATGGGAAACGATTTTCCGGATGGAAAAAACAGATACTTTTACCCATTTTTTTGACCCAAAAACGGAACCGGGCGTATCTTTTCTCTACCGTTTGGCAGCCATCGACGACGCGGGCCTGGAAACATGGTCCAGGCCGGTTGCAGGCCTTAGGATCAATACCGGCATCACAGGAGAAATTTCGGATTTTAAAGCCAGGGGCGATCAGGATGAAAAGTGTGTTTTACTCCTGTGGAAATACAACAAAATGGCCGAAGTGAAGGATTTCATCCTGTACCGGTCGGAAAAAGGTCTGCCGGTCGGCGCCTATCAGGTGTTGAAACCAGACTCGCCTCAACTGGAAATATCGGGGCATCTTGTTCGGTTCAAAGATCCATTCCCGGAAAAGTACAAACAATACCGATACCAGGTAATCGCCCGGTTACGCGACGGGGGATATTCAAAACTCAGCCCCGAAATTGGAATAACCGATTAGTTTAAACACCTAAAGCGCTCTGTCATGAGAAGGAACTTGTCATGGTTTCTCTTTGTGCTCCTGCTGATCTTGTCCGGCACAGAGATTTATGCTCAACCTTGCAATAACTACACATTGGGAGGCATGATTTGGGGGACACAAAACCCCGTTGTCTTGCCCCATTGCGATCATTTTGCCCTGATGCCGATCACAGAGGTAACACCTCCAGCCGGCGGAAGCGGCGGTGGCCCGGAATACCAATGGGCCATCTCCCTCGACGGGGTGATCTGGCAGGATATTGCCATTCCCGCGGGTATGCAAAGGGACCTTATCCCGGGTTCAGCCCTCATCAATTACTTACTGAATCTGGGCATGGCTTATTCCCAGACGACCTGGTTCAGGCGCGGGGTAAAAAGGACAAATTGTACGGGTTATGTCTTTTCCAATACCGTTCAATTCAAGGTGTATCACCAGGCCGGCAGCCCCGGTGAATTCCGGACTTTGTGGGAATACTGCAATGACCAAAACGGTTTAAACGCCGGTTTTTTCCATACCGGCAATCCAGCCTCCGTGAATCCGACCGGAGGAGACGAACCTTTTGAATTTGTATGGGAAAGTTCATCGGATCAAAACAACTGGAGTTTTTATTCCGGTCTGGCCCTGCCAGAAATTTTTGTTGCGCCCGGAACGATCCTCCATTTCAGGCGGGGGGTCCGGCCGGCCGGATCGCCTTGCCCCTATTTTTATTCAAACACCCTGACCGTCATCAACGTAATCCCATTTGAACTATCCCTTGCCCTCGACCACCCGGAATGTTCGGATGAAAACACAGGCAGGATCACTGTGCAGGACCTTTCCGGCAACAGCCAGGATATTTTGAACTCCATCGCCTATTCCATCGATGGGGGCAGCACCTGGCAACCCTCCACCGTTTTTGACAACCTGACCGCCGGGTTTTACACCGTGCTGACGCAGGATAAATGCAGCTGCCCCAACAGCAATTCCTGGTGTACGGCCGGCGCTGAACTGGTCGCTGCTCCCGCTCCGGCCATTGAGGATGTCGATTTCAGTCATCCATCCAACTGCAATTCCTCTGACGGTGTTATCACCATTTATGCCGCCGGCGGCATTCCCCCGTTAAAATACAGCGTCAACGGATCGGATTATTTCAGCCAGTCCGTTTTCACAGGCCTGCCGGAGGGCGCTTATTCACTTTCGGTCCGGAATGCAGATGGTGGCTGTGAAAGAACCTACGGCCAGGTTGTATTGAATGATCCGCCACAGCCTTCCATCTCCAATATCCTATTCACCCACCCAAGTGATTGCGGTGCAGGAAATGGTTCGATACAAATAATGGCAACCGGCGGCATCCCGCCCTTGGAATATGCGGTTGGGAATGGTCCATGGACAACAAACAGCCTGTTTGGCAATCTGATGGAAGGAATTTACCCGGTTCGGGTAAGGAATAGTAATGGAACTTGTGAGACTGTTTCCAGCGCAATGCTGAATGATCCTCCAGGTCCCGAAATCGGAAATGTAACACTCATCCAACCCTCCAATTGCGAAAGCAGCGACGGCGTCATTTCCATCCAGGCTTCCGGCGGATCGGGTGGTTTGCAATACAGCATCGGCGCAGGATGGGGAAATAATCCTGTCTTCCAAAATCTTCCATCCGGCGTATATCCGGTTGCTGTGCGAAACAGCAATGGAACCTGTCTGGTAAATTACCCTCAACCTGCGGTATTGACCGGGCCGAGTGCGCCGGTCATCCAGAACGTCATTTTTTCCCATCCAACCGACTGCGGGCTCAACAACGGCTCCATTTCCGTGATTGCAAGCGGCGGCAGCGGGACATTAAACTACAATATTGGTAACGGCTGGGTAAATACCGCCGTTTTTTCCGGGCTCAGCCCTGGAAACTATACCGTACAGGTCCGGTACAACAACGGAACCTGTGTAGTGACTTATCCCCAAAACATCAATCTGGCCGACCCACCGGCCCCAGTCATATCCCAGGTAACCCATACGGACCAAACCGACTGCAACTTATCAGACGGCGCCATTACCATAACAGCCGGAGGAGGAACAGGTTCCCTGCTTTTTAGCATCGGCGCCGGATGGCAGACTTCACCTGTATTCACCAACCTCCCGGCACAAACCTACCACGTTGAAGTCAGCAACAACGACGGAACTTGTATCCTTCCATATCCACAGCCGGTTGTGGTGCAGGCGCCGGTCCAGCCGGTCATCCACCAGGTAAATTTTTCCCATCCTTCGGATTGCGGGTTGAATGACGGGAGTATCGCCATTTTGATAGAGGGCGGCGCCGGAACACTCCAATTCAGCATTGGAAACGGCTGGGCAATGGATCCCATGTTCTCCGATCTTCCGGCAGGAATTTACCAGGCGCAGGTGAGAAATGCCGATGGAACTTGCCTGACCATCCATAACCCGGCAATTACCTTGGTCCAACCGACACTTCCCGTCATCAGCCAGGTAAATCATACACCATCGGAGGATTGCGGGGCCAATAATGGAACGATCGACATTATCGCCAACGGAAGCGGGCCCCTGCAATACAATATTGGCGGCGGTTGGGTGAATGTTTCCTTTTTTTCAGGATTGAGTCCTCTGAATTATACCGTTCAGGTCCGCAACCAGGATGGAACCTGCCTGGTAACCCACCCTTCCGTCATCACCATAACTGAACCGGAACAGCCGGTAATCAACCAGGTAACTGCAGTGAATCCAACCGACTGTGCCCTTGCAAACGGTACGATCCAAATTTTTATGGCGGGAGAGCCATTAAATTACCAATATTCAATCAACGGCGGGAGCGCCTGGTCCAACCAGTCTGAATTTTCTGGCTTGAGCGCCGGCGTTTATACCATCCAGGTACGGAACCAGGATCAAAGTTGTTTCGTACACTACGGTCAAGTCACGTTAAGCGGTCCGGTTCCACCGGAAATTTCCGGAGTGGATTTTTCCAATCCCACCGATTGCGGGGTGAATGATGGTCAGATCCAGATCTATGCAACCGGCGGAACGGGCGCCCTGGAATACAGGATACAGGCCTCCGGCCCCTGGTTTTCTGACCCCGGTTTTACCGACCTTTCGCCAGGGAACTATACCGTTCAGATAAGAAATACGGACGGGACATGCCCGATTCAATATGGTCAGCCCATTGTTCTATCAGCCCCGCCGGCGCCCTCTATTCACAGTGTTCAATTCGCCAACCCAACCGATTGCGGCGCCAATAACGGAACTATTTTGGTGAATCCACTGAGCGGGACAGGTTCGTATCATATGAGCATTGATGGCGGTCAAAACTGGTTCAATTTTTCATTTTTCAGCGGATTGCCCCCAGGGAATTATTTCGTAATGCTCCGGAACGCAGATGGTACATGCGCTGTAACTTATAGTCAAACCATCACCTTAACCGACCCGCCACTGCCCGTGATTTCTAACGTCACGGCAGTCAATCCATCCGATTGCGGAGCAGATAACGGAAGCATATCGATCTTGGCAACTGCCGGGACGGGTAGTTACCAATACAATATCGGCACAGGATGGGTGAATAACGCCAATTTCACCGGATTACAGCCAGGGGCTTACACCATCCAGGTCC
>CAZLEF010000052.1:0-49020 GCA_964558465.1 uncultured Lewinella sp. | reverse complement strand
CAGCCATAGGCGACTTCGTCGTCCGGAGGCTGAAGCACTCTAAAAAAAGTAACTCACAAACCCCCTGAAGTTAAAAGGCGTTCCCGGCGTAAAATGGATTTCGGATACCGGTTCAGGTTCGTTTTTCAACCTGGATTCGGTTTCAAACTGGGCTTCTTTCCATTCCGAATCGAGCAGATTCTGGATGCCGAAACCCACCATGAATTGTTTGTTCCTGTATTGTATCCGGGAGTCGAGCAGGAAATACCCTTCTGCGATCAGACTATTGTCTTCGTTAGCCGGCCGGTCGGAAAGATGACGGTAACGGATATTGGCTTCAAACCCGTTTTTCAACCGGGCGCTGAGCCCGCCTGAACTCGTCAGTCTGGGCGCCAGCGGGATATAATCCATGCCTTTTTCTTCTTCCGTGCTTCTTCCCCTTGACAGGTTGAGGTCCATATCTGCAAAAAGCCATTTGGCGAGCTGCAGCCTTGCGGAAATATCGATCCCGTGCCGACTGGTTTTGCCGCTGGGCTCCACGATACCGGCGTCGCCTACATATACAAACTCTTGTTCGATACCCAGGCGCCAATAGGCCGCCTGCAGGATCAATGCCCGAAAGGGTTTGAGGATGGCGCCGCCTTCCCAACCCAGGGCGTTGGGCAAGGTTTCCCGGCCATCCTGAGCGGTGACCACCCGGGTGTCGTTGGAATGGAAACCGACCCCCGACTGAGCAAACAGTTGCACCGAAGGCGAGAGGTTGTAGAACAGGTTCAGTTTGGGGCTCAGTATCCGGGCGTAAACGGTTTTGGGGTCATAGCGTCCTTTCAGATGGTCGTCATAGGAAGAGATGAACTGGTCGAACCGGAGCCCTGCCAGGATTTGCAATTTTGGAACCGGGGTCCACTGGGATTGGAGGTAGACGCCTGCGTTGGTTTCCCGGACATCGCCCAGGGCCAGTTGTTCCAGGGTTGTCCGCCGGTTGAGGCTGCGAGACAATTCGTTGCCGCTGACCTGATCGTGGCGGATATTCCAGCCCAGTGTTGTGGTAAAGGGCGCCCCTGCCAGGGTGCTCTCTTTCCAGAATTTGCCGTTGTAACCCAGGATCAGCCGGTTTTCCTTCTGACGGATCTGGTCGCCGTTTTCCGGATCTTCCAGGAAGAAGGTGAAATTGGAATACAGTTCAAAATCGTATTTGGAGACGAAGAACTGGTGCTGCGAATACAGTCGTGATTTCAGGTTGGAAAGGTATTCCAGGTTAAAGTTCAGGCGACTGGTTTGGCCGCCCTCCGTAGCATCGATGGCGCCAAACCGCGATATCTGCCCGGATTCTACCGCCCGCTCCGGAATTTGCCCGGAAGCATCCCAACGGCTGCTGAAGGCGGAAAAAGAGGCGGTCAGGCTTTGTTTGTCGTTGATGAGCACATTGTATTTGGTCAGGAAGTTGATGCGCTGGAATTGTTGGGGGGCATCAAAATAGCCGTTGTAATAATTCAGTTCGGCAGCGGCGTAAAGGTGGTGGTTTTTTTGGTCGCTTTTGCCCAGCAGGTCCAGTGCGCCGACCATCCGGTAAGTATCGAACTGACCAGATTCGATTTTGACGAAGCTTTCTTCCAGGGCGTTGGTGGTCTGGAGCGACACAGACCCGGCTGTACTGAAATTACCGGCATCGGCATAATAGGGCCCCTTGCGAAACTCCACTTTCCGGATCAGCTCCGGGATGACAAAATGGAGGTCGGCATACCCTTGGCCGTGCGCATGGGACACCATGTTTACCGGCAGGTCATCAACGGTGATCCGGATATCCGTTCCGTGGTCGATGTCAAATCCCCGGAGGAAAAGCTGTTCGGCTTTGCCGCCGCCTGCGTGTTGTGCCAAAAACAGGCCGGGTACCATCATCAATACTTCCTGCGCGTTGTTCAGCGGACGGGTTTGGATATCGATAGCACTCATGGATCGGGAGAAAAAATTGGGATCAGACCCGATTTTGACCTCCGGCAGGTCGAGGCTCCGGGTTTCCAGAAAAATTTTAACGGTCCGGGTTTCCCCTTCCACCACCATCAGGTTAAGGGTGGTATCCGGCGCAAAACCGATATAGTTGACGATCAGGGTGTAATTGCCCTCCGGAAGGTCGCGGAAGGCAAAATGGCCCAGTTCATTGGTATAGGCATTTGCTTCAACGGGGAAGAGGGTTAACCGTGCGCCGGCGAGTTCCACCCGCGAATCCGCATCGTAAACCACCCCTTCGATGGTTCCGGAATGAAAGGCGAGGATCGGGGCCTGAGATAAACACATCACGAATAGAATGAGTAAGGTATTTTTCATGATTCACTGATTTAGGCGGTAATCAAATTCAATTACGAGAAGAACACCCGGATTGGATTTGAACCGGAAAAATTTAATTTTACCTTCCTGGATTTTCGTTGCACTCCCCGAATATAAAAAATAATCGTTCAGCTATCAATCGTCGATCATAATGAACTCCGGGCTGCCCAGCCTTCACTTTCTGCATATCGGAGAGGCATATCCTGAACAAAAACCTGCCGCCTCCACTGACCACTGACGACTGACCACTATAAAAGGACTACTCCGCCTCCCACCCGTCATAAATCCCGCCGCATGCTTCCGCCCATTCTTTCAGCCTGGCTTCCAGCCGGGATAAGGCCGGGCCTTGGGCGGTGGTATGCACGCCAGTGATAATCAGGAGGAAGGGATAAGCTTTTCCGTCTTTCAGTTTTTCGAGGTGAACGGGCGCCAGGCTGGTCTGGTTGAGGCGTTCGATAAACTGGCGGCAGCCCTCCTCGGTATTGAAATAAAACCAATGGTCAGCGGTGCGCAGGGACGGGTCGGTGGATTCGATCGGCAGGTCGTCCTGGCCGGGGTAGAGGATGCTGAAATAATGTTGCCAGTCCGGGTCGTGGGGGGCATGGAATTCGGCCTCATATTCTTCAAACCCGGCCATGGCGGAAGCGACAACGGTTTCGAAGGGGCGCCCGGAAGCGAGGTAGAAAAACAGATGGCGTTTGCCGGCAATGGTCACTTTCCCTGCAAAACGCCCGTTGAACAGATCATGGATCTCCTGCGCCAACCGGTTTTCGATCAGATGGAGGCGTTCCAGTTCCTCATCATCCGGAAATCCATTGCTGAGGGGATGCACGAAGGTGAGGGAAAGGATCAGGACCGTCGGGCGATCCGGGTCGGGGGCTACGGCCGCAAGACCCAGATCGAGGCTGATGACCGCGGCTTCGGAATCACAAATGGTGAAGTAGGCCGACCAATTGGGCCGGTAGGGTGAAACAGGCATGGTATGGATGTGTTTGGCAGTGTACAATCCCCTGCCGGCCCGTTTCGGGAACCCAACAGGGCAATCCTTGCACGGTGTGCATAAGGAGGTTGGGAAATATTAGCCGGGCCGCTCGCGGGTGATTGGAGAATGATTTGCAGCACTCCCCGGCGCAATGCGGAGAAAAGCCGATATTTACCTGAAAATGAACAGGATATCGGATTTCAGTAAGACCAGCTAATGATTTCGCCAACACCGCCTTGGTCCGGTTAGCTGTAAAACAGCCTGCCGGCGCCTCATGCAGCCGTTGTGACGTCAGGATTGCCTTGGTTGGCGGAAGTTACTGGATTCATGCTGTCGTGAAAGGCAATCACACAGATTATTTTCTGAAAATAATTCAACACAAATATACGTAATTATTTTGTTATTTTCTGTTTTATAATCTGTTTTTTCATTTTTTAACAAATAATTGTGCAGGAATCCTCGCCCTCCTTCAATCCCGTCCCCTTTAACCTTTAACCATAAATCCCTACCTTAGCGCGGCCAAATCAAAGAAAATGGGATTCCGGTCGGCTGTCATCAAACCATTCGCCAATAAGATTGCCCGTAACATCGGGCGCTGGTCCGCTCAGCCTGTCGAGGCGCAACGGGCAGTTTTTGAGCAATTGATCCGGAAAGGCAGCCTGACCGCCTTCGGAAGAGATCACCGCTTTGACCGCATCCGGGACTACGATTCGTTCAAAAGCCAGGCGCCGATCCGGGATTACGAAGACCTCCGCCCTTATATCGACCGTATCAAAGCCGGTGAACGCGACGTGCTCTGGCCGGGCCGTCCCGCCTATTTCGCCAAAACTTCGGGCACCACCTCCGGTGTCAAATACATTCCGCTCACAAGAGACAGCCTGCCCAACCATTTCGGGACTGCGCGAAATGCCCTGTTCAATTATTACGCCCGCACCGGCGACGGCAGCTGGCTTGATGGCAAGATGATCTTCCTTTCCGGCAGCCCCGAACTGGAGGAAGTCGGCGGCATCCCCACCGGGCGCCTTTCGGGCATCGTCAACCACCAGGTGCCGGCCTGGCTGCGCACCAACCAATTGCCCTCTTATCAGACCAATTGCATAGAGGAATGGGAGGAAAAACTGGAGGCCATCGTCACCGAAACCATCAGCGAAGACCTGCGCCTGATCAGCGGTATCCCGCCCTGGGTGCAGATGTATTACGAACGCCTGCTGGAGCGCTCCGGCAAAAAAACGATCCGGGCTTTGTTTCCTTATTATAATACCTTCGTTTACGGCGGCGTCAACTTCGAGCCTTACCGGGCCAAACTGGAAGAACTCGTCGGCGGGCGCATCAACAGCGTGGAAACCTATCCTGCTTCAGAGGGGTTTATCGCGTTCCAGGACAGCCAGACCGAACCGGGCTTGCTGCTCAACGTTCATTCCGGAATATTTTTTGAATTTATCCCTGCGGATGAAATATTTTCTGAAACGCCGACCCGCCTTTCCCTGGCTCAGGTGGAACCGGGTGTGAATTACGCCGTTATCATCAACAACAACGCAGGCCTCTGGGGCTATAATATCGGCGATACGGTGGAGTTTGTCAGCACAAAACCCTACCGCCTGCGGGTCACAGGCCGGATCAAACACTTTATTTCGGCATTTGGCGAACACGTGATCGGTAAGGAAGTGGAGGAAGCCATGCTGCAGGCTGCAAGGGAAAAAGGAGTGAAAATAGTAGAATTCACCGTCGCGCCCCAGATCAGCCCGCCTGAGGGTGGATTGCCCTACCACGAATGGTTTGTGGAATTTGACCAGGCGCCGGCGGAACCGGAAGGGTTTGCCCGGTTGCTGGACGCCAAAATGGTGCAACAAAATATTTACTACCAGGATTTGATCAAAGGCGCCATTTTGCGGCCGTTGGTGATCCGGTATTTGCGCCGCGGCGCTTTTCGTGAATACATGAAATCGGAAGGAAAACTGGGCGGGCAGAACAAGGCGCCCAGGTTGAGTAATGACCGGAAGATTGCGGATGGGCTCCAACGGTTTCGCCTGGACCAGTAACTACTCCAATCCCAGTTTATCTAGTATCCTGTGGACTTCAGGAACAGGCAGGCTGACGAGTTCGGCGATCAGTTCGATGGCGAAGCCTTTTTTCCTGGCATTCCGAATGACTTCCGTTCGGATTTCTTCAAGGGCTTCGATCTTGCCTTCGATCTTGCCTTCGATCTTGCCTTCGATCTTTCCTTCGATCTTTCCTTCTTTAATTCCCAACTTAAGGCCTTGTTTAATGCCCTTTTCGATGCCCATTTTAAGGCCTTTCTCTTGGGCCCTGGTTAATAACATTTCCTCGATTCCCATTGGATAAGTTTTTCCGGTTATTTGATCCAATTTTTCTCCAAATATACGGGTATTTTCCTGATGTTTAAAACGAATATAGGATCGTAAAAAGTTCATTAAGACCCTGATTTTGTTTGTTGGGATTTCTTTTTCAAGCAATTTCCGGGCCAGGTACAGCTTCTGTTCAAGCAAACTTTCTTCAGAAATTTTTCCTTTTTTTAAAGCGATGCAGGCCGTGAGAATGACCGCTGCAAAAGGATTTTTATCCATGCTTAAAGTGAGTTCATCCTGATCAAGGATCTTAAAGGTCTTGAAACAATATCGAATGCTTGTTCCCAGGAATGACTCCTCAAATTGTTGTGGATGGTATTTTTTCGAAGGGTCTGATAAAATGGCAATAGCCGAAATCGGACGGCGATATCGGTCCCTGATCCGCATTATGGGTTTTATTTACCCAAATGTACGATAACAAAATGAATAAAACAAATAAAATTTAAGTTTAATAAAATTAAATTATTTGTTTTTAAATTTTAACCTGAACCTGAATTTTCAAAGAAAAATTGGAATCTGCCAGCATCATCTACGGCTGACTGACTGAAAGCTGCAGGACTGCGAGCGGCCCAAACTTACCGCCAAACCACCCGCTCGATACCCCTTTTCCCCTCAGCCAATATTTCCACCAGGTACAATCCCGCCGGCAAATTCGCCCGCTCTATAACCGCATTCCGTCCGTAAAAGGATTGTTGTCGCAACACCTGGCCTGTGGCGCTTAACAACCGCACCTGAATGAGGCCGCTGATCTCCTGCCGGATGACGATGTCCACCTGACCGGAAGCGGGGTTGGGATAGACCGACATCAGGATCTCCTTTTCCGGCTCAAAAACAGCGGTTGGCGATTCGCAGAACGGATCGCTCCAGCGCTCGTCGTTGATGAATTCAAAATCGGTCAGGGTACGCAGGAAAGCCGCCAGCGCCGCCCTTTCGTTGGGGTTGAGGTTGAGCACCCTGGGCGGTCCGTTGGGCCCCTGCCGCAGTTGGGGGGAGAGGTTGATATGGTTCCTGACCCCATTGTTGTAGTGGTTGATCACTTCTTCCAGGGTCTCAAACCGACCGTCGTGCATGAATGGGGCCGTCAGTTCGATATTGCGCAGTGACGGAACCTTAAACCGGCCGATATCCGCCGGGTTCAGCGTAGTATGGTAAAGGCCGGAGTCCTGTGAAATCAGGTCGATGCCGTTGTTTTTGGGTTCCGGGGCGATAAAGGCATCCGTTCCATGACAAACGGCGCAGTTGCCCCGGGCAGGGTCAAGGAATATGGCTTTGCCAAGGTTTTCTTGCGGGGTGAAATTGACAAAGGGCGTATTGGGCGGCCCCGGGGTTGCCTGCCGGCCCTGGTCGTACCTGCTCCGGAAGGTAACCATAGAGCGGATAAACTGGGAAAGCGCCAGCGCTACCCGGCTGGATGTCACTTCAGGGTCGCCGAATGCGGCCTGGAAAAGCGGGGGGTAATAATCCTGTCCGGACAACTTGATTTCAAGTTCTTCCAGAGTGAGACCCATCTCGACGGGGTCCTGTATGGGCATCAGGGTCTGCGCTTCGAGGGTGGCGGCCCGTTCGTCCCAGAAAAAATGCCCGTTGCCGTAAAACCGTGCCATAGCCAGGCCCATAGAGTTGCGACCCGTAAAGCCGCCCTCAAACCCACGGCTGAACGGGCTGTCATCTGAAAACCCCAATTGCTGACTATGGCAGGAAGCGCAGGACTGGGTGTTGGTAGCCGATAGCTGGGGGTCGTAGAACAGTACCCTCCCAAGGGTGGCGCCGGAGTTGGTGATCGGATTGTTGAGGGGTGTATTGTCGGCATCTTGCAATTGCGGCGTCTGGAGGTAAAAAGGAAGCGTGATATTGGCGTAATTGAAAGGCTGGACCGGAAGGTTCAGGCAGAACTCCAATATCGGGGTGGTCGTTGAGATCAGGGTAATCGAGGCGGCCAGGGAAAGCCAGAAAAAACGGATTTTCATGGTGATATTGGTTTGGATCCTGAAAAATTGGCGACTTGTATTGGACTCGTCAAAGGCATTAGGGTTTAATTAAATATTATTTTTTTGTTTTACGTAGTTAAACTTGATATTTTTTAAAAAAATGAATATATTTGTATTGAATATGAAACTAAATTAAAAGGTCCCTCTTTCACGCCCGCATCCGGTATTTCACTTTGTTCATGCATTTTTTCAGCGCATCGATTTTTTATAAACCTAAAATTCTGATCATGAAATCAAAACTTTACCGATCCAAGGAGGCCTTCACCGGCCTTTGCATCTGCTTTTTACTACTGAGTTTTTCTACCGTGTATTCCCAGAACTATGTACTGAACGGGGACGCCGTCGACCTCGGTGGCAATTGTTATCAACTGACCCCGCAGGATTTTTCCAAACGGGGTTCGGTATGGTACCAGAACAAGTTAAACCTGGCCTTCGATTTTAAGATTGAAGCCGACCTGAACTTCGGCGTCCTCGATGGCAATGGGGCGGATGGTATCGCCTTTGTATTGCAACCCGTCTGCAACGGTATTGGCGCGGTTGGCGGCGGTATCGGATTCGCGGGGATCGCTCCGTCGCTGGCAGTCGAATTCGATACCTGGCAAAATAATGTGGCGCCTGAAGATTTCATGGACCCGGTCGAAGACCATATTGCATTGCAAAAAGACGGTAATTTGCTGCATACCTCTCCGCTGAACCTGGTTGGGCCGGTTCTCATGCCCAATCTGGAGGATGGCTCGGACCATACGGCGATTTTCACCTGGAACGCTTCTGCCTTGACTTTTTCGGTGGTTTTTGACGGAAACCCGGTCATCACTTTTACCGGCAACATCGTCAACGATATCTTCAGCGGCAACTCTGAGGTGTTCTGGGGTTTCACCGCGGCTACCGGCGCAGCCATCAACAACCAGACGGTTTGCATCACCAATGTAGATTTTGAAGAACTGATCCCTTATGCAACCACCAACGCGGGCTGCCCTAATTCGAGCGACGGAGCCATCGACCTGATGCTGACCGGCGGTGTCGGGCCTTTCACTTACCTTTGGAGCAACGGTGCAACTACTGAAGACCTGAGCGGCTTACCCGCCGGCGATTATACCGTAATGGTCACGGACGCCAACGGATGTGTCAGTACCTATACCATAACCGTTTCCGCTGACCCCGACACGATACCACCGGTCATAATTTGTCCGGCGGATATCAGCGTAAGTACAGACCCGGGGATTTGCGGTGCTGTTGTGAGTTACGCCCTGCCCGGTGTGACAGACGATTGCCCTTCGCCCACCTTGGCGCTGACGACCGGATTGGGGAGCGGCGTTCTTTTTCCGGAAGGGATTACAACCGAAACCTACACCACAACAGATGCGGGAGGAAATACAGCTACCTGCAGCTTTACCGTCACGGTTACGGATACGGAGGCTCCTGCGCTGACTTGTCCACCCGACCTGACTATAGCCTGTAATTCGCCCGACGATCCTTCTGTTACGGGGTCGCCTGCTGCTACCGATAATTGTGATCCCGCACCGGCCACTTCCTATTCGGATGTCGTGGTTTCCGGCGACTGCAACTGGGAATGTCTGATAGAAAGGACCTGGACCGCGACCGACCTGAACGGCAATTCCTCCACTTGCCTGCAACTGATCACCAAATCAGTGTTGCCCCTGATCCAGGATGCCTTGTCGGTGGACGTGACCGGCGACGGCTTGCCCGACCCGATTGTTTTGGGAACTTCCAGGCACACTGTATCAATAGGTTATGATGCAGCTGCTTGTGTTGTCGGATGGATTCCTGGCGATGCTGCAGCTCCTGCCGCTGCGATCCCCTTGCGGGGTAACCATGTTGTCGATCCGGTTGCCTGCCAACCGGGCCCTGTGGCGATAACCGGTGCAGGCAGGCTGGCCGACCCCTTAATGGAATACGCCCTGATCCTGGCTATCAAACTCCGGCTGGACCCCGATTTCGGGAATATGCCCATCAGTGTTTTCACCGACTGCACCTTCCATCCGATTGTTTTCCAGTATATGAAAAACAACCCGAAGGTGAAGGACCTCATGCTGCTGGCCAACAACGCATTGGGCAATATCATCGGCCCGCCCCACCTGGAACATATCAAAAATGCGCTGGCTTGCATCAATGGAACTTACAACCTTTGCGACCCTGCGGGTGTAAGGCCTGCAAACGAATCATTTGATGGGGTACAAAATCTGGCGCTACAACCGGAACAGGAGAAACAGGACATCCGGCTTTTCCCAAATCCTGCCTCTTGGACTATTTTCCTGGATTCGCCACAGGATTACGGGAAACCGGTGAAAATCGGCATCTACGGCGCCCAGGGGATCCGTGTAAAAGAAATCATATCCGGGGAATTGCCTTCCGGTCCGTTCACCATCGACCTCGAAGGCCAGCCTGCCGGCCTCTATTGGTTCGAACTCCAATCTGAAGGACAACCGCTGAGAACCGGAAAATTTGTGGTGAACAGGTTGTAATGAAAAGTCTGCAGTTGGCAGTCTGCAGTCTGCAGTCTGCAGTCCTGGCATTCGTTAACCGGTTAACGAATGCCAGGACTGCCAACTTCGACTCCGCTCAGTTGCCCACTGCCAACTTCGACTCCGCTCAGTTGCCCACTGCCAACTGCAGACAAATTACCCGATCCGGATCCCCATATTCCGCATCAGCAAAGTAGCGTTAAAACTTTTGCTCACGCCTTTTTTGAGCAAGTAGTCAAAAAACAGCTCGCCGTCGCGGATCTCCACCTCCATACACAGGTTTTCGATGGCGCCGTGTTGAGGGATCGTGGCTTCCAGGGCCCCGAGTTCCAGATCGTGCGTAGCGATGAACCCCGATCCTTTGCTTTGGATCAGTTGCAGGATCAGGGCTTTTGCGCCGGTATGCCGGTCGACGGAATTGGTACCTTTCAGGATCTCGTCCAGCAGAAAAAGAACGGGTGGATGACCCGAACCGGGTTGACCGGCTGTTTCCACCGTTTCAATGATCTGTTTGAGGCGTTTCAGTTCGGCATAAAAAGAAGAAGTGCTTTCGTGCAGCGCATCCTGAGTGCGCATGCTGGTGAGGACCTGCAGGGACGGCAGCATGAAATTTTGAGCGCAAACCGGGGCGCCGGCCTGGGCCAAAACCGCATTGATACCGACTGTGCGAAGAAAAGTGCTTTTACCCGCCATAT
This sequence comes from uncultured Lewinella sp., assembly GCA_964558465.1. Taxonomy (GTDB): domain Bacteria; phylum Bacteroidota; class Bacteroidia; order Chitinophagales; family Saprospiraceae; genus JACJYC01. The sequence continues at coordinate 38,202 of CAZLEF010000052.1, read as the reverse complement.
TCGAACCGGTAACCAGTTTGATATGCCCGTTCAAAGGCAATGAAATATCGTTGCACACCCGTTTGGATGGATGGATGAGCGGGTGCCCCAATTGTATGGCCGATAGGCTTATATCCGGATGAAAAACGGGCAAAACCCAGTCAGGGTTGTTGTGCCAGGCATTGGCCAGGGATGCAAGCGCCTCTATTTCCGCCATAGCGTCGAACCAGGCCGGCAGTCGGTTTCGTTCCCGGGCTTTCCATTTTTCAAGGCGGTACACCCATTGAAGGTCCCAGACTGCTGCCAGGTTGAGAAAGATGGCAAAAACGTTGTAGCGTACGTTCAGTTGGGCGATGATGTAGGAAAGGCGCCGGGTCTGGTCGGATGCGTTTTGCGTACCTTCCCTGAAAACGGCTTTCAGTTCCTGAAGTTTGGGCGACTTCCATTCGCCCGCGTTTTCGATCCGACGGATCAGGCGGCTGTAAAAGCTCAGGAGTTCCGCAGCGCGGGAGGTATGTTCGTGGGTGCGGGTCACCTGCCTGACGGTTCGGGCAAGGGCAACGGCGGCCGGCAGTAAAAACCAGATGATGACTTGCCAGGGCCAGACAAAATACCAGAGCAGCAGGCCGGTAATGGTGAAAATGGGCGCCAGGTAAAGCGATGCCCTCAGCCAGGGACTGGGGCGTATGAAAGGCGGTTCAGCCAGCCAGGCTTCCAGTGCCTGTAAATACCGCGGGTCGTCGGCGGCCTCGAGTCCGGCAGCCTGGAACCTCTGCCGCCAGTCAAGGTCTTCCCGCAACTCCGAAACGGCAGATTGCCTGCTTTGGACCTCAGGAACGGGCGCGGGGGCTTCCAGCCATGTCGCCAGTTTTTTACGGCCCAGCGAGGTCGTTGCCCGGTTAAGGTATTGATAAAGGGAATACTCGCCAAAAATATCCAGGTCGAAGGTATAGGGATGCAGCGGGTCCATCCATTCCTTCCCCGGATAAAAAACGGTATAATCGTGGTCGAGGGCGGCTTTTTCCCAGGTATTCACCCTGGCCAACCGTTCATGGAAACGGGCATTCTCCAGAATGCCGCTATGCCATACCACAAAGCGGTAAAAGGCGGCGATAAACAGCAGGGAAAATGCGGTACCCAGCGCCCAGTGAATACCAAAACAATACACTGCGACCCCCACCGCAAGGATGAACACCAATAACCGGACCCCCGACAACCGGTTGTACCGCTTTCGCAACGCGGCAGCCCTGGTTTCAAAATCAATGCTCCGCTGATGGTATATCTCTTTTATATTTCTCATTTCTCATGTTCTCATCCGCCGAAGCCTTGGCGGAGGCGGGCTCCGCCTGTATGCACCATCACAATCCGGCTTCCGGCCGAAAAATAGCCTTTTTTCATCAGGTCAAAAACGGCATAAAAGGCTTTGCCGGTATAAATGGGTTCCAATTGGATGGCATAGGCGGCTTCGAACCACTCCATAAACGCCTGCAGTTCCGGTTGGGTTTTGGCATAGCCGCCGAAAGTATAATCATAGTTTACCCGCCAGTTGGATTGGATTTCTTTCTCGGAAACAAAAGACCAGACGGTATCCGTGATCCCGGGATCTTTTACCGCGGCTACGCCAATCACCTGCGATCTCGCGCCAAGACCTTTGACAATGCCCGCCATGGTGCCGCCGGTTCCCGCTGCCAGGCACCAGTGGGTGGGGGTAAATCCGAGTTGCCGCTCCACCTCCTCCGGCAGTTCGGCGGCTCCCTGAACCGCCAGATCATTGGTACCGCCTTCCGGAAGAAAGTAAGGTTGACCAAACCGGTCGGAAATTTCGGATTGGAATCCGGGATCGTTCCTGCGCCGGTAGTTTTGGCGGTCGAGGTAATGCAGCGTCATGCCGCGTTGGCCGGCCAGGAGCAGGGTGGGGTTGAGCGGTTCGGTATATTCGCCGCGGATGATGCCGATGGTTTTGAAACCAAACAATTGGCCTGCTGCGGCTACTGCCGCGATATGGTTGCTGAAGGCGCCTCCAAAAGTGAGCAAGGTGTCCTTGCCCGTTTCGCGGGCAGCAAGCAGGTTGTATTTAAGTTTGCGGATTTTGTTGCCGCAAAATTCCGGCGCCTGGGGGAAAAAGAGCAGGTCGTCGCGCTTGACGTACAGCGCAAGGGCTTTTTCCTCGAACTCCGGCGGGAGAGGAAGTTTTTGAAGGGGGCTGCTCAAATGGCTGAAGGATTCGGGGGAGATAATCATGTTATATTAAATTACAGGGTTGAAATTACATTGAGGGTATGATTTATTGTGTTAATTCCCCCTTTTTCATTTAAACCATTTGCTGCACCCTCTCACCCTCCGCCCCTGCCCCGAAAGGCAGGTAAACCTGCGGGTCGGATAAATCTCCCGCTCTCACCCTCTCACAACTCTCTCCTTCTCACCTTTCATGCTGAGCGCAGTCGACTCCGTCAGCCATAGGCGACTTCGTCGTCCGGAGGCCGAAGCGCCCTTTTTTATTTCCCCGTCATTCACTACCTTGGAGCTTCAAAACCAACTTACGGCTCACATGAGAAAAAGCACCTTCTTTTTTTGGATTTCAGGTCTGATACTCCTGACCATTCCCGCCTTCGGCCAAAAAAAATCGAAACAACAGCCGCCGGCCAACGCTGCAACTGTGGAAACAGCTTCCGCGCCTGATCCCGGTAAATTCAAGGCCTTGCGATGGCGCAATATCGGGCCCTTCCGCGGCGGCCGGTCCAACGCAGTATCCGGCATACCGGGCAACGACCAGGTATACTACACCGGCTACACCGGCGGCGGTATCTGGAAAACGGAAGATGCCGGCGTGTCCTGGCGAAACATCTCCGACGGGTTCCTGAAAACGGGTTCGGTAGGGGAGATCACCGTTTCGGAAGCGGACCCTAATGTTATATACGCAGGTATGGGAGAACACGCCGTCCGGGGGGTTATGACGACCTTCGGCGACGGGGTTTACCGATCTGCAGACGGCGGAAAAACCTGGACTCACCAAGGCCTGGAAAAAACCCGTCATATTTCCGATATCGCCGTCCACCCGCAAAATGCCGACATCGTTTTTGTAGCTGCTCAGGGGGCTGTACACGGACCCGGCGAAGATCGGGGTATTTATAAGTCTGTCGACGGTGGCCAAACCTGGAAAAAAGTATTGTATGTGGATGAGAACACGGGAGCTTCCAGCCTCAGCATGGATATGACCAACCCGCGCATCCTGTACGCCGCCACCTGGCAACACCGCCGTCACCCCTGGAAAGTGGAAAGCGGCGGGCCGGGCTGCGCCGTCTGGAAGTCGACCGACATGGGCGAAACCTGGAAAAAGATCGTCGACGGACTGCCCGCTGAAATGGGCAAGATCGGGGTTTCTGTATCCAGGGTGAACCCCAACCGGGTATTCGCCATTGTAGAGGCCGAAAAATCCAAAGCAGGCCTATACCGCTCCGACAACGGCGGAATGAAATGGACCCTCCTCTCCGGCGACCAGAATATTACTGCCCGTTCGTGGTATTATATGGAGGTATTTGCCGATCCGCAGGACCAGGAAACAGTTTATGTGCTCAACGCCCCAATGATGCGTTCCATCGACGGCGGCAAAACATTCCAAAACGTCGATGTCGGCCACGGCGATACCCATGACCTTTGGATCAATCCGAAAAACAACCGGAATATGATCCTCGGCGACGACGGAGGCGGAGAGATCTCCTTCAATGCGGGCCAGACCTGGTCGAGCATCGACAATCAGCCGACCGCCCAGTTTTACAGGGTCAACACCGATAATCGATTCCCTTACCGGGTGTATGGCGGCCAGCAGGACAATTCCTCCGTGGTAATTGCCAGCCGCAATAACGGTTTTGGAATTTCGGAAGAAGACTGGACCTACGGCCCGGGGTGCGAAAGCGCCTATATCGCTTTTGACCCGGATGACCCCACCATCCTTTTCGGCGGCTGTTACCAGGGCATTATCGACCGGCTGGATACCCGCACCAATGAATCCAAGGATATCATGGCGTATGTTTCGCTCAACCTGGCCATCCCGCCCAGGGAGATGAAATACCGGTTCAACTGGAACGCCCCCATTATCACCTCGCCGCACGATCCTGAGACGATGTACCACGCCGCCAATGTTGTATTGAAAACCACCGACGGCGGGTTTACCTGGCAGGAGATCAGCCCGGATCTGACCCGGAACGAATCCGTGAAACAGGATGTCGGCGGCGGCCCCCTGACCAATGAAGGCGCAGGCGGCGAAAACTACAATACCATCAATTACCTGATCGAATCTTCCCTGGAAAAAGGCGTTTTGTATGCAGGTAGCGACTGCGGGTTGGTGCATGTCAGCCGCAACGGGGGGCAGGATTGGCAAAATATTACGCCGGCGGGCCTGCCGGAATGCCTCATCCAATCCATTGAAGTTTCGCCCCATGACCGGGGTACGGCCTATATTACGGCCACCCGGTACAAATTCAACGATATGTCGGCGTTATCTTATAAAACCACTGATTACGGCAAAACCTGGACAAAAATCGCGGACGGTATAGAAAAAGAGGATTTCCTCAAAGTGATCCGGGAAGACAAAAAGATCAAAGGTTTGCTGTACGGCGGCGCCGAACGCGGGTTTTATATCTCCGTTAACGGAGGTGAAAAATGGCATAAACTGCAATTGAATCTGCCCGTTGTGCCCGTTACCGACCTCATGATCCGCGACAACGACCTGGTGGCCTCAACCGCAGGCCGGGCTTTCTGGATCCTGGACGACCTCGGCGTGCTGCAAGAAACCAAAGGAACCTTTGACAACGCCGTTGCAAAAATTTACACCCCGAAAAAGACCGTCCGCTTCAGCGGTTTCATGCCGCCCTCGCTGACGGAAATGCCGCCGGGTCTGGGACAAAACCCCATGAACGGAGTGATCCTGACCTATTACCTGCCCGAAAAAGCAGATACCAACCTGGCGACATTGGAGATCCTGGATCCAAAAGGAGAGGTGATCAGGCGTTATTCCCATAAAAAAGATGAAAAATTCAAACCCTGGATCGGTGGTCCGCCGCCGCCCCAAACCATCCCGGCCGAGGCGGGCATTAACCGCTTTGCGTGGGATTTCCGGCTTGAAACGCTTTCCGGGGTAGAAGGCGCGTTGTTATACGGCAGCTACCAGGGGCGGCGGGTCGCTCCAGGGCAATACCGCGCCAGACTCACCTTCAAAGGGCAGGTTTCGGAGACGGCCTTTGAAATTGTACCCGACCCGAGGACCCAATACAGCGCCGCAGACTGGACCAACCAGCAGGAGACCCTCGCCCGGATAGAAAAACAGATTGAGGAAATGCACGGCGCCATCAACCGGATGGCGAAAGTCAAAAAACAGATCCAATCCTACAACGACGCCATGGAGGGGTTTTCCAACGGCAAGGAAATGCTGGAGGCCGGCAAAGCCCTTATCAAAAAGATCGATGAATGGGACGCCAACCTGGTGGAAAGACGGCAGAAAAACATCCAGGACGTGATTAACTGGCCCAGCAAACTCAACGCTGAATTTTTTACGTTGCGATCATCCCTGGATGCATCCGATCCGAGGGTGACACAGGGCGTTCGCGACCGGCTGGCCGACCTCGAAAGCCAGTGGGCTAAACACCGGGGTGAACTGGAAAAACTGATCTCGGAAGACGTGAAAGCCTATAACGACCTGTTCAGGAACCGGAATATACCGGCGTTGATTACGGGTCGGTAGTTGTAAGTCGGTAGTTGTAAGTCGTAAGTCGTTGGTCGTAAGTCGTAAGTCGTTGGTCGTTGGTCGTAAGCAATGGACTGACGGGGCGCTCTGAGTACAAATAATTTAAAATAAACGCGCATGAAAATCCAGAAATTTGAAGACATTATAGCCTGGCAAAAGGCTCAGAACCTGGCATTTGAAGTTTACCAGAAATTTGGCGTATTGAAAGATTTTACGTTCAAAGATCAGATTTGCAGAGCGGCGGTCTCTGTTTCAAACAATATCGCCGAAGGATTTGACCGGAAAACGGACAAGGAATTTTCTTATTTTCTTTACATCGCTTTAGGTTCAAATTTAGAAGTGAAATCTATGTTGTACTTGTCTGAAAAACTTGACTACATCCCAAAAGCGGATCTGGAAAAATTGTTAAATTTATGCTCCGAAGTCGCCAAGGTGATCCGGGGATTTATCAAGTCAATCAACTAACCCACTTACAACTTATGACTTACAACTTACGACTAAAATAACTAGCTTTACGCCCGAATCAAAAGCAAGGCATGAAAAATTTATCCCTCATTCTCAATGCCGTACTTTTACTGGCGGTCATATACCTGTTTTATGCTCATTTTTCGGGGCCCAAAGGCACGGCTGAACCAGCACAAAGTGTTGCAACAGAAAAACCCTTGAGCGTGGTATTTGTCAGGGAAGATACCTTATTGAGCCAGTTCACGGATTTCCGGCAAAAGATGGACGCGCTGAATACCAAAAAAGAGCAGGCGGATGCCAGTTTGAAATCGCGGGGCAGAGCGCTCGAAAAAGAAGTGATGGGCATCCAGCAAAAGATACAGCAAGGCCTGCTGGCGCCCAACCAGATCGCCGGCGAAGAGCAGCGGATCGGGCAGAAACAACAGGCCCTGATGCAGGAAAGCGAACGCCTGGGCCAGGAGATCCTGGAAGAAACCCAAAAGCTGAACAACGAACTGCAGGAAAAGGTAAAGGCCGTACTGGAAGCCGTCCGCACGGAAAAGGGATATGATTTTATCCTGAATTACGGGCCCGGCACCGGTGTTTTAATGGTGAACGACAGCCTGGATATTACCCCGTTGGTGCTGGAAAAACTCAATCAGGTGAAAGAGGGCGGAGGTGAATAGGTGGGGGGGATGTATACCGTGCCTTTTTTTGAGGGTTAGGCGGATAATTATTTATTTTGTCAAGAGAGCCTTCACAATTTAATCTTCTTTACCCGGTCCAACTCCCGCTTTTGCTCCCGCTCCTTGATGCTGTCGCGTTTGTCGTGTATTTTTTTACCCTGCGCCAGGGCAATCTCTACCTTGGCGAAACCGCGGTCATTGATGAAAATACGGTAGGGGACGATGGTGTATCCGCGTTCCTTGACCTTTTTTTCCAGTTTCCGGAGTTCCTGTTTTTTTAACAGCAGTTTCCGGAGCCGGCGTGGGTCGTGGTTGAACTGGTTGCCGTAGTCGTATTCGGCGATGAAGAGGCTGCGAATGAATAGCTCGCCGGCCTGAAAGGTGCAGTAGGCGTCGCTGAGGTCGGCGCGGCCTTTGCGGAGGGATTTGATCTCGGTGCCCACCAAAGCGATCCCGGCCTCGTAGGTGTCGAGGAACTGGTATTCAAACTTTGCCCGCTTATTGAGGATCTCTGCGGGTGATTTGCGCTCGGTTGACATTTTCCTGATCGGGTTGTATCGACACTTAACCCCATTCGGGGGCATTAAGTTTCAAAATTAACAAATTCCCTCGTTGCAGTCGTCAAATCAACAAATCAACAAATCAACAAATCCCCCCTACATCGCCTGCAACTCCACCAATTTCCTGTATTCCCCGTTGAGGGCCAGCAGCGACGGGTGGTCGCCCCGTTCGATGATCCTTCCCTGGCGCAATACAACAATCTCATCGGCGTGCTGAATGGTGCTGAGCCGGTGTGCAATGACGAGGGAAGTCCGGTTTTTCATAAGCTCCAGCAAAGCGGATTGCACCAGTTTTTCCGACTCAGAGTCGAGTGCGCTGGTTGCTTCGTCGAGGATCAGGATGGGCGGATTTTTGAGGATAGCCCGCGCAATGGTGAGGCGCTGCCTTTGTCCGCCGCTGAGTTTGCTGCCGCGGTCGCCGATATTGGTTTCATACCCCTTCTCAGTGGCGGTGATAAACTCGTGGGCATTGGCGATTTTGGCGGCCCGGATGACATCCTCCAAAGTTGCACCCTTCATTCCGAAGACGATATTGTTGTAAATGGAGTCGTTGAACAAAACAGGTTCCTGGGAGACGATCCCCATCAGGCTGCGCAGGTCTTTTAACCGGAAATCCTTTATATTGATGCCATCCACAAAAACGCCGCCTTCCTCCACATCATAAAAACGCGGCAGCAGGTCGGCCATCGTGGATTTGCCTGCGCCGCTGGCGCCAATCAGCGCCACTGCTTTCCCTTTTGGAATGGTGAGGTCAATATGGCTCAACACATGCCCTTCTTCGGCATTATAGGCGAAACTTACATTGCGGAAAGTGATCTCCCGTTCAAAAGAAGTGACCGGCAATGCGTCCGGTTTTTCCCGGATGGTACTTTCGGCATCCAGCACCTGTTCTACGCGGTGGAGGGCGCCAATACCTTTCTGAACACTGTACCATGCCTTTGAAAGTTGTTTGGACGGATCGATTACATTGTAAAAGGCGTAAATGAAGGTAATGAATGCGTCGGGCGCCATATTGCCGCTGAACACCATGCTGGATCCGTACCACAACAAAACGGCGACGACCGCAATACCCAGGAATTCAGACAGTGGAGACGACAGGTCCCGGCGCCACAGCAGCCTGGTCAGGATATGCCGGTAGGTATTATTTTCGACATCAAATTTGTCGTGTTGGTACCCCTCCGCGTTAAAACCTTTGATGATGCGCAAACCGCCCAGGGCCTCGTCGACGATGGTGACCAGATTGCCGAGTTTTTGCTGCACCAGGTTGGAAGACCGCTTGAGGCTGCGGCCGACACCGCCGATGACCACCCCTGTAAAAAGGAGGAGGACAAAAACAAAAAAGGTCAGGGAAGGGCTTTGGTAAAGCATGTAAGCCAGCGAACCTGCAATGACCAGCGGCTCGCGGAACAGCGCTTCCAGCACATTCAGTATGCTCATTTCCACCTCCTGTACGTCGCCGGTCATTCTCGACATCAGATCCCCTTTGCGTTCTTCCGAAAAATAGGGTAGGGGTAAGGACAGCATTTTATCGAACAGTTGCCGGCGGATATCCCGGACGACCCCGTTGCGGACCGGCGCCATAAAAACGAGGGCCAGGTAACGAAACAGGTTTTTGAAGAAAAAAGCCAGCAGGATGGCGCCGCAAACCAGCAGAAGGGCAGATTCCTTGCCTTGTGTGGCGATGAGGTTGGTAAAATAGTAATTGAACCAGTCCCGGAAATTGGCAAGGCTGAAACCGCCCGGCGGCGGCGAGGTCACAGGGCCGGTCTGATCGAACAGGATCTCAAAAAAAGGTTGCAAAAGCGGAATGCTGACCACTGTGAAGACCGCCGTCAGGATATTGGAGACAATATTCAGGCCGATAAATTTTTTATAACGGCCGATATAGCCGATCAACCGGCGGAAGCTGTTCATGGGCCGGCGTTAATCCGTAATTTTAAAGTCGTTGAGGAATGAGGTATTAAAGTCGCCTTTTCGGAAACGTTCGTCGCGCATGAGTTTTTGATGAAAAGGTACGGTTGTTTTAACGCCTTCAACAATGAATTCGTCGAGGGCCCGCTCCATTTTGGTGATGCATTCTTCGCGGGTGCGGGCGCGGCAGATCAGTTTGGCGATCATGGAATCGTAATAAGGCGGAATGGTATAACCTGCGTAAACATGGGTATCGACGCGGACGCCGTGACCTTTTGAAGTGTGCAGCGAAACAATCTTGCCCGGGCTGGGGCGGAAACCGTTGAGCGGATCCTCGGCGTTGATCCGGCATTCCATAGCATGGCCGTTGGGGTAATAATTATCCCCCTTGATGCTTTCTCCTGCGGCTATCTTGATCTGTTCCTTGATCAGGTCGTGATCGATCACTTCTTCCGTCACCGGGTGTTCGACCTGGATGCGGGTATTCATTTCCATGAAATAAAAATTCCGGTGTTTGTCCACCAGGAATTCGATGGTACCGACGCCTTCGTAGTGAATGGCCTCACCGGCCTTGACAGCCGCGTTGCCCATTTTTTCCCGCAGTTCGTCGGTCATGAAGGGGGAGGGGCACTCTTCCACCAGTTTTTGGTGCCTCCGCTGGATGGAACAATCCCGCTCGGAAAGATGGATGACCTTCCCGGCCTGGTCGCCGACGATCTGAAATTCGATATGGCGGGGTTCTTCGATGAATTTTTCGATATAGATGCCGTCGTTGCCAAAAGAGGCTTTGGCTTCTTTGCGGGCAACTTCCCAGGCGGATTCAAAATCTTTTTCCTCCCAAACGATGCGCATGCCCTTTCCGCCGCCCCCGGCCGTAGCTTTGAGGATGACCGGGTAACCAATGTCTTTGGCGATTTTTAAACCCGTTTTCAGGTCTTTGAGCAGGCCTTCCGACCCCGGAATGACAGGAACACCGGCTTTGATCATGGTTTCTTTCGCGGTGATCTTATCCCCCATTTTCCGGATCTGTTCCGAGGTAGGGCCTATGAATTTGATGCCGTACTCGGCGCATACTTCCGCAAAGTCGGCGTTCTCCGCTAAAAAGCCATAACCGGGGTGAACCGCATCGGCATTGGTGATTTCGACCGCTGCCATGATGCGTGGAATACTGAGATAGGATTCGGCCGAAGCAGGAGGGCCGATGCAAACGGCCTCGTCTGCAAACCTTACATGGAGGCTTTCCCGGTCGGCAGTAGAGTAGACCGCCACGGTTTTGATGCCCATTTCCCTGCAGGTTCGGATGATCCGCAGGGCAATCTCTCCCCGGTTGGCGATGAGTATTTTATCGAACATAGTATTCAATTGAAGTGAAAATCGCACACAGGTTGATCAGCCCTGCGGATCAACAAGGAACAAAACCTGATCATATTCCACAGGCTGGGCGTCTTCGACCATGATTTTTACGATTTTGCCGCTCACCTCAGATTCTATTTCATTGAACAACTTCATGGCTTCAATGATGCAGATCACCTCGCCTGCTTTTATATCGTCGCCGATCTTGGCATAGGGCGGCTTTTCAGGCGCAGAGGAGCGGTAAAATGTGCCGACCATCGGCGATTTGACGGGCAGATACCGCGCTTCGTCCGGGCCTTCTGCGGCGGCCGGGGCAGGCGAAGCAGCCTGTCTGGATGGCGCCGGCGGCGGCGGGTAGGTGGGCTGCTGCGGAAGCGGCGCGGCCGGCGCCGTAATGGGCGCCAGGGGTGCGACCACCTGTGCTTTTCCCTTATCAAAATGTTTGGTCCGCACCGACAGCTCAAATTCCCCCTCCTTCAGTTTGAATTCGGAAAGCTCCAATCGGTGAATGAGTTTCAGGAGTTCCTGGATGTCTTTGAACGTCATAGTTGGTTATTGTTTTACACGTTCCATATAAGCGCCGGTAGCGGTATCTACCTTGATAAAATCGCCCTGGTTGACAAACAAAGGCACTTTTACCTCGGCGCCTGTTTCCACCTTGGCCGGTTTGAGGGTGTTGGTGGCGGTATCGCCTTTCAGACCGGGTTCCGTATACGTCACCTCCAGGATGATGTATTGCGGCATTTCAAGGGTGAGCGGAATATCCTTGGCAGCATGAAAAAGCACATCCACTTCGGCGCCTTCTTTCAACAGCTTGGGGCTGGGAATCAGGTTCTCATCCAGCGTGATCTGCTCAAAAGATTCGTTATCCATGAAGTTATACCCGGTTTCATCGCTGTAAAGAAATTGGAATTTACGGCGTTCGATCCGCACATCGTCTACTTTGTGGCCGGCGGTAAAGGTATTGTCCAGGACCCGGCCCGTCGTCAGGCTGCGCAATTTGGTGCGTACAAAAGCATTGCCTTTTCCTGGTTTAACGTGCTGAAATTCAATAATTTGATAAATATCGTTACTGAATTCAATGCACATCCCGTTTCGAATATCAGAAGTACTTGCCATTGCAAAAAAAACTGTTTTATGTTAAAAAAGCGGTGCAAAGATAGCGCTAATTTTATTGGTTCGATTGGCATACTCGCATCAACCACGCGTACCGCGTGGCACGCACATCAACACATCAACAAATCAACAAATCAACGCCCCCCCGGGTCATAAGCCCATTTCAAATATGTAGCGCCCCATGTAAATCCGCCGCCAAAAGCAGTCAGAATCAATTTATCCCCTTTTCTGAGACGGCTTTCATAATCCCAAAGGCACAACGGCAGGGTTGCGGCGGTGGTGTTGCCGTATTTGTGAATATTGACCATGACCTTTTCTTCAGGAAATCCGAGACCTTTTCCCACACTTTCGATAATGCGCCGGTTGGCCTGGTGCGGTACCAGCCAATGCACATCCCCAACCGTCAGGTTATTTCGTTTCATCACCTTTTCCACCACATCGGTCATGCCTGCAACCGCTGCTTTGAATACCGGTTTGCCGTTTTGATAGATAAAATGATCGCCATGAGCTACGGTTTCGGCGCTTGCCGGGTACCGCGAACCGCCTGCTTTCTGGCGCAGGAACTCCGCTCCGGACCCGTCGCTCCGGTGCAGGGAGTCGATGATGCCGTTGCCGCTGGTATCGGGTTCAAGCAAAACCGCTCCGGACCCGTCGCCAAAAAGCACGCAGGTGGTGCGGTCGGTATAATCCACAATAGCAGACATTTTATCAGCACCCACCACGATCACTTTTTTATGGGCGCCGGATTCGATAAATCTGGCCCCGGTCGTCAGGGCATACAGGAACCCCGAACAGGCGGCGCCAATGTCGAAACAAAAAGCATTGGTGATTCCGCAGGCGTAGGCGATGAGGTTGGCTGTGTCCGGGAACAACATGTCCGGCGTCACCGTTGCACAGATCACCAGTTCGATGTCCTCCGGGTTCGTCCCCGTTTTCTCAAGCAACCCCCTGACGGCGCCAATTCCTAAAACGGAAGCGCCCTGGGCTTCTCCTTTTAAAATCCGCCTTTCCTTGATGCCGGTTCGGGTAGTGATCCATTCATCGTTGGTATCTACCATTTGGGCCAGTTCCTGGTTGGTCAGGATATAATCCGGAACATATCCATGAACCCCGGTAATCGCTGCGTGAATTTTAGACATGGTTTTGTTTATTTGTAAGCCGAAGCAGTACGTTCTTTGTTTGGGGTTTGGGGTTTGGCCCGCCTAAGCCTAGGCTGCGGCGGGTAAGGGTTTGGGGTTATTTATGGGCTTGTTCGATTTGTTCGCTGTAATCCCTGTAAGAAATGGCCAGCAGCCCGAGGAAGGTCAATAATCCGTTGACTGCGAGGTTCAGAAAGCCAAATTCGAATCCGTATAAAATTTTGGCGGAATAGATATCCAATAATATCGTGAGGGCCGGCGCCGCAATGCAAACCGGCAACACCCATTTATCCCTGACCTTCAAACTGGTGAACATGCCGAAGGCAAACAGGCCCAGGAGGGGGCCATAGGTATAACCTGCCACTTTAAGCACCTGATAAATGACCGACTCCGTGACAAAGGCATTTGCTATAAGAATAACGAAGAACAATAAAACAGAAAATCCGATATGGACTTGCAGTCGCCACCGTTTTTTTACCTCTTCCGGTTCGGGTCGTTTTTCAAAATTCAGAAAGTCAACGCAAAATGAAGTAGTCAGCGCCGTAAGGGTGCTGTCGGCGCTGCTGTAGGCCGCGGCGATCACACCCAGGATGAACATGATGCCGATACCTATGGGCAGGTGCTGCAAGGCAATGATGGGAAAAAGTTCATCGGTCTTTGCAGGCGTCTCCAACCCGATATTGGCGGCATAGAGATAAAGCAATGCGCCCAGCATCAGGAAAAGGAGGTTGGCGATGACCAGGATAATGCTGAAGGCAAGTACATTTTTCTGTGCGTCGCGGATATTGGGGCAGGTCAGGTTCTTTTGCATCATATCCTGATCAAGACCGGTCATGACAATGGTGATCAAAGCCCCGCTGATAAATTGTTTGAAAAAATTCTGTGGGTCGCTCCATCCGCCTTCAAAGAAAAAGACCTTGGAATAATCACTGTTGCTCACCGACTGGACCAGCCCTCCGATATCCGTTTCCAGCGCGTTTCCGATAGCCAGAATGGTCAATACAACGGCTGCAAGGAAGAACGTGGTCTGAAGCAGATCGGTATAAATAATGGTATAAATCCCGCCTTTGAAAGAATATACCCAGATCAGCAGGATCGTAATGGCGACGGTAATCCAGAAAGGACCTCCCATCGGGCCGACTACAAATTTCTGAAGTATAAGGGCCACCAGGTAAAGGCGGAGTGCGGAGCCTACCATACGGGAAATGATGAAATATGCGGCGCCGGTTTTATAGGCGGAGTACCCGAATCTTCTCTCCAGATAAGTGTAAATACTAGTCACCTGCAACCGGTAATAAAGCGGCAGCAGGACCAATGCGATGACAAGGTATCCCAACAAATAACCCAGGACAACCTGGAAATAGGAAAAAGAAACTTTCCCGACATCTCCGGGTACCGAAATAAAGGTAACGCCCGAAATGGAGGTCCCGATCATTGCAAAGGCGACCATCCACCACTTGGATTTCCGGCCCGCCAGAAAAAATTTTTCATTGTCTACATTCTTGCCCGTGAAAAAAGAAATGCCGATGAGTACGGCAAAATAGGCCAGAATGAAGCCAATGATCATTGTATGTGTAAGCTGTTGTTGCATAATGATACAGGCTTTGCCTTTGAAAATGCCGGTAGCGCTGACAAAAGCAGCGCAAAGATAGCAATTTCTAAAAAAGCGCCGGATTTAGAAAAATTACAGACCAGCCTTCAGGTGAATTGATCGATCCATTCAGTGGTTTCGGCAAAATCCTGCCGGGTTTTATCGGTTATCTGCGGTTGCCAGGCAACCTCAATCACCCTGTTTTTGTCTTTGAAAAAAGGATATCAAAGAATCATATTTTTTCAAAAAACCCGATGTATTATGAAAATTCGTTTATTCCTGACGGCCATTCTTTTGGCCGCCCTCGTTGCGCCTTCCTTCTCAAACACCCCTGCGGATGCTGAATTGATCGCGCGAACTTCCGTACTGGATGGTAAATTCGTTAAGGTCCAATTGATCAATCTCGAGAAATTGACCACGACCCTGACGGTGCAGAGCCTGACCGGAGAGCAAACTTTTTACCAGAAAAACATTCGGAAACACAACGGCTTTGTGACCAAACTCAATCTGGAAGATTTGCCGAAGGGAAGGTATGTTTTGAAAGTGGAACAAGCAGATGAATCCCTCACCCAGGTGATCCTGATTGACGACAATGGCGTCCGGATTTCGGAGTTTACTCGTTAGTTGTTTGTCGTAAGTCGTAAGTCGTAAGTCGATAGCCTGTTTTCAGACTTACGACTATCGACTTACGACTATCGACTATCGATAAACATCTACTCCCGCAAAGTAGGAGAATTCTCCAATACAATGTCCTGGGCATCCTCGTAGCAGTCGCGGCTGATCCGCGCTTTAACCGTTCCCCCGTCTTCACCGATCCGCAAATAGGTTGTACAGGCATTTTTCAGGTAACTGAATTCGTACGAAGGGTAGCTCATGCCGCTTTGGTCGTCCGTATCAGATTCCGCGCCCAGGTAAAAGGCCGGGTTAATGTCCGCCTCGCCTTCATACCGCTCCGCCGACTTTCCGTCGCGTGTTATTTCCAGCAGGAACTTCACGGTGGAGTAGTTCACCCGGACAGCATCCAGCGAATAAGTCGTATTGTCCTTGCTGCCCTTGAAATGGTAAAGCCGGTTTCTTTTCGGAACGCCGGGAAAATTAATGGGTTGGCCGTCAACTACGATCTGGTTTGGCATCATTTCGACCGGTTTGCCCAGTTTTCCAAGCGCTGAAATGAAGTTATTGGAAAAAAGATATTTCTGATAATAAATGGAATCCCAGGTCAATCCCTTTGGGGCTGCGCTTTCTTGCGCATCTCCTTCCGGCTGGGCTGCATTGTTTTTGCACGCGCCTAATCCGATGAGCAGAAAGAAAGCGGGAAATAAGATTTTTTTCATAGGACAAGATCAGGTTTTAAACTAAGCTTTTTTGGTCTTGGCAGCTTTTGGCGCCGGGGGCAGGGGGACGGCATCCCGGATATAGCTGCCCCAGGTCAGATTATCTTTTCCGGGCTCCTGGGCCTGGGCTCTTTCAATGGCGTAATCAGCCGCGGTTTCTACCACCCAGTCGAAGTTTTCCTTTCCAACCGAGTTGATATCGGCATCGGGCGCCGGATTGCAGAAATCGATGGCGATGGGGATTCCGTCGCGCACTGCGAATTCCACCGTATTGAAATCATACCCCAACCCTTCGCAGAGTGCAAGCACGTATTTTTCCATGGTCCTGACCAGGCTGTCCGGCACGTTGTGGTTGGCAACATAACGCAGATGGTGCGGATTGCGCGGTTCGTAGTGCATAATGCGCACATGTTTTCTGCCGATGCAATAACAGCGAAAATACGCGTCAAATTCGATGGCTTCCTGAAGCATCATCACCAGCCGGCCGGTTTCGCTGAATTTTTCAAAAAACTCATTGACGTTTTTCAGCTTGTAAACGCTTTTCCACCCGCCGCCGGCATGCGGTTTCATGAAAGCAGGGAAACCGACATATCCGAAAATGGACTCCCAATCCAAAGGAAAAGACAGGTTGGTAAACGAAGCGCCGGTCGTGTCTTCCGGGTGATCCTTGGAGGGTAACAATACTGTTTTAGGTACCGGAACGCCGAGTTTTACCGCAAGAACGTTGTTGAAGAACTTTTCGTCGGCGCTCCACCAGAACGGGTTATTGATCACGGCCGTGCCGGTGGCCGCAGCATTCTTGAGAAAAGCCCGGTAGAAAGGCACATCCTGTGAAATGCGGTCGATGATGACTGCATAACCGCAGGATTCGGCCTGCATCACTTTATCGATCAGCACAGGCTCGGCTTTTATCCCCTTGACCCCTTTGTCGTTGACACGGTCCACAAAAGCTTGCGGGAATGAGCGCTCCTGGCCAAATAATACTCCGATCTTCTTCATATTGCGAAAGGATTTTGAGTGTCCGGGGGGTAAAGATAGATAAGAATGTCAAATTCTGAAACCGCGTAAAATAAAAGTGGAAGATTGCTGCAATAAGAATTTTTGAGAAAAGATAATTTTGAAATATTTTAATGTTAGATTTGTCGCGTAAGAAGAACCTCATCCTGACTGTTTGGAGTTTGGCCATTTTTTGTTCATAATATCAACGGTTCAACAACGAACCATTTTTCAAACTTCAAATTGTTGACTAGTATGAAAAAAGCATTATTTACTTGTCTGTTGCTCTCCGCAACAATGGTTTTTGTATCTGCACAACCGCAGCGCCCGAAGACCGGGAGAAAATTCCCCTCTTTCATCCAACTTGAGCAGCCACTACCCCTCAGTCAGCGGAATAACCTTTTCAGCGCCTATTTTGAAATGGCGCCGGAGGACGAACTGCGACATGAACGCACCGAAGCGGACGACCTTGGGTTTAACCACCACAAGTATCAGCAATTTTACAAAGGCGTTAAAGTAGAAGGCGCTACCTATACCCTGCATGAAAAAGGCGGCAGGGTACTCATCCTTTCCGGCAACTTCCGGAGTGTGTTCGACCTGGACGTCAATCCCTTTATCGCCCCCACTCAGGCGCTTCAATTTGCCATGCAACATGTCGGCGCCGGCAAGTACGCCTGGGAGGCCGGCGGTTTTGATGGTTTCCAAAAGCCGGAAGGTGAATTGGTCATATACGCCGACCCGGATGGCGTCGAACCGGCCAGGCTGACCTATAAGTTTGACATCTATGCCGCAGAACCCATTTCAAGGGCCTATGTTTTTGTGGATGCTCACAACGGCGCCATTGTCTCGGAACATGCGCGGATACACGAAACGAACGTGCCCGCCACGGGTACCTCCAGCTACAACGGCACGGTTTCCTTTACCGCCGATTTTACAGGCTCCAACTATCGTCTCCGCCAGACTGCCGACGGCAACGGCGTAGAAACCTACAGCCTGAACAACGGCACCAATTACGGTAGCGCAACCGATATCACCAGCGCTACCTCTGCTTTCAATAATATCGACAACGTGGCGGTTCAGGCGCATTGGGGCGCTGAGCAAACCCACAAATATTACCTGCAAACCCACAACCGAAACTCCTATAACGGTACCGGAGGCGTGCTCCGGTCGTATGTACACTATTCCAATAACTATGTAAATGCCTTCTGGGATGGCACCCGGATGACCTATGGCGACGGCAACGGCACGACCTACGGACCACTCGTCTCCACGGATATTGCCGGCCACGAAATTACCCACGGCGTTACGGAATACTCGGCCAACCTGGTTTATCAGCGGGAATCCGGCGCCCTCAATGAATCTTTTTCCGATATTTTTGGCGAAATGATCGAGTATTTCTCCGAAGGTAACAACGATTGGCAGATGGGCACGGATATCGGTATCGGCGGCAGCGGCGCTATCCGGTCGATGAACAACCCGAATGCCTATGGCGACCCGGATACCTACGGCGGTACCAACTGGATCAACCCCAACTGCGGCACGCCTACCCAGTCGAACGACTATTGCGGCGTTCACTCCAACTCAGGGGTGCAGAATAAATGGTTCTATGTCCTCGCCGTTGGTGAATCGGGGACAAATGACCTTGGCAGCGCCTACACTGTAACCGGTATCGGCAGGGCCAAAGCCGCTGCTATCGCTTACCGCAACCTGACCACCTACCTGTCCACAAGTTCTACCTACGCAGCCGCGCGCACGGGCGCCATCCAGGCGGCTACCGACCTCTACGGCGCGGGCTCGCCGGAAGTGATCGCTACCACCAATGCCTGGTATGCTGTCGGCGTGGGCGGCGAATACGGCACAATTTCTTACTGCACTTCTGCCAGCACCAATGTCAACGATGAATGGATCGCCGGCGTTACCGTAGGTTCTTTCAGCAATACCAGCGGCGCCGCTTTTTACTCCAATTTTACTTCCCTGACCGCCAACCTGACCGCCGGCCAGGCTTACAACGTCACCCTGACGCCTGGTTTTTCAGGATCTGCCTATACCGAACATTGGCGGATCTGGATCGACTACAACGCCGACGGCGATTTTACCGATGCCGGCGAAACGGTCTTCGCACCGGCCGGCAGCACCACCGTCGTTAACGGCAGCTTCACTGTACCCTCAGGCGCTTCCGGAATCACTACGCGCATGCGGGTTTCCATGAAATACAACGCGGCGCCGACTTCCTGCGAGACCTTCACTTACGGCGAAGTGGAAGATTACACGGTCAGCATCGGCGCAGCAGGGCCCGATACCCAGGCGCCATCCAACCCCTCGAACCTTGCTGCCTCCGGAACCACCCAAACCAGCACCAACCTGACCTGGACCGCTTCCACCGATAACGTCGGCGTTACCGGATACCGGATCTATGTCGATGGTGTCAATACTGCTACCAGTCCGACCAATTCTTATACCCTGGGCGGATTGACGGCTGCTACAACCTACGCCATTTATGTCACCGCCTACGACGCCGCCGGCAATCATTCCGGGGCCAGCAATACCATCAACGTGACAACCCAGAGCGCAGGCGGCGCCACTTTGCTCGGCAGCTATTTCGAAACCGGACTCGACGGCTGGACGGACGGGGGCACGGATTGCATCCGCACCAACAATGCATCCTTCGCCTGGGAAGGTAATTATTCTATCCAGTTGCGGGATAACACCACGACTTCGCTTATGACTTCCCCCGTGCTCAACCTTAGCAGCTATTCCCAGATGGATATCCAGTTCTATTTTTACGCCAACAGCATGGAATCCGGCGAGGATTTTTGGGTCCAGTATTACAATGGCAGCACTTATACCACCGTTGCTGCTTATGCACAGGGTACCAGCTTCAATAACAGTACCTTCTATGTCGTCAATCTGACCCTTACCAATGCTCAGTATAACTTCGCGTCTAACGCCAGGTTGCGCTTCCGGTGCGACGCCAGCGCGGATAACGACCAGATCTATATCGACGCAGTCACCGTAACCGCCTCCAACCCGGGCGGATTCATGGCCGGGGGCGAAACCCGGATGAGCATTCAGGAAATCGGCAAGGTTTTACCCGAGGGCTTGTTGATCCAATCGGTTGAGGGCCTGAAATTATACCCGAACCCGGCAAGCGATGAATTGAACATTGAAACGCCGGATGCGCTGCGCGCTGTGCGTATCTTCGGCGTCAACGGTGCTTTGGTGAAAAACATCAACGTCTTTGAAAACGGCCAGACGGTGGATATTTCCGATCTGCAGGCCGGTCTTTATTTCATCTCCATCGAAACGGAGAAGGAAGTGATCAATCAGCGTTTTGTGAAACAGTAATTCAGTTTGACAGTCTTCAGTTGGCAGTTGGCAGTCTTTGGCCCGTTATTTCGGCGCGTGACTGCCCATACTAATGGACATTTTACCTTTTTGGCAGAAGACGAGGAGATCAGGTGATGGGGAGAGGGGGAGAAAGCGCCCACTTTCTCCCCCCTCTCCACCACGCCAAGGCGTGGCCCTCGATCTTACTCTTTAATTTTTATCCAGTGGTGTGCAACAGACTATGCATATGGGCATCCGGCCCGGCCGACGAGACGTCGGCGGTACAAAGTGGGAACGGCAGAAAAGACTGCCCACTGCTAACTGCTAACTGCCAACTATTCCCCCCCTTCCCGGATAAAAGAATTAAAGATCTCCTCATCCGATTTACCCAGGTTGTCCAGCAGAATTTTGGCGTCGTCGGCAAACTCGTCCTTCGGGTATTTGCGCAGAAACTCTTCGTAAACCGGCCGCGCTTCATCTATTTTTTTCAGGTTGTTGTCGAGGGTGAATGCTTTCATGAACAGGCAAATCGACACCTTTTCAAAATCGGGAAACCCGTTATAGATCCAGTCGAAAATTGAAATGGCCTTTTCGTAGGCGCCCAGCGAACCGGCAACTTCCCCGGCTTTGTACAGCAGTTGGGGCGCTTCGGCCGAGGCGGGTTGCAACATGGCATACAACTCGGCGTTCAGGATGAAATCGTTGGCTGTTGCAAAATTGATCCTGCCAATGGAATCGGTGGTCAGTTGTTGTAATATGTTGTTGATCCGTTGGGGCGCCGGCGGCAAGGCCGGGTCCAGGTTTTCCAGTTCGGTTTTGGCTTCCGCATAATCCGGAAAAACCTGTTTCATGGATTGGAATACCGTATTGGAAGCTTCTGGTTTCGATAAATTTTCTTTGTAGAGTTTTCCCAGCATCAAGGCAATGGCGGGGGTATTTCCGGTTTTGTAATAGTCTTTGACGGCCTGTTGCAGCAAGTCGGCGGCCAGTTGGAAATGCCCTTTTCCGTAATGCAGGCGGGCAGCCCGGTACAAATACTGCGCATTGGTTTCGGCGTCGCCTGGATGGGCGGCCACGTAGGTTGTGTATTTTTCAACCAGGGTGGCAGCCAAACCCGTATCGGAGGTTTTTTCGTATTGCTGTTCCAACTGCCCGATCTCCTTTTGCGCTTTTTGGCTTTCGGATTGACAGGCTGGAGATACAATGGCAGCAATGAGGAGCAGAAAGGCATAAATCCGGTTCATGATTTGCGTTTTGGGTGCAAAGATACAAAAACCACCAAGCGCACTTAGATCATTGAGACTTGGGGAGCGGGAGACTGGGAGACTGGGAGAGCGGGAGAGCGGGAGACAACTGAACCACAAGGCGGCTTATTGCGTTTACCCACAAACCCGATCCAATGCCCAAACTCAATCTGTTCTGGTTTCGCCGCGACCTCCGGCTGGAGGACAATGCCGGATTGTACCACGCCCTGCGCGGGGGCCTCCCGGTGTTGCCGGTATTTATTTTCGACCGGAACATCCTGGACGACCTGGAGGATAAACGCGACGCCAGGGTGGAATTCATTTATGACGCGATTGTTCGTTTGCATCAGCAATTGAAAGAACTGGGTTCGACGCTGCTTGTTTTGCACGGTTGGCCGGAACAGGCATGGGAACAACTCGCCCGGCAATACGAGATCAACGCTGTTTTTACCAACCGTGATTACGAACCCTATGCCATACAACGGGACAAAACCGTGGCGGAGGGGCTGGCGGCGCAAGGCATCGGATTTCACACCTTTAAAGATCATGTGATTTTTGAAAAGGACGAGATTGTAAAAGACGACGGAAAACCCTATACCGTGTTCACACCCTATAGTCGTAAATGGCGGGCCAGGTTGGACAGCCGGCCAGCCCTGAAACCGGCGCCTGAAGACGATGAAAAATCCCCTTCGTTTTACCTGCAATCCTTCCCCTCGGAAAAATACGCCGGTCATTTTTATAAAACAGGTCCTTTACCCGTGATGAGCCTGAAAGAATTGGGTTTTGAACGGGCCGGCATCGAAATTCCACCTGCAACCGTGACCAGGGGCCTGATCAAAAACTACGATAAAACCCGGGATTTTCCCGGCATTCCCGGGACCAGCCGTCTGGGGATCCACTTCCGGTTCGGCACGATCAGCATCCGCGAAATGGCCCGCAACGCCATGATCCTGAACGCCACCTTCCTGAACGAACTCATCTGGCGGGATTTTTACAGCATGATCCTGGCAAATTTTCCATTCGTGGCGGTCCGGGCTTTCAAACCGGAGTACGACCGGATCCAGTGGCGCAACGACGAGACGGAGTTTCTGTTGTGGCGCCAGGGCAGAACCGGTTATCCCATCGTCGACGCCGGCATGCGCGAGTTGTCGGCAACAGGCTACATGCACAACCGGGTGCGGATGATCGCCGCCAGTTTCCTCACCAAACACCTGCTCATCGACTGGCGCTATGGTGAAGCCTGGTTTGCCCGGAAGCTGCTGGATTTTGACCTGGCCAGCAACAACGGCGGTTGGCAATGGGCGGCCGGATGCGGTACCGATGCGGCGCCCTATTTCCGGATCTTTAGCCCGGCGGCCCAGCAGGAAAAATTTGACAAGGATTTCAAATATGTCCGCCGGTGGGTGCCGGAATATGGCACAAAAGATTACCCTCCGCCCATGGTAGACCATAATTTTGCGCGGGAACGATGCCTGAAAGTATACCGGAAAGGCCTCACCGGATAAGAGCCGTCCATCGTCAAATCTTCATAAACCGCCTGGTGACGACCTTGGCGCCGTCGGCATATTCCAGCAGATAGATACCTGGAGGCAAGTGGCCGATATCCAGCCCGGATGCGAGCCCGGGGTTTTGGACAGGCCAGGTTTTTCCGTTCAGGTCCAGGATTCGAAGCCGGACTTTTCCCTCCGGTTGTTCTGCGGTCTTCAGGTAGATGAATCCGGACGCCGGGTTGGGGTAAAGCGATAAACCGGTCGGCTTACCGGGTGCGGAGGCGGCGCTGGTGATCTTTTCGGTGAGGGTCAATGGCGGATTGAGGCGCACAGCCCCGTCGCCGCCCGAACTGTTGTTGAGGTTGACGGCGTTGCCGGAAGCGTAAAACCGGATGGCGCCTGCCCCGGAGGTGTCGGGAGCGGTCCATGGAATCATGAAGACATTGGTATCGCTGGGGGCGCTGTGTTCGGGGTATTGACGTCCGTTGAGGGTGATGACCTGTTGCCCGGCAGGCGCAGCGCCGAAGGATCCGCCGTTGGCGTTGCCGGCGCCTGTCAGCGCCACCGCCTGGTAACCATAGGCCAGCGGCGTACCGGTGGTTGGGGTTACCGTAATTTTAAAAGTATAGGTTTTCCCGGGCTCATAGGCGGTAACCGGTACGGTGTCATCGAGGATCTGCGCCTGGATGACAGGTGAGAACTGGCCGCCGTTGTGGCAAAGCTGGCAGGTGAGGCCGCCGCTGAGGGGCGATCCGGTGCGGTCTTCCATTTGGGCGGCCGCCGGGCCGTTGGAGGAGCCCATCCAGAAGGCTGTAAAAACAAAAACGACAAAAAGCGCAGTGATCAATCGGAGACGCATTTGGCAGATTTTTTTTGATGAAGAATTTTAACCGCCTTTGGGCGGTCGAGGAATTGACTATGCTGAGGCGTGGGAGGAATTGTCAAATCATCAGATCCGGCTAAACAGAACATTAGACACTAACTTTGACAGAGAAGTTTAAATTGCGACGGCCAAATGCACAAATGGTCATTTTTCGTACAAAAAGCTGTTTTCCGGGTTTTTCCCTTTTACCCCTCTGAAATAATGGTGGATGAAGTCGAAATCCGCCTGGATATCATCCGTGGTATAAAAAGGTTTGGAGATGCTGATGCGTTTGTTTTGCCAATCGAACCTGCACAGCAGAATGGGCACGCCGGCCCCCTTGGCGATGAAATAGAACCCCGTTTTGAGCTTGTCCACCTTTTTCCGGGTGCCTTCGGGCGCAATGGTAAGCGCAAATTTTTCATGGCTGTTAAAAATAGCCACCACGGAATCCACAAAATTGCTGTGTTTGCTCCGGTCGACGGGGTATCCGCCCAGCCAACGGAAAATTCCACCCAGGGGCCAGCGAAACAAACTGTCCTTGCCTACGTATTTAATATCGATGCCGAGCGCGCTCCGAACCATCAACCCCAGCGGGAAATCCCAGTTAGAGGTGTGCGGCACCACAATAAAGACGTATTTTGAAGGAAAAGGCCATTCCTCCATTTCGATTTTCCAGCCCAGAGCTTTGAGCAACCAGCGATTAATTGCGCTTATCATGCAAATGTTATCAATGTCAGTTGTCAGGCTTGTCCGACCCATAGGGGCGGAAGTCAGTAGTCCGTATTTAGTCATGGAGCGTAGATGGACAAACTCCTGCCGCGCTCGTTTTGAGTAAGCCCCGTTGGGGCGGCATTCTTTAGAGTGGGCCAGGCCCCATCGCGTTGTTGAACGAAGTTGGACAACGCAGGGATAGTCGGACCAAGGTAATAAAATAAATGAATTTGAGCCATAATTTTGGCCGGCCTGACGTTTTGAATGAGTTGCCTTTTTACAAAAAAAACACAAATTTCAAAAAATTGCTTAATTTAACCGCTTGAATTAAGGGTGAAAACAAATTTGAGAAAACCGATTATATTTATACTGGCGTTTTTTTTCCTATCCTGGTTAAAAGCGCAGATCGCTGCCCCTGCGCCTTTGGAACTGAATTTCAGTCCGCAAGGCGGGTTTTACCACCACAGCATTTCTGTTGAACTGTCTGCGCCCGAAGGGCAGATCTATTATACGCTGGACGGAACGGCGCCTTCCGCGCGTTCGGCCTTGTACCGCAACGAACCCATCGATATCAGCAAAACCGCCGTTCTCCGGGCGGTTGCCATTTCCAAAACAGGCAAAAGCCGTGTTTTTGGGCATACTTATTTTATTGACGAACCGGAATCCGCCTTCCCTGTGGTTTCCATCGGGGTTACGCCGGGGTTATTGTTTGACCCGGGGCGGGGATTGTTCATGCAAGGCGGCCGGGTTGTGGACACGCTTTGGTCGAAACCGGGCGCCAATTTCTGGTCGCGGACTGAATTTACGGTCAACGTCGAAATTTTTGAGCCCGACGGCCAATGCGTTTACAATTGTTTGAGCGGGTTTCGCCTTTTTGGCGGCATGAGCCGGCTGTTCCCGCAAAAGTCCATGGCCATTGTTGCCCGCGAACAATACGGGCAAACCCGGATCAAGTACCCGCTTTTTGGCAAAAAAGGCCCCAAAGATTTCAAATACCTGGTGTTGCGCAATGCCGGCAGCGATTTTGGGAAGACCCATTTCCGGGACGCGCTGATGACCGGCCTGGTCGACGGGTGGGACCTTGAAACCCAGGCTTACCGCCCCGCCCACGTGTACATCAACGGTCGCTACTGGGGGATTTACAATATGCGGGAGAAGGTCAACCGCTTTTTCATAGAGGATCATTCGGACGCAGACCGGGACAGCATCGACCTGATCGAACATTATATGACCCGCAAACAGGGCAGTACCCGCCATTACCGACGGTTGCTCCGGTACCTGGAAGACCATAACCTGGACGAGCCGGCCCATTACGGTTATATCCACACCCAGATGGAGGTGGATAATTTTATGAACTACCAGATCGCTCAGATCTACTTCGACAACCAGGACGCCGGCGGGAACATCAAATTCTGGCGGCCCCAGACCGAAGACGGGCGCTGGCGGTGGATCCTCTACGACACCGACTGGGGGTTCGGCCTCCAGGATGAAAATGCCTGGCGCAACAACAGCCTCGCCTTCCATACCGAACCGCGGGGGCCGAAGTGGCCCAACCCGCCCTGGAGTACGTTCATCCTTCGCAAATTGCTGGAAAACCCGGCTTTCGAGGAAGCCTTCGTCAACCGGTTTGCCGACCATTTGAACGACGACTTTTCACCCGAAAAAGTGAACAAAAAGATCGATGCGCTCTACCACCACCTGTTGCCCGAAATGCCGCGCCATTTGCAACGCTGGCGGCTCGACCGCAAAAAATGGGAAAGCCAGGTGGCGCTGCTCCGGGAATTTGCCGAAAAAAGGCCCGATTACGTGCGCACGCACCTGATGGCCAAATTTGATACGGGCCCGCAACGACGGCTGAACGCGGTGGCCGGCAAGGGCGGACAGATCATCATCAACGAAACCGTTAAAGTGGGCAAAAAGCCGTTCTCAGGCGTCTATTTTGCGCATTACCCCATCCGGCTGCGGGCAGCCCCTGCCTACGGCTACCGGTTTTCGCATTGGGAAGGTGTGGCCAAAGGCAGGGAAAACCGCGAGTTGTGGCTCGACCTGGAAAAGGAACAATACGCCATCGAAGCCGTCTTTGAACCCTTTGAAGACCCTTTGCTGGGTAAGATCGTGATCAATGAGATCGGGCCCAACAACAAAAAAGCCGGCGATTGGCTGGAGTTGTACAACCGGACCGGCCAACCCGTCGCCCTCGACGGCTGGATGCTGACCGATGCAAAACATGAGTATTTTTTCCCGCCTGTCACCATCGACGCCAACGACTATCTTGTGATCTGCCAGGATTCGGCGGCCTTCCGGCTCGTTTTTCCGGAGGCCTACCATGTGAGCAGCGGACTTGGTTTCGGCCTCAACAAACGGCGCGAATCCATCACCCTGTATTCCGATTCCGGCGCCGCCGTGGACAGCGTAGGGTACGACCTGCCCCCCATCGACTCGGTGTTCTCCCTCAGCCTGCTGCTGCCCAACCTCGACAACAGCCGACCCGACAACTGGGAGGTCCGCGCCGGAAAGGGTTCACCTAACATGCCGAACCCGCATTTTGTGCAAAGCAGCATCCGCAACGTGCAGGGGTACTGGACGCAGATGGGGGTTGCCGCGGGGGTTGCGGCGTTGTGTGTGATTTTGCTGGTGTTCAGGCATAGAGGCAAATTATAACCTTTGAAAAATATGCCTTGATGTGCAAATTGTCTCCGGCATAATGTTATCCTGCCGTTCTATCGTTAGAAGTGCATCAACGGGCGTTCACCCATTGGGGATCATTGTATCCCAGCTCCACAATCTCCAGCCTCAGCCAGGTATAATCCCCTTCGGCCAGTTTCCAGGCCACCTCGCTTTTGTAAGGTATGCGAACCCCGTTAAATTCCTTGAAGCCTGTATTGACAATCGCCCAATCCTCGAGCGTAGCGCCCGTTTTCCGGTAGTAATACCGCCGGGCCTCAAAGCCGGTCATATCGCCTTCCGGATTAAAATGGAAAATACCGGAGGCTGTAATTCCGCCGTTGGTCATGGTCGCTTTTGCCGATAACGAATCGGGTTGTTCCCATTGAATATAATCGCTCAGGGCTGCACCTGGAAACCAGCAGATCTCCGCCAGGTTGCGCAGCATGGCCCCCTGGTCGGTTTCCGGCCCCCCGGCGTCGGCTACCGGAAACCATCCCAGCAATTTGATGAGCATTTGCCCCCGGCCGTCCACGTAGCGGTCGCGGCCGGTCATTTTTACCCCGGCCATCGCTTCCATTTCCGTCCGCCAGATGAACCCCGGCGGGTTGATCGTGTTGTATTGTTCCGCTTCAAAGGGGATCCATTTGCCTTCCGGAGCGGTTTTCATCTCCCCTTTTTGGCGCAGGTAAGCCGTATTGACCATTTCTTTACCCACCACATTGGAGCGTTCCAGCCATTTTTGCACCACCGGAGGAAGGCCGGCGATCATTTCGCGGGTCAGGATTTTTTGCTCTGCAACGGGGTTCGCCCGGAAGGCTTCGATCTCGCGTTGTATCCTGCCGTTGAACTGCCAGGAACCGAAGGCGATGACCACCCCCGCCAAAACAATGACGTTGGCCGCTGTGCCCCATTTGGCGTCGCCCCAGCTCGTAAAAATCAGGATCTGCGACAGTACAATTGCCGGCGCTGCCAGCATCCACCAGGTTTCTTTTTTAAGCAGGAAAAACAAGGTGGCCGCCGTGAACAACAGCGCCGAAATCAGCCAGAACACCCCTGCGCCTCTGGAGACGGGCTGCGTCAGTTGGCTGACCTCTGCGAATTTGAAGGCTTTCACATACCCCATCAGGTGGATGAGGCCGTGGACGAGGAGAATGAATGCAAAAAGGAATTTCATGGTCTCAGGTTTTTGAGCCCCCCGTCCGGAGGCCGTTTAGAAGAAAGATCAGCCCTGCCAGCCCGCCTGCCGCCACGAGGGAATAAAAAGGCATGAGGGGGTCCCACGGGCCGACCCCCCTGACGGCAATGAACGCAGTGCCGGTCACCAATACCACCCCGTACGCCATCGCCTTGACCAGCATGATGGCGCCCAGCGCAAAACCCCAGGACCGCCGCTGCCAAAGCAATACGCCGGCCAGTACGGTATTGGGTACAACAACCGCCAGGTCGAGTGCAAAGATCAGCGGGGGCGCATCCGGAAGTTTGTCCGTAAAAACAAAACGCAGGCACTGTCCACCCTCGACAAAAATCAGGGGCAGGGAAACGAAAAATAAAAAAACCGCTATCCATCTGACCGGTGTTTTTTCGCTAAACCGTTCCCGCAGCCCCCGGATATCCGTATTAAAAAGGACGAGCACAAGGCTGTAAAAAGACAAGACAAAAACAGCGGCATACAAGAGGAAAAATGCATTGAACGCTGCGCCAAAAAGATAAAAAGCGTAGTTGTAGATCATGTAGGCCAGCATACCCGCCCAAACGAGCGCGGCCCGCAACGAACCCCGGCGGGCGCCGGTCATGGAAGCGACCAACAAGGGCACGGCGACGGCGAGCGTAACCAGGTCGTTGGCCAGCCAGGCCGTTTTGTAGAATTCGGCGTCGCGGTAAAGGTGCGGCAGGGCGAGGCCCCCGGCGGAGGCCAGGACTGCCAGTGCGGCTAATGCGACAGATAACCGGAAGGCAATTTTATACTTTTCCATAAACCAGGTGGCGTTGCGGTACAAAATTAGGCCCGTCCGGACCCCGCCGGGGTGATAAGGGTCAGGAGGGGCAGGTGATTTTTAGCGGGATAACCCATTCTTTTGCAACACGCCGGGAAGCCTGGAAATATGTCCGGTAATCCTTACATTTATGCCCTTATTCATTCACCAAAATAATCACCAATGACTGTTCAGATCAAACATCCGTTTTACTGCGCTGCAGCGCTCATCTGCTTATTGTTTTTATCCCCGTCCGGCGCCTCCGGCCAGGCTGTCTCGCTGCCCGAAGGGGGCGTCAACCTCAAAAGCTGGGCCGGCCGCCGTGTCGGCGTGACCGACGTAGAGATCCGCTGGAACGCCCCCGCGGTAAGGGGCCGGGAGGGCCAGATCTGGGGAACGCCCGTCGCCCATTACGGCTTCTCGGTTTTGGGTTTCGGCTCTTACAGCGAATCCCCCTGGCGCGCCGGGGCCAATGAAGGCACAACCATTTCGTTTTCGACCGACGTCACCATCGAAGGTAAGGCGCTGGCTGCCGGGCAGTACGGTTTTTTTATTGCGCTTTATCCCGATTCCTGCACCCTGATCTTTTCAAAAAATACGACGGGCTGGGGCAGCTATTTTTACGATCCGGGCGCGGACGTTCTGCGCGTCGGCGTACGGCAACAAAAAGACATTCCGCAAAGCCGGGAGCGGCTGGAATACACTTTTTCGGACCATACCGACCGGTCGGTGGTCATTGCCCTGGAATGGGAGCGTTGGCGCATTCCATTTAAAGTGGAGGTCGATCATATCCGGACCGGCCTGGCATCCATCCAGCGCCAGATGCGGGGCGCGCTTGGATTCGACCCGCCGAGCCTGCAGGCCGCCGCGCAGTGGTGCCTGTCGAACGACGTGAACCTGGACGAAGCCCTGGTGTGGATCAATACCGCAACCGACCCGCAGTTCGGGAATCTCTCCACCTTTGCCGCCCTGTCCACCAAAGCGGGCCTGCTGCGGAAAAAAGGGAACAACCAGGAGGCGGACGCCGTCATGGAAAAGGCCCTGACCAACGCCACAGTGCTCGAAATGCACGCCTACGGCCGGCAGTTGATCGGCCAGAAAAAATACAAGGAGGCCTTTGCCGTATTTGAGAAAAACTTCCGGAAAAACGGCGATACCTGGCCGACGCATGTCGGCATGATGCGGGGTTATTCCGCCATAGGCGACCTTCAGAACGCGCTGAAACACGCCAAAATAGCCCTGTCGCAGGCGCCCGACGACCTGAATAAAAGGTCGCTCGAAGGCATGGTCAAAACGCTTGAAGAGGGTAAGTTGCTGACGCAGTAACAGGGCCTTCTGAGCGCACTGCGGCCTTTCGCCCATCCTTCACGGGGTTGAACGCACAATCGCGCGTTCAACCCCGTGCGGCGTGCAGTGACAACAATCATATCCTGCATTGATCAAAATCCTCTAATTCTCCGGGTATTTCCTTTAACTTATCTGGTCAACGCCACGATTAGGTCTGCCCCCATGCCGAAAGGACAGAGTTTTAATTGATGCAGCGATTTCTTACGGATTAAAGCCAGAGAACCATGAATTTCCTAACGCATTTACCCTTGCTGTGGCATATACTCCGCTGGCGGTTTACGTGGTCTGAAAAAGACCTGGATTATCTGCCTTCAGACCCGGTTTCATCCAAATTCATTCGTGCGCGGGCGGCGGCCCGCCTGATTCCGGATGGGGCAACGGTCTTTTCCAACGGCCTTGCAGGTAACGCCCGGTGTTCGGTATTTTTTTGGGCGATCCGCGATGCTTTTAAAAAAACAGGCCATCCCTGCAATTTGACCTGGGTCAATGTCGGCGCTCAGGGTGGACGCGGCAAGGTACCCGGCACCATCGAAGAAATCGGTTTACCAGGACTGATGGAGCGCTACATAGCCGGGCATCTGGAAACCTGCAAAGCCCAACTCAAATTGGCGGAACAACACCAATTGGAATTACATACCCTTCCGCAAGGAGTGATGTCGCTGTTGGTGGAAGGACAAGGGCGTGGCGAAACCCAACTGAGCACTATCGTCGGGGTGGGTACTTTTCTCGATCCCCGTGCAGGCCAGGGTTCGGCGCTGACCCCGGACGCCAAAATGCAATATGTGACTGCCAACGGCGATGCCTTGAAGTATACCTTGCCCAAGATCGAAATCGCCCTCATCAATGCGCCCTATGCGGATGCGGAGGGGAATATTTATTTCCGAGATGCGGCCAGTTGGACGGAAAACATCCAATCGGCACACGCTGCCAGGGCCAACGGAGGTAAGGTTTTCGTTACGGTCAGCAAGCTTATTCCAAAAGCGGAAAAAGAGATCCATCTGCACGCCGGCGAGGTGGATCATATTGTCGTCCATCCTTATAACGAACAGACCGCCAGTATCCGGCAACGGCATTTTTGGCCCATGTTCACTGCCGGGGCGACCGTTAATGCGCCCCGGGCTGGCGCGCAGTTGCGTTTTATCAACAATATGCTGAAGATCACCCCGGTGCGCGGTCCGGTTGACGATGCGTTGGCCAGACTGGCGACCGACATATTTATTAGGGAGACGCCTCCGGGCGCTATGGTCAATATCGGCGTAGGCTTCCCGGAAGAAGTAGCGCGGCAATTGGTCGCTCGCGGCTTATCCGGTCAGGTGTTATTCACGACCGAAGCCGGCGCTTATGGCGGTTTGCCGGCGCCGGGTATTTTTTTCGGCGCCGCCATTGGTCCCGGACATTTGGAATCTTCTGCGACCATGTTTCACCGCTACGAGACCGAGTTGGATACAGCCGTTTTAGGCTTTTTGCAAGTGGACAGCGAGGGCAACGTGAACGCTTCACACCGCGGACCGCGCTTGGCAGATATGGTAGGCCCCGGCGGTTTTCCGGACATTGCTGCCGGCGCCCATACCCTTATTTTTGTGGGGAGTTGGATGGCCGGCGCGCAGTTTTCACTCGACAACAACGGCCTCCATATCGTCAGACCCGGTCGCTGTAAATTTGTTGAAAAGGTTGACTACGTCACTTTTAACGCACGGGAAGCCCTGCGCATGGGAAAAAAAGTGTTCTACGTTACCCATGCCGGTGTTTTTGCCCTGACTGAAAGGGGGCTGGAACTCCGACAGGTGATGCCGGGCATACAAGTATACCGCGATATTTTAAATGCAACCAAAGCGAAGATACACTTGCCGGAGGAGATGGCGGCGAAGAGTGGTGAGCCTCTCCTGAAATTGATGGTATGATATCGGTAAAAGGAAGCCGGCCTTTTATAACGGACTGATTATTTGAACATACCATTGGATATTCTTTTTTGATTTGAATCAGCCCCTCCATTGACCCCCATCATTTTTTATCACCCTCAACAAGCATAAATTAGCTTTCCGGTAAAACAAATATTCCGGTTGAAAAAACCCTGACGTTGTGGAAGGAGGAAAGTCGTCTTTTTCAACCCTAAAGCTTCAAAAAATGAGATCCCTCACCCCTTTTCTCCGTGTTTGCCTGATCGCTGTTCTGGCGATGGTACTGACCGTTTCCTACGGACAAAAACGGAAGGACAAGTTCAAAATTTCCGTCAACGGAATGGAAGTCCGGGAGCAAGCCCATTGTTTTAACCTTTCCGGCGAGCTGAGCAACCGAAAGGTAATTCCGCTGGATATCCGGGAACCGGGCTTGTTCACCGCCAGGGTCGAATGGGAAGGCGGCGCTCCAAAGCTTGCCTTGATATTGAACGGCCCCGGCCAAACCAGTTATTATGCCCGCACGGACGGCGCAAGCCCGCTTTACCTCCAATTTGAGTTTACCCGGGAACAATGGAGGGCGGAAGGTCGCTGGCAGCTTTCGGTCGTCAATTTTCAACGGGAAACCACTGCTACCGGAACAGCCTTGCTCTATTATCCGGTTGCAAAAGAAGCGCCAGACGACGAGGGGGCAGTTCAAACCGATGAACCCTCGATCCTGTATGCTGATTTCATGAAATTGGATCGCAGCGCGTGGGGGAAAGGGCAAAATCAATTCCTGCCCGATGGAAGTTTCCGCATCGATTTCCCGAATGGTTTTTATATTCTCCGAAAACCGGACAAAAGCCTGTCCTTTTACAATGCTGAAGAACGGATTTTGTACAAAGTGATCCAGTGGGTTTTACATATGGATGTCCAGACCGCCGACGCGCCCCCTTCTGTGGATTCTTTCACCGGTACAACAGCCGGGAATGCATGGCTGGAGGACTTTTATGCCTGGATCGACGGTGTAAACAACAGCTTGCTGAAAGAGATCAGAATTTTATTAGATCAGGACCAGGCAATGATCAACAATTACCTTACCCTTGAAAAAAACAAGACCGTATTCGAACTCCTTACTTTCCGGCTGGAAATGCTGGACGAACTGCGGGAGCTTTGCAAAAAATAAAATCCGGATCATCTGTGAACCTTAAAAGTTATGAAATCAAAAATCTGTTTCCTGATCTCCCTTGCGCTGTCGCTGATGCTGCCCATGGCCTCAGGCGGACAAAACGACAGCCTGACCCTCCAGGAAAAGAAAAATGCCTGGCTGGAAATGAAAGCGGCGGAAGCGAAAGCGGAAACCGCAGAGCCCCCTTCCCCCGAATTGCCCGACCAACTCCGGTCTGATTTCACCCGCGACAGCCTGTCCGAAAAGCGGTATTACGAGTCGCTCACCCGCTATTTCGAGTACCGGATTTTCGGCTACAACCACCGGCAAAAAGTCTTCGCCTGGCAGCTCGTTTCCTCCAAGGTCATCTTCTTTGCGGTGTTGTTCCTGGTACTCGCGGGCATTTATTTTTCGTACATGCAGTTTCACAAAGCCCTCCTTGCCGGAGAAGCAGGAAATGCCGACCTGAAAACGGACCTGGAGGCGTCGCCACAGGGCATCAAGGTCAGTTCCCCGGTATTGGGCGTCATCATCCTGGCGATCTCGCTGATCTTCTTTTACTTGTATCTGCTGTATGTTTATCCGGTGGCGGAGACGTTTTGAGGGGTGTTAACCCCGGATTTTGCCATTGGTCCGGTTCATAATCACTGGCTAAAAACCTCAATTCCGCGCCAGCTATCCAGATCAATTGGGTTAATGATTTGTTGCAATGAGGAACTATTCTCCGCAAACCAGGGTTTCCACCTCAAAAAATCCAACACCATGCAAACCCCAACCCACTTCATCATCCTCGACCTCGAAGCCACCTGCTGGAACGAGAAAGGGCTGAAACGAAAAAGCGAGATCATCGAGATCGGCGCGTTGCGCATCAACCCCGAAGGGGAGACGACCGGCGAATTCAGCCAGTTCGTCCGGCCCGTTTTATTCCCGGAATTGTCCGATTTTTGCCGCCAACTGACCAGCATCTCCCAGGCGGATGTCGACCAGGCGCTTCCGTTCCCGGAGGTCATCCGCCGGTTCAAAGATTGGGCGGGTATCGGCACAGAATCTTACCGCTTGTGCTCCTGGGGGTTCTACGACCGCAACCAACTGGCCTCGGATTGCGCCTTGCACCAACTCGATGCCGCCTGGCTGGAACCCCATATCAGCCTCAAACACCAGCACCAGGCCATCCGGGGTCTTGCCAAACCCATGGGCATGGCCGGCGCCCTCTGGCTGGAGGGCCTCACCCTGGAAGGCATTCACCACCGGGGGATCGATGATGCCCGGAATATTGCGAAAATTTTCAGGAAGTACCTTAATGATTGGAAGATATGAAAGATTCTCTTGATAACCGCGACTATTCAAAACCCACGTTAAGTTATTTATGGAGTGATTGAATAAAATTCGACTGATGATTGACGATTCCAGGACCGCGCCACGGCGCGGCAAGTCTGATGATTGTTGATGGATTAGTTTCGTTTAGCAACGGAATTCCGTTGTTTGCTTAAACATCAACAATCAACAATGATTTGATCATCGGTCATCAATCAGAACTGGTTTGTATTTTTGTTTCCAATTTTCCATTTATGCAACTCTGGACCTACCAACACCCCCACGTACTCGAAACCCTGCAACGCGGCGAAACCTACGCCTGCCAATGGGAATGGGTACCCGGCGAACGCTGGCGCCGCGCCTTCCGCTGGATGGGCGAGCGCATGACCGAAGCGGGGCTTTCCCCAGGTGAATACGCTCCCGTCTGGGCCTGGCATTCGGTGGGGCGTATCGGCGGAAAACCCGACTATGATTGTGCAAACGCCCTCCTGTTCGGTTACCAGCTGGCACAAGGCCTTTGCCTGCTCGAACTGGAGGCGCCGGATCACCGGGTCCTGCTGTCCGGTTACGGCCCCTGGTGCGCCCTGATGGATAACCTGATGGACGGCAACGACCTTGAACCCGAATACCTGCAAGCTTGTTTTGCCCCGCAAATCCGTCCCCGGCGCGGGCGTCCTCCAAAATATTTTGACGATATCCAAGCTTGCCTGCCTTTTATCGAACCTTCCTGGCTTCAGGCCTGGGAAAAGCTGGACACGGAAAAAATGATCAAAGAAAAGGAAATCATGCAGGGGGAATATGATCAAATCAATACCCCGGAAAATCTGAATGATCCTGAAAAATGGGTAAAACTCGTGGAAGAACTTTCCCTTAAATTCGATTTGAAAGGCAAACCTCACCCCACCCTGGAGACCTGGCGCCTTTGAGCCTTCCGGTTATTTTAAGCGGATTTCGATCCTATCCTTATATTTACCCTAAAATCAGGCGATCATGGCCCTTAATTTCCCTGTTATCCTCCTCGCGGCGCTCGTACCGCTGCTCGCCGGCTTCCTTTGGTACAACCCAAAAACATTCGGCGCCGCCTGGATGAAAGCTGCCGGCATGACGGAAGAATCCATGAAAGGCGCCAATATGGCCCTCATCTTCGGCCTTACCTATGCGCTGAGTTTCCTCGCCGCCATGAGCCTCAATTTCATGGTCATCCACCAGTTTCATTTGTACTCCCTGCTCGCCAACGATCCGGGCTTCAATGACCCGGGGTCGGAAGTCCGGACTTTCCTCCAGGGGTTTATGGAAAAACACGGCCGGAATTTTCGCACCTTCGGGCACGGGGCCTTCCACGGCGCCCTGGGCGGCATTTTTCTGGCTTTGCCCGTGCTGGGCGTCAATGCGTTGTTTGAGCGCAAAGGATTCCGATACATCGCCGTCAACGCAGGCTTCTGGATCGTTTGTTTGGCCCTGATGGGCGGTATCATTTGCGCTTTTGCTTAATCCTCGTTCAATCCCTCTTCCAACCGCCGAAGCAGGTCTTTCCCTTTTTCAGACAAAGGTTGTAGCCGCATCCCGCTTGTCTTTAACAACAGCAACAGGGCAAAATTGTCGGCCATGATCTCTTCCGGATGGATGATATAATCCGTATTATCCGTGATGCGGTCATAGTAGGCCGGCAGCCAATCCTCCGCTTCCAGCGTGCTGCGTGGGCCGGGAAGGCTTTGTACGGTATCCTGTTCAATGGCAAACAAAAAGAAGGTGGTATGGTCAAAAAAGGTCGGCTTCAACGGATTGTACCGGGGCTCGCCGGCAAAAAACACAGGGATGGCCTGCACTGTATCGCCCGCCGGCAGGTGCAACCGGATGCCGTAACCGATGTCCATGCCATCCGGATTGAGCAACAGGGCGGCGCGCAGGGTGGAATCCATCCGAAGTTCGCCGGGGCCGTCGGGCAGTTTTTCATAACCGATGAGTTCGTACAACCGGTCTCTTTTTTCCGGATTGCGCCGGCTGTAAATGTGAAAGATCTCGTGCAATATTACCCGCAACAAATTTTCCCGTCTTTCAGGGACTAGCTCGGACGCCGGCAGGGCAATGGCGTTTTCGCGGGTAAAGAATACCCCCGGGCCATAGCTGTTTTCTTTCATTTTGACCAGTTGAAGGTAGCCGGGAAACACCTGCGGCGCATGTTGCTGACACATCTGAAACGCTTCCCGCAAAACGCCTGTCAGAAGGGTTTGCTCTTCCGGGTTAAAATCTGCCACGTCGTTTCGGAGTAATTGCAAATAATCCGGCAGAATGTCTTCCCGGGGGGCGCCGGCCGGATAATTGCGTTTTAGCTGGATGGACATATCCAGCGGGGAAACCCGTTCAAAAAAACGGCTCGTCGTGTCCGTTGTAATCACCGAAGAAGCGGCAAGGCTGTCCAGGAAAACGGCCTTGTGTTGGCCGGACAAAGCCAAAATCCCCGTTTCACGGCTTGTTTCCCTGCAGGAATAAAAAGCCGCCAACCCCAGAAAAATACCCGCAAAAACCCATTTAACACGCATCAGAAATAAAATTTTAGTCACTTTTTGCTTGTTTGTGCAACCAGCGGGCAAATTTGGGGTTTTGTTGTAATAATACAATCTGCCTCCCCTGGCGGGCGTTGATTATAAAGTGATTTTCCTCCTGAATTTATTGGAACCTGCGATTCCGGCTTTTTGCCGATGATCCAAACTCATTGAAATCCAAACTTTTGAACATGATCAGATCCTTTTCATCTGTACTGGCCGGCCTGTTGTTTGTCGGCGTCGCATCTTGCCAATCGGAGCCTCAACCGGCAAAAAACACCGCCGGCGCCCAGGCGCTGCCTTATCCGGTCATGGAAACCTTTGCCGAACTGGAACCCATTTTTCAACGACAGTCGGACACAACCTATGTCATCAACTTCTGGGCGACCTGGTGCAAACCCTGTGTGGAAGAACTTCCCTATTTCGAACAATTGCATAAAGAAATGGCCGGCCAAAAGGTAAAGATCATCCTGGTCAGCCTGGATTTTAAAAAGGATATTCCCACCAAACTCCTGAAATTTGTCCGGGACCGTAAACTTGAACCCCAGGTGATCGCCCTGGCTGACGGCCGTTACAACGACTGGATCGATAAGGTGGACCCCCAGTGGGGCGGCGCCATCCCCATCACCGTGGTGTACAGCCCCAAAGGCCGCCGTTTCCAACCTGAACAGTTCGCAAATTATGACGAATTGAAACGGATGGTACTGGAGGTGCTTTAGGATGAATTTTGCTTCGCCCGACGTAGCCGGGCCCTAAAGCGCGGCGGAGGAGGGTTCATTGTTGTTCATTGTTGTTCATTGTTGTTCATTGTTGTTCATTGTTGTTCA
>CAZLEF010000051.1:29735-49669 GCA_964558465.1 uncultured Lewinella sp. | reverse complement strand
TATCCCCCGTCGAGGCAGGGTTGCACCCAAGGTCGCCCCCCGCAGGGCAGGCCAGCACCGGGTCTTCCCCGTCCACTTTCCACGTATAGGTCACGCTGCACGTGCCTTCATTCCCGCATCCGTCCGTATAGGTGAACGTCCGGGTCAGGCCACGGTCGCAGCCCTCCAGGTCCACATTGCTGTCGCTGTAATCGCTGGTTGATCCCGTTCCGTCGCAGTTATCCGTCCAGTCCACACTCGTCGGGATCGCATCCGGGATATCCCCCGTCGAGGCCGGATTGCAGCCCAGGTCGCCGCCCGCAGGACATGCCAGTACGGGGTCTTCCGAATCGCCCGTCACTGTAAATGTCCTTGTGCAGGAAGTCATTTGCCCGCAGTCGTCGATGGCATTATAGGTTACCTCAACGCTTCCGCCACAGAAAGAGGGCGGGTTGTAGGTATCCGCGAACTGGCCGACAACGTCACAACCACCGCTGACATCAAAATTGAGCAACCATGAGCCGAAAGCCAGGTTGATGCTGTTTTGGTCAGTGCAAGCGGGGATGATCATATCATCCGGGCAGTCCAATACCAGTGGGGGCGCCGGTTGGATAGTAAATTTGACCGTACACATGAAGGTAGAAGTACCGTCGGAAATGGTGTACGTACGTGTGACCATATTGCCGGCGCAGTAATCTGCGGGCTGGTCGTCGGAAAACTGGACGGTTACGGGGCCGCAGGGAGTTCCGCCGATCAGGTTGCCGTACAGCGCTTCGAACTCCGCCTCGGTGTCAGCGCCATCGGGGATCGGGTTATTGCAGTCATAAACGCCGGGATCGTCCATATCCGGGCAGGTCACCTCCAGATCGCAGCAATTGGTTGCCGGATCAATAGTGAACATGCAGGTCTGCATACAATTGATGCCGTCGGTTATTTTCAGGGTATAGGTTCCGGCGGCAAGGCCCAATACCTGGGTCGAACTCCCATCGGTGGTACTGTTATACACCGGATCATTATTGCTGTCCAGGATTTCGAAATCGTATCCGTCGGGATTGGCTGGGGCGCCGCCGGATACAGTAAAGGTCACGGAGCCGAGGGCGCCGTCGCATTCAACATCCGTTGTATTAGTGATGGTGCAGACGGGTAATTCCGGACGAGTGCCGGTCAGTTCGATGGGTGGAGTGCAGGCGCCGGCATTCGGATCTGTAGCAGTCGGTGTAAGGGTAATCATATAGGACCCCATAAAAGATGCCGGATAGGTTACTTCCACATAGCCGGAATTTACGCCACCGGCCGTGGTAAAGGTCAGGGGGCTAGGGCTGGTAACAAAAGACGTGCTACCTGGTGCGGAAACTGAAACCGTGGTACTGGTACCAAACAGGAATTGTTTCACCTTAAAGCCGCCGTCCGGAGTACAGGTAACGATCTGGTCTCCTTGTGTGATCAGGTAACAGATATCGCCGCAACCATACCGGGCCTTGAAAGTAAAATCGAATTCATCGTCGTTATTGAGTACATCCGTTGCATCAACATTAGCCCTCCAAACAACCAGGTATAAATTGGTCGCCTGAGTAAAGACCGGCGTCTCGAAGGGCTGGTCCGCCCAACCGGTAAAATGGGTTCCACAGGCTATTGGAGTGGCGGAGAGTTGATTGCAATCCCCTGACAATCCACCTGTAAGCCCGCAGGTTGGCGCGGTAGAATAATACAATGCCCAGTTGAGGGGATCGTTACCTGTTTTGAGGGTTTGAAACTCGTACCTGCCGGCAAACGGACGTACATCGAAGTTAAACCAGGCAATCCGCTGGCCCGGAAGCGGCGGGTCGATGGATACCGGCGAACCGTCATCCGGATCGATACATCCGGTTAATCCTGTGATGGTAAAATTGGCCGGCGTATAATCGGTATTGTCATCGATCCCGGATTGGGTATCCGCTGCATCGGCGCAGCGAACAACCCCTCCGTCAGCGCCATTGCCGTCGTCGACCCCGCACCCCATGCCGGTCCAGGCGCCACCTTCATCCCAGCGTACTCCGCAACAGGGCGATCCCGGTTGGGTCGGGCAATTGTCACATTCAGGTTCGGTCAGGGTTACCATCGAAGTAGCAGTGCATCCCGATGCATCGGTTACGGTGACGGTATAGGTTCCGGGGCCCAGATTAAAGACCGTTTGAGTTGTTTGGGCCGGCACAGTATTCCAGACATAGGTAAAGGTGTTAACCCCTCCGCAGGTAGCTGTACCCGTACCCGGATTGATATTTACTGTAACGGCGCCGTTGGTTCCAGGCGAGCCGCTTACGCAGGTTACGGCGGCATAAACGCTTGCTGTCACCTCAAGATTGCAGACCCCTTCCGGGCAACCGCTACAGGCCGTGTTGGCCACCGCCGTACAAGCCGGGCCGGTGTCATTATTGGTGATATCCCCGGTAAAATCGGCTGCCGCGCTGCCGCCGACCGAACCGCCTGCGATACAGAAATTCAGGATCTGGGCAGTCCAGGTAATGCTGTTGGTCACATTGCCGTTACTAATGCCCAGGGCAGAAACATCGACAGAACCGGGGCCGCCGAACACGCCATGAGGGGAACTGGCGACGTTTTCGACGTTTCCATTGCCGACCAGCTTGATCGAACTGCTGTTTTGAAAAGTCTGGCGGTATTCGTTTTTAAAATTGCCGCTGCCGTGCAGGCCGATCTCGATACAAGTCGCGTCGTACAGATCTACGGCGCCTTTATTTAAAAAATTCTCTCCGACTTTCAGGCATCCGCCAACAAAAGTGCGCGTACCGGACCCGGCAGAACTTACATCTTCCCAGTTCTGCGCAATTTCCACGGTAGAATTGTAAATAATGATATTGCCGCCCTCATTAATGAAATTGCCGCTGAGGTTGGAACCTGTAGAACAGCCATAACCGCAACTGAAGATCGGCAGGTACATCTGACTGTTGCACATGTTCCAATCGCCGCCGTTTTTGATAAACACGCTGCGGTTCATCCCGTCGCCTGAAAGCGCTGTCCGAAAGGTGCCGTTGTAGAGGTTGACAGTACCTGTAACCTGGAGATCGTTGGACAGGTTGTACGTCACTACATGACC
Organism: uncultured Lewinella sp.; assembly: GCA_964558465.1. Lineage (GTDB taxonomy): Bacteria > Bacteroidota > Bacteroidia > Chitinophagales > Saprospiraceae > JACJYC01. Next base: position 46,599 of record CAZLEF010000051.1, on the reverse strand, counting down.
GATGTTCACCACATCGGCGGCGCTTATGGTTGAGCCGGGAACAACACCGCCCAGCCAGGTACCGGAGGCGCTCCAGTTGCCGTTGGCAATCGTAGTATAAACCGTGGCGTCCAATGTTGCCGGAATTAAAAAGCCAAGCAACAGGAGGGAAAACCGGAGAGACCGGCAGCATGTGCGAACCATTCCTCCGAACGTCAATCTACCATTTGACACTGGGTTGTAAAAGTTGTTCATTTTTTTGTGTTTGTGAATGGAACCCTCCCATGTCGGCTTCCATGTTGTTCAAAAATGGTTTTAATGATCAGGCGTATCCCTATTCAGGTACGACAATTACTTTTCGGATCAAAACGGCCAACTCCGTTTTGATCCGGGCTGTCAGCCCGCAGGTGAATCGGTTTTTGAAAATTAATGGTTAAACCCTGGAAAAGAGCAACCCACCTCAAATGCATACAAATGCATGGAGGCCGAGGGACTTCGGCAGATTGTGTCGAGTAAGCTAAGTAAGAGGCGAAGGACGACCGCCGTCAGGGCCTGGCGGATGCATACCGTTAAACCGGCATGAACCCGATTGCCAAATCCGGACGGTTTGGGCGCCCCCTTTCAAAAGGGGAAAAATACGTTCAGGGAATTATGCATCAGGACTACACGCCTGATTGAACTTCATCTGGCAGGGAGTCAACAAAGGGACTTTCATTACTTAATGCCTAAAAACCTAATTAATAGCGCAATTTAACATATTATTTTTATTCCAGGAAATTATCCGGCTATTTTTTTTATCCAAGGACCTTTTTTATCTCTTCCATCACCAGCCTCCGGTCCATCTGCGCGATAGCTTCCGGATTTGCCGGGCCGCAGTCTTCAAAATTTCCGTTATACACCCAACATTCCGTTTTCGTTCCGGACAGCAGGACGCCGGTTTTTTCCCTGCGGTACGAGGGCGCCCCTTCCCATTGGTCTGCACGGGCCATTTGGGTTGGATCGAGCGTCAATACCAGACCTTCGATTTGATTGCCCGGCGCCGGCAGGAGAAAAAAGTATCCGTCCCGGTTGATCCGGACGGAATAATGCTCCAGTACGCCTTCTTCGGGCGGGGGGATGTCGCCAAAGAGGTACTGTTGCACCTCTGCATCCTTGAGGGTGCCGTAAACGAATAATTTTTCCAGGGCAGGTTTCCGTTTTTTATCCATACTTTTATCCGGTTTAAATTTCAAACCACAAATATCGGCTATCGAATTCAATCTGCACCATGACCTATATCCTGGCGCTTGATATCGGGACTTCCGCGCTGAAAGCGGTCGCGTTTTCTCCGCAGGGTCAAATGCTTTTTGTATATAAAGCAACCTATTCCTCCTTCTTCCCGGCGCCCGGGTATGCCGAACAAGATCCTTCCATTGTATTCAAAGCCGTTAAAAGATCCATCCGGAGGGTAATCCGTGAAACAGGCGGTTCTCCCGAAGCGGTCTGTTTCAGCAGCGCAATGCACAGCATTCTGGCGGTTGACCGCCAGGGACGGCCGCTCACCAACTGCCTGACCTGGCAGGATAACCGCAGCAAGGAACTGGCTGCCGGCCTGAGGGCAAGTCTTGTCGGCGCTGAGATATACCGGTACGGTGGTCCGCCTATTCATCCCATGCTGCCGTTGTGCAAAATCAAATGGATGCAAGCCAACCGGCCCGATATTTTTGGATCCGCCTTTAAATGGGTTTCCATCAAGGCCTATATCCTGTTTCACCTTTGCGGCGAGTGGCTGGAGGATTATTCCCTGGCGGCAGCCTCCGGGCTGTGGGATAACCGGATGCGGCACTGGTCGGCAACCGCCATGGACTGGGCCGGCATCAGCCGTGATAAGCTCGCAGACCCCGTCCTAACGACCTTTAAAACTGAAAAACTCAGACCCGAAGTCGCCCGGTCAATCGGGTTGAACCCCGGAACGCCGGTCATCGCAGGCGCCAGCGATGGATGCCTGGCCAACCTGGGGTCAACTGCCGGAAATACCCGGGACATGGTGGTGACCATCGGCACCAGCAGCGCGGTCAGGATCAACCATCATGAACACCTGACAGACGAAAAACAACGCATCTTTTCCTATTGGCTCGACGATGGTTATTACGTCGTAGGCGGCCCCAGCAACAACGGCGGCGGTGTGATCGACTGGCTGCTCAAACAGGTGATCGGCAAAAAAAGCCGGGACATCGGGCCCATGCTCGGCCTTACCCCACCCGGCGCCGATAACCTGCTGTTTCTGCCTTACCTTTTTGGCGAACGGGCCCCGATCTGGGACGCGAACGCGAGCGCGGGGTTTATCGGGCTGACGCCGACCCATACAAAATCGCACCTGCTCAGGGCGGCAATGGAAGGGATTATTTTTAACTTGCTGGCGATTAAAATGATCCAGGAGGAAAAGGGCCGCCAAACTGAAAACGTGGTGGCAACCGGAGGGTTTGCCTATTCTGCCCAATGGGTGCAGATCCTTGCGGATGTATTCGGGCAGCCGGTGGTTTTGCAGGAAAATCCGGAAGCCTCGGCGCTGGGCGCGGCCATCCTCGGCATGAAGGCGATGGGGTGGATCGGAGGGTACGAGGAGGCGAGGGCGTTTGTAAAAACCACAAAAGTAGTCGCCCCCATACCTGAAAATCAGGCCGTTTATCAAAAATTATTCCCGGTGTTCAGCCGGTTCTGTGAGGCGGTGGGGCCGGTTTTTCGGGAACTGAGCAAGATAGACTAGCGGATCCTTATCTGGTTAATTCGTGTTCGAAAATATTAAAACTTTCCACCCCCTACCCCCGCCAGCGGGGGATATTGCGACTCGTTTTCAGGCATAAGATCTTGAAATCAAGACGTATAATCCCGAGTGGGTGCTTTCCCCCGCTGGCGGGGGTGCAGGGGGTGGAATTTGCTCCTTCAGCGGATTGCTGCAACAGAGGGGGTACGCTTCTGACGCAGAACTAACCCTGAAACCACCGAAACCGAAACAACATTTAAAACCATAACCATGCCCATTTTCATCATCGTCGCCGGAATCATTGCCTTATTGGTCATGATCATGGCATTGCGCATTAATGCATTCCTTGCCCTGATCATCGTCTCCATCGGAGTGGGACTTTCATTGGGAATGGAGGCCATGCAGGTGGTAACCACCCTTCAGAAAGGCGTGGGCAATACACTCAATTTTCTGGCGCCGATCCTGGGCCTCGGGGCCATGCTGGGCAGCCTGATTGCTGAAAGCGGGGCTGCGCAAAGCATAACAGGCCGCCTGACCAGGTGGTTCGGGTCGCGAAATATTCAATGGGCCATGTTGCTTACCGGGTTTATCGTAGGCATTCCGCTATTTTATACGGTTGGCTTTTTGATGTTGATCCCTATTATTTTTGCGGTGACCGACTCTACCAAACAGCCCCTGCTCTTCGTCGGTATTCCGATGATCGCCGCTCTTTCGGTCACACACGGTTTTTTGCCGCCCCACCCGGCCCCGTCGTCCATTGCGGTCATTTACGGGGCGAATATCCCGCTCACCTTGTTGTATGGCCTGGCGCTGGCCATCCCGACCGTAATCATTGCGGGCCCGCTTTTTGGACGCACGCTGCGGAACATCAAGGTTGAACCCCGGAGAGACCTGTTCAAAACCGCGGCCATTGCGCCTGAAGACCTGCCCTCGTTCGGGGTTTCGGTTTTCACCTGCCTGATACCCGTTATTTTAATGGCGATGGCGGCCGTTTCGGCTTTATTGCTCCCGGCAACGGCGCCGCTGGCCAAATTCCTGACCTTTATCGGCGACCCGGTCATTTCCCTGCTGATCTCGGTATTGGTCGCCACATTTACGCTGGGCGTGGCGCGCGGAAAAAGCCTGGGCAAGGTCATGGAGGGTTTGGGCGATTCTGTTAAAGCCATCGCCATGATCATGCTGATCATAGCCGGCGGCGGCGCTTTCAAGGAAATTCTGACCGCCAGCGGGGCGGGCGAATATATCGTTTCAACCCTGAAAGACAGCAGCATGTCGCCGCTGGTATTGGCCTGGTGTATTGCCGCAGCTTTGCGGATCGCGCTCGGTTCGGCTACTGTGGCGGCGCTCACCGCGGCGGGCATTGCCGCGCCGTTGGTTGGGCAAACCGGCGTTTCGCCCGAACTGCTCGTTCTGGCGACAGGGGCCGGCAGCCTGACCTTTTCCCAGGTGAATGACACGGGATTCTGGCTGTTCAAGGAATATTTCAACCTGTCTATTCTCCAGACTTTCAAATCCTGGACGATCATGGAGACGATCGTATCCCTGGTGGGGCTGGCAGGGGTGTTGCTGCTGGATATGTGGATTTGAGGATTTGAGGAATGTCGTCGGACATAAATATTCAGATAGCTATGCGACATAAAGATCCGATAGTCTTGAAACCAGTTGATTCCTTCTGGCCCGTTAACACCGACGGTTAATACATAAGTTTACCTCGCTTGGTGATGATATCCTTTTGGGCTTATGGGGGTTGGGAGTAACGACCAGAAATTTTATTTCTCCAGGACAGGATGGCTTCGCATCCTGCCGGTAAGTGGATATTTCCACCACATAAGATACATAGAAAACATAAGAAGTAATTGACCAATGCCGATGGCATTGATCAATTACGCCTTTCTATTGTGACCTTATGTGTCTTATGTGGTGGAAAAAAATAACTTTATTTGTTAATCATTTGTATTTGGAATAATCATATGATTTAAAATTTAGTTGACGCCAATGCGCTTTTGGCGTGGTCACACCAGGAAAATCCAACCAAGTTCTAGATTTCACATAGATAGTGCAGCCATCCGTATTGATCCACTTTATCCAGGGTTTTGATGTCCAACTCACCTGCTGATTTGGAGGGGAATACGCGTATGTTCCCGAATCCAAGTTCTTTGAGCTGGGACACGACCACCCCCGGTTTGGCGTAATAATGATTGAGCCTGAACCGGTGTACGTCGTCCCGGATAACCGTATAATCCATTTTTTTGTATTTCCAGGGTAGGCCATTGTGCCAGAGCAACATAGCGAGCCTGTAAAAGCGATAGACAAAATTCCGCAAAGTGTTCATTTGCCGCATTTTGTACATATTGGGAATATACTGGATATTGTGGGAGGAAAAGAACACGTAACCGCCTTTTTTCCCCACGCGTTTCATTTCAGCAAGGGCGCGCAGCCGGTCATCATGCGAGATGCTGTCGATCCCGTTATAGCTGAACATCACAAAATCGAAATAACCGGTTTCAAATTCAGGCATTGCACGCACATCGCCAAGCTGAATTTTTACCCGTGGGCCAAGGCCGTCAAAAGCCCATTGGCAGGCCTGGACCATGGACTCGGCATAATCCACGCCGACATATTCCAGGGCGGCCGGGGCAAAATGGGTGGTTGTCCGGCCGGCGCCGATCCCGATATCGAGTACACGCCAGTACTGCCATTGATCTTTGAATAAATTCAGAATGGTTTGCTCCGGGCCTAAAAGGCCGCTGCTTTTTAAATAGACCTCTACCACCTGGTCCAATTGATATACATCCTTGTTTGCCATGATTTTGTACTGAGTTGGTTTAATTGATTCCATCAAATTCAAGACTGCCCGCGCGGAAGAACCGCCGGGAAACCGTTGATCAGAATGAACGGTTCAATTAAACCTCGGGAGGTGGGCTTTCCAGGTCGTAAGAAATATCGGGGAGCAGGGCAGGCAGGTTGTGAAATCTTTTTCTTGCCGCCAGAGCAGCGGCGTATGCCAAATCGTTCGCCCGGTTGTCTTTATTTTTGTTTTTTGAAATTTGTTCCTCTTTCTGTTCTTCTTCCTTGTCGGTCTTGGAATCGCTTTCGCTGCAATCTTCGAACAAGTCCAGTTGGAGGGGGTCTCCTTTAGCCAATACCATTTCTTCAATTTTCAGCACAAACTGAAAATCTTCGGCCAGCAATAAACCGGCTACCACCAACAAACCCATGCGGAGACCGGAAAACATAGGGTCAATTATAGGTGAAGAATTTTTCCAATATCTATTTAACGGGCTGTATGTCTATTGGTTGCAAAATACGATAAAAAAAGTTAATCTGCTGATCCCTCGTAAAAAAAACTGCTTTCCGGCCCTACGTGACCTTTTCTGACTGGTTTTGAGCCTTTCACCCCCTGTCATATACCCATCCAAAAAAGAGAGGAGGCTCTCAAACTTTTTGATCCGGCGGCGACGTTCTACCCTCAACGCTTCGTAGTTCACATTTTCCTGCCCGGTGAATAGACAGAATAGTTGTCAGTCTCTGCCCGCCAAAGCCTTAGCGGCGGCGGGGGTCAGTCTCCGCCCGCCGAAGCCTATGGCGTAGGAGGGGATCAGTGGTCAGTTGCCGGAAACTGAGCGTAGCCGAAGTTCAGTTGTCAGTCTTTGCCCGCCAAAGCTGGGTAAATGTCGTTTGCAAGCGAAAAGCAACCGGCAAATCCCTGTAACTTTACATGAACTACGAAGACGGTTTCGCCGTTCCATCAAAGTTTTGTCTTTCAGGTATTCAACGGTATAACATAAGTTCTCAAAAACGACAGAAATGAGCAATTCAACATCCCTTACTTATTCATCAACCAAACGGAGGCAAGAGGAGGCTGCATTTAAAATGCCGTTCGGCTTTTCCGGGCTGGAGCCCTACTCCGGGCCCTGGGCCAACGAACAAGCCGCCCACCTGCTCCGCCGGGCAACCTTTGGTGTGAACCGGGCCAATGTCCGCCTGGCTGTCGACCAGGGATTGACAGCTACCCTTGATCAATTATTTGCAGATATCCCGATGCCGGAGCCGCCCGTCAACCATTCTTTCGAAAACGATCCGAACGTACCCATCGGTTCCACCTGGGTGGATACCCGGTATTCAGGCGATAATCTTTCGGATGAAATGGAATACCGCGAACGCAGCCTCTTCGGCTGGACGGTCGGCCTGATGCTGAATGAAGGTATTTCGATCCGCGAAAAACTGACGCTGTTCTGGCACAACCACTTCCCCATTGCCGAAATCCTCGACCCCCGTTACATGTACAGGTACGGCACGTTATTGCGCAGTTTTGCCTGGGGCAATTTCAGGGAATTGACAAAAGCAATGACCATCGACCCGTCCATGCTGATCTATCTGAACGGCAACCGGAACAGTTACGAGGCGCCCAACGAAAACTACGGGCGGGAACTGCTTGAGTTGTTCACCATCGGAAAAGGGCCAGCCGCAGGCCCGGGGGATTATACCAATTATACCGAACAGGACGTGCGGGAGATGGCGCGCTCGCTGTCGGGCTGGGAAGATTTCGGATTTACCACTGAAGAACCGGACGGCGCGATCGGGTCCGTTTTCATCCCCGAAAAACACGATACGGGGACCAAAACCCTTTCCCATCGCTTCGGCAACCAGACCATTTCCAATATGGGCGAGCAGGAATACGCCCATCTGATCGATGTCATTTTCCAGCAAAACGAGGTTGCCCGGTTCATATGCAGGCGGCTTTATATCTGGTTTGTCGACTACAAGATCGAAGAAACTACTGAAAATGAAGTAATTGCGCCAATGGCACAAATCCTCATCGACAACAACTACGAGATCAGACCTGCATTGCAGGCATTGCTGGGCAGCCAGCACTTTTTTGATATGCGCAACAAGGGGCTGATGATCAAAAACCCCTTCGATTTTTTGCTGTCCATTTACAAATCTTTGGAAATCGCCCTCCCGGAGCCGCTCGATCAAAAATACGACGCCTGGTACAGGATCTACAGTTTTGCGGAAGACATGCAAATGAAGTACTTCAGCGTACCCGAGGTAGCAGGTTGGGATTCGTACTACCGGGAACCGATGTTCTACCGGCTTTGGGTCAATTCGAGCACGCTGCCCACCCGGATGCGGATCTCGGAGGAACTGGCGACGGAAGGCTATTTCCCGTTCCAGGCCAACGGGCCGGTCATGAAGCCGGATGTGCTGGCGCTGGTAGCGAGTTTTTCCAATCCCAACAATCCAAATGTTGTCGTGGATGAATTTGCGCAAATGCTCTTCCCCATGCCGATAACCGATGGGCAAAAAGCAGCCCTCAAGGACCTGCTGATCCCCGGGCTTCCGGATTTTGAATGGACGCTGGAATACGGGGAGTACGCTGCCAATCCGGACAACTCCGACCTGGCCAACGCTGTGGAGGACAAACTCCGGCTGCTGGTGAAAACCATGTTGTCCATGGCCGAATTTTATTTGAGTTAACCGGCCTGAACCCAACCACCCTTCATCTCTATTTTTTGATCTCCCTTATTCCAAAAGAAAAATGAAAAGAAGACAATTCATAAGAAACGCCGGCGCTGCAGTCAGCATCCCGCTTTTGTTAAACGGGTTCCGGCTCTCCGCACTGAGCAAACCTTTATTATTCAACGGGGTAAATACGGAAACGGACCGGGTTCTGGTCCTGATCCAACTCAATGGCGGCAACGACGGTCTGAACATGGTCATCCCGCTCGACCAGTACTCCAGCCTGCATATTGCCCGGCCGAATATCATCATTCCCGAAAGTTCCGTGCTGCAACTGAACGATACCGTGGGGTTGCACCCGGAAATGACGGGCATGAATACTTTGTTTCACGAAGGCAAACTAGAAGTAGTTCAAAGCGTAGGTTACCCCAACCAGAACCGTTCCCATTTCCGGTCGATGGAGATCTTTTCTTCAGGCTCTCCGCCCGACCAATTCTGGAATACCGGCTGGTTGGGCCGCTACCTCGACACCCAACATCCGGGGTTCCCGGAAGGTTATCCCGACGGGGAAAACCCCGATCCGTTCGCGATCACCATGGGTTATTCCGTTTCGGCGACCTGCCAGGGGGAAGCCGCCAATTTCAGCATGTCCCTGAACGACCCCTTCAACCTCACCCAGGTGCCGGAAAATGATGGAAGCGATATACAGGACACCCGCTACGGAGAAGAGTTAGCTTATCTGCTTTCCATCATCCGGCAAACCAACCGCTATTCGGAACGGATCGAACTGGCCGCCAATAACGGCCAAAACCAGGTCCAGTATCCTGACACCCATCTGGCGCGCCAGCTCAAGAACATTGCATTGCTCATCTCCGGGGGCCTGCAAACCAAAATGTACGTGGCCAGTCTGGGCGGGTTTGATACCCACGCAGGCCAGGTGGAAGACGGCGACCCGACTTCGGGCATGCACGCCAACCTGCTCAAAACGCTTTCCGACGCGGTGAAAGCTTTCCAGGACGACCTCAAGGCCCAGAGCCTGGAGCAACGGGTGCTGGGCATGACATTCTCCGAGTTCGGCCGCCAGATCCGGTCAAATGAAAGTTTCGGCACCGACCACGGTACCGCCGCCCCCCTGATCATGTTCGGCCCGTGTGTGCGACCGCAGATCTTTGGCGACAACCCCGAAATCCCATTCAACGTGGACGTGCAGGAAGCGCTGCCCATGCAAAATGATTTCCGGGATGTCTACGGCTCGATCCTGATGGATTGGTTCGGCGTGCCGGAAGCGGACGTGCGAACGATGATGCATCCGGATTTTCATCCGCTGCCCATTATCAGTTGCAGCCTGATCACGGATACCTTCTCGCCGGAAAAGGAAACGGATATGCAAGTGCGGAGTTATCCCAATCCTTTCCTGCAATGGACAACGATTGAATTCACCGCAAAGCGGGAAGAATGGGTGCGACTAAGCGTTTTTGACGCCTTTGGCAGCGAAGTGGCTGAATTGGTGAATAAGAAATTGAGCGCGGGTGAGCACCAGGTGCGCTTTGAAGGGAGGCAGTTGCCGGCCGGCAGCTATTACTGCAGACTCCTGATCGGGGACCGGCAAAAAACGAAGCTGATGGTGAAGGCTAGGTAGGGTGATTTGGTGACTTGGTGATTTGGAGACTTGGTGACTTGGTGATTTGGTGACTTGGTGACTTGGAGACTTGGTGATTTGGTGACTTGGTGACTTGGAGACTTGGTGACTTGGTGACTTGGTGACTTGGTGATTTGGTGACTTGGAGCTCGAGACTCGATACTCGACACTCAGAGCTGGAGACTTGGTGAGGGGGAGACGGGGGGATTAAAATTTAAGGCAGGCGGCGGCGCCCGGTCCGGTATTGAAGAGCAGGTCGAGAATGGAAACATGGTGGTTGAAAGGGCCAAAAAGCTGGGGGTATTCAGGATAGCCGGCGTAATCCATCCAGAGGACATCTATCCCGTTTTTGCGGAAAAGCTCCATATCGAGGTAGCCTTGGGCGGCAGGCCCGCTGATGTAATGCGTGGCCTGCAGGTCTTTGCAGATATGGAGCAGTTTTTCGCTTCTATCGCCTTGCAGGTCGAATTCGGAGGACCAGCGAAACCGGGTTGTTATACCCAGCATACCGGCAATGGCCTTCAAAAAATGGTAGTTGATCTGGCTGAGACGTTCCTCGGTTGCCGACCGGTACAGGGTTTCGAACAGGGGGCCGTATTCCGGGAAGAACGGCGCTTTCTGGTAGTTTTGATGGATACTTTGCCAGTGTTTCAGGGCCCAGTCGGGGTCGGAAACCTCCGTTTCGCTGATTTTCTGGAAGAATTTTCCCTTGACCTTCACCGGGATGCTGAGCCATTGCAATCCGTTGGGCGTTTTGATCTGATTGCGGTTGCGCCAGTCCCGTTTGGTGTATTGCATGTCGTCATACAGCACAAAAACATCGGCCCGGCGGATGGCGTCGAAATAACCTTTCCAGGGAATATAATTGGATTGGGAAATAAAAACCTTCATTTTTCAGAGGGCAAAACAAAGGATGCCTGAAACGATCAGGATCACCCCGATGATGAGATTTTTAGGCAGCGGCTCGTGAAAAGCAAGATGCCCGATCAGGGTGATCGCCACCACATTCAGACTGGAAAAAATATAGGCTGTACTCAGAGGTACCTCCCGGAGGGCCAGGATGTAAAAGACCGGGGCCAGCAAGGTCAGCAGGGCCCCGGTCAGCAGATTTTTGGTCGCAAGGGAATAGAGGAACTTCCTGATGCCCTGATCCAGAAACAGATTGCGGCTGCCTTTTTTGATGAAGAACTGAGCCGTGCTGGTCAGCGCCACCATGACCAGGAGGAAAAAGTATGCGATCATTTGGAAAACGTAATGGATGATACGCCTGAAAGGATAAGGGCCATGCCCAATATTTTTTCGGGCGTCAATGTCTCCTGAAAAACCATTATATCCAGCATCATGATCAGCACAAACGAAAAGGCCTGGATCGGGTACGCGACGCTCAACCGGACGTGTTTCAGCAGGATGATCCAGATGAATCCCCGGCTGACCAGGCAAGTGTAGCCAATGGCAATAAAAATAAATGCTGAGGAAGGGTTGCCCTGATTGATCAATAAGGCGCCGGTTTTGGAGGCGTACTGACCGAGGAGTAAAATGGCAAAGATCCCTGTAAACAGCAGGAGAACGGTGAGGTGGTTCACGCCTTTCTGTTCTGCTTTGACGGATTCTGTTATCATCATTTTGCAGAAATTTCGCGGACGATCTTGCAGGGGCTCCCGTAGGCGACCACGCCGGCGGGGATAGACCGGGTCACTACGCTGCCGGCCCCGATGAAGCTATCCGACCCGATTTCGATGCCGTCGAGCACCACCGCCCCGATCCCGATGGTGACCCGGTCGGCGATCCGTACCTTTCCCCCGATATTGGCCCCTGGATTGATGCTGACAAAATCGCCGATGCTGCCGTGGTGGCCGATGTTCACGCCGCGGCGGATATTGACGCCGAAGCCGATGGCGGTATGTGAAGAGATGACCGAAAGAGGTTCCATGATCAGGCCGCCAACGGTCATTGCCGTTCTGGAGACAAAACAGGTCGGATGGATCAAATCGGGATAATGCGCCTTCTGAAGACCGCAAAAATGCTGAAACTCCAGGAAGACCGCTTGTTTGGATGCGGGCTGTACCACGGAAAGAGCCGCCTTTTCCCTGCCGGTTGTTACCCAGTCGTTTTTCCGGACGGGTTCAAAATGTACCCCGGGAAGGTCAATCCGGCAACGCCCTTTTTCCACCTCCCGGTTTTCGATGATGCGAAACGTAGAGTCATACCCGCAGTCGAGGGCGATCTCTGCCAGGATGGGGATCATTTCTTCGCAGTAAGCCAGGATATGCAATTCGGGCAACATATCTTATTAGTTTACGCCCACTTTTTGCCGGTTATAAAATCCCATTTTGCCGAATTGGCCGGGCGGCATCAGGCTTTGTTCGTGGATTTCCATCAATTGGTGTACCCGGCGCACGAGGTCGATATTGCGGGCGGGGCGGGTCCGTTGCCGGTCCCACCAGATGTTGTCTTCTATCCCGATGCGTACGCCCAGCCCCTGGCTGATCGCCATCGACGCCACGGGGAGCTGACTGCCTCCGATGCCGGCAAAGGCCAGGAAGTGACCGGCGGGTACTTCCGTCATCGCGATCCCCATTTGGGAGGGTGTGGCCTGCAGCCCGGCAATATTACCCAGGAGGACATTCCAGTAGAAGGGCGCATCGCCGTCGGTGTATTTGCTGATCAGGTATTTCCCGTAATTGATCATGCCCAGGTCAAAACATTCCATTTCCGGATGGACGCCGTATTCCATCATTTTGGCAAACAATCTCCCGATGATATCGGGCGGATTGACAGAGGCTTCCTTCACAAAATTCAATGAACTCAGGGTCAGAGACGCCATATCCGGCCGGAGTTCGATCAGGGCGGACCGTTTTTCGAATTCCGGAAAATTCCGGCCTGAGGTGCTGCCGCAGATGATCAGTTCAGGGCAGTACCTGCGCACCCCTTCAAAGATATCGGCGTAAATTTCTTTTTCCCATGCCGGCGCTCCGGTTTCGTCCCTGGCATGCAGGTGGGCAATGGTAATCCCCAATTCATAGGCTTCGTGCACCTGTTCGATGATTTCCGCCGGAGATTCTGGAACGTAGGGGGTCATGGCCTTGGTAGGGACCATGCCTGTCGGACAAAAATTGATGATAATTGCCATGTTTTAAGGGTTAGCGGTGTATGAAATTTTTTGTCGTATCAAATAAGGTTTTTTTTGTTCTGCCACAGCGGCAATCCTGGCAAGCACTGCACCCATATACCCCAACGCGATCAATAAAAAGCCCATCATCAGCAAGATCCCAAATCCCAGGAAAAGCCAGCCGGAAACTGCTTTCAGAAACAACTGACAGGCCAGCAGCCCGAGGAGCGTTATCATGCTCAGGGTAAAAAGCAAGCCGCCGCTCCAGGCGATCAATTGAAAGACCAGTTGGGAGTTATTGATCAGCAGGCGAGTGAACAGCCGGATCAGCCTGACCAGTGAATAACCGCTTTTTCCTTCCTGCCGGGGACTATGGCTGACCGGTACGCCCACAACGTCGCGGGTCACATAAAAAACAAGGACAGATAACAGGGGGTAAGGGATATTGGACATGTTCAGCATCTGCCGGGCTATACTGCTGCGGATGAGGCAAAAAGTGGAAACGCGCAGGTCCCGGGGTTTCCCCGAAAACACCCGGTCGAAATATCCTTTCAGGCTGCTCGACAGATTCCGGCTCCAGGAATGTTGTTTTTCAGGAAATTGCCCCATCACCACATCATGATCCTGCAAGTGGATGAGGGCCGGAATGTCTTCCGGGGCGTGCTGCAGGTCATCGTCCATGGTAATGATATGCTCTCCGCCGGCGTGGGCCAGACCACAAAGCAAGGCGGCGTGCTGGCCGAAGTTGCGGGTCAGGCGGATGGCGCTGGTATTTTGCCCGTTCCGGACCAATGCCTCGACCGTCGGCCAGGTTTCAGGGTTGGGGGAGCTGTCGTCTACCAGGATAACCTCATAAGACTGCCCGATCCGGGATGCAAAAACCTGCCCGATCCGTTGATGCAATTGCTCGAGGACCCGGGTGGTATTGTACACGGGAATTACAATGGAATAGGATATGGAAGGACCGGGGTCCATTATTTCACTTCTGTTTGGCGCTGCTGCAACCGGGCGCCATACCTTCCGGCAAGCCCCTTTCCGATCAGCGCAGCGTAATAAACAAATAACCCCAGGATGAAAGGCTCTGCGGGAAATTTAAAGCGGCTGGCATCAGCGGCTGTTACAAAAGCGAAATTGATCCCCCAGAAGGAAAAGACCAGCAAAAACATGGCCAGCAACGTGAATTCAAAACTCCAGCGATTCCGGATGCCCTTTGCTATAAAATAGAAAAACGCAAAAAACACAAACAGGGAAATACCCATAAATGCAAACCGGTAGATTTTGAAAAGGAAATTGGGCAGGAAATTCAGGTTGATCTGCCCGTATTCAGAAGGCAGGGAACCGTTTTCTGCAACCCGCAAACCGTTCAGAAAAGAAATGAACCGGAACTGGAGGACAAAAGCCTGGTTTTGGCTGGAAACTTCCTCATAAAAGCCGGCCAGTTTCGTGGATAGCTCGTATTCCCCTGCGGCTGCAGGCAAACCAAAGTGCTGGCGAAGGCCGGGCAAAGCTTCCAGGTAGATGTTATACCCTCCGTACATAAGGGCCAAAACGTGGTTTTTATCCAATTTTACAAGAAAACCTTTTATAATCGATTTACTTTCTTCCAGGTAAGTTTCCTTAGCCTTCAAAAATATTTCCAGAATGGGTTGGTTGGCCGCTGAAACCTTATACTCCGGGCGGACCGATGCCACTGTAATATTTCTGGAAACCCCCTGGCCACTGTGCGGAAACAAGCCATAGAAACCATGGTGAACCTGATTGTAGAGGCACCAGGCATTGATGACAAAAAGGTACGGCGCCAAAAACATTCCGGTCGAAAGCGCCCATTTCTTTGCCGGCGCTTTTTTTCGAAACAAAATGATCAGCAGCAAAACAAAATAAGTGACCACCAGCGGCACAGCGCTGAAGCGCGCCAGCGCAATCAGTCCAACCACAGCGCCAAGGGCAAAAAATTGTATGAATTTGCCCTGGTCCTCCATTTTCATCAGGATGACGACCGACCAAACGACCAGAAAGACGGTTATAATCTCGGTTTGGATCAGGTTGGCGTAAAATATCGTTGCAAAAGACAAGTTGAACAACAAGGCGGTAAACATAGCCGGCCATCTCGCCGAAAAGACCCTTTGGAATAACCCATACACCATCCAGGAAGTAAACACCAGCAGGGCATATTGAAAAATCACTGCCGCTTTGTACAGCAACGGCGGCTTCAGGAGCAGCATAAATCCTGCCAAAACAAGGGAGAATAAGGGGGAACGATGCGCCAGGTTGACATCCGTGGCCTGCCCCAGAAAGGATCGGCTCAGTTGGATGTATTCGGTAGGATCCAGCCAATCACTGATCGGTGTTGCGTAAGCCGCCAACGCGCCGTTCAAAAGGACGAGCAGCGCCATAAAGCCATTTTTGCGCAAAAATCGTTTCACTGTATTTGGGTGATTAATTTTGCAATCGCATCCATGGCATTCAGTTCGAAGAACATGGGCAGCCGCACCAGACAATCGGAATAACGATCCGACTCCGGCAACGTCCGGCCATCGTGTTTTTCCCGGTAAAAGGGGCTTTTGTGCAGGCTCAGATAATGGAACACGGCATGTACGCCATTTCCGTTCAACAGCTTCAGGAGCTCAGTTCTTTGTTCCAGGGAACGGCAAACCAGATAAAACATATGGGCATTATTGGTGGCATACGCCGGAATCAGCGGAAGCCCGACCCCTGCCTTGCAGGCCCATTGCTGCAATCCCTTGCAATAAGCCGTCCAGTGCCGGGTCCGCTGTTGTTGAATGACATCCAGGTTTTCCAACTGCGCCCAAAGAAAGGCCGCGCTGATCTCGGAAGGCAGAAAAGAACTGCCGACATCAATCCAGCCGTATTTATCCACTTCTCCTCTGAAAAAAGCGGACCGGTTGGTTCCTTTTTCCCAGATGATCTCGGCCCGGGCCTGCAATCGCTGATCATTGATCACCAGCATCCCTCCTTCTCCTGAAGTGATATTTTTGGTTTCATGGAACGAAAAAGCCGCCAGATGACCAAAGGCGCCCAGGGCTTTTTTTATCCCGTTTTTGCCGGTGTAATAGCTGTCAACCGCCTGTGCTGCATCTTCTACCACCCAAAGTCCGTAGCGGTCGGCCAGGGCCATGATTTTATCCATATCGCAGGCGACACCTGCATAATGCACCGGCACGATGACCTTCGTTCGTTCGTTGATCAACGCCTCGATAGCGTCTTCATCGATCCCGGGGTGATCCCGGCGGCTATCTGCAAAAACAATTTTAGCGCCCCGCAATACAAAGGCATTGGCCGTGGATACAAAAGTATAAGCAGGCATGATCACCTCGTCGCCGGGTTTTACTTCACACAATAAAGCCGCCATTTCCAGCGCATCGGTGCAGGAGGTTGTCAAAAGGCATTTGCCAAAACCAAATCTTTCCTCGAAGAAACGCTGGCTTCTTCGCGTAAAAGCCCCATTGCCGGAAAGATGTCCGGAATACACCGCCTGATAAAGGTAGTGGGCTTCTTTGCCGGTGAGGTAGGGTTTGTTAAAAGGGATCATTTGTGTTTACATCATTTCTGCTGCACCCGCCTGCGGTCGCGGTTAAGCGCTTGTTTGTCCGAAGGCGAGGGTATTTCCGATCCCGTTTTGAACCAAATACAAATATTTCCGTATAAGTATTTAAGTCTCCCTCCGGGATTCTGTTATCTGGTCATAAAAAAAAGTGAGCGAACCGGGGGGGGAAATTGGTCCGCTCACGAAAAATGATAGATTGTAATGAAATACTTCTTGTACCGCCGACCTCTGGTCGGCTGATCTATTTTTGGCGCTGACCGGAGGCCGGCGGTATTATTTTTTATGCCGCCGACCGGAGGTCGACGGTACTATTTATGCCGCCGACCGGAGGTCAGCGGTACTATTTATGCCGCCGACCGGAGGTCG
>CAZLEF010000051.1:0-29635 GCA_964558465.1 uncultured Lewinella sp. | reverse complement strand
TTTATGCCGCCGACCGGAGGTCAGCGGTACTATTTATGCCGCCGACCGGAGGTCGGCGGTACTACTCCGGCACATCAAAATACCCTTGCTTATTTCTTGCAAATATTTTGACTTCCAATCCATTATTATCAAAATGCATGCCGGGTTTTAACGGAAAGGGGGTTTCAAATGCATTCACCAGCAACAGCCCGCCGTAACACCTGACCAGAAACTTGCCGCTCTCAAAAACGGCTGCGATCTCCCCTGCGGCCAGTTTTTCAAAACCGAAATCGTGGGCGTCGAAAACCTGGGCGTCCAGCAACACTATTTTTTGGCCGGCGATAAAACTGAACGCTCCGTTGAAAGGCCGGGTAACTGCCCGGATAAACCGTTCGATCAGATAAACGTCCTGCGTCCAATCGATCAGGCTGTCTTCAGGGGTCCTTTTGGGGTAATAGGTCGGTTGGATGGTTGCGTCCTGGGCTGTGAGCGCAAAGTCGTTCTCCATCAGCTTCCGGATATTGCGCTCCACCAGGTATTTCATGGCCAGGGTGTTCTTGAAATGCATGGTTTCGGCTGTATCCCGTTGCGTAACCTGAAATTTGAAAGTGTCGACAATATCCCCCGAATCCACCCCGGGATCGTACCGGAAAAGATTGGTATAAAAAATCTGCCTGCCTTCGATAATGGACCAGTTCATAGGCGATCTCCCCCTGCCCAGCGGGAGGTTCATCGAACTGCCGTGCATGCCGAAGGCGCCCACCGTCAGTTCTGAAAGGACTTCCGCCGGTATCAGGCGCTGCCAGCCGATCACAAAAGCGATATCGATTTTGAGCGACCGGAGGTACGCCTGGTCCTCCTGATTTTTCAGGGAATAATACCGGGCCTGATACACCTGTATGCCTTTGGCTTCGGCTGCCGCTTTGAGGTCGCAATAATCCGCAACATCGTGTTTCAGTCCCGCTTCCGGCCCGATGGTGATCAGGTGGCGGACCGGATGAGGGATTTTCAGGTTGTCGAGCAAAAACAGCGTGGTGGCCTTGCAGCCAAAAAGGGCAATATTATCGAAGGCTTCCATACACTTCCCGGAAAGGGACGCAGTTGTTAAAAAATTCGGATTTCAGAAATTCGGTCCGCTGGTTGTAATAAGAGATCAATTTCTCATGATTGGAGGCCCCGTCCATCATCCACCATACCGGATGGATCAGAACGTGCAGGGACCGGTTGGCGGCAAACTCCGCTGAATCATGGGGATGACCATATCGCCATACGCCTGTGGAATCGGAAAAGTACTTGATATCCTTAAAGTACACCGACTGGTAGGTATGTTCAATCCCCATGATCGGCGCATCGTAATTCAGAAAAAAATCGTTTGGCCGGTGAAGGCTGATTACCTCCACAGCCGTCCCGAAATACTCCTGGAAAACAGCAACTTCCCTTTGCAGGCCTTGGTGAAAGTCGTCGTACAATACCGGATCAAAATGGATGCTGATGGTGTGCCCCAGTTCTTTGATCAGGCGAACGTTTTCAAAATCCTGGGGCGAGAAAATATTGTAAAAATGCGAACGCAACAGGAAAAAATAGGTTGCTTTTATGCCGAAATCTGCTTCGATCCGGGCTGTTTGAAGTGCAAAATGGGTATCAAAATCAATATCATGCCGGAGGATGACCTGACCGGCCGTCTTTTTCAGTTCATGGAAAAAAATGAATTTGTAACCCTGGTCCAAAAAACGCTCCAGAAAAACAGGGTAAGTTCCCAGGTTATTCTTGACGATAGTTCCCATATCCGATTGATTGGCTGACGTATCAGAACATTATTTGCTCCTCACGCTTTTCAAAACGATGTTGTAAACGAACCGGGCGAGGTACCGTAGGTCGGTCATGACCGGATTGCGCTCATAGGCTTCGAGATAACGCCTTTCGATGGCGACCACGTCATTGATGGTATCCGGGATCTCGACGTATACCGGCGGGATCAGGCCGGGCTTGAATTTTTTGCGGAAATCCTGAAAATCCTTCGGATAAAGGCTCAGGTAGTGCTGGCTGATGGGGCGAACGCCGAAAATTTTGAGGTCGCCTTTAAAGAGGTTATACAGCATCGGCAACTCATCGATCCAGAACTTGCGCAGGAAGCGGCCGAGGGTGCTGATGCGTGGGTCGTTGCACAGCTTCCCGCCGGATTGCAAGCCGTTGCGCTGGTAGACAAAGTCCTGGATGTATTCCGCGTAGGGGTGCATCGTCCGGAGTTTGTAGACTTTGAATACTTTTCCGCCCTTCCCGACCCTGACCAGAGTGATCAGCGGACCGTAGGTCGCCTCCGTGTTGTAGGCCGGTTCGCCCTTCTTCCGGGCTGCAAAAAAAAGTTTGCCCCCGACAAAGGTGGCGTCTTCCAACGCGAACCCGCAGGAATACAGGCGGCCATAGGCTTCCATTTCCGAAATGACGCGGTTGCGCCCGTTGGTCAGCATGAAATAGTACTTCTTCAGCATGGGCATTTTGGGCCAGACCCTTTTGAACATAAAGTCGAAACAGTAATAAATCAGATTAAATGGCCAGGTGTATTTGGCCATCAACCTTTGTTTGCGCTGTTCCGAGGTTTCCAGACAGCCGAACAGCAAGCCGCCGGTCCGCAATTTGGCATTGACGGATTCCAGGTACTTGTTGATGTACCGGATATTGTTCAGCGACTTGAGGTTGATGATGCACCCCATGCCGTTGTCGTAATAACCGTTCCAGGGATTGAGGTTAATGAGGTTAACCGTCGAGGAGGTTTCCAGGATGGCGTGGTCCCCGATTTCATCCAGATCCGTAAATTCGCTGATAAAGTCAACTATTGCCTCCGGTACTTGTTTGGCAAGCGCCTCCCGGTAAAGGTCGCCCTGGCTGGGGGTCTGCCGGAGCACCCCAGGAGTTGGTGTAAATTTAACTGCCATGTTTTCATGATTTTAAAGTGTTTCATAACAAGGGGGGAACTGCCAAAAATCCTCAGGTAAAATTTATAACTGCCGGGCGCCCGCGGGGGAAGATCTCAGTTTGATCAGCCAGTATTTCACTCCGTTTTTCAGGGTTTGCGTGTGTTTTTCTCTTAACCAGAGGGCGTAATCGTCGGTCCATCGCTGCGGATGGAAGTTGAACATCGCTCTTTCCGGGAATCCGCCGCGTTCAATGCAATGGATGATCTCTTTGGTGGCATGGAAAGAAAGCCCGAAATGGTTCTCCACTTTGTCCCGGACGCTGACCTTGTGCCCGTCCCATCTTCTGCCGGTATCCGTCAGGTAAAAAACGTCTTTGAAATTCAGGTCGAAGTAGGGTTCGCCGATGATCCCGTAGTCGGCGTAGCGATAATGTCTCCACACGTCTTTATTGTCGTATTTCGACCGGGGGCTGCCGTGCATGCATATTGTTGAAACCGGCGCTACCTGCCGCAGTTTGTCCAGGTGACGCTCAAAAAGCCGGATGGCCTTATGCGGGTCGCCCCTGGCAAAATCCATATCTTCGTAATGATAGCCGACCTCGTGGCCCATTTCATAAATTTCCCGGATCACGCCCGCATCAAAACTCTGTGGCACCATGCGGAAATAGTAGGTACCCACAATCCCTTTGCCGTACTGGATTTCTGCAAATTTCAGGGAGTGAAGTTTGCGGTCGTCCACATCGTGGCGCAGCAGGATGGTCTTTTTTTCCGGCGCCTGCAGAAACCGGGTAAAGGACTGGAAACTGTAGCCTGCATCCAGCAGACTGTCCAGCAGCCGGGTGTAAACGGCAACTGAAAAATCGCGCATCCGTTTTTTTATTTTGATTCTATGAGGTCAAGCGCCCCGTCGATGGTCCGGACGGTCAGTTTGCGTTTGGCGCATTCTTCCACGACCGCCTTAAAATAAGCGGGCGAACACCCGTAATCGGTGTAGTTGGCGGTTACATCGTGGGTATAAAAGATCAGCCAGGCTTTTTTCTCTTCGGCTTCGCCGATCCGGGCAAAAATTTCCGGGAGCGAATGGCGTTTTTCGTACAATTTCACGGTTTTCAGATTGTACAGGTCTGTTTCGCCGGCATTCAGGCCGTGCCCGATCCCCCGGGCGCTCCGGAAATGACTGCTCAGGTATTTTTTGATCGAACGGGTTTGGGCGCCGAAGGGATAGGAAAAATTCCGGAACCTGAACCCCGGGATCAGTTGTTTGATTTTTTCCTGGTTGGACGCAATGTCCCGTATGCTTTCCGCCAGCGGCGTACTGCTCAGGTCGATATGCCCCGAGGTATGACACCCCAGTTCGTGATTTTCATTCAGAGCCTGTTCCAGATCCTGAAGCGTAAAACGGTTTTCGGCCTCTTTACCGGTCATGAAGGAAAGCGCGATATAAAAGGTACCTGCAAATCCGGATCGGGATAAAATGGCCCCGCCGTTGGTGAAGGCGGAAACCGGTGCGTCATCAAAAGTAAAAGAAACGACAGCCTGGCCGGGTTGCACCTGTATAGGACGGACAAAACTGATGCCGGCCCATTTTCTTTTCAGATATTTTAGGTATTTGCCCATGCAATCAATTGGTTCGATTGGTTCGATTGGTTCGATTGGTTCGATTGGTTCGATTGGTTCGAATCAATCGTCAAATCGAATCAATCGTCAAATCGAATCAATTAATTAAAGGCTCGCCGTCAGCAGCGGCTTAATTTCGCCGATCAGTTTCCGGGTGAAATAGGTGGCCCCGTCCCGGTTGAGGTGGGAAGGGTCGTTGAAAAAATCCGGATTTTTGATGATGGTCGTATCGTTGGAATGGACCAGCAGCGGAATGTTGATCGATTTGGCGAAATTGCGCAGGTAATTGATCGTCGGGGTATTGTCTTCGAAGGCGCCGTAATTGGGGGAGATGACGATAAAGACCCGGCTGCCTTTTTCCTGGAACGTTTTGACGATATGCTCGAATTCGGCCACCGCATTTTTATCCAGCGGCCGGGGGTCAAATTCAATGACGGTGGAATCGCGGAGGTAATGCTCGTTGATCCTGCCATCCATCGGTTTCCAGCCTCTGTCTTCCCGCCGGCCGTCAAGACCTTTGATGAAATACGGGCGGATCAGGTAGTAAAAACTCGAATTGTAGGCAAAAAGGCGCGAAAAAGCATAAAATCTTTCAAAGGGCGAAATTTCGTTTAAAATGGGGCGGATTTCGGGGTGACCTTTGTAAAACGGCCGCAAAAACCCGGCTTCTTCCACAAATCTGGAGTGCTGCAACATGCTCCCTTCAATATTCAGGATCACAATTTTGGGGACATACCGCGCCAGCATGCCGTTCTGGATGGCATGAAAATAAGGTAACCCCTGTCCTCCCCTGCTGGCATTCCAGACCGTCATCTTAAGCGAATCCTCGATCACATAGGGGTTAAAATTCATTTCGCCCCTTGAACTGCCGATGATGACCACGTCTTCCGTGCCCGATTCCAGCGAGTGTTTGGTTTTGTAATACCGGCCGTCGGGCGAGTGGTCCTTTAAATAATCCAGGGCCACCCCGGCCATTTGATCGAATATGATGAAAGCAACGGCGACGATCGCCAGCTTTTTGACTATCTTGATCATGGTCGCTTTAACGGTTAGAATTGGAAATAAATGAACTGGCTGCCGTCAAAAACCCCCAGGCCGATGATATAGGCCATGAGAAATACGATCGCGGAAAACCGGACCAGCGGGTATGGGTTTTGCAGTACCCGGAATTTGGGCGCGTATTCCTGCACAAAGTCAACCCCGAACAAGATCAGCATGCCCATGATGGAAAATGCAAAAATGCCTTTGTCGCCGATATAAATGCTGTCGCCGGGTTGGGTGAACATCGTATGGATGATATGGATCGCCTCTCCGATTGTGGCAGCCCTGAAAAACACCCAGGCCAGACAGGTGAACCCAAACACGAGGCCGATTTTGATGATATTGGGTATTCTGACCCGGATCCCGCTCAATATCCCTTTTTCAATACACTGATAGGCGCCGTGCAGCGCGCCCCAGGCCACAAAAGTCCAGTTGGCGCCGTGCCATAGCCCGCTGACGGTGAAGGTAGTAAACAAATTCAGGTAAGTGCGGGTGGTCGACTTCCGGTTGCCGCCCAGCGGGATGTACACATAATCCCGGAACCAGGTAGAAAGGGAAATATGCCAGCGGCTCCAGAATTCCTTGAACGTAGCCGAGAAATACGGCCGCCTGAAATTTTCCATCAACTGGAATCCGAACAACTGCGCACAACCGATGGCGATGAGGGAATAACCCGCAAAATCGCAATAAATCTGGACGGCAAAAAACACGGTGGCCACCATGAAGGAAAGCCCCGTATGCAGGTCGCTATGTCCGTAAACCGATTCGATGTACAGCGCCAGCCGGTCGGCTACCGCCACTTTCATGAACAGGCCCCAGAGCATCAGTTTAAGCCCCTGCGAAACATCGTCGTAGCTGAATTTTTTAGGTTTGAAAAACTGCGGCAGCAAATGGGTCGCCCGCTCGATCGGCCCGGCCACCAACTGGGGGAAAAAGCTCACAAAAGCAAAGAACGCAGATATATCTCTGGTGGGTTCCAATTGCCGCCGGTACACGTCGATGGTATAACTCATCGTCTGAAAAGTGTAAAAACTGATCCCGACCGGCAGTACAATATTCAGCGTGCGCGAATTGATCTCCGACCCAAAAAAGGTGAAGGCTTCGGCAAAACTCTCTGCAAAGAAGTTGTAATATTTAAAAAATCCGAGCAGCCCGAGGTTCACAAAAATGCTGAGCAGGAAAAATCTTTTCCTTCTGACCGGGTCTTCCAGCCTGGAAAGCCGCAACCCGACGTAATAATCTACCAGAGAGCTGAATACGATCAGGGATAAAAACCGCCAGTCCCACCAGCCGTAAAAAATGTAACTCACCAGCACCAGAAAGGCGTTTTGCAGCCGCAGGTTGTGATTGGTTACAAACCAGTAGATGAGAAATACGACCGGCAAAAAAATCGCAAAATCAATGGAATTGAATAACATGGCTTTTTAATCTATCATCATTTTTTTAAGGCGCCGTTTCCATAACGGTCGCTGACAAAATCGTAGAGGTACCGCGTGACATTGATTTTTTCGGCAAGCAGTTTTTTCCTGTTTTGCCGGAAAACTTCGCGGTCCTGACCCAGGATCTCATCCACCAGGGAAAAAACCCGCTCCGGATCGCTGGTGTTGTAAACCAGGCCGTACCGCTCCTGGTCCTGGCAATAACTCCGCGCAATGGTATTGATGTACACCGCCGGCGTGCCCAGCACACCTGCTTCGGAAGCAATGGTAGCGCCCTCGCTCACCACGATGCTGGCATAACTCAGGGCATGGTGCAGTTTTTCCGGCACAATCCGGATGCGATACGGCTGCAATTCGGGCGGCAGGGCGGCTTCGGAAGTGATGAACACTTTGAGCTGGCCGGCCAGTTGGTTCACCAGCCTGACCTTGTCTTCATTCGACAACCCTTTGTGGCCCACATCATGGGTTGCGTTCCACGAAACAAACCGGACGATGGCGTAACGCTCCCCTTCGGCCAGGCCGAGCCAGGCATAAACCGCAGGGTCGGGGGTAAAAAAATCGGGGTGCAGGTAAGCGATCTCGTGATAACCCTCGTACCGGATCTGTTTGGGCCCCAGTTGCTCCGGCAACACGTCGGGCGTCAGAATGGCGTCGGTGAAAGGCCGGTAAAGGACGATCTGCTCCATATTTCCGGAATCTTCCAGCGACAGGTGTTTTTTGCCCAGCAAAAATGCCGCATGCGCCGCATAAATGGACCCATGACTGATAAAAAGCCCGGGACGGAACCGCAACCCGGTCCAAAACATCTGAAGGTCAAACTTGACCAACCCCCATATCTTGCCCGACAGACTCTTGTAATGTTTACCGAAGCTCTTGTAGTCAAATCCTTCGGCCTTCAGGAGTTCCCGCTCAAATTCTTTCTCCCGCAGGGTAAAAAGCACCTTCACGCCTTTTTTGTCCAGCAAGCGTGCCAGATTTTTGAACAGGTGCACATGCCCGGGATGACCTATGTCGATGATTACGCGTTTCATTTCAATTTTTGATAAACCTGAATGCCCAGTTTGCCTACTTTATACAGCGGTTTGCTCAACACCATTTCATAACGTCCGAAACCGACTTCTTCTCCTCCGAAGCGGGCTTTGAACTCCCTGACGCCGTAATCCTCGTCGGGGCGGCCGGCGCCCATGAAGTCGAAATGGTCGAGGCCATTTTGGAACCCGTATTCAATCGGCGCCCAGGTGGCCAGCACGCTTGGGTGGATGCCTTTTTCCTGGCCGTCTTCGCCGCAAACGTACCACTCATAGATGACCTTGTCCCGGAAGATGGGGCAGGCAATGCCGCCGACTACCTGGCCGTTCAGTTTGACCAGGAAATACCGGAATACCCCCGATTGCCAGCCTTTCACAAAAAGGTCGGGGCCGGGCAGGGGTTTTTTTACTTTTTCCTTGTAGAGCTTTTGCAGAATGCTGTAAAAGGCCATGATATCCGATTCGTCCTTCGGCGCGGCAATTTCGGCGCCGGCTTTCAGCGTGGCTTTGATCTGCCGCATCCGGCTGCTGCTCACCCGCTTTTTCACCTCGGCTTCATTATCGGTTTTCACCAGAAAATTCAGGTGCGGTTTATACTTGTAACCGGCTTTGATGAAAGCGGGTTTGAGGTTTTCGGTATCAAAGAAATTCCTGAATTCGGCAAATATGGCGCGGCCTGCGGCGCATTTTTTCAGGGCTGCCAGCAGTTGAGCCGTCAGGGCCGGGGCATCGTCGCCTTCCCGGATCAACGGGCCGCCCCAGACAATGAGTCTCCGCGACAACCACGACTTGAGCCCGGTTCCGTTTACCTGGAACACCCCCAGCATCGACCCGCAGATCCTGCCTTCATCGTCGGAGGCGATCAATTGAATGGGCCGGTATTCGCGGATACCTTCGATGAACCTGAAAAAAACGGGGCTCTGAAAAAAATTGCCGTGGACATGGAGGTTTACAAAGTTTTCCAACTGAGCCGAATCGCCGCTTTGTTCCAGGTTTTCGTAATTTGAAAAAATCTTTATTTTCACTTGGTCTTTTTTTGATGAATGATGAATTTCATATGCTCCCCCTCTCACCCCTCTCACTCTCTCACCCCTCTCACCCTCTCACCCTACCCTCGCTCCGCTCGGGTGATCAGGCCAAATAAATTTGGCGGATACTTGACCGCCCCCCAAACCCCGCTGGCTTTGACCGCCAGTTCGTCCAGGTTTTCCGTATCGTTTACACTCAGCCGTTTTAATCTGAACGGATCGGAATGGATGGTATTGAAGCCGTAATCCACCGTTACGGCGCAATCGTAGCCGGCCTCCTTTGAAAAGCGGATTTCCCGTTCGGTATAATCGCCGTTGGGATAGGCCAGGGCATTGATCCTGAGCGAATACCCTGCCTCCAGCATACGTTTGGCCTGGGTAATTTCCGTTTTAGATTCTTCGTCGGTGCAAGTCGGCAGGCAGGGATGAAAAACGGTATGGGCCTGAAAATTGACAGCCGTTTTCATTTCTTCAATTTCAGCCCGGGTGAGCGCCTGCCGGACTTCGAAGTCCCGCTCCACTTCAAAGCCAACCCGGCTCAGGATGCTGAGTTTTTCCTGGTTGGACACCTTCTTCAGTTCGGAAGAATCGATATCCGGGTGTTTGTACATAAACCAGTAATGCCGGTTGGTGTCCACAATGCCCGAACACAAAAAAATGGTGGCCGGAATGTGGTATTTTTGCAGGATCGGAACCAGTTCGTAGTTGCGTTTATGCCCATCGTCGAACGTAACGATCAGGGCTTTTTTCGGCAAAATAGCTGCGTTCCGGCGCCGGCCGGCCTCGATAAAGGTGTCGAGGCCGATGATATTGTAATGGGCGGACAAATACCTGAAAACAGGGTCGGCAGCCTGCGGACGGATGTCGTGGAACATCAGGATCGTCACTTTGTTCCGCTGGATCAATTCCCGGAAAAGGAACGGCAGCCCGGAATAGCGCAGGATTTTAAAAAACAACCTGTTCATCATCCGAAATATTCTATCACACCACAGGCGACCGAAATAATCGTCCTGACAACCGGAGGCGCCTTGACATGCTTCGCAACATCTATAAACTGCTGGTACCAGTTTTCCAGGTGGATCCATTTCCAGATCAGTTTGGCATAGTTGCCTTCGCGGTTGAGGTGTTTTTTATAGATGTCCTGAACCTTTTTGACGTCCATGACGCCCCTGGATGCAAACGATTCTGAGTGGATCAGTTCTTCAATATATTTTTTGAAGGCGGGGGTTCTGAACCATTCGTCCTGGGGTGTCCCGAAGCCGACTTTATCCCGGCGAACACGAATGGGTTCAGGCAAAATGCCTTTCATCGCTTCCCGCAGAATATGTTTGGTCATGCCCTTGTCGATGATCAGTTCGTCGCCCAGGGAAAGGGTGCGTTCAACGAGGCGGTAATCGAGGTACGGAACCCGCGCCTCGATGGAGAACCACATGGAGTTGCGGTCCTCCCACTTCAACAGGTGTTCCAGTTTGTATTCGAAATGGTTGATCAGGGCGTCCTGCAGGGTATTGGAACCATAGAGATCGCCTGAGATCACCGAAGCTTCCGAAGCGTGGGCATTGTAAAAATCGTCGTTGAGATATCCTTTTTCCATTGCGCGCAGGCGGGTTCGCATGGCCAGCGGCGAAAGGAAAAAGAGCATGCTTTTTAATCCGTAAAGTGACCGGTGTTTGCGCAGGTAATGGGTCATTTCGGAAGCCAGCCTTCCAAGCCGGCCTTTGAGGAGCAGGTCTTTGAAATAATATCCGAAAAAATAGTGGTACCCCGCAAGCGCTTCGTCGGCGCCCTGGCCGTCGAGGGTAACGGTCACATGCTCCGTAGCCAGTTCCATCACTTTAAACTGGGCATACGGGGAAGTGCTCGGCACCGGCTCTCCGTGCGCCAGCACAAAAGCGGGAATATCCTCCATCAGCGACTTGTGATCGGGATGGGTGAAATACATTTGTTTCAGGTCTTTCTGGTACAAATTGATAAAAGCGGACTCGTCGCCCTCCTCTCCTTTTCCGTAAACAGCCGAAAAGGTATTCAGATCAGCTTTGCCAAATTCTTTGAGCAAAATGGAAACGATGCTGGAGGAATCGAGGCCGCCGCTCAGGCAAACGCCGACGGGTACGTCGCTTCGCAGCCGGAGGTTGACCGACGATGTGAACATTTCCCTGAATTCTGCCGGGTCCCTGAAGGGGTCCTTCAGTTCTTTTCTGAGATCGTACCACTTTTGAGGCCTGACATATTTCGGGTGTTCTTTCGGCGCCGGCCCATTGCTGATCCGGAAGAAATGCCCGTGATTCAGTTTTTTAACCTCTTTAAAAAACGTTTTTTCCGTTTGGTCTGTCCGGTCAAAAAGCAGGAAATCAAATATTACACTTTCATCCGGTGTGGGTTTTTTGTCCAACATTTCAAGAATGCAGGGAATTTCGGATGCAAAAATGAGGCGGTCCTGGTCCGTGTAATAATACAAAGGTTTGATCCCGTAGCGGTCGCGGGCAGCAAAAACGGTTTTTTCCTGGCGGTCATAGATCACGATGGCCCACATGCCGTTAAACTTGTGGAGCATCTGCTCTCCCCATTCCGCATAAGCAGCGAGGATCACCTCGGTATCCGTTTGAGTCCGGAAATAGTGGCCTTTCGCTTTTAGTTCTTCCCGCAATTCGACATAGTTGAAAATTTCGCCGTTGAAGATCATTACGTACCTTTCATCGGGGGAAAACATGGGCTGGTGGCCGGCCGGGCTGAGGTCGAGAATAGCCAGACGAACGAATGCAAGCCCGATGCCGCCTTCTGAAAAAAGCCCGTCATCGTCCGGACCCCGGTGTTTCATCACCCTGGTCATGGCGCTCAGGCGGTCCTCTCCTACCGGAGCGCCGTCAAAATTGATAATGCCTGCTATTCCACACATTGATTGAGGATTTATGATTGGTAAATTGGGTGTTCTACTGTTGAGGATACGAGGATTTGAGGATACGAGGATTTGAGGATACGAGGGGTTTCGCATCCTCAAATCTTCGCATCTTCGCATCTTCGCATCTTCGCATCTTCGCATCTTCGCATCCTCCTCTGGCCGCCGTAGCTCAAAGGCGGAGGTGGCGCATCCTCTCTTACATCAGATTGCCAAGTCAGAAAATCAGTTGTTATTTTGGTGTTCAATTACCCTGAGGGGTTTACCGGAACCGGACACTTTGCCCGACACCTGTTCGTAGATCCGGCGGATTTTTTCGGCAATGGTACGGGCATCGAGGCCAAGGTCGAGGAGTCGCCGGCGTCCTTCGGTCCTCCCGACCTTTTCGCTGAATTCGAGCGCGGCTGAAAGTTTAGTTGCAAAATCTGCGGGATCGTGCGAAGACACCAGGCACCCTGGCGTTTCGCCTGTTACCCAGGCTACGTCCCCCACATTGGTGGCGACCAGCGGACAATTGCAGGCCATGGCTTCTTTCACCACGTTGGGTGAGCCTTCGGAAAAAGAGCAGAGGGTAAAAACGTCGACCGAATTGAGGTATTTTACCACCGTATCGTGCGGCGCATCAAAAATGTTGATCAATTCCACATCCGGGCGATTCAATATGGCCAATGCAGCCCGCACCAACGCAATGTTTTTATTCCGGTCTTCCGGATTCGCCAGGAATAAAACGTACCTTTTCCCGGGGTCCAGGCCCAATTCCTGGCGGTATCCGCCTTCCTTCAGCTGGAACTGGTTCAGCCGCACGCCGTTTGGCACAAGCCAGGCAATCTTTTTGCGGTGGATGGCCCTTTCCATGTTCGGCGATTTGTAAATAATCGCTTTGACAAATGGTTGCACCGTGCGGGTGAGCGCTATCAGGAGCCTGCTTTTGAATGCTTTTTTTGATTCGCCGACAAAACTGCCGCGCGCGTCGTCGCCCATCAGGGAAAGCACCACCGGGATTTTACTGCCCGCCAATACCGCCACCCAGCCGCAAAGCGAATAATGAGCGTGGATGACATCGAAGGTATTCGCCTTCAGAAAGCGCCTTAGTTTAAGGGCATTCTCCAGATAATGAAACGCCCCCTTACCCAATACCGGGAAATAGGCAACTTCAATACCCGCATTGACCAACGATTCACCCTGCGATTTGATAAACGGGGCAATGTCATAAAACCTGGAATTTCCACTTGCAACAAATAACACTTTCACTGTTTTGTGTTTAAGATGTTGAATTGATTCAGAATGGGTGCGCAGGTGTCTTGTCCGTTCACTTGCTGGTTAAAACCAGGGGATTGCTTACATCCGGACGGGTGTTGTTCAATACATCCATAAAATGATCCAGCCGGAGCAGGAAGGAAGCATACCGGTTAAAATCACCGGCTTCGAAGGTCCATTCCCCGTCGAGGAGGCGATAGCGGCCGGGTTCGCCGTCTACCAGCATCTGGTAGGGGTCCGACTGGCCGAAGGTGCATTGCATTTCATTGACCAGATACCGCCCTCGAGGGTCTACAAAAATATCAACGGACTGCGACCAGAAATTCCGCAGGTCGGTCACTTCTTTTACAAAATCGAGCAGGTCGAGCGGAGGATTTTCATAACCTTTGACCAGCGTGCCGCTGGCTTTTTCGCCTTTTACTATTTTTTTGTGGGCAAAAAACGAGTCGCCGATCCGGACACAGCGCCATTCGTACGCATGGGGTATGAATTCCTGGAAAATGACAAACTCTTTTTGCAGTTCCGAGCGCTCGGCTTTATAGTGCTGGAGTTTTTCTTTCAATTCGGCAGGCCGGAGCAACTTCCTGAAGGCTCTTTTCAACAACCCTTTTTTCTTCCAGTTCGGGCCGGTATTCCTTACCGGGCCTTTGCCTGCAAAAATATTATTGACATAGGCTTCAGCGTCCCTGCGGTTCTTAAGGATCGTCACGCCTCGGCCGGATGCGCCGACACTCATTTTTCCGACGACGGGCAACGGGGTATTCTTTACAAATTCCAGTGCCTCCGTCCGGTTGTAGAACACTTTGGTGCCCGGGTGCGGAATGTCGTGGGCAGCCAGCCAATATGACAGGTATTTTTTGTTTTCGTAAACCTGGATCTCTTCCATGGAAGGGTATACCGGAAGCCCTAAAACGGTATGCAGGATATACACCCGCTCGTCGTACATCGTCTTCAGGGCTGAAGTGATCCCTGGCGGCATGGCCAGCAAACCGTCGAAAGGCCTGGAAGCAACCCGCTCCAGCCAATCCGATTGGCTGATGTCGATCACCTCCCAGTCCACCAGGTTTTCCCGCTCGCGGCATACCTTTTCCCAGAGCAGGTAATCGTCGTCGAACTCAGTTCTTAAGATCGCAAAGAGATATTTTTTCATCAGATGCAGTTTAATTTTTGACCCTCTTGCCTTTATCTGCCCACGCTCCGCTCGGGGATCCGGCCAAATAAATTTGGCGGATACTAATGCGTCCACGGCCAGATCTTGTCGTAATAGAATTTTTTAAGTTTCGGATTTTTTTTCATCCGGTTGTGGATCTTCTGTTTGAGGGCGTTTTTGAAAATAAAGGACAGGTTTTTTTTTCTGCTGATCAGGACCTGGTTCAGATCGAGTTCTTTATTGATGAATTCGTATTTGTAAGGTTCCGCGCCTTCTCCGAAATCCATTTTACTCAGGTTGTTTTCCAGCATCCACTGGCCGACGTGGTACATCATGGCTTTGCCCGGACTGAGTTTGTTTTTGGTCACATCATAGGTGGTGGTGTGCCGGATCAGCGAATCACCCTGGATGAGGCAGATCCACAGGGCGATCCTTTCCTGCCCCAGCCGCAGTGAGAACCGGACGGACACGCCGTCCTCGACCCAGGCTTTGATGCAATCCCGGAGTAACGTCTGTTGTTGCGGGTCGTTGTACCGGGAAGGCGAATGGGTATTATCCCAGCGGCGGATATGGAGATGTACAAATTCATCCACCCATTTATCCAGGTCTTCCTCGCCCCTGAAGACTTCCAGCACTGCGCCTTTTTTGGTCAGTTGGTCGGCTTTGCGTTTGGGTTCGGTGCTTTTATTGAGGCTTTCGACCAGATCGATGGCCGTGTTTTTTTCCAGGATCGGGCATACCGAATAAGAAGAGGACTTGAGGTACAGTTTGCTGGCCTTGCCCTCCTCGATGAATTCCTCCATGTAATTGGCCCAGGAAGGCTGGTTTTCAAGGATCAGCAACATATTTTTCTCTCTGATTTTTTCAAACAGGCCTTTAAAAAAAGCGCTTCGCTCCTCTTTGGTGCAATCGTCGCGGAGTACAAAAAAATTATGATCCGATTTCACGTCGCTCAGAAAATGGTAGACGCCGTTTTCCTTCCTTAAAAAGCAAGCGCCTTTCAGTTCGCCGTTGACTTTGAACTGGTAGACCACCGTTGCCGAGTTTTTAAACCTGGCTGCCAGTTGCCGGAGAAAATGGGGCGACTGAAACACGGACCGGTATACGCTTTTTTGCCACAACAAAACGTACAAATACCAGAATCCCTCCTCCAGGAAGGCTAATTCGATTAATGGTTCCATGTTCTGATGTCAAAAATTAGATAAGTAAAAATGTGGTGACCCCGGGAGGAATCGGGTGTTCTCATAGATCGGCGAATGTAAATTCATCTTCAGTTTTCAAATGAAAAATACGCAAAAGCCGTTTTCCAAACCATCCTGCAAAAAAACCGGAATGATCAATTGAAAATTAAAATTTTTGACCCTGTAAACGAAAGGTTTGATCTTTTCACGCAAAAGCCGGAGCAAAACGGGGTTTTCCTTGACTTTTTGCTGAATCCTGGCTTTTACCATAAAAGGCAGGTTCCAGGTGCTGGAGATAAAAATGCGGGTCAGTTCCTGCTCCCTGGTGGCAAAAGAATATTTGTAAATATCATCCCCGTCGCCAAAATCCAGAACCGTAATGCCCTGATCCTTCATCCATTGGGCAATAAAATGGATCAGGACTTTTCCCGGGCTGTATTGCTGATATTCCGGATCGTAGGCCTGCGCCTGCCCGATAAAGGAATTCCCCTGTTTCAGTCCAAAATTATATACGACCCTTTTGCCGTCCACCAGGATGGCAAACCGGGCCAATACGCCGTCTTCCGCCCACGCTTTCATGCAGGCCTTCAGGATCTGTCGTGTTTCTTCATCGGCATATTTGGAAGGCGTGGAAGTGTTTTCCCATCTTTTCACATGCATCCGGCAAAAAGCATCGACCCATTCATCCATTTCCCGGTCGTCCGTCAAAACTTCAAAAACAGCGTCTTTTTGTTTTTTCAATCGACGGGTTTGATAGCGGATATCCTTTGATTCCGTCAATTTTTCAAATAATTCATCCGGCGTATTTTTTTCAACAACCGGGCAAACCGAATATTTTGCATTCACCCAAAACAAACGGCTGGAGGCGGCCGTTTTTGCGAATATTTCCCGGTATTTTGTCCAGGCCGGCTTTTTATTCAGCAGCAGCGTCCATTTTTCCTTTTTGATTTCCTGGAAAAAACCTTCAAAAAAAGCTTTAATGGTTTCATCTGTACTTTGGTTGCTGATCACAAAAAAATTGTGATCGGCTTTTACATCCGTCAGAAAATGGTAAACATTTCC
This sequence comes from uncultured Lewinella sp., assembly GCA_964558465.1. Classification (GTDB taxonomy): domain Bacteria; phylum Bacteroidota; class Bacteroidia; order Chitinophagales; family Saprospiraceae; genus JACJYC01. Next base: position 13,043 of record CAZLEF010000051.1, on the reverse strand, counting down.
TTCTTTTCTGAAAAACCCGACGCCTGTAAGCTCGCCGTCCTGCCAGAACTGGTAGATGGCCAGCCGCTGCCTGAATCTGTTCGCCAGGTGTTCGATCAGGTTAGGCGACTGAAAAACGGACCTGTGCAGGCTGTTTTCCCAAAGGCAGGCATACGCTTTCCAAAAACGCTGGTCCGGTAAAGTGTACTGAATTTGTGCAGGCATTTTCGAGAAAAATTTGAAAGGGTTTATTTTCAGCAGATAAATTCAATCTCAACCATCGTAATAATGTCATAACTCAAAAATGTCAGCAATTTGGCAATATGGGCGAAAACCAATGTCCTTACCCGGTTAATTTTCCGGAGAACCGGGCTGGTCCGCATTTTTCTGCGCATGGTATTTCTGAGTTTGGCCTTTAAAATAAAAGGCAAATTTCTTTGACGGGAAATAAATATCCGCTGCAGGATCAACTCCTTATTGCTGAATTCGTCCTTATAGGTTTCCCCGCCTTCTCCAAAATCAAGGCGGGTAAGGTCTTGTTTTTCCATCCACTGGCTGATGAACAACATGAGGGCCTTGCCGGGGCTGTATTTGCTGTACTCCGCTTCATAGGCCGTCGAATGGTGGATCAGGGTTTTACCCTGCAACAGACAGATCACATAGGCGATCCTGGCGCCGTCCACCAGTACGGAGAACCGGGCAAGTACGCCGTCCCTGATCCAGGCCGCCAAACAATCTTTCAGTATTTTGCGGTTGGCGGGTACTTCGTACTTTGAAGGGTGTACGGTATTGAGCCACCTTTTTATATGGGTCTGGCAGAATCCTTCCGTCCATTTCTCCAGGTCTTCTTCGCCGGTTAACACTTCAAATACGGCGCCTTGCTGGTTGATGAGCCGGCTCATGCGATACCTCAGTTCCCTGGACTGCCCAAACCGCAGGTACAAATCTTCCGGGGCGGGGGTTTCCAGCACTTTGCAAACCGTGTGATTCGAGTTCGCCCAAAACAACCCGCTGGCTTTCATTTCTTCCTGGAAAATATCCATATAGGACGCCCAGGAGGGTTTGTTGTTGAGTACAAGGTTCCAGTTTTCCTTTTTGATGGTTTCGAAAAAGCTTTTGATGAGGGCCCGTTTTTCTTCCTCGGCGCTCATTTTATGAATCACAAAAAAATTGTGATCCGCTTTTATATCGCTCAGAAAATAATATATGCCTCTTTTTTTTCTGAAAAAAGCGGCGCCGGTCAGCCGGCTATTGGAAAAAAAAGAAAAAATCGCAATTTCACCCCGGAAATAATTTGCAAGCGTGCGCAAATAATCCGGCGACTGGAAAGGGGATTGCACTTCGGCGTTTTTCCAAAGTTCTTTGTAATCTTCCCATAATTTTTCCGCAGGTGAATAATATTGAATATTCGCCGTCATTTAAAAGTTCTTTTTTTAAACATTGCCATTTCCCTTAATCAGGCTGAAATCAATGCCTTAGACGGTTACCCAGATTACTTCCGTTTCCAGTACGGGCATCCATTCGCAACTTAAATAAGTAATGGCCTTGGCGATCTTGGCGAATAATAAGGTTTTGGTCTGATAAACATACCGAAGCACCTTGTTATTCCGCAACCTGGTCCGCACGATATTTTTCATTTTCGCTCTTGCGATAAAGGGGAAATTATAGGGATGCGTGATAAATATCCGGACCATCGACAGCTCTTTGTTCGCAAACCGGTCCTTGTATTCCTCCCCGCCTTCTCCAAAATCAAGGTTGCTGATATGGTTGGCTTCCATCCATTGGCTCATATGCAGCAAAAGCACTTTGCTCGGGCTGTACCTGCCAAAATCCGGATCGTACGCAGGGGAGTGGTAGATCAAGGTATCTCCCTGCACCACAGCGATCAGACTGGCGATCCGCTTTTCCCCGGCGCGGATCGAAAACCGCACCAGTGTTTTATCATCGACCCAGGCGTTCAGGCTGAACCTGAGTATATCCCGGTTAACTCCCTTTTCATATTGGGAAGGCGTCAGGGAGCCGCTCCATCTTCTGACGTGCATATTGCAGAAATCCTCAGTCCATTTATCCAGGTCTTCTTTTTCCGTAAACACTTCAAAAACGGTTTCCTGCTCTTTGGTCAGCCGGTTTGCTTTGTACCGCAATCCCCTGGATTGGCGAAACTGGTCGGCCAGATCTTTAGGCGAGGTCCCTTCCATCATTTTGCAACTCGAATACGCGGCTTTTTCCCAGAACAGGCCGCTGTCTTTGATCTCCTCCAGCAGCAATTCCATATAAGGCGCCCAGGTGGGTTTGTTTTTAAGGACCAACGACCACCTTTCTTTTTTAACCGTTTCCAATAAGGCCTTAAAATATTGCCGTTTTTCTTCCTCGGTGCAATTTTTGCAAATGATCAAAAAATGATGATCCGCCTTCACCTCGCACAACATCCGGTACACATTTTTGTCCTTCCTGAAGAAGGTGGCGCCGATCAGCCGGTCGCCCGAATAACACCTGAAATAGGCAATGTTATTTTGGTAATGCGCAGCCAATGCGCGCAAATAGGCCGGTGATTTAAAGGGAGATCTGACCAGGGCATTTTCCCAAAGCCCGGCGTATTCCTGCCAGAAGGGCTCGCTGGGGTTGGCATATTCGATTTTTGCATTCATAACCTGCGATATTATGATTTTGGGTGTTTTATTTCGATAAAGGTGTAAACATTTCAGTGGTGGACGTCCACCCCAGGGCAATGGAATACCGCTTGATTTTTTCTTCCATCCGGTCGGTTTCCCGAAGTAAAACAGACAGTTCCGGGGTTGCGCCGTTTTCGCGGAGATGAGCGGCAAGCTCGCCTGCGTACCGGCTGAAAAAAGCTTCCACGCCGTTGTCGTCGGCAAATTCTTTTTTCAGGTATTTCTGAACGAGGACCCCGCCGACCAGCAAAGGCATTCGCCAGGGTTCCAGCACATCGGCCGGGCAGTACCCTTTGGTCGTCGGCATCCGGTACAGATCCTGGTCCGAATGCCGCAGGAACGTAGCGTAAAACAACTGGCCTTTCATGCGCCGGCTCTTCATTTTTTCAAAAAGGCGGCTGTGTACGCCCGACCATATGGTCTGGTTGAGGGCTTTAAAAAAAGAGAGATTCAGGTAAGGCGTCCGGTTGTTGAGAAAATGGCTTTGCATGACCAGCTCCGGGCCAAAATATTTTCGGAAAATTTCACCCAATACAAATCCGTAGAACCGGTGGTTGGGGTCTTGCCCTTTCCTGGCCGAAAGGTACGCCTGAAGGTCTTCGATCAGCGACTCGGTCTCTTCTGTAAACAATTCGCCCCACTGCAGGGCTTCCCGCCGCAGGGTGTCCTTCCAGCTATTGTCCGTGGCGGAAAAAACGTCGATCAGGCATTGGCTCATCATGACGCCGGCCAGGTGCAGCGCCCTGAACAATTCGCTGCCAAAATTCCCGGTAACGATATATCTCGTTTTTTCCGACAAGGCGCGGGCGGCATAATAGTAATGCGGGCGGCCCAGGTTCCCGTTGTATTCCGTCAGCTGCATAAAAGCCCGGGCTGAATCCAGCGCGTATTTTTTCAGGTAGGTTTCGTCCAGCAGAACCGGATGGTAGGACAACCCCAGTTTTTTGGATTGACGGGCCGGGTTTTCAACGTCCGGGGCGCCGGGCTGACCGAAACTGTAGGTGAAAAACGTTTTTCCGGCTTTCCGGGCGGCAGCCGTGAGTGTACGGCCGTCGAACCCGCCCGTCAGGGAAACGGCAAAGGGTTCGTCCGGGAAAAAATGGGCGCACTCATCCTGGAACAACGCTCCCAGTTCGTCGAGGCGATCCCGGGAATGGTATTCCGGAGCGCCGAAATAACGCTCAAGTTCAAAATGGCCTTCCACGGCCCATGAATGGCCGGTGAGGTGCAGGTGGCGATGCGCATCCAGCAGTTGGATGTCTGCCCACCAGGTAGAACCGAAAAACGGATAATTGAACAACAGCCGCTCGAGCAAATTCCTTTTATTGCCAGGTTCGGCGCCGGTTTTCCCGGCCAGGTAAAAGGAAGAGGAACTTAACGTTACCCGGTCCTTTTCCGCCTGGAAATAAACCGGGTAAACAGCGCCGAAAGAAGCGCCGCAACGCAGCCCGCCCCTGTACAGCAAAAACCAGTAATAATGGCCTTTTATATTTTCATAAAGCCGGTATTCATCCAGTTGCGCGTCTTTGGAAACAAACGAACAAAGAAGAGATTCCTGGCCTGCAAAGATGGGGTCGCCCAAGAGGATGAGCCGCATATCGGCGCCGCATTCGAAAGAAGCGAGCCGCTGCACACCCTTGTTCAGGTACAAAACATTCGGACGTGTAAAATCCGGCTGCCGGTCGCCTTCATCCAGGATGACTTCCACCACTTTGGTATCCCAGGTATTTTCTATGTCGAGGTAAAAAAACATCAGCCTCTTTTTAGCATTTTATTCTTGAAATTGTTCGCCATCCAAACGGTGTAATACGGCTGTTTTTTGTAATGGCTGCTGATCTTGAAATGAAATTTCTGGCGGCTCACCCATACCGAATTTTCAAAATCGGCGCCGACCCGGGGGATGCGGTCCGGCTTACCGGCTTCCCCCGTCATTTTCCCGGAGGTAGTGGCCAGGTACCCGGCTTCAATGGCCATTTTGTGGGCCACCGTGCTGTTATCCCCATGAGGCCAGCACAAAAACCGGACGGGCTTGCAAAGTTGGTCTTCTATAATGGTTTTGGAATCGATCACTTCATACGCCAGGCGGTTCATATAATCTTCCTCGCTTTCCAGTCCGGCCGGCAGTTTGCCTTCCATTTTATACCTTTTATACACTTCTACCACGGCTTCTTCGTAGGCCGGGCGCTGGCGGCGGTCGTTCAGGTCGTAATTTCCGGCGATCGCGACGCTTTCCGCCAGGAATGCGGGGTTGATCTTCAGTTTGCGGACGACGACGGCCGAGTTTTCCCGGAAAAGCGGGGCGCCCAGGGGCAGGCGTTTTTCAAAATGGGGGTCCGCCATATAAAATGGCTTTATATCCGGGTCGGCGTTCCAGATCGGATACACCCCTTTGGGTCCGCCGTAATAAAATCCGGTCATGGCCGGAGCGGAGATGTATTTGGCGTGGCTCATGGTGTGCGACTGAACGTCGACGACCCCCGAGGCCTGCATTTTCCGGAGTTCGTCCCAGGAAAGGTATCCCCGGATATCCAGGTCTTCTTCCCGGCAATTGCCCTGCCATACGTCTTTGAGCGTAGGTCGGATCACAGGCCGCGGGTCAATGCATTCCGGTGAAACAAACAGTGTGAACCGCATGCCGTATTTTTCGGCCAAGGGCCAGGCGTAAACCCAGTTGTCGAGGTAGCCGTCGTCGAAAGTCAGGCAGATCTCGTTGCCTTCCGGCGTTTTTTCACCTTGCCGGAAAGCCATCCATTCATCCATCAACAGGGTGCGCATACCCTTTGATTGCAGGTATTGCAACTGGTCTTCAAAGACTGCGCTTTTCAGGGTCAAGCCGTTGAGCACCCAGCCTTCCAGCTTTGAAGGCGCCACGGAGTGGTAATAAAATACCGGTGGACTACAACTGTTCATAAATTTTGGTCATTTGGGCCAGGTGGGATCCGATCGAAAACCTGTACTCCATTTCTTTGGAAAGTGCAAATGCCTTGGCGGCCAATACGGGATAATGGGCCAGCGCGTTGAGGAATCTGCGTTTCACCTCCGGATAATTGGCCGGGTTGCCGAGCTCAAAGGCCGGGTCTCCGCCGTGGATCTCCCTGAAGGCGGGTACGTTGCTGGTCAGAACGGGCAACCCCGTCAGCAGGGCCTCGGCCACTACATTCCCGAAGGATTCGTAGGCGCTCAGAAAAAGGAAAAGGTCTACCGATGCGTAAAAAGCCTGAATATCTTTAATAAACCCGTGGAAGATGATCCGCGAGGCGTAAGGGCTCTCTGCACAGCGCTGCTCCAACTCCGCTTTCAGCGGCCCGGTACCGGCAATATGCAGTTCCAGCCCGGGGTGGCTTCCGGCGGCTTCTTCAAACAACCGGATAACGAGGTCCACATTTTTACCGGTCTGGAGGCGGCCGACATAGGCCAGTTTTTTCAGATGGCTGCGTTGTGAACAATGCGCCGTAAACTTCTTGGTATCAAAGCCGTTGTACACCACAGCCGGGGCTGCCGGCAAAACTTTCTCCCTGAATACCGACGCGCTGTATTCCGAATTGGCCACAAAGGTCGTTTTGCGGAAGAACAGCAGGAACCGGACGGCCCACCAGACGGATTTCAGGTATAATTTCTGGAAAGGGGTTTTCCAGTAAATGGTGCCGTGAATATGATAAACGGGGTTTTTAACGCCCGCCAGCAACGTGAGCAGCAAAACAACCGGGCCGCCGTTGTTGAGGTGAAAAGTATCGCGCCGGTGCCGGCGGCAATACCGGAAATAGTTGCGGTATGGATTCCGGCCGCCACCGTCTACCTCGATTTTTGATTCGTCGAACAGGGTGTTTTCGCGGGCTTTCAACCCATAGACATACAATTTACGGGTAGGGCCAAACCGGTCGATATAATGCAAAATGCCCAGTTCCATACCGCCCGGGCCCATTTGCCAGAGGATATAGTGAATGGGCTTTTGGCCCTTCCTGATCTGTACTTTATTGACGGTCATGACAAGGGTTCCAATGATTCCTGGTAGGTCAATGCGGCCATACTGAAAAAGACGGCTTGTATGATGCCCGAGCTTGGAAACTGGTAATAGGAAAACTCCTGCTCCGAGGAGGAATGTATGATAAACCACCCCATAAAATAAATGGGGAACAGCACCATCGCCTGTTTGACCGGGCTGTCTCCGGGTAATGCCAGGTACCTCAACGACGGCTTCAGCATGAAATAACCGACAAAAATGATCATCAATCCGGCGCCGATAATGCCGGAATGCATCAGGATATTCTGATTTCCGACATGGAAATCATTGGATTCCATAAAACCATTGGAAAAACCCCAGCCGGTCAGTTTGGACTGTTCCCATTTTTTCATCACTTTCGGGCCGCGTTCAGTCAGCCTGATCAGGGTGCCGCCCGCCGTAGCGTCGCCTTCCGCCAGCTTTTCCAGGGTCAACATCCGTTTGACCGAATTATTCACCTGGGTGCGAATGATCGGGATCGACTGCGAAGCGATCACCGCTATCAGCAACATGCCCATGATCGTTACCATCCGCTGCCGGTCGAATCTGACCACAAAAACGAAGGACAAGGCCATCACAAAGACCATGTAAATGGTCCACCCGCGGGTAGCCGACAGGAAGATCGACGCAAAGTTGGCGCCGAGAATGGCAAACAGGTACAGGTTGCTGAAAAACCGCCTTTTGTACGCCAGAAAAAACAACGCTGCAAAATTGGAAATGATGATAACGCTGTCATTGTAGAACCCCCGGTAGGTTTTTTTGGCCGATACTTTCACCGCGAACCAGACTTCCTGCTTGATGCCAAATACCTGCATCGGCGAGGTGCCGGTCATGATGGTGAACAACTGGGCGCCAAGGGTGACAAACACCACCGGAAAGATGTATACAAAGAGGTCGCGGTAATGCTCCATCCGGCTGAACAGCCGGGGAATAGAATACAGCAACAACAACGGCGTGATCCATTTGATGATCCGGAACTGGACGTTGAGCTCCAGGTGCACCCCCAAAACATACCCCTGGATCACCAGGAAAATCAGATAAATGCCCAGTATCTGGAGATGCGTCTGGTAAAACGGCCGGTAGTCGGGCTTGATCGCGGCCGCTTTGATCACACTCAGGATGATGTACAATTGCGACGTATCGATAGGCGGCAACCCGGGTAAAAGGCTGACCGCCGCTTCATACAACCCGAAAAAACCGAAAAACCCGTCGGACAGGATCAAAAAATAGGCGAGCCAGAAAGGTTCGTCCTCCTGTTTCGCTTTATAATATACCGCCAACGTAGCCACATGAAAGATCCACCCTGCAAATTCGGGCAGGTAGTAATTGGCAACGATCGCGGTTAGAACAAGCGCAAAAAACCTGGCTAACTTGATCAGAATCATTTTCAATCTATCATTTTATCCACGCCGCGGCGTGGCGAATCAATCGGATCAATTGTTGATTTGTTGATTCGTTTATTTGTTGATTTGAGCAATCGAACCCACCTACGCTGAAGCTACGGCGGGCGGAGCCAATCGAACCAATCGAACCAATCGAACCAATCGAATCAATCGAATCAATCGAATCAATCGAATCAATCGAATCAATCGAATCAATCCAATCAATCCAATCAATTAATGAGCCGTCGCTTTCGCCCCGATGCCCATCGTACCGGCAATCAGGTTAGCATTATTTTCGATGGAATGCCGTTCTTTCACGAGGTTCTGCATCCACCGGACCATTTCAAGGCGTTTATCTTCGTTGTTGAGGTAAAAAGCCGTTACTTCGCGCGCTTCGTCAAAAACCTTGACCGCCGGCACCTCTGCGTCGCCAAAGATCTCAACAACGTTCTGCTGCCATTCCATCACCGGAAGCGCGCCGGCGCCCAGGGCTTCCACCCAACGCCAGTGCAGGGCGTTCAACAGGCCTGGGTTGGCGTCGACGGGTGCAATTTTGGTTGCGTTGTACATATCATTGAGCCGCTCCACGCTGATATGGCCGTTTCGGGGCCGGTACCGCTTTTCCAGTTCCGGAAAATAGGCGAACCATTTCGGCCACGAATCGTCGCCGTGGATCTGAAGGTCAAAATCGGCAAAACAGCTCAGGAACTTGGCTTTTTTGAAACCCCAGCTCGTCTTGTAACACATGCCGACATACAATACATCGGATTTCAACTCCTGATAGGTTGCCGCCGGCAATTCCTTTTCGTAAAAAGACCCTTCAGGGGTATTCGGGTACAGGTAGTGCATATTTTTCAGGCCTACCTTGGTCAGTTGCTCGATCCAGAAGGTGTCGTAGGTGTAAATGGCGTCGGCGTAATAAAGGATCGGAAGAAAATGCCGGTTGGTCGGGGTGTAATAAGGACAGTCTCCCAGGAAAAAGCCGACTTTGGAGCGCCGCTTGAAATGTGCCAGGGTTTCGGGTACCAGCAGTTCGTTGTTGTAAATGAACACCACATCGGGTTGGATCCGGTTGTATTCCTGGATATAGAACTCGTTGATGTTTTTGTAGTAATACGATTCCCAGCGCAGCCGCCATTTATCCGGAAAACGGAACATCTGGGTATTGATCTTTTCCTGCCAGCCTTTTACCAGGTGGTTGTAGTCGATGGTATGGATCTCCCCGCCCAGGGCTTCAAAGGTCTCGCGGAAAGATTGGTGGAACCCGTAGCGTTTCGGAACAAGTAACAGTACTTTCATTTTGGTCGTTTTTAAATCTGGGTAAATACTTTCCTGACGGCTTCTGCCACTTTTTCCATCTCGCCGTCGGTGAGTGTGGGGTAAATGGGCAGGCGGAGCAGCCTGTTGAAAAAGGTCATCGACCCCGGGAAGTCGGCATCGGTTCCCAGGTGCTGGTAATATTTGTTCCGGTGAAGCGGGGTATAGTGCACATTGGCCAACACCCCTTCCGCCCGCAGGGCATCCATAACCCAGTACTTGCGGTCGGGCGGCGTCAGGATGCCGAACAAGTGCCAGTTGTGGTCGACGCCGTCGGTGAGTTTCAGGAAATCCAGTTGCGGGACTCCGGCCAGTTGTGCCAGGTAGTATTCGGCGATCTGCCTGCGGCGCGCGTTCATCGCCTCCAGCCGGTCGATCTGGGTAATGCCCAATGCGCCGTTGATATTCGACTGAACATAGCTGCTGCCTTTGTCTACATATTCATAATAACCGCGGGTCACGTTGCCGGTCAGGAAGGCGTATTTATCCGTTCCTTTTTCGCGCATGATCTTTACCCGGTCGGCCAGTTCGTCATCATTGGTCACCAGGGCGCCCCCTTCTCCGGTGGTCATGTTCTTGGTGCCGTGGAAGGAAAAGGTGCTGACATCGGCCTGGTTGCCGGTGTACCTGCCCTTGTATTTCGATCCGACAGACTGGGCCGTATCCTGCACCACGTACAAGCCGTACTTGCGGGCAATGGCGTTGATCTCATCCATCTGAGGCGGGTTGCCGGCATAGTCCACCGGGCAAAGCGCCACGGTTTTGGATGTAATATAGGATTCCAGCTTATCGATATCCAGGTTGCCGTTATCGGGCCTGACATCCGCCAGCACGATCTTCAGGTTGTTCAGGATCGGCCCGAGCGCCGTACTGGTATAGGTGAAGTTCGGGACGATCACTTCGCTGCCCGCCGGAAAGTCCCTGGCCATAAATGCCAGGTCCAGCGCTACGGTACAGGAAGTAAGGAACAGAGCGTGTTTTACGCCGAGGTAAGCCGCCAGTTTTTTCTCAAATTCCCTGCAAGCCGGACCGTCGCCGCTTACAAACGTACTGCGCATCGCCTCGGTAACAGCCTGGATATCATCTTCGGAGATCGAAGGCTTATGGATCAGAATGGGTTCTTTGCTGATGGGTTCGCCGCCGTCGATGGCCAGGCTGGTTTGGGTAATGGTCATATCTTGATTTGTTGATTTGCGTGCCACCACGCCACAGGAGTGGGCGCGGTTGATTCGTTGATTCGTTGATCCGTTATGGCAAGCCGTCCACCGTCCACCGTCCACCGTCTACCGTCTGCCGTCCACCGTCTACCGTAGGCCGTCTACCGGTTTAATGATTCTCTTCGTACCAGCGGATGGCTTCCGCTACGCCTTCCCTGAACGGGACGGAAGGTTTCCACCCCATGAGTTGTGCGCCTTTGGCGCCATCCACGGTTTTAAAAGCAGCGCCGTCGGGTTTGGTGGGGTCCAACCGGATCTCGCCGGCATACCCGGTGAGTTCCCTGATCAACTGGCACATTTCCAGCACCGAAATGCCTTCTCCTACCCCGACATTAATAAAATCTTCTGTAGCCGGAAGGTGCATGCTGCGCAACATGGCTTCTGCGCCGTCGTCCACATGCAGCCATTCCCTGACCGGTTTGCCGCTGCCCCAGACGGGTACAAACGGATCGCCTTTGCGCCGGGCCTCTACAAATTTCATGATCAGCGCGCCCAGGGCATGCGAGCGCTCCTCTTCAAAATGGTCCTCGGGGCCGTACATGTTCGACAATACAATATTGATCACATCCAGGCCATGTTGCCGGGCATTGGCCCAGGAACCCACCCAAAAAGCCTTGCGGACAAAGCCGTAGACCATAACGGATTCGTGCATCGGCCCGTCCCAGATCTCTTCTTCCCGGAACAGGGTGGCCTTGGCCGGGTAAACACAGTTTGAAATCGGATTGACTATCCTTTTTACCCCCGACTCTCTGGCAGCCCGCAAAAGGTTGACATTCATCAGAAGGTTGTTCTCAAACAGATCGGCCGGGTATTTGTACCCGAATTGAATTCCGCCCACAAACGAGGCGCAGTTCAGCAATATGTCGGGCTTCTCGCGCTGGAAAAAAGCGGAAGTCTGCCCGTAATCCCTCAAATCCACCCCCAGGCTAAGGGAGGTCAACACCGGGTTTTCCCCCTTTTCCCTGAGTTTTTTCACCAATCGTTTTCCTAAAAAGCCGGTCGCGCCGGTTACCAGTATTTTCATATTTTGCCCTAAGCTTTTCCTGTTTAATTTTTTCCTTTCTCTCTTTTTTGAGACTTGGTGACTTGGTGATCTGGTGACTTGGTGACTTGGTGATTTTGAGACTTGGTGACTTGGTGACTTGGTGATTTTGAGACTTGGTGACTTGGTGATCTGGTGACTTGGTGACTTGGTGACAACGGATGCTCTCTCTCACCCTCTCACCCTCTCACCCTCTCACTCTCTCACCCTCTCACCCTCTAAATCATATCCTCCACCTCACTATGGATCACAAACCCGCCGTTTTTCAGGTGGTAGTTGCGCCTGACCAATTCAACGTCAAATGCGACCATTTCAGAGATCATTTCCTCGAGGGTATATTTAGGCGTCCACCCCAAAACAGATTTTGCCTTGGAAGCATCGCCGATCAGCAGATTCACCTCGGTCGGGCGGAAATAGAACGGGTCGATCTGGATGATGGGTTGCCCCACCCTCAGGTGGTCGGGTTCGATGCCCATCATTTCCTCAAAGCGGTGTTGGTCGATATCCGCAATAAGGCCTTTCTCTTCCACCCCGCTTCCCTTGAATTCCAGTGAAATGCCGACTTCACCGAAGGCCCTATGCACAAAATCACGGATGGGCGTTGTTTTGCCGGTTGCGATGACAAAATCATCGGGTTTGTCCTGTTGCAGGATCAGGTACATCGCCTCCACGTAATCTTTTGCATGGCCCCAGTCGCGTTTGGCGTCCAGGTTTCCCAGCGACAGCACGCCCTGCGAACCCAGGGAAATATTGGCTACGGCGCGGGTGATCTTGCGGGTGACAAAGGTTTCGCCGCGCACCGGCGATTCGTGGTTGAACAAAATGCCGTTGCACGCATACATCTGGTAAGCTTCCCGGTAGTTGACCGTGATCCAGTAGGCATACAATTTGGCCACGCCGTATGGGCTCCGGGGATAAAACGGGGTTTTCTCCGATTGGGGCACTTCCTGCACCAGTCCGTATAATTCGGAAGTGGATGCCTGATAAACCCGGGTTTTTCCCGTCAAACCGAGGATTTTTACAGCCTCCAGGATGCGCAAGGTGCCCAACCCGTCGGCGTTGCCGGTATATTCCGGGGTGTCGAAACTCACTTTGACGTGCGACATGGCCGCCAGGTTGTAAATTTCGTCCGGCTGGATCTCCTGTATATACCGGATGATGTTGCTGGCATCTGTCAGATCCCCGTAGAAATAATGAAATTTGGGGTTGCCTTCCTGCCGGTCGTTGGCAAACAAGGCGTCTATTCTGGAGGTATTGAAAGAGGAACTCCTGCGTTTCATACCCCATACCGTATATCCTTTTTTCAGCAGGAAATCCGCGAGGTAGGATCCATCCTGGCCAGTAATCCCGGTGATCAATGCTACTTTTGACATCGCTGTTTTATTGATTCGATTGATTCGATTGATTCGATTGATTCGATTGATTCGATTGATT
>CAZLEF010000050.1:0-50610 GCA_964558465.1 uncultured Lewinella sp. | reverse complement strand
ACCAATCGTATCAATCGAACCCCCGCCCGCCACGCCCAAAGCGTGGCCATGCGGGTAAAAATCGGATCAATAAAAAACCGGCTTTATGAGCAAATTCGACGACGCAGTCAACGTCTACCTGACCGAAATGAAATCCATCGGCCTTTCCGGTGTGGATGAAACCCTGTTGCGAAAGATTACCAAATCATTGGGCCCGTCCATCTATCTGGCCGACGCCGCCAAAGTATCCTGCTCTGACAAAGAAGAGCGGGAAAGGCTCAAAAAGAATTTCCTGATCGGAAAGCTCAAATTGAAGAACGAGCCTTCGCTGGACGCCGCCATTGAAGAAGTATGCCAACAAATGGGCGCAGCCAACCGGAACAAATTCAGGGCTGTTTTCCATTACCTGCTGGTCAGGAAACTTGGGAAGGAAAATGTTTTTTTGAAGGGAAAATCTTAGATGCTGGATACTAGTATCTAGCATCCAGCATCTAGCATCCAGTATCGGGGCATCCAGCCTATCCCGCTCCCAGCCCAATCCGGGTACCATCCGGAAGGATTGCACCTTTTTTGATCACAATGATCCCGTCGCGGATGACATAGGTATCCTGTTCGGTATCCTGCAGGGCGACGCTTCCGTGGATATGAACGTTGTTGCCCATACGCACATTTTTATCCACAATAGCATTCCGGATATAACACCCTTCGCCGATCCCCATAGGAGGTTTGTTCCTGAGGCGCGCCATTTCCTCCAGGGTTTCGTAAAAATCGTTACCCATAACGATCGAGTTGGAGACTTCGGTATTGTTGCCGATCCTGGACCGGATCCCGATGACTGATCGTTCGATCATTTTGGCGTGGATAATACACCCTTCCGCTATGATAGCCTGATTGAACCAGGTGCCGAATATTTTGGAAGGCGCCAGGAGGCGCGGCCGCGTATAGATCTGACGCTCCATATTGAACAGGTCGAACTGCGGGATCGACTCGGTCAGTGCGATATTGGCGTCAAAGAAGGACCGGATCGTACCGATATCCGTCCAATAGCCGTCATAGGCATAACTGGCCACTTTATGCCCTTTCTCAATGGCGTAAGGAATGATCTCCTTGCCAAAATCGGTAGCATCGGGGTTTTCCTCGAACAACTGGTTAAGAAATTCCCTTTTAAATACATAGATCCCCATGGATGCCAGGTAATGGCGGCCCTGATGGACGTATTTCTCCTCGACGGCAGAACGCCAGTCGCCGAGGATATCTGCCGACGGTTTCTCGATGAATTTTTCGATGGTTCCTTCCTCATTCACTTTCATGATGCCGAAGCCCGGCGCGTCCCGGTCCACTACCGGAATGGTGGCAATGGTCAGGTCAGCGTCTTTACCCACATGGTAGTTGGCCAGATCCTCCAGGTCCATATGGTACAATTGGTCGCCGGAGAGGATGAGCACGTAGTCGTAGACATGGTTGTTCAGGTGGTGCATCGATTGCCGGACGGCGTCGGCGGTACCCTGAAACCATTTGTCGCTGGAAGGCGTCTGTTCCGCAGCAAGGATATCAACAAACCCGTGACCAAAGAGGTCGAAGTTGTAGGTATTTTTGATATGCTGGTTGAGGGATGCGGAGTTGTACTGGGTCACGACAAACATCCGCCTGACGCCCGAATTCAGGCAATTGGAGATCGGAATGTCGATCAACCTGTATTTACCTGCAATCGGAACGGCGGGTTTCGACCGCTGGCTTGTCAATGGGTATAGTCGGGAACCTGCCCCGCCGCCCAGGATCAGGGCGATCATTTTGATTTTTATTGCTTTCATACTGTTGTATTTCCTGGCTTCAACAATTGGCGCCTCTGCCGGCGCATTTTTTTTATTTTTTTTTGCCATGTCAATGAGTTTCCGTCATTTCCTGATAAAGATCCATGTATTCGCGTGTGGAACGTTCCCATGAAAAGTCGACCTTCATGATGTGTTCCCGGACCATTTCAAAGTTCTTTTTATGGTTGTAAAAGAATTCAGCGGCCCTGTAAATGGCCATAAACCCGTCGTCGAGGTTGAAATGATCAAACCGGATGCCCCGGCCGCTGCCGTCGGGTTCGCCGATATCGGGCACGGTATCGCGCAGGCCGCCGACCGACCGGACAACAGGTAAAGTACCGTAACGCATGGCGTACATTTGGTTCAAACCGCAAGGTTCTATACGGGAAGGCATGATGAGGTAATCCGACCCGGCGTACAACTGGTGGGCCAGCCCTTCGTTGTATTCGAGAATGGCGTCAAACCTGCCGGGGTATTGGTAGGTCATCTGCCGGAAAGCTTCGTGCAGGTTGGGCTGGCCGGTACCGAGGATGGCAAAAGCGACTTGCATGCCGCTGTTCAGTACCCTGCTGATCAGATCCGGAAGCAGATCGGCGCCTTTTTCCCCTACCAGTCTGCCGACAAATGTGATCAGCGGCAGGCCCAGATCGAGCCTGAAGCGTTGGTTTAATACGGTTTTATTTGTTCTTTTAAAAGCTGCGACATCCTGATCGAAGTGCGAGGCAATATAATGGTCGGTGGCCGGATCCCAGACGGCGGCGTCAATACCGTTAATGATCCCTGAGCACTTGTGGATCTCATGCTGGATAAGCCATTCCAGCCCATTGGAATCCTGCATCAATTCGTACAGGTAACTGGGCGAGACGGTGGTCACCCTGGTCGCGCATTTGATGCCGGTGGCCAGCGGATTAATGGCGTCGTTCCAATCGAGCAGGCCCCGGGCTTCCGCTCTGAAAAACGGCAGCAGATACATGTTTTGCCACCGGAAAGAACCGTGGTAGGCGCCATTGTGGATGGTAAACATGGTCGGGATTCCGGCAAGGGATTCAAATTCCGGGCAAAATTTGGTCATGAACGGAATAAGGCCGGTATGGTGGTCGTGGCAATGGATCACCTGCGGTTTACCGGGGGACTGAACGATCCATTGGAGCACTGCCTGCTGAAAACAGAGGTAACGCTCGATCTCATCGCCGTAACTGTACCCTCCGGGATCGGCATAAATACCGGGGCGGTCGAATTTACCGGGAATATCGATGGCAAAAAAAGGAAATCCCAGGGTATCGCCCTGTTCCCGTTCAACCGTAAAAGAATAATATTGATTGTGTAAACGGACGGCGCCCCTGAAAACAGGCATAAAAGGCCGCTCATTGAGCCATTTAAGCCGGTATTTTGGAATCACGACACCCGATGTCATGCCGGATTTGGTCAGGTATTTAGGCAATGCGCCGACAACATCACCCAAACCTCCGGATTTGGCAGCAGGATAACATTCTGCGCTTACGTGCAAGATCTTCATAAAAAGCTGGCTTTATTTTGGCGCTGCTTAAAGGTATGTTTTTTTTAATTAATGCGCCATTTGAACCGTTTTTTTTTTATTTTGACACCCATTTGGCTGATAATCCATCAAAAATCTGCGAATCCGATGAATGAAATGTCCATTCGTCCGGCCGGGGAAGCCGACCTGGAACGCGTCTGGAAGATGTTTAAAATCGTGATCGATGAGGGAATTTACTACCCGTACGATGAAAAATCGACCCGGGCAGAGATCGAACACACCTGGATCAACCTGAACAACCCCATTGTGGTAACCGAGGAGAACGGAAATATTACAGGCGCTTACATCCTGCGGTACAACCAACCCGGATACGGCAACCATATTGTCAATGCGGCTTATATGGTGGATCCCCGGTACCGTGGAAGGAATGTTGGCAAGGCGCTGGGGGAGCATTCCATCCGCTATGCCCGTGAATTGGGGTATTACGCCATGCAGTTCAATTATGTGGTGAGTACCAATACGGCGGCAGTCCGGCTCTGGCAGAAACTGGGGTTTGAGATCATCGGGACCGTGCCCGGCGGGTTCCGGCACAGGGCATTGGGGTTGGTAGATGTGTATATTATGTTTTTAAAACTATAAAGGCCGGTTCGTTTATCCTTTCAGATAATTTTCCAGGTCCGGAAACTCCCCCAAATGCCGTTTCACCCGGTATTTGTCGGCCCTGGCCCCATAAATATAAGGCACAATAAAAGCATCCGGAAATCCTTTTTGCTGGATGTTTTTCAGGTATTCCGCTGCTTCCCGGAAAGTAAGGAACGCGCCGACAGTATAGCGGAAAAAGGCAAAATCAGGCGTTTTTTCCACCATCGGATCGGGTTGAGCGGCCAAAAAACCGGTGCCGATCTCGCCTTTGGAAGAGGCCACCTGGATCTTATAATGCAAAGCCCGGTTCACGGTCAACCCC
Source organism: uncultured Lewinella sp. (assembly GCA_964558465.1). Taxonomy (GTDB): domain Bacteria; phylum Bacteroidota; class Bacteroidia; order Chitinophagales; family Saprospiraceae; genus JACJYC01. The sequence goes on along the minus strand of CAZLEF010000050.1, from coordinate 46,361 downwards.
GGATAACCGGCTTTGTAGACCTCCCCCCCTACCACAGGGGCCTGGCCTTCAATGGGCAGACCGGCCACGCCTGTGAATCCCAGGTCAACCTGGAGGCCGGAGCCTTTTGCGCCGGGTACGCTGATGCTGCGGGTGAACAGTTTTTCAGCAGGTACGCCTTGGGACAAAAGGTACTTCGATATGGCGCCTGACCTTTGGATGGCTGCGTAGAGGCCCTTGTTGATGGCCCGCCCCTCGGGCGCGTAGGCGGTGATCACGAGGGTGAGGCCGGAGTATTGGTTCAGCAAGCCGGCAATTTCATCCAGTTTCGAACGGTTATTTTCATCAAGCGGAGCGCTGTCCGGGGGCAGAACAAGGGAAAATGACCAGGGTTCATTCGTTCCGGCCGGCGGCTCCAATACGGACTCTTCAAAAGAAGGCTGTGTATTGTGCGTCACCGGTACAGGTTTGTTAACGGGCCGGTAATCCTGCGGCAGCTCCATTTCCTCCTGATATTCCTGGAAATAGGCGGCATAAATGTCGCGTTGCCCGTATCCATCCTTTCGCGATGAAGAAAAAAAGGCCGTGAAGCCGTCTTTGGCAAACCGGAAATAGGCGTCGTCGCCGGCGGAATTGATCGGCAGGCCAAGGTTGTAAGGCTGGACCCATCCATCTTCCTGATTGCGCACCGTTTTGAAAACATCCAGGCCGCCAATGCTTTTCCGGCTGTCGTTGGAACTAAAAAACAAGGTACGGCCATCCCGGGCCAGGAAGGGCGTCACTTCGTCGTAGGGCGTATTGACGGGAGCGCCCAGGTTGGCCGGCGCCGACCACCGGCCGTTTTTCCAGGTACTATGGTAGAGGTCCCACCCGCCCAGTCCGCCCGGCCTGCGGCTTGCAAACAGCAACAAAGTATCCTGGTATATGAACGGCATTGCGTCGCCGGCATTAAAATCCAGGGGGCCGTTAAAAGGGGTTGAACTGAATCTGCGTTCGTTTTCATCCCGGAAAGTATCCACCACCATTTCCCCCTGATCGAAGCCCCAGCCTTTGAAATAAAGGAGCACATCGCCTGTGCGGTTAAAATCGAGCAGTACCTCATGACGCGGGCTGTTGAGCAAAAAATGCATTGGTGCAGTTTGCCCCCAGGAGCCGGCAGAAAGGCGGCTGGAGAACATATCGGCAAAAAACTGGCCCATTTTTTCATCCGGCCGGCCGTCGGGGGTGCGGGCTCCACCTGTATTACCCGGCCGGGTACTGGTGAAATAAAGGCGGTCGCTGTGGTTGGGGCTGATCACCGGTCCAAATTCGTCGCCGGCTGTATTGACCCCGGCGCCCAGGTTTTCAACGACGGCCAGCGGTTGCTGAAACTGCCACTCATGGCCGTTGGAAGCCCGCCGGATGGCATCAACCACCATTGCCCGGTTGGCGTGGTTGGGGCCGATGGTACGGAGGTAAAGTTTGTAGTTCCGGGAAGCCTCTTCAAATTCGTGCCGGGCATGAAAGATATGGCCGAGGTAAAGCCAGCATTCCGGGTAAGGCGACCGCTCCTGGGTGAGGGCGGTAAAGCCTTCCAGCGCCTGGTCCAACTGGTTGAGTTGGTAATGGCAGACGGCAGCCCAGAAACGGCATTCCTTGTCGTCGCGCAAAAGGGCGCGCGTTTCCAAAAGAATAGCCAGCGTTTCTGTGTATTTCGCGTTGAAAAACAGGGCTTTTGCCTGCTCTTTTTTCAGGGAGGTGTTTTGGGCGCCCAGTTGAAAGCAGCAGATCAGGATGACGGTAAACGTATAAATGGATCTCATACCAAAGCGTTGTCTTTTCCGAATATCATGCAAAATAAGAACTTATATCGGGAAAGGATTATTATGGGGGGGTTGGGGTTGGGGCGGTGTTAAAAAGATTAACGAGGCAGAGCCGGGCTTTTAACTTTTCTTTAAAACCATATACCTGCAAAAACGCTTAAAATTGAGGGGTAAACGGAAAATATTGGAAATGGGATAGTTGGGGCTTTATAGCTGCTTTTAATTATCCATAAAACCTTATAGCATGAAAAACAAATGGCTCGTTCTCTCAGCTTTGGTCTTGTCTGCGGGATTAAGTTCCTGCATCTCCGCTTCAGAAACGGTTTTTACGAAACCTGGGGCGATCGACAAGAAGGCCAGTTACAAAGTAACCGCCGTTAACACGGAAGACATCGTACTCGGGAAACTGGAGACCTACCTGCTGGAACAAGGTTTTAAACTGATTTTGGATAATGAGATCCGGACCCGGCAGGTGAGCGATTACGTCACTGTTTCCACATTGGACACCACCTTTCAGAACCCGCGATATCAATGGGTCAAACTGGAGCTTTTTGACGCCAAACCCAGTGACTTTGTGGTCAGGTTCCAATATGTGGAAAGGCCGTCGTTGACGCGATTGGTCTTTTCCGACTTTAACGCTTCGGTGATTGACATCCAAACGGGAATGCCGGTTGCCACTTACTCCTTCCGTCAATCCCGTACAGGCATTGGCAAAAAGCGGGCTGAAAAGGTTTTGCGGGATTTTGCGAAGCGCCTGGCAGAATAGGAAAACAATTGCGTTTATCCCCTCTCTTTAAAAGTCGGCCTCTCCCTCCCACCTGGCTATCACCGTTGTTGCCAGACAATTACCGATCAGGTTGACAGAAGTTCGCGCCATATCCATCATTGTGCATGGCATTCAACTCACGCCTTGGACGTGCGACGCGCGGTATAAACCACCCAACCTGATTAACGCGCCGGCAGTTGAATATCCGCCATCAAACGCCCGACAGGATAAAGGTTCAACGTCGGCTCAAAATACGGCGTTTGGCGATACACCCAATCCAGCATGGCGCGCGGGCTTTCGGCAAACTTGGAATCCTCTTTCTTTTTGGCTTCCAGCTTTTCCCTTACCTGCGGGTGGTTTTTGAGGAATTCGGCAGCCAGGTCTTCGAATACATACCCGGAAAAATATTCCTTCTGGTCGAGGATGGCTTCGAAGAAATTCCAGGCAAAAAAGCTGTCGGGCCCTTCCGGTTCCAGCGTTTCCACAAGGTAGCGGTTGGCGGGTTGATTGGTAAAGGCCACATAATCTCCTTTGCGGAAGCGCCAGTGCATTTTCCGTTTTTCCAGCTCTACGCTGTGGTGCAGATAATGGCCTTCGTAGGCGTTGCGGGTTTTGTAATTGACGATGGAATACATTTCAAGTTCGGGTTCGATATCCTCCGTCAGACGCTGGAGTTTTACCCCGTTCCATTGCAAGCGCTGTATGACTTCGGCATAGGCCTGCGGGATGAGGTACGCCCGGGGTTTGGCCACGTTTTTGGTGGGTACGAGGGTATTCCAATATGGTGTTTTGCGTTCGAAAGGCGCCGACCGGTCGTACCAGAGACGCGGGGCCCCGGTCACTTCGCTGGGTTTGTACCTGCCTTCGTACCCTTTGAAAAGGATAGTATCCACCTGGGTGCGGTCGATGGCCCAATCCAGGGGGAAAGAATCGCGGGTCAGGGTACGTTGGATGGCTTCGGCGCGGATTTTTCCGATCATGCCGGCCTGCTCGTCCATCACCCGGATCATGACCTCCATAAAGGTATAGGTGACCTGCACCCGCTGTGGGAAGGGTTTGAGCATATGGGTTTCGGGCACAAAGCCGATGCAATGGTGCAGGGCTGCATAACCCGAGGAATAGCGGGGCATGTCGTAAAATCCGAAAATGCCTTTGTCGGGGGTGTCCTGGAAATTGTTGACATAGGGGCATATTTCCCAGTTGCGGGCCTTCATATCGGCGTAGAGGCGGGGCAGGAGGTCCTTTTCCAGGTAGGCGCCCAGGGCGGGGTCGAGTTTGTCCTGCTGGGTGGCCAGCATAGTCAGGGTATAGGAATAATCGGCGCCGTTGGAAGTATGGTTATCGATAAAAATATCGGGTTGCCAGTAATTGAAGATCTGGTTGAAGGTCTGCGCGTTTTTGGAGTCGCATTTGATAAAATCCCGGTTGAGGTCCAGGTTTTTGGCGTTACCCCGGAAGCCGTAGGCCTTGGGGCCGTTCTGGTTGGCCCGGCTGTACGGCCCGCGGTTGAGCCCGCCGTCGATATTGTAAAACGGGATGACGACCAGGACGAGGTTTTTGAGGTACGGCCGGAGGTCCGGTTTTTGCAGAATATCCCGGACGAGCATCATGGTGGCGTCTACCCCTTCCGGTTCGCCGGGGTGGATGGCGTTGTTGATCAGCAGGATGCGTTTATCCAATTTTTTTGCTTTTGCGGGGTCGAATACCTTGTCAAACGACAGGACGGCGGTGTGCAGGGGGTACCCGGCGTCTGTCATTCCCCATTCGGTTAGTTTCAACTGGGGGTAGGCCGACGCGAGTTTTTGATAAAAACCGATGGTTTCGAAGTAGGTGGCCGTGGCGGACGGGTCTTTTTCGAACGGGGTGGTGAAGTCCTTTTTTTGGGAAAATGCCGGGATGGCGCAAATGGCGAACAACAGGAAAACGGTCAGGCGGATCATGTGGATGGCGATTGGTTGGGGCTAAGGTAAATTTATTCAAAGATTTTGCCTAAAACAAATATTTGTATTATTTTTGTACAAATTATACTTTTAATATGAGTGCTGATGCAACCAAATTAGAATTAATTAACTGGATAAGCAGTTTAAAGAATGTTAATCTACTTGAGTCCTTGTTAATTCTCAAACAAAACTCACTTATTGACAAGGATAAAAAACGCCAGGCCGGATGGGGGAAGGAGTATATTTTATACGTAGCCCCGGATTTCGATGATACGCCTCCAGGATTTGAAGAATACATGCCAGTATGAAATATATCATTGATACTCATATTCTAATTTGGCACGGCGAAAATAACCCTATTCTCACTCAAAAAGATTCCGCTATCCTTAATGATCCTAAAAATGAATTATATGTAAGTCACGCTTCATTGTGGGAGCTTTTTATAAAAGTCAGTCTTGGAAAACTAAAACTTTCGTTACCCATGGATCAATTTGGATTCGAACTCCTGCGCAATGTTTTTTTTCTTTTACCCTTTAATTTTTCTCATTATAAAATCATATCAACTCTTGCGCATCATCATGGGGATCCCTTTGATCGAATGATTATTTCACAAGCAATTTGCGAAAAGCTTCCCATTCTTACGCATGATGAAAAATTTGCAAATTACCCTGTTCATATTGCTTAACCATATGTAATAATCCTTTTCAAAAACTATATCGCATTTTGCACAAGGATTCACTAGTGGCGCGAAATTTAAGTGACACCTTAGTTTCGGGAGGCTATTTTTTCGACAGGCAAGGCGTCCCGCTGCTAGCGGGAGGAAAATAGCGGGACTATATGACCGACCTGCCCGCCGTACTTAGGTACTAAGGCAGGCGTGGCGAGCAACGCAGCATGTCGGAAAAAGAGACCGCGAAACTTGTGTGGCATCTAGATTTCGCGCCACTAGAATTCATCTAAAAACCTGTACTGCCATGAAATACCCTATCTACTGTTTTGTCGCTTTTTGCCTCTTTGTCTCCCTCTTCACCGCCTGCCAGGTCGGCGTCAGCAAAGACCTGACTTCCGGCCTCACCTACACGTACAAAGGCCTCGGTGTGGAAGAAGTTTACCTCCTCAAAGATGAGGTCGAATTCGACGATGCAGCGTTTCCATTCGGCAGCAAAGTCTATATGCAGTTCTCGGAGGTTAGCGGTTTCAAGGCCAGGGACGGCAAGGTATTCCCTGGGATGTCCATTAAAATTACGGATAAAGAGGGGAGCGTCATCCTGGACGCTGCCGACCTGCTCGCCGAATTTGAAGAAGCCGGCATCGACCAGGAAATGGCGGGCGAGTTGCACGGCAATATCACAGTAGGCGAACCGATGGAAATGGGCGAAGAATATACGTGGACCGTCAAAATCTGGGATAAAAACGGGGAGGGAACGATTGATGCCGTTATGAAATTTGTGGTGAAGTAGCGCTGACCTCCGGTCGGCGTACAAAAAAGGAACTGAAGAATTATCAAAACCGGCAAGGGATTCTCCAGTGGAACCTGGAACCGGTCGGCGTACATGAAGAGGAACTGAAGAATCGAGGAATCGAAGAACTGATTTTCAATTCCTCAGTTCCTCAATTCCTCGAAACAATCCATCCATTTTCCCGGCGTATGCGCGGATGACTTCCAACGTAGAAACATCCCGGTCGTACACCGAATACCATCCCTGGGTTTCGTGCGGCGGGTCGCCGGTGAAATCGTCGCCGGGTTTCCAGAATCCTTTGGGCTGGCGGGGTCTCCCCTGCCCTGCCCAGGCCCAGAAATTGCAGCCTCCGATCATGCGGCCGGCTGCGGCGTGGTCGTAAACAAGCCGGAACATTTCCCCGAAATAACGGTCGCGCCAGGCGGTTGCGGCTTCCGGCGAATGGTCGTCGCCGTCGCGGGCAATACCAAATTCTTCCAGTACGAGGGGTTTGCCCAGTTTTTCCGCTTTTTCCAGGTGTTTTTCCAGGTATTTACGGGCTTTTTCAAGGGCGCTTCCGTAGGTGGATTCGGGTCGCGCGGGGTCGTACCATCCCCAGTTCTGGATCCAGATATGGATGGTGGTATAATCGATATCCTTAAAGTGGTGGTCGCGGCTGAAATGATTGCCGGTGGGCGCATTGGTATTGCCTTCGCTGCCGGTAGTGACCAGGTGGTTGGCATCCAGCGATTTGATCAATGCAGCCGCTTCTTTGATCCAGCGGCGGTAGGCGCCCGGCCGGAGGATGCCGCGCGGTTCGTTGGCCAGTTCCCAGGACAGGATGGCAGGGTCATCCTTGTAGGGGATCCCGGTGATGGTATTGATCCGGCCGACCAGTTTACGGACCAGGTTGAAATACAATTCCATTGCCGGTGGTTGGTTATAAAACCGGGAAGAAAAGGTGCAATATCCCACCCAGCTACCCCCTTCGGCGGGCGGCGGGTAGGGTATTTTATTGCCTTCCGACCAGGCCACGTATTGGGCAAAACCGCCCGACCAGGGCCAGAAATTGCCGAGGCAAACGACAGCCGTCATATCCCGTTTGCCTATTTCCGACAACAGGAAATCGAGGCCCTTCAGCAAGGATTCGTTGTAAATCCCCGGTTCGGGTTGCAGCGCCGGCGCCATTCGCCAGGGTTCCGTGTCCGGTCCTTCGCTGGCGGCCATGATGCGCAGGTTGGCGATGCCCAGTGAACGGAGTTGATCCAGTTCCGCCAGCAGCCGCGACCTGTTGCCGGTTTCACCGGGGGCCCCCAGGTTGAAGCCGTACCAATAATTGGCGCCAATAAAATAATAGGGTTGTTCGCCCCGGTAAAAACGGCCGTCGCGGATGCTGACGAAGGACTGGGCCATCAGATTTTTATTTTGGATAAAAAACAGCAGGAACGGCGCCAGAATCAGGATTTTGGCGGCTTGTTTTCGCGGTAAAAGATCTTGCTGACGATTTTCCATCCGTTCTCGGTTTTGAGCAAGCCCATAAAGTCGTGGAAAAAATGGGTTGCCGCTTCGATCTCAAGGCGGGCCTGGGCCGCGTTTCCTTCTATCTGAATGCTGACGATCCGGGTTTTGCGATCCAGTTTTTCCCCGGGGGTAATGCGCGCCACAAAATCCTTCAGCGGCACGATCTGCGTTGTGCCTTTTTCCTGATCGATGTAGATCATCTGACCTTCCGGCAAAAAGGCCTTGGCAAAGGTCTCCGGATCGCGGTTGGTGCCGCCGTCCAGGTAGTAATTCAGGGTTTGGGTGACGGCTTCCAGGTCCGACACGTCCGTCTGTGCCTGGCAGAATACGGTTCCAAGTCCCAAAAGTGCGAGAAAAAGGGTGATTTTTTTCATTTTGGATAATTTTTTAAAAGTTCAAATATAGCTATAACTTGTGTTACGGAATTTTCGTGCAATCCTCAAAGGTTTTAATTGTTTTTCAAAAATAAACCTTGAAAAATGAGACCTGTCACCCGAAGAACATTCGTCAGGAACAGCGCGCTGGCCGCAGCAGGGGTCGGCCTGGCCGCCTGGTCATCCAAAGTTATGGAAGAAGAAAAAATCCTCCGGACCATCCCCTCTACGGGGGAGAAAATTCCGGCCATCGGCCTGGGTTCCTGGATCACTTTTGATGTGGGCGACTCCGAACCGGAACGCGCGCCCATGCGGGAAGTACTCCGGAATTTTGCCCGGTTGGGCGGCAAAGTCGTCGACAGTTCACCCATGTACCGGCGCTCGGAACGGGTGATCGGGGAACTGGCCTCGGAATTAAAACTCGCCAACGACCTGTGGATGGCGACCAAGGTCTGGACGACCGGCGAGGAACCGGGGAAAGGCCAGATCCGGAATTCCGTTAAATTCTTCGGCGGCTACCCCAAATTGTTGCAGGTGCACAACCTTGTGGATTTCAACACCCAGATCAAAACTTTGCGGCAACTTAAGGAAGAGGGCAAGATCAAATACGTGGGCATCACACATTATGTCGACAGCGCGCATGAAAATGTGGCGCGCATTCTGAAGGCCGAAACCCTGGATTTTGTGCAGATCAACCTGTCCATCCGCGGGCGAAAGGCAGAGGATTTCCTGTTGCCGCTGGCCGCCGACCGGGGCGTGGCGGTGATCATCAACCAGCCTTTTGAAACCGGGGTGCTCTTCCGGGTGGTCGGCAACGCCCGGCTGCCCGCGTGGGCCGGCGAATGGGGCATTACAACCTGGGCGGCCTATTTTTTGAAATACATCGTATCCAATCCTTCCGTAACTTGCACCATCCCCGCCACTTCGCAGGTTGTCCACCTGAAAGAAAACATGGCGGCGTTGTCCGGGCCCTTGCCGGATGCCAAAACCAGGCAAAAAATGATTGAATATTTCGAAAACCTGTAAATAAACATGACCACACGACGCCAATTTATCCGCGCCGCAGCAGCAGGCGCCACGGTGATCGCGGCCGGCTCCGCCGCATTTCCCAACATCATTTTCGGCAAGAAAAAAGAACGCCTCGGGGTAGCACTGATCGGCCTTGGCTACTACAGCCGGGATCTGTTGGCGCCCGCCCTGCAGGTCACCCAAAAATGTTACCTGGCCGGCATCGTTACCGGTTCGCCCGACAAAGCGAAGCAGTGGCAGGAAAAGTTTAAGATACCGGATAAAAATGTCTACAACTACGACAATTTCGACAGTATCGCCAATAACCCGGATATCGACGTCGTTTACGTCGTGCTGCCCAATTCCCTGCACAAAGAGTTTACCCTCCGCGGCGCCCGGGCGGGTAAACACGTATGGTGCGAAAAACCAATGGCCATGAATGCCGCCGAATGCGCAGACATGATCAAAGCCTGCAGCGACAACAAGGTGAAATTATCCATCGGTTACCGCATGCAACACGAAGCCAATACCCGGGAAATCATCCGGTTCGGCAAAGAAAAAACCTACGGGGCAGTCCGCCTGATCACGGCATCCGCAGGATTTCGGGATTCACGCAGGGATCACTGGCGGCTCAAAAAAGCGATGGGCGGCGGCGCCATGTACGACATGGGGGTCTATTCCCTCAACGCGGCCCGTTATGCAGCGGGAGAGGAGCCCCGGGGAGTGGTTGCCCAACAATTCACGACCCGGCCCGAATTATACACCGAAGTGGACGAGACCATGCTTTTTCAACTCGATTTCCCTGGCGGGGCCGTGGCCAATTGCGCCACCAGTTTCGGCATGAACGTCAATACCCTGCATGTCACCTGCGAACGGGGCTGGTACAAACTGGAACCATTCCAGGCTTACCGGGGCGTCAAGGGTTCCACCAGCGACGGAAAACTCCTGGACGTGGATACCCCCAACGAGCAGGCCCTGCAAATGGACAATGACGCCATCGCCATCCTGGAGAATACGCCTGTGCTCGTGCCGGGGGAAGAAGGGATGCGGGATATGGTGGTGTTGGATGCGATTTATCAGTCGGTCCGGGAAGGGCGACGGGTGGAGATTTGAAGTTGGACACCAGCCTTCAAATAAACAATTAAACGAATTAACAATCATATGAACGAAAGACCCTACTCTGCCAAAGAAGAACTCACCCATGCCATTACCCATGGCGCAGGGTTTCTGCTTGGGCTGGCGATTACGCCGTTTCTGATCCTGGAAGCCATGAAATCCCCGCATACCGGCGCCGTTCCGGCCGTAATGATGTTTTGTTTCGGCATGCTGACGACCTATGCTGCTTCTACGCTTTATCATGCCGTTCAGACACCCAAAACAAAATTCAGGTTGCAGATATGGGACCATATCAGCATTTTTTTCCTGATCGGCGGCACCTATACGGCTGTGGTGCATATTTTCCTAGAGCCTGTATTGGCGCGGAATTTTCTGGCCGTCATGTGGAGCATCATCGCAGTCGGCGCGATCCTTAAACTTTTTTTTACCGGCCGGTTCAACAAACTTTCAACGGCGATTTATGTCGGCCTGGGCTGGATGCTGGTCTTCATCGCAGAACCTATTTTTGCCACCATGCCGCTCTCCATTTTCTGGTGGATCGCAGCCGGCGGATTGTCCTATTCGGCAGGCGTCATTTTTTTCTCCTGGAGAAGCCTGAAATACAACCACGGCATCTGGCATTGTTTTGTACTGGCCGGCACGGCGATGCATGCCCTGGCCATTTTTCAGAGCCTGAACTTCACAACCGGCGGATGAATTTTTGCCATTAAACCCCATCGACGGGTGAGGGGGAGATACTTGCCGGGATTTTGCCATATTTTTCCGGGCAGTCTCATCCATAAGGCGTCTTGCAGAAGGTCATCATCAATCCCATGTTCTCTATTGGTAATCACCATGTTTGTTATTTCTGGCGCCTTGAAACCCGTACCTTGAACGGGAAGTTAATCGCCTTTCTTCAAAAGCGAGTTCAGAGATATGTGGTATTTTTTTACTGTGCAACATCAGGATCTTTTTTTTTAACTAACCTTGCTGCCTCCGTTTTCAATTTGCACTTGAAAGGGTGAACAATAACTGGGATTTATTTAATCAAACCAAGAGCTCAAACTAGGTCGTCCCAAGAAACTGCAACTTTATTTCGATGAATGGCGTATATTTACATCTGCAGATCCATTCATTCTTCTTATAAGGTTTCTGGATCTACTATCACAAACTAACGGGCAAACCTCCTACCCCATGAACGGATTTGGTGGAGAAGTTGCCGATCATTTTTTGGAGTTGGATTGGATTTGGGCCAAATTATGCGGGAAGCCTGCGCCGCCAATGGCGACAAAAAGAAAGGAGAAGATCAGGAGGAAAAGGCGGGGTCGATAACGCGGAAGAAGATTATCGGGCTGCTGAAGAAGCAGGGGAATTAGTTGGAATAGGAGATTGCGCGGAAGAATCCGGAGTTGGTGCGGGAGTTGGAGATTGAGCGAGGTGCCAAAATGAAAGTAATGAACTATGAAGGAAATATTCGCTGAAGGAGATATAGATGAAATCATAAAGGCCTTGAAACCAAAATTTGAAGGTCAAATATTTATTGATGAATTAGACCTCATCCAAGCCAGGCATAAGCAATTAAATAACAAAAAGCTAGCTGGGTTATTAAGCTCAAAAGAATTCACAAAGGAATCAAATTCTATCAGACATGACCTGTCTTTGCTGATCAATAGATTTTATATTGACTTTGGCATAAAGAAGTCTGAATTTGTTGGTTTATGGGCAGTTCTGTCATGGAGCAACGAATTAAATGGTTACAGCATTGAAAAACGATTTGTCAAAATAAATGATGCATTTAATAATGACAAGGTGTTGAAAATTGAAATAGAAGGCATGAATTACGAACCAATTACAGAAGTTGGGGAAATCCATTTTTTAAATGGTGACAATAGAGCTGGCAATTTATTCATAAGATATGAAAATTTTCCTGGAGCCTGGGGGCCTCATATTATGAAAAAGTATTCCATTTATGTTGAAACTGGAAGTCAATCGCTTGAAACAATAATTAGAGTATTTGATAACAAGGGAGAAGAAAAATATATTTTAGCAAGACCTAAATCCGAAGAAGAATTTAATAAATACATACATGAGGAATTTTTAAAATCAGTTCCTGATCTTCCTCCAATTGATTTAGACAATTGGAAAACTCGAATTGAACAAGGATCAGAAAACATATAACATGCGTACTCTTTAGAAAAATATTTCCATACCAATGCCAGATATCTTCAACAAACAAAAACGAAGCGAAGTAATGAGCAAAATCCGGTCTTCCAACACGAAGCCGGAGCTTATTGTTCGGCGTTTTTTGTTCGCCAAGGGGTTCAGATACCGGATACACCAGAAAAGTCTCCCCGGGAAGCCGGATATCGTGTTGAAGAAACACAATGCCATCGTACTGGTTCATGGATGTTTCTGGCATGGGCATCAGGATGAGAATTGCAAAAAATCCGGGATGCCGGAAACCAACCTGGAATATTGGAAGCCGAAAATTGAAAAGAATATCAGCAAAGATATCCAAATGCGGAAGGAATTGGAAGAAATGGGCTGGAGGGTGATCGTTGTTTGGGAGTGCGAACTGAACAAATCCAGGGTTGGAGAAACCCTGAACCAGTTGATGAAAGAAATAACAGCAGAAAAAACCCGGCAGTAAAACAGTTCACTGGCCGCCCGGGAAGCTGTTTCAAAACATCCGCTGAATTGCTATATTTGCAGAATGGATTACATTGAAAGGATCAATTCCGAGTTGGCGCCTCGCCGGGATGAAAGATTGAATAAATCGGTCATTGATTTGTTTGCAGGATGCGGCGGTCTGTCGCTGGGTTTCGAAGCGGCCGGATTCAGCACCCTCGGGTACGAAATGCTGGAAGATGCAGCGGCGACTTACCGTACCAACTTGATGGGGGATTGTTTTGCCGAAGAGTTGACGGTTGAAACAAAATACCCAAAAGCAGATGTGGTCATCGGCGGACCGCCCTGCCAGCCATTCAGCGTCGGCGGAAAACAATTGGGCTTGAATGATTCCAGGGATGGGTTTCCGATTTTTATCGCTGCCGTTGAACAAATCGAACCTGAAGTCTTTCTATTTGAAAATGTGCGCGGCCTGCTGTACAAAAACAAGTGGTACCTCCAGGAAATTCTGGCGAGGCTCAAAGAGTTGGGATACATCATTTCTTATGGCCTGCTGAATGCCAAACATTACGGCGTCCCTCAGAACAGGGAGCGGGTTATTGTCATTGGATCGAGGTTGGGTTTGAATCTTCCGCCCAAAACGAAATACACGGTGACCGCCGGCGAAGCCCTGGGTGAAATGGCCCGCCAGGTCCCCCTTGACTCCAAATTCCTGACCCCTAGCATGGATGCCTATATTGCCAAATATGAAAAGGCTTCTTATTGCATCAATCCCAGGGATTTGCATCTTGATCAACCTGCCCGGACTTTGACCTGCCGGAATCTTGCAGGCGCAACCGGTGATATGCAGCGGATTAAATTACCGGACGGCAGAAGAAGGCGGTTGGTTGCCCGGGAAGCGGCCAGGCTTCAAAGCTTTCCGGATTGGTTTGAATTTTCTGGCAACGAAACGAGCGTTTTCAACCAAATCGGTAATGCAGTGGCGCCATATTTCGCTTATTCCCTTGCCCGGGAGGTCAAAAATTATTTTCTCGACCAAACCAACGGCAAAGCATTCGCCTCAAAAGACGAGAACAACCAACTCCACCTGTTTAACGAACATGAAATCTTACCTCTATCCCGTTGATTCTCCCACATTCGCTGCTAAAGACCCCGGATTGCAACAATTGATCAATCATGCCCTGCACATCCTGGCCAATTTCGGCATTCCGATTGAAGGCAGGCCCAGAAGAATTGAAAGAATGGCAATTGTTTTTTTGGCCCTGGCTGATGTAAAATTTTTTGAAGAATTCGCTTCTGCCAAGGACCTGACCAGGGATAATTATTACCTTAAAACAAGGGAGATAATCGAATACGCAAACAAGAACCTGCAAGAGAATATCAGCATGGGTTCCTATGACGATATTCGGCGGAAGGACCTCAAACTGTTGGTTGCCGGCGGGATTGTCCTCCAGTCAAGCCCGAGCGCCGCTACAAATGATTCTACCCGTGGCTATGGATTAAATCCGGATTACGCCAAACTGGCAAGGATGTACCCGGGAGAAAACTGGGAGGAAGAAACGGCAAAACAGTTGGCCGGCATCCAGTCTATCGCTGAAAAATTATCCCGTAAACGGCAAATAAAAAAGATTCCTGTAAAGCTCCCGTTCAGCAAAACGCTTGAATTTTCTCCCGGAGCGCATAATGATTTGCAAAAAGCTGTAATTGAAGAATTCCTTCCCCGTTACGGTCATGGAGCAAGGGTATTGTACGTTGGAGACACGGCAGATAAATTCCTTCATTTGGACGAACAGTCGCTCCGCGCGCTCAACTTCTTTGAGATCTCCCATGAGGAATTGCCTGATATCATTGCATTTTCATCCGAAAAAAATTGGATTTTTCTGATCGAAGCTGTCCACAGCTCGGGGCCAATTAGCGAAATCCGGCTGCTCCAGTTGAAGAAGCTGACAAAAAATTGCACGGCTCCCATCATTTACGTCACAGCCTGCCTTGATAAAGCAACCTTCCGGAAATTTATGGCAGATATAGCCTGGGAAACGGAAGTATGGATAGCCGCAGACCCTGACCACTTGATCCATTTCGACGGTGAGAAATTTTTAGGCCCCTATGCCGAATAATTGAATCAAGGCAACGATACTTAAATTATCACCCCAAAGCGAGTTCATCCTATGAGACAGGAGCTAAACAACCTGGTAAAACAATGCCTGCCTGGAACGCGACAACTTCGACAATTACTCCGTTACCGTGAACGGCTATGAAACGTGTACGCAATGATCTGTCCGAAGATCTGCCTGAGCGGGGAAAAGGGGAGCTATCGCTTTCACCGGATGATAAGATGTTTTTGATTTGTCCATAAGTCAAAGTTAAAGAAGGCGTCTGGCCTTTCGCCTGTTTATCGTGTGTGCCGAGTAACAGGGGTGTGGTGCAAACGCCTGATTTTGTATAAAACGGAATCTCCATGTCCCTTATGTAACTACTTTGTCAAACAACCGTTTACCTATTTGCAGTGGTCGCTGACTATGCCCATTGACTTTTCCGGAAAAAGCTGTAACTTTACTTTTAAGCGGATAACCGGCAAACAACAAACAGCAGCTGTTATGGAGACTGCCGGTTTCCAACACTTGTAAATAATGCGTTTATGCTGTAGAGGGCGGTTACCAAGTCAAAAAATGAAAATAGAGAAATTACTTTCAAGCAAGAATCCGAATTTAATCTGAAAAAAGAATTTCTTCAAGACAAAAATACCGGTATTTCAAAAAGATTAACAATTTTTAGTTCCCTACCCAATAAACAAAATCTTTTACCTTAAATCTTTCCACAATGAAAAAGTCCATTTTATTCCTCATTCTTGCAATCTGCTTTTCCTTTTCCGCCTCCTACGCTCAAAACCTGATTGCTCTCCAACACAATGGCGCCACCACTTTATTTACTACCATACCCGCCGCTGTGACCGCTGCAGTGGGCGGGGACACTGTTTACCTGCCGGGAGGCTCTTTTCCAGGATTCAGCATTGACAAAAAACTGGCGATTATTGGCGTGGGACACAACCCCGATTCAACCGCAGCTACTGGTATGACGCTAATTTCAGGCGAAATCCACATGACTACCGCAAACTGCGACGGCTCTATATTTACAGGGATTCGAGTGAGCGCCATCCAAAATCTTGGTGGCGATAATGACAATGTGCAGGTTTCACGGTGTTTTGTTTCTGGTGCAGGTATACTTCCTGCAAATGGTCCCGCTGGCTCAGAAAACTGGACAATATCGGAGTGTTTTGTCACCCAAATTCAGACTATTATCAGCAATTCGCTCGTGAGCAATAATTTGATTACGATGCCTATTCAAAGTGCATCAAATTGCCAAATTGAAAACAATATTTTCCTATATAGTGGAGGTGGCAATAATCCAGTTAGTGGAAATTTCTGCACGGTAAAAAACAATGTTTTTTATATAATCGGTACTGGCGGGGTTGATAACAGCCTATTTAATAACAACATTTGGAGTAATGGTAACATCCCCAACGGAGTATTCGGGAATGGAAATATCGGTACGGGCAACATAAATGACCCCAATTTTAACGGGTTGTTCACAAACTTCTCATACACCACCTATGCTGGAAACATAGGCAATCTATATCAATTCGATTTTCACCTTGTCAACCCAACCTACAATACCGGCGGCACGGATGGCACACCAATCGGCATCTATGGCGGAACTTTTCCATGGAAAGACGGCTCGTTGCCCTTCAATCCACGTATCCTGTTCAAAAACATCGGAAACTCGACCGACCTAAACGGCAATCTACAAATCAACATTCACGTCGAAGCACAAGACCATTAATCACCCTCCAAAACCCTTCATAATGAAAAAGATTATTTTCATCATTGGGTTGGGTTGGTTGGGTGATTTTGCAAATGCTCAAAACAACATCAACCAATACGAATACTGGTTCGACAACGATTTCGCCAACCGGGTGACTACCAACGTAATACCCACTGAACAATTCACGTTGAATACGGCGGTGAGCGCAACAGGTTTGGAAAACGGATTGCACAGCTTTAATATCCGGTTCCGGGACGAAGACTTGAATTTCAGTTCTGTCGTCAGCCAGTTTTTTCAGAAGGTCAACCAGGACATACCCGGCGCAAACGCTATTGCCGGGTTTGAGTATTGGTTTGATGATGACTATGCAAATAAGGTATCCCAAGCGGTCACTCCGCAATCATTGTATCAATTGAACACGGTCATTAGCGCCAGTCAGCTTGCCGTCGGCTTGCATACTTTTCACGTCCGGTTCATTGACACCGGCGGGAACTGGAGCCCGACCGTCAGCCAATTTTTTCAAAAGGTCAACCAAGACACACCCGGCACAAACGCAATTGCCGGTTTTGAGTATTGGTTTGATGATGACTATGCAAACAAGGTATCCCAAGCGGTCACTCCACAGGCATTGTACCAATTGAGCACTGCTATCAGCGCCATTCAGCTTTCCGTCGGTTTGCACACTTTTCACGTCCGGTTCATTGACACCGGCGGGAATTGGAGTCCGGCTGTCAGCCAATTTTTTCAAAAGGTCAACCAGGATACGCCCGGCGCAAACGCAATTGCCGGGTTTGAGTATTGGTTTGATGATGACTATGCAAACAAGGTGTCCCAAGCGGTCACTCCGCAGACATTGTATCAATTGAACACGGCCATTAGCGCCAGTCAGCTTGCCGTCGGCTTGCACACTTTTCACGTCCGGTTCATTGACACCGGCGGGAATTGGAGCCCGACCGTCAGCCAATTTTTTCAAAAGGTCAACCAGAACACACCCGGTACAAACGCAATTGCCGGTTTTGAGTATTGGTTCGACGACGATTATGCCGGTAAGGTTTTTCAAACGGTCACTCCCCAGGCATTGTATCAATTGAACACTGACCTCAATGCTGACCTGCTTGAAAATGGCTTGCACAAATTACATATCCGGTTTCAGGATTTGGGCGGAAGTTGGAGCAGCCCGGTTTCCCAATTTTTTCAAAAAATCGGGCAAGGAGCGGGGATACCGAATGTCATTTCATCCTACCGATATTGGTTCGACGGAGATGTGAATACGATGGTGAATCAAACATTGAATGCTCCTTCTAATCCACTGTTCCTGCTAACTGATTTAAACTTGTCTCAACTTGATACGGGGCAGCACCAGATAAACTTGCAATTTAGAGATACGCCTGGGCAGTGGAGCATGGTGGTGACTGATACGATTATTAAACTGGGAGAACCACGATTAGATAATATTACCCCTAACAGCGGTGGAAATACAGGCACTGTAACCGTAAACTTGCATGGAACAGGATTTTATTCAGGTACGAATGTTCGACTTGTCAATCCTGGAATTGACACGATTACGTCCATGAGTAACTCAACCGTGATTATCAAAGGGCAAAGAATTCAGACTACGTTTAATCTAATGGATAAGAGTATCGGTGAATACGATGTAGAAGTGACCATATCTGGAGGAATTGTACTGACATTAATAGACGGATTTGAAGTCACTGAAGGCACCCCAGTGCAGTTATGGAGTTCGATTCAAGGCTTTGATGTAATCCGACCCAATCAATGGCAGAACTATACAGTAATTGTCGGCAATAACGGAAATGTAGATGCAACTGGAGTACCTTTCTGGATATCGACACCTCAGAATGTGGAGGTTGACTTCGATTTCCCTGTTACAAATCCTTATGGAAATGCATTTGATTATGATACAATTCCAAATACTTTTCTCACAGATACAGTTTGGATGATGCCATCCCAATCTAAAATGAATTCGTTTGTTATTTCCAAAATACCTCCGAATCAGTCACGCACCTTTAGTTATAAAATAAAAACACCACCAACATCTAATTTTGAAATTCAATCTTGGGT
Source organism: uncultured Lewinella sp. (assembly GCA_964558465.1). GTDB lineage: Bacteria > Bacteroidota > Bacteroidia > Chitinophagales > Saprospiraceae > JACJYC01. The sequence continues at coordinate 27,905 of CAZLEF010000050.1, read as the reverse complement.
TAATAAACCACTTTATGATGTGTTACAAGTACTGGATAAATCTCCCCTTGAGTGTTATAAAGTTTTGTTTGAGAAATCTCTTTTGGAGAAAGTCGAGCTTCCGGTTGAATGTGGATATAGTGCTTTAGATAATATCATAACCATATGGAAGGACTCCCCGTATGGAGACATATTTCTCGGGCCAGGAACATCAGACCCAGATTATGGTTCGATTGAATATATTCTCAATTTCACCAAGTCATTGGCTTCCATGGCTGTTACATGTATAGATGTCGCTATCGGAGGTGCAGTTGGAGACCTTGAGAAGGTTGTTTATTTATATCACGGAACTAACTCAATTATTGATATTTTTCAAGATTGTTCAGGGACTGTATCTGCATTAAACCAGGTTATTAGAAAAAACTTAACTGTGGTTAATTCTTATGACCCAAACGACAAGATCGGTCCTTCTGGGGGAGGTTCCGAGAATTTCTACAATAATTTAACTCCCTACAATTATGTAATACACTTTGAAAACCTTGATACAGCCACGGCCAAAGCCCAGGCAGTTCTTGTTTTAGATACTCTCGATGCAGCTGTTTTTGACTACTCCACTTTTCAACTAGGAGATTTACACATTAGGGATACTGTTTTGAACATACCTATTGGCAGGCAGCATTATGAAAGGCTTTACAATATGGTTGCTTCCCAAAATGTAGTAGTTAAAATTACTGCCAATTTCAATGATACAACAGGAGTAGCCAGCTGGCTTTTTGAATCTTTAGACCCGAAAACACTGACGCCAGTAGCAAATCCATTCAATGGCTTTCTGCCTCCAAACCAGAATGCCCCGGAAGGAGAAGGCGCTGTTCACTATTCTGTCAAACTCAAAAGTAATCTTCCGAACAACACGCTCATCAAAAATAAGGCATACATTTATTTTGATAATAATCCACCCCTTGTTACGCAGGAATGGCAAAATACCTTGGACAATATCAAGCCTCACAGCCAAGTCAACCAAATAACGGCTATTCAAAACAATACACTTTTCAATGTGGATTGGAATGGCATTGATACAAGCTCGGGGATTCGAGATTACGACATCTACGTTTCCACAAACGATGGTGCATACAGACCGTGGCTGTTGAATGCTAATTTTACCAATGCAACTTTCAATGGTGAGGTTGATTCTACATATTGCTTCTATTCTGTTGCAACCGATTGGGCTGGTAATGTTGAAGCTGCTCCCCTTTTACCGGACATATGCACTCTGATTTCCGTTACAGACACCGACTGTGACGGTGTGCCCGATGGGAGCGACCTCTGCCCCGGCGGCGACGACAGCGGCCCCTGCAATGCCACTTCCTTCCCCGGTTTTGGAAATATTCCTTCCGGTTGGATTTGCGGCAACAACAATAATAAAGTGGAAATTTGCCATAACGGGAACACGTTATGCGTCAGTCCGAATACAGTACAAGCGCACCTCAAGCATGGCGATTTCCTCGGTCCCTGCAGCTCTTGCGGCGGTCAAAACCGCATTGCCTCCATTAACAATGATACTTTTGATCCAGCCGAGCAATTTGAAATGGTGATTTCGCCCAATCCGACAGGCGACCGGATCAACATCCACCTGATCGGCGAAATAAAGGGTGAAATGTTGCTGACAATATACGACCATCTTGGACAGGTCGTTCTGCAAGCGCCGCTGGAGGACGGTCAGACCAATACAAGCCTCGATTTGGCTGTTTTGCAACCTGGAATTTATCTTATCGTCTCCTCCTCCGGCAACGATCGCTTGATGAAGCGCTTTGTAGTGGCAAGGTGACAAGATCATTTTTATTTCCATGATGCTATACTTGCACCGGTTTTCATAATTGAAAGCATACCGGATAATCATCCGGTTAATAGGGGGCTGGACCACTCTCAGTGGTTAACCTTCCAAAAACTTGCAAAATCCCCAAAATCCCCGTATTTTTCCACTCAATTGTCTCCAAACCTGACCAAAATGTCCAGAAATCTCACCGCATTGGCCGGCAGAAAAGGCAAGGGTTTGACCAACAACCTTTTCGAACGGATCGCCAACCTGGCGGATGAATCCGGCATTGCCGACAAAGAGGCGCTGCGCAGGCTGGCGGATGAGTTCCTGATCGGTACCGCCAATGTGTATGGGGCCGCTACTTTCTACGACTTCACCCGGCCGGAAAACCAGGGCAAAAAAGTGTACGTCTGCAACGGCAGCGCCTGCATGCTCGCGGGCACGCAGGATACCCTCAGGGAAGAACTTCAACGGCATTTCCGGCCCGAAGAGATCGGCGAAATGTGCTGTCTGGGGCGCTGCCACGAAAACAGCGCTTTCCATTTCAACGGCCAGAATTATTCTGCGCGCCAACCCGGCGACATCGCGGCGATTGCAGGTGGCGCCTTGCACGACGGCATGGACCATTACCGCGTCGGCGCCCTGGGAACGCCCGTCCTGACAGTCCCCTTCCCGGATCTGGCCGAATGCAGGAACGCCGTTACCGGAATGTTGAAAGAACCGCCGGAAACCCTCCTGCAAGCCATCAAAACTTCCGGCTTGCGGGGCAGGGGCGGCGCAGGTTTCCCGATCGCGTTCAAACTGGACGCCTGCCGCAAAGCCCCCGGCGAACCCCGTTTTATCGTCTGCAACGCCGATGAGGGCGACCCGGGCGCTTTTTCCGACCGCTACCTGATGGAACAACGGCCCCTGGCCGTGCTCCTGGGCATGCTCATCGCGGGGTATGCCGCCGGCGCCGAACGAGGCGTGATCTATATCCGCGCTGAATACCCCGAGTCGATCGCCGCTACTCAGGAAGCCATCCTCGCTCTGACGGAAGCCGGCCTGAACGGCGACCATATCCTGGACAGCGATTTCAGCTTCCGGTTCAAACTCATCAAAGCCCAGGGCGCTTATATCTGCGGCGAGGAAACCGCCCTGCTCCAATCCATCGAGGGCAAACGCCCGGAAGTGCGGGTGCGCCCGCCGTACCCCGCCCAGGAAGGGTTGTTCGGCAAACCAACCGTGGTGAACAACGTCGAAACCCTGGCCAACCTGTATTTTATCCTGGTCAACGGAGGCCAGGCTTTTGCCGGCATCGGAACGCCGCGCTCCAGCGGAACCAAGTTGCTTTCGCTCGACGGTTCTTTCCACCATCCCGGCTTGTACGAAGTGGACATGGGTACGCCCCTGGCCCAGGTGGTGGAAACCCTCGGCGGCGGCTTCCGGAAGCCGGTCAAGGCCCTGCACATCGGCGGCCCGCTCGGAGGGCTGGTACCGGTACACAAAATACCGGACCTCACCGTCGATTTTGAATCCTTCGCCCAGAACGGGTTCCTGCTCGGGCATGCCTCCATCATCGGCATCCCGGAGAATTACCCGATGGTCAGATACCTGGAGCATCTCTTCGCCTTCACCGCCCACGAGAGCTGCGGGAAATGTTTTCCCTGCCGCATTGGTTCGGTGCGCGGCCAGGAAATGCTCCACAAAGCCCAGCATGATCAATACAAAATCAACCCGGACCTTTTTAACGACCTCGTCGAAACCCTGGCAAAAGGCTCGCTCTGCGCCCTCGGCGGCGGCATCCCGCTGCCGGTGCGCAACGCATTGGCTTATTTTAAAGACGAATTAGCGCCTTATTTTGAATGAATGTTGATTTGTTGATTTGTTGATTTGTTGATTTGTTGATTTGAGACGGAAGCCTTCGAATCAACAGATCAACAGATCAACAGATCAACAAAAAAAAAACAACTATGATCGCCGATATTCCAGTAAAAGAGAAAAATCAGGCCCTCGCCGCCAAAACCGCCTTCATCAACGGCCATGCATACGAAATGCGGACCGGCGAAACCGTCCTGGCTTTCCTCAAACGCCACCTGGGCCAGAACTGCGTGCCCACCCTCTGCGATGCGCCCAACCTGGAACCCTTCGGCGCATGCCGGGTCTGCAGCGTGGATATCGCCCGCACCGGAAACGGCGGCATTAAAACAGTCGCCTCCTGTCATACCCCTATCGAGGAGGGTATGACCATCTATCCGGATTCGGAAAGCGTCCAGAAACTGCGGCGAAACATCATCGAACTGGTGCTCACCGACCATCCGCTCGACTGCCTGACCTGCGAGGTCAACGGCAATTGCCAGTTGCAGGACGTGGCGGCGCAGGTGGGCATCCGCAAGGTGCGATACCCTCAAGGCAAAAACCACCTCGACCGCCAAAAGGACCTGAGCCACCCATACATGACCTCCGACCTGTCGAAATGTATCATGTGTTACCGCTGTGTCCGCGCCTGCGACGAGGTCCAGGGTCAACTCGTGCTCAGCGTCGCCAACCGCGGCTTCGACAGCGCGATCATCAAAGGCATGAACGAGTCGTTCTTCAGCTCGGACTGCGTGTCCTGCGGCGCCTGCGCCCAGGCTTGCCCGACATCGGCTATTTCCGACGTTTACCAGTCGAAGTCCATATCCGCGCAAAAAGAAGTGCGCACCGTTTGCACCTACTGCGGCGTAGGTTGCAATCTGGCGGTAAAAGTGACCGCTGACAAGGTGATGAGCATCCAGGCGCCCTACGACGCGGAAGTCAACGCCGGCCATACCTGCCTGAAAGGACGGTATGCCTTTGCTTTCTACAAACACCCCGACCGGCTGCGGCATCCGCTGATCAAACGCAACGGGCAATTTGAACAAGCCACCTGGGAAGAAGCGTACGACTATATCTTTGAAAAGCTGTCGGGGATCCGCGATGAAAATGGTCCCGATTTTATCGCCGGCATTTCTTCCGCCCGCTGCACCAACGAGGAGAATTACCTCATGCAGAAGTTTATCCGGGCGGTGATCGGCACCAACAATATCGACGGTTGCGCCCGGGTTTGCCATTCGCCGACGGCCATCGGCATGCAGCGAACATTCGGTACCGGAGCGGCCACCAATTCTATCGCCGACCTGAAACATACGGACTGTATGCTCATCATCGGCGCCAACCCGACCGAAGCCCACCCCGTCACCGGCGCAAAGATCAGGCAACAGGCCATGAAGGGCAAAACCCTGATCGTGCTGGACCCGCGCAGGACCGAAATCGCCCGTTACGCCGATTTCCACCTGCAGTTGAGGCCGGGAACCAATGTGGCCGTGCTCAACATGATGATGTATTATATCATGCAGGAAGGCCTGGAAGATTCTGATTTTATTGCCGGCCGAACAGAAGGATATGAAGAATTCCGGAGGAATATCCTGAACCTCGATATCGACGAACTGGAATCCATTTCCGGCGTGCCCCGCGAACAGGTGCGCGAAGCGGCCGTCGCTTATGCCAAGGCGCCGTTGGCCATGTCCTTCCACGGGTTGGGCGTTACGGAACATTACCAGGGCACTTATGCCGTGATGCTGATCGCCGACCTGGCCATGATCACCGGCAATGTGGGCAAACCCGGTTGCGGCGTGAACCCCCTGCGCGGGCAGAACAACGTGCAGGGTATGGCCGATATGGGGGTGCAACCCTACCAGGGAGCAGGTTACTTTGATGTCACCAACCCCGAGATTGTGCAAAAATTTTCCGATTTCTACGGCAGGCCCGTTTCCGGCAAGGTGGGTTATACCATCCCCGAGATGTACGACTCCGCCCTGGAAGGCCGGCTTAAGGCCTTGTGGATCATCGGCGAGGACGTGGTTCAGTCTGACCCCAACTCCCAAAAAGTGATCAAAGCCCTGAAAGCCCTCGACTTCCTGGTGGTGCAGGAATTGTTCATGACCGAAACCTCGAAATACGCCGACGTGATTTTACCCGGCGCTTCCTTCCTGGAAAAAGAAGGCACTTTCACCAACGGCGAGCGCCGCATCCAGCGGGTCAACCGGGTGGTGGAACCCATCGGCGAATGCAAACCCGACGGCCAGATCCTGGTGGAGGTCATGAACCGGTTCGGCTACCCGCAACGACCCTATACCGCCAAAGGCATGCTGGAGGAAATTTCGGAGATCGTGCCTTTCTTCGCAGGCGTACGCTGGGAAGAACTCGGCGAACAAGGCAAACAGTGGCCCGTCGCCCCCGACGGAAAGGATACCAAGATCCTGCACACCGATACCTTCAAAAGGGGCAAAGGGCGGTTTGTCTTCCGCGATTTTGTGGAGACGCCCGAACTCGATCATATCGGCGAATACCCGTACATCATCACCACCAACCGGGTGCTCGAACACTACAACAGCGGCACCATGACCCGCCGCACCCGCAACGTGCAGATCGTCACCGAAGACCTGCTGCTCATCAACCCGGAAGACGCCCGGAAAAACGGCATCCGGGAGGGCGATATGGTGCGGCTGATCTCCCCGCGCGGCGAAGTGCCGAGCAAAGCGCATATCACCGACGAGGTGAAACCCGGCATCCTGAGCACGACCTTCCACTTCCCCGAACTGATGGTGAACAACATCACCTCCGATGTGCACGACAGCGAGGCCAATTGCCCGGAGTATAAGGTGGTGATGGTGCGGATTGAAAAGATACTGGATGCTTGATGCTGGATGCTGGATACTTGATGCTGGATGCTTGATGCTGGATGCTTGATGTTTACGTATAAAAAATCAACCGCCATGCAAAAACACCACTTCCTCCTGCTCCTCTGCCTTCTCTCCCTTTCCTGCAGCAAAAAGATCCAGCCGCCGGGGGACGCGGGCGACAACCTCCGGGTGCTCGGTTACCTGTTCAGCCGCGGCAATTGGGCGCAGGATATGGCCGGGGTTGATTTTACCCGGATCACAGACCTGAACCTGGCGTTCATCAACCCGGACTCAACGGGCAGTTTTGTGGAATATGAGGGGCTGCACACCGTTGTTGAAAAAGCGCACAGCCATGGGGTGAGGGTTTTTATGTCCATCGGCGGCGGCGACCCGCCTCCATACCTCGGAAGCCTGATGACTGCGGAAAAACGCGCCGGCCTGATCACGGCCATCCGTGCCTTCGCCGAAAAATACCGCTTCGACGGGGTAGACGTAGACATTGAGAACGACCTCATCAATGCGGATTATGCGCCGTTTGTCAGCGAGCTTTCCGCCGCGCTGAAACCTGCCAGCATCCGGATGACTGCGGCCCTCGCCAGTTGGAATTCCAATAAACTCGGCGATTCCACCCTGCAATTGTACGACTTCATCAACATCATGTCGTACGACAAAACCGGCCCCTGGAACCTGTCCAAACCCGGGCCCCACTCCCCCTATTCAATGGTCGTCAATGATTTCAGGTATTTTCACAAAACCCGGGGCATACCCGCTGAAAAATTGTTGATCGGCCTGCCTTTCTATGGTTATGGTTTTGGCGCCGGGGCCCCGGGAGGTATGTCATACAGCGCTATTACAACAACTTACGCCGGTGCAGAAAACAACGACGAAATTACCCTCCCCGAAGGTGGCGCCATTTATTACAACGGTATACCCACTATCCGCCGGAAAGTGGAGTTTGCTGCCCGGCAAAAGGCGGGCGGGGTGATGATCTGGCAGTTGCTGGGGGATGCCCAAGGGGAATTATCGCTTTTAAAGGTGATCAACGATGCTATTCAAAAATAGTCTGTCCCTTTCATGCTGAGCGAAGCCGAAACCAGGTGACTGAGCGAAGCCGAAACCAGGTGACTGAGCGAAGCCGAAGTCACCCCCCAATCGTAGACATCGACTCCGACACCGGCAGTCCAAAATTCCGGTTGCGTTCGGCTTCCCAGCCGTCTTTGGCCCGGGCGCCGACCGCATTCAGGAGGGTTTCCCGCAACTGGTCGTCGGTGGCGCCTGCGCGCATCAGGTCGCGGAAGTTGAAGATGCCGTCGTCGTACAGGCAGGTTTTGAGCAGGCCCTGCGGCGTCACCCGGATGCGGTTGCAGGTGCCGCAGAAGGTGCGGCTGTATGCGGCAATGATCCCAATGCTGCCCTTAAAGCCGGGGATGCGGTAGTTGTAGGACGTGGAAAACGGCGGATCAGGAATTTTTTCGATCGTTGGGAAATGGGTTTTGATCAGGTTGAGGATCGCTTTGTGATCCCAGGTCAGTTGGGGATAGTGGCTGCCTTCGCCGTTAAAGGGCATTTCTTCAATAAACCGCATATCCACGGCTTTTTCCCGGGTCATTTCCACCATGGGGAGTATATCGCCGATGTTTTTACCCTCCATGACCACAGCGTTGATCTTGGTGGAAATGCCGTATTCCAGCAAAGCGTCCAGCGTCTGGATTACCTTGTCGTATTCATCCCGGCGGGTGATCTCGAAGAACCGCTGCCGGTCGAGGGTGTCCAGACTGAGGTTGACCGACCGGACGCCCAACTGTTTCAATTCCGGGATCAACGGGGCGGTCAACGTCCCGTTGGTGGTGATATTGATCTGTTTTATGCCTTCGACCCGGCTCAAAGCGCGGATAAAATCCATCATGTCGCGGCGTACAAAAGGCTCGCCGCCGGTGATCCTGACCTTATGGATGCCCAATCCGGCCAGCAACCGCGCCAGTCGCAACATTTCCTCATAACTCAACAGATCATCCTTGTGGGCGTATTTGATCCCTTCCTCAGGCATGCAATAAAAGCAGCGAAGGTTGCAGCGGTCGGTCACCGCCAGCCTGAGGTAATTGACCAGGCGGCCATGGTTATCGGTTAAGGACATTTTTTTAATTCGGCAGTTCCAGGTTATTGGTCCGGGTCGGGATCAAAATGATCCGCCGGTCGCATGCTCCCACTTTAAAACCGCCTTTTTGATGGTTAACTTTATAACGGTCGAACCCGGTCAACCGCCTTTTACACAATTAACAAATAATCTGGCATTTGGGATGAGTCCGGGTCTTTGATCGGTCTCCACTATTTTTCAGCAAGTCCCTTAACATTTATCCGGTGTTTTTTGGGCCAGTTCGACAAAAAGGTCGCTATTGTCCTCATCAGGCTGGTCCTTGCAGGGAAAGTCCTTTTCCACCAGGAGTTCAAGTTGCTCTCCGTTTTGCAAGGGCAAAAAAGTTTCCACGCCCACCTGTTCGGTTCGAAACCAGTTTTGCGCCAGTTCGACCGGCAATTTCAGCGCGATCACAGCGTCGCCAAAAGCGGCTTCCATCCCGGAAACCCCGGGGTCGGTGGAAAGTTGAAAAACCAGGGTTTGCCCCCCCGGGAAAGTGATGGATTCTTCGACGGTCAGGCCCTGGTTGAGTTGCTCCAGTTCTGATTTTCTCAGCCGGAGCCGGATACTGTTGTGTGCACACCTCAGTTTCATGTTCTTATGTTTTCGATTCTTTCCGGATGACTGTAAACGTTAAAGCGCCCGTCACGTAAAAACCCGGCCAGGGTCATGCCTTCCGCTGCGGCCAGGCCGACGGCCAGCGAAGAAGGGGCCCCGACTGCCGCCATGATGGGCACACCCGCCATAGCTGCTTTTTGCACCAGTTCGAACCCCACGCGGCCGCTGAGGATCAGAATATGATCGCGAAGCGGCATGCGGTTTTCCCGCAGGGCTGCGCCGATCAGTTTGTCTAAGGCATTGTGCCGGCCAACATCTTCCCTGGACAGGATCAGATCCCCGTACGAGGTGAATAAACCAGCTGCATGAATGCCGCCCGTATCTGAAAAGAGCGATTGGTTTTTCCGGAGTGTTTCCGGTAATTTCACCAGGACCTCCGGGCTGACCCCGGGTTTTCCGGGTTTCGGGAAATAACAACTCACCATCCGGACCATTTCAAGGGAAGCCTTTCCGCAAACTCCGCAACTGGAAGCGGTATAAAAGTGGCGGCTCAGGCGGGCGGGGTCGAATAACACCCCGGGCCGGAGCGTCACCTCGATGATGTTGTCCGCCGATTCGGGCGCCAGCCGGTTCTCCACACGGCGGATTTCCTGCACCTGGTTGAAATGACCGATCAGGGCTTCGGTGAACAAAAAACCCAGCGCCAGGTCTTCGTCCTCGCCAGGCGTACGCATGGTGACGGCCAGGTTTTGCCTTTGGCGGGCGTCTGCAGGGCCGAAAACGATCCGGATCTCCAGGGGTTCTTCCACAGCAAGCTGATCGGCAGCGCCGGAGAGCGCGCCATCCCGGTACCGGGTGATCCGGACGGATTGGAGACCTTTATGAACCGTCTTTTTCAACGTCGGACAGCTTTTCAGTGTAAAGGTAGGGAAATTGGGGATTCGTTTCCCTTTGTTTACGGTCGTTCGCAGTTGTTTCTGTTCATTCGGGCAGGTTCATGGAGGCAGAAATAAGAATGGCCGGGGAAATTCCGCCGGCCATTGGTTAATATTCAGATTTTCGCCAAATAAATCATTAGCAAAAACCAACAAAAAAGAACTTCAAGTGATTGTTTTCATTTGGTCGCAGGACTGCATCCTGCAGTAAAAAATACAGTGTGTGACCGGATTTTTGATGGCGGCCCGTTTCAACCGGGCAGCAGGGTCAGGAACAAGGTCAGGACTGCTCCGACAACGCCGGTCCAGGCTAATGCCAGGACGATTCGATATTCTTTCATTGGTCTTATTGTTTTGAAGGATCATGGGTTAATGAAGTCAAAGGCGCCTCTAAGGCCGGCGGAAGCGGTGCAGGTACGATATTTTTCACGGGTGGCAAGGACTTCAGGTAGGCGAAGATCGCTTTCAGGTCTTCGTCCGTCATATTTTTGTAGACGAACCAGGGCATCGGCGGCAACAGGGGGCGGCTGCCGTCCAGTCCCTTCAGCTTGCCTTCCTTGATCGCTTTGAGGAAGTTCTCCTCGGTCCAATTGCCGATACCCGTCTGATCGGGGGTCAGGTTGGCGGAAAAGCTGGTACCCCATGGGCCCGCGCCGGAAGTAAAGGATGGGGTGAATACCATGTAATCCTTCAGAATGCTCTTGTCTACAATTTCCGGCAATGCTTCATCTGCCGGATGGCCGGAGAGCCTGCGACTGAAATCAAGCTCCATTTCTCCATTGGGTTTGAAGATCTTGGGGGTATGGCAGTCGTCGCAGCCCACGGAGTTGACCAGGTATTCTCCTCGTTTGACCTGCATTTCGGCGGTGATCTCTTCAGGAATTGGCCCGGGCATGGGGGTAAGCATTTTGGTATTGCCGTTTTTGTCCTTAAAACAGCCGGACAACAAAAGGCTTGCCACAAACAGGTTTACGGTGATGACGAAGGTGACGGTGATCGCTTTCATGATTTAAAAATTTTCAGGTTGATAATCGGGTGTTTTCTTTTGTCCGATTGACCTTACAAAGATGCAGGCCTGACCGGTTGTTGCGAAATAGCACGAAATGGTGATCCGGCAGAGGCGAATGGTCGTTGAATAGCATGAATGGATGATTAATGGGTATGATGTTAGCTGTCAGCAACTGACAGGTGTCGCCAAAATGGTTCCTCCGGGACAGCCGGGGCGGATTTGTACAACATGCCTGGAATGAAGGAAGGCGAATGGAAGAGATGCCGGATCAGATCAACTTTTCCTTCAAAGCTTTCAGCACCGCTTCTGTCTTTGAATTCACCTGCAATTTTTCGTAAATGTGGCGAATATGCGAGCGTACAGTGTCTACGCTGATGAAGTGCTCATCGGCAATGAGTTTGTAGGAGTAGCCTTTGACGAGACTTTTCAGGATGTCTATTTCGCGCGGAGAAAGGTCGTAATCGGATCTGGATGGATTCGCTGCGGGTTGCTGTTGTTGAAAAAATTGCAGCACGCGGCGGGCAATAATGGAAGTCATGGGCGAACCACCCCCATAGACATCCTGGATAGCGGCGATGATCTCGGTAGGCGGCGTGCGTTTGAGCAGGTAACCCGACGCGCCGTTCTGGATGGCCTGGAAAATTTTGTCGTCCTCCTCAAACACCGTCAGCATGACCACCTGAGTTTCCGGACGCAACCTTTTCACCAAAGGGGTCGCATCGATGCCCGATCTGCCGGGCATGTCGATATCCATCAACACAACATCGGGTTTGAGGCCGGGAATTTGCATTTCGAGATTGTTGGCATCCGGGAAAGCGCCGGCGAACTCCAAACCGGGGGTGGCCTGCAACAGGAAGGTCATCCCCTCCCGCAGGTCCCGGTTGTCTTCGTAAAGGACGATCCTGATCTTATTCCCGGTTTGCATGGTGCAAAGGTCGGTTAAAATTGTGAACCGGAAAATAGCATAAATGGGTGATACTAAACCCCAAACAACCCCAAACCATCCCAAACCGAGGAACCGAGGAATTGAGGAACCGAGGAATTGAGTATTTGAGGAATTGCCCAAAGGTCCAGAGGACTCTCCAGAGGAGTTCCATGAACCTTTGGGGATTCTTTTGGAAACCCATTTGGGGAGGAAATGCAGGCAGCGCCACGCCTGTGACGTGATTGATCCTGGAGACTGCAGACTGTGGACTGCAGACTGTAAACTGACTAGACCCTGACCTTAACCTCCACCGAAGTGCCGATATTTTTCTCCGAAATGATCTCCAGGGTTCCGCCGATCTCCTCCGCTCGTTTTTGCATATTGGGAATGCCGTTGCCGCCGGCGGTCAAAACAGGTCCTTTGGTCAGGTCGAAGCCTATTCCGTTGTCGCTGATTTTCATCAGCAGCAAGCCTTTTTTCAGGGAAAGGAACAATTCCACTTCGGTAGCGCCGGCGTATTTTGCGGCATTGGTCACCGTTTCCTTGAAGATCAGGTAGATATTTCTGCGCACTTCCGGCCGGATATTTTTTCCGGAAAAACCTTCCATGATCTGGGTTTTGAAAGCTATAGACCGGGCTTCCAGCAACCGGAAGCCGAACTCGGTCATGCGAGCCGCCAGATCTTCGAGTTGATCGTTTTTTCGTTTCATCGCCCAGACGATGTCCTGCATGCTTTCCGACAAAGCGCCGGCGCTCTGGCTGATGCGTTGCAGGATGGAGGCAATTTCCGGCTTGGTTCCGCCGACCTGCTGGTTGGCAAAATCGCTGAAAAACCGGATGCTGCTCAAGGTGCTGCCCATATCGTCGTGCAGGTCGCGGGCGAGGCTTTCCCGGAAGTTTTCGAGGCGTTTCCGTTGGTTCTGGCGGTAATACCAGAAGCCGAGCAAGCCCAGGGCGCCGGCTATGCCTACCATTATTTTGAAATACCACCGGCGGACGAGGGGGGGTATGACTTTGATCCGGATGCGGGCGCCTGTTTCGTTCCAAACCCCGTCGTTGTTGGCAGCTTTCACCCTGAACCAGTACTCGCCTTCATCGAGGTTGGTATAGGTAACCTGGTTAAGTTGAGACGGGACCCAGTCGTCGTTGAAACCTTCCAGCATATAGGCATATCGATTGCGCGCCGGCTGGTTGAAATTGAGCGCTGCGAACTCGATGGTAAAAATGTCCTCTCCCGGTCGGACGATAATCAGGGTGTCTTGCCAGGAAGTTATGGACCGGGGGCCAAAAAGGACTTCCATGCGGAAAGTTTTCCGGATGACGGCCTTTCGCTCTTTGTCCATGACTTTAACAGACGTAATGACCACCGGCGGCGGGATGGTGTTCAGGGGGAGATTGGCCGGATCAAAATAATTAAAGGCGTTTTGGAAGCCGATGAAAAATTCCCCGTTCGGAAGGGCGATCAGTCCGTCGGTAATCGTATTTTTAAACAGGCCGTCGGCAGTGCCGTAGTAGGTAAATTGCCCGGTGGCAGGGTCCAGGCAGTGCAGCAGGTAGGTCGAATTGCACCAGATCCTGCCGAGGCGGTCTTCTTCAAGAAAAACGAGGCTGTTGCTGCGCAGGCCGTTTTTCTGGTCGAATACCCGCAGGACCTTGCAGGCGCTGTCCATTTCAATGATGCTGTTTTGGCTGATCGCGTATATCCGGCCGTTGGAGGCCGGTACGACATCCCGCCATTGGTTGTAGTTGGTTTTAGAATTTTTTATTCGAAAAAATTCCACTTTGCCCGAGCGGGGGTCAAAACGCATAGGCCGAAGGTTGTTGGCCAGCCAGATCCGGCCTTGCGGGTCGAGGGACAAATTGGTTATCCGCAGTTTTTTATCGGGATGGTAAGCTTCCGCAGGTAATTCCACCGGTTCCACTTCACCGGTCGACGCATTGTAATGGTAAAGCCCGCGCTGGTTGGTCCCAAACCACAAGCCACCGTCGGGGTCTTCAATGCAAGATAGAAAATTGCAGTTGCCCTGCATTTCAGGGGTGGAACACTCCCAGGAGCGCCACGAGCCTGTGCGGGGGTCAAACCGGCTGATACCGGCCGTACCCGCCCAGATGAAGCCTTTCCGGTCTTGCATGGCGCATAAAATACCATCGTTTTTTAAACCCGAATTGCGCACGTGGAATTGAGTGAATGTATTTTTTTTGCGGTCCCATTTAAATAAACCGCTTCCCCACATCGCAATGTAAAAGGTATTCCCGGTGGGGTCGGTATTGTCCTGCATGGCGCCGGACATGAGGCTGAACTGACCGAAACTGGCGCCTACCGGTAAAATCACCCTTCCAAACCTGAGCGCTGTGGGGGCGTAATGTTCCAACCCTGCCTCCGTGGCAATCCAAAGGCTGCCGTCCGATTCATCCTTAAAAATGGAACCGGCCAGGTAATTGTTATGGGTGTAGGGGTCGCGGGGATCGGGTGGAAACTGGATCTCTTCCCCGGTGTCGGGATACAGAACATAGATACCGTAATGCCCGCCGCCCAACCACAGGAAAGGCCTTCCATCCGGAGAAATATCCGGGCGAATGGCCGTTGCAAGCGCTCTTTCATCCGGATAGTCGATCAGGGAATCCAATGCCGGATCGTACCATCCAAGCCCTTTAAACCAGGTGGAGACCCATAGTTTGCCCGTCTGGTCCTCCTGTATTTGCTGGGGAGCAGAATCCTGAAGAGAACCCCCGGAGGTATAGGTCGCCAGGGTTTTGACTTTCCGGGTTTGAGGATTAAAATAACCGACCATGCCCCGGTCGATCAGCCAGATTTTTCCGGTTCGGTCCAGATAGGTGAAGTGGTTGCCGGGATAGGGTTCTTCAAGGGGATAGGCATCGTATGCGCCGGTAACAGGGTCGAAATGGTACAATACATTTTTTGCACATACCCATCCTTTTCCGCCGGGGTCGAAAACGACCCTGCCGACCTCGTCGTTGTCCTCCAGCGTATCTTTGTTTTCAGGGAAAACAAAATGCCGGAGTTCCAGCGCAAGGGGGTCGATGCGGCAAATGCCTTTGGGGCCGGAGGTCCATAAGCTGCCGTCCGGCCCTTGTGTGATACTTTTGATGAAATTATCCGGCAGGCCGCCGGGTTTCTCCGGGTCATGGAAAAACCGGCGAAAGGTATGACCGTCAAAACGATTGAGCCCGTTGTGCGTAGCTACCCACAGGAAACCCTGGCGGTCTTTGGTCACTTCCCTGACGTAATCGTTGCTCAATCCATGGTCGGAGGTATAAAGCACAAACGAACTCAAACCATGCTGCGCGGGGAGTGCGAAACAGGGTAAAATGCCGATAAAAAAAGAAAAGAATTTGTGCAAGCGACGGTTTTTTCGGCTTCAAATTTAACAGGAAACGGGAAATGTTGATGGAGAAAATGCAGTGATGCTATTGCGAAATTTGAAAAAACGGTCTATCTTGAGAAGAAATAACCTTTGATTCATGGCAAACATCCTGTACTTTTTTTCCCGGTACGGCTTTTATGTAACCTTGTTGGGATTGGGGATTTCACTGGCTATCGCCTGTTTTTTTATCGGCGAACCTTTTGATGGGATAAAAGGCAAAGATTTTTTTATGATTCTTGCGCCAGGGGTGATTGGATTGATTCCTGTAATTTTGAGCGGTCTTATCAAAAAGGCCAATCGCCGTTATTTGTTCCGGCATGGACGAGAAACCGAGGGCATCATTACCGCCGTAAATATTGCCGATTTTCGCCTCGCGGTCAGCGACACGGAAAGTTTGCCCGTTCATCGATACGACCTGGCTTTTAAATTGGAGGACGGACAGTTGTTTCAAACCTGGTTCTATGATCACTATTACCGGGCAGTATGTTACCCCGATGACAGAGGAATGTCTTCATTTTCCACCGGGCAAAAACTGAAAATTAAATACAACCCTTCCCATCCGCGCAACTTCATCGTCGTCAATGAATCATACCATCAATACGATATCGAGGCAGCCAATCATGAAATAAAAAAAGAAATTGACCGGCTCGCGGCAATTTTTGAGATTGACCCGACCCCCGAAAATAAAGCGCGTTATATTGCAGCTATGGAAAAATATGAGACTGGGAAGGGATCCCGGAAATAGAAAATTAAAAGCATGGAAAAAGGAACAAAAGAAAATCCCTGGAAACTCAAAACGCCGCCCGGAACCGGTGATGCGGAAGTGGAACATGGACCTAAAAACAACCGGATGCGGGTGAAAGCGAGCCACTGATTACGCTGAAACCACTGAGGACGCTGAGGACGCTGAGAATATTAATAAATCCAGGCGCCTTAGTGCAACTTAGCGCCCTAAGTGGTTAAAAAAATATGTCAAAAAACCTGAAAGTCATCATCACCGGCGCCACCGGCATGGTCGGTAAAGCCGTACTTCTGGAATGCCTTAAGGACCCTGAAGTTGAATCCGTCCTGGTTGTCAACCGGCAGCCGGTAGGCGTGAAACATGCAAAACTCAAAGAGGTCATCCACAAGGATTTCTTCAATTTGTCGGCAGTTGAAGCCGACCTGAAGGGCTACAACACCGCTTTTTTGTGCCTGGGGGTCAGTTCGGTGGGGATGTCCGAACCGGATTATCACCGGCTGACCTACGACCTGACCATCCATGTAGCTGAAACCCTGTTGCGCCTCAACCCGGGCATGGCAGTCTGTTACGTCTCGGGAACCGGTACCGACAGCACCGAAAAAGGGCGGCTGATGTGGGCGCGGGTAAAAGGGAAGACGGAGAACAAACTGCTGTCTATGCCATTCGGGGCCGCCTATATGATCCGGCTTGGTTATTTGCAACCGTTGGACGGGATTGAATCCAAGGTCGGATGGTTCAATCCGGTTTATAAACTGATCGGATTTTTGTACCCCGTTTTTAAGTTCCTTTTTGGTAAACGAATGCTGACCTCCCGCGACCTGGGGCGGGCGATGATCAATCTTGCAAAAAAGGGATATCAGAAAAGGGTACTGGAGAATCGGGATTTGAATTCGGCAGCTGATGAGCCGGGGAAATAGTTGACCCCGAAGGTCCGAAGGATTCCTATTGAAATTCCTATGGGCAGTCCGCAGTTGGCAGTCCATAATTGACAGTGGCAACCGGCTGTCTGATCACCAATTTACGGCGCCACAGACACGACGGATAAAACTGTGGACTGCCAACTGCCAACTAATTATCTTCCTGGATAAACATTATCCCCCAAATTCACATCCGGCACATAGGTGCTCCCCAACCGGACCTCCCTGATCTTTTTGGGTGTCCGCACCTGGATTTCCACACTTTCTCCGCCTTTTTCCCAAACAGCGACGGAGCGGTGGAGCCTGGATTCCGTCCGGTCTTCGAACACAATGGTCAGGTCTACCGGAACGGGCTTTGTACCTTTGGATTCGACCAGGATCGAGGTCAGGTTGCCACCCAGATCCTTCACCGAGGCGATGGCCAGATCTGGAAAACCGTCGTCAAAAAACCAGCGTTTCCAGAACCAGTTGAGGTTCACCCCCGAACCGGTATTCATGCTGTTGAAAAAATCGTAAGGGATCGGGTGTTTGCCGTTCCAGTTGCGGATGTACTGGTGGAGGCCTTTAAAAAAAGCCTCATCGCCCAGCAGGTCTCGGGCAAATAGGAAGCCCAGTGCGGGTTTCGGGTAGGAATTGACAAACATCGTCGCGCCGCTTTGTTGGGTTGTCGGCGTCATAACCGGCAGGTCGGCTTCCGTACCGGCAATCGCCTGGTATTGCGGCATGCCGTATTCGTTGACGATGGATGGATCGATCATGGGGGAGATCAGCCATTCGCCGATGGTGGCCCAACCTTCATCCATCCAGCCGTATTTGGTTTCGTTGGCGCCCATGTAGAACGGCGAAAAGGTGTGGAAGATCTCGTGCACGGTCAGTTCGATGCTTTCCGCGCGGTCCTCCACCGGGTTGTCGTTGGCCATCATGGGGTATTCCATCTGGTCGAGGCCGTCAAAGACGGTCATGTGATTGTAGGGGAACGGCCATTTTGGAAATTCGAAACTCATGGCTTCCACGGTTTTGCGGGCGTCTTCGGCTACCAGAAAATAATCGTGATGAACGGAGTTAAACACGGCGTCCACCCGGGTGCGGCGGCCGGTGGTTTTGTCTGCCACCACACTGCCTGAATGCCAGAGGTAATGGTTGCTGACGGCGAAGGCGACATCGACAACGTTCAGGGCTTCAAAGCGAAAGGTATTTTCCGGTTTTTGGGTGGTAATGCCGCCTTGTTTCAGGTCCAGGCTGTCGATTACAAAACGGATGGGGTCCTGTTTTTCAGCCAGTGCGAGGCGTTCGCAGTATTTGGCCGACAGTACCTCGCTGCAATTCAGCAGGTCGCCCGTGGCCCATACCAGGTAGTCTTTGGGCACGGTGACGGCCAGTTTAAAATCACAAAAGTCGTTGTAAAACTCCTGTGTGCCGAGGTAAGGGTTCCGGTTCCATCCGTCGATATCGTCGTAGACCGCGATGCGCGGGAAAAAATAAGCGATGAAGGCGGCGCCGCCGTCCACCGCGCCGGTCCGGTTATGGGAGTTTTTGTTGAGGGCGTAGGCATAGTCCACTTCAAACCGGATCGAGTTTCCGGGCGCAAGGGGAGTTACCCGGAGCATCATTTCCGTGCCGCGGATGTTCAGTCCGCCGGTCGGCTGGTTTTCACCGTCGACCGCCAGCCGGCTGATCTTCACCCCGTCGGTGATGTCCTCAGGTTCGACCGTGGACAAACGCGGCGCGCCTTTTTTGTACAGGTTGGGGTAGAGTTTGAACAGAATGGACCGCAGGGTGTCGGGGCTGTTGTTGGTGTAAACGATGTTTTCCGTGCCTGAGATGAGCAGGCTTGCCGGGTCGAACCGGACGCGGATATCGTAGTCGGCGGTGTTTTGCCAATAGTTGGGGCCGGGGGCGCCGCTGGTATCACGGACGCCTTTGTCGTAGGTCGCCTGGATATTGCGGGGGACTGGAAGGGGCTGCGCCGTTAACAACGAAGCCAGGCAGAGAGCCAGGGCTGCTAATGCGGTTGATTTTATCATGCAGTTGGATGATTTAAAAGCTCAAACTTACGACATTCTCAAAAATACCCGCCGCCCCCTTACCTGGATATTCGCCGGGGCATGCTCCAATTGCGGCATCTCTAAATCAAGTTCTGAGAAGTTTGCCTCCATAGGGCAATTCGCATTTCGATGAGCCCTTTCCGGGAACAAGACTGGATGACAAACGTGCCTTTGTATGCTGTTTCGACAATGGAGTCAGGGATGATTTAATTGTGCCGCTTGCGGTTTAGTTCAACGCCTGAATATTTCCACTAAAATCCGGAGCTTACTTCTGTGACTATCCTAAATTTGCCGCTGCAATGGAATATTAAAATCAAAAATCATGACCAAAGGACGTCTCGAAGCCTTCAGCGACGGCGTGATCGCCATCATCATCACCATCATGGTGCTGGAAATGAAACCGCCGCACGATCCTACTCCGGAAGGATTAAAACCCCTGCTGCCGGTATTTCTCAGCTATATGCTCAGTTTCATTTTTATCGGCATTTACTGGAACAACCACCACCATATGCTGCAGGTCGTCAAAAAAGTCAACGGCAGCATCCTGTGGGCCAACCTGCATTTGTTGTTCTGGCTTTCCCTGGTGCCGTTCACCACCGCCTGGATGGGCGAAAACCACCTGGGCGCCTGGCCGGTGGCGCTCTACGGGGTCGTTCTGCTGCTCTCCGGCATCGCTTATTTTATCCTCTCCCGCACCCTGATCGCCCACCACGGCAACGATTCCCCCCTGGCGGCAGCGATCGGAAAAGATGTGAAAGGTATGGCATCCGTTGTGATCTACGCAGTTGCGATACCCCTGGCTTTTATCAGTTCTTGGATCGCCTGCGGCCTGTATATCGTGGTGGCCGTCATGTGGCTGATCCCCGACCGGAGGATGGAGCGGATTTTGGAGTAGTTTGTCCAAACAACCCCAAACAACCCCAAACTGAGGAATCGAGGAATCGAGAAACTGAGGAATCGAGGAACCCCAAACAACTCCAAACAACTCCAAACAATTTAAAACAACTTCCGCAACCGATCCCCCGCTTCCGCCAGGATATCCTCGTCCTTGGCGAAACAGAGGCGAATGATCCGGTCATCGCGGCGACTGGAGTAAAAAACGGACACCGGGATGGCCGCAACGCCGTATTCGGTGGTAAGCCGCCGGGCAAAATCGACGTCGGATTCAGCGCTCAGGTGCGAATAGTCGTACAGTTGGAAATAGGTGCCTTCACAAACCAGCGGCGTCATGGGCGTACCCGCCATCGCTTCGTTAAAAAAATCCCGTTTATGCCGGTAAAATTCCGGGAGGTGCAGGTATTCTTCCGGGTTTTCCAGGAATTCGGCCAGCGCCCATTGCATCGGCGTATTCACGGAAAAGACGTTGAACTGGTGCACCTTCCGGAACTCTCTGGTCAGCATCGGCGGGGCAATGCAATAGCCGAGTTTCCAACCGGTATTGTGGAAGGTTTTGCCGAAGGAATAGACAGCGAAACTGCGCGGGCGCAAAGAGGCGTTTGCCAGCACGGAGGCGTGTTGGCGGCCGTCGTAAATGAGGTGTTCGTACACTTCGTCGCTCAGCACCAGAATATCGGTCCCGTCCAGCAGTCCGGCAAGGGCCTGGAGGTCGGCCTGGGTCAGGGTTTTTCCGGTGGGGTTATGGGGTGTGTTGATGACGACCATGCGGGTTTTGGGTGAGATGAGCCTGCCAAAATCAGCCCAGTCCACCCGGTAATCGGGCGCGCGGGTTTCACAGATCACGGCTGTTCCTCCGTTCACCTCCACCGAGGGCCGGTAAGAATCGTAAGCCGGCTCGATCAGGATGACTTCGTCACCTGGACGGATGCAGGCCGAAATGGCAGTGAACAGCCCCTGGGTGGCGCCGGCGGTTATGGTTATTTCGGTGTCCGGGTCCACCCCGATACCGGAACTTTGGCTGTACTTCTCCGCCAGCATTTTCCGGAGCGCCGGCAAACCCGGCATCGGGGCGTACTGGTTGAATCCGTTTTGCATGTAGTAGGAGACCAGGTCGATCAGCCGAGCGGAAGAAGAATAACTGGGAAACCCCTGCGCCAGGTTGATAGCGCCGTATTCCTGGGCAAGGGCCGACATAACCGTAAAAATGGTGGTGCCGGTATTCGGAAGCTTCGAGTCGAATTTCATGCGGATTGGTATCGGGCAAAGATTTTATCAATGGCGGCAGCCAGCTTGTGGTCGCGATCAGTGACGGTATTGCCGGCGTCGTGGGTGTTCAGGCGGATCTCCACCGTATTCCACACGTTGCTCCAGTTGGGGTGGTGGTTCATTTTTTCAGCGGCAAAGGCTACCTCCGTCATGAAAGCAAAGGCCTCCGTGAAGTTGCTGAATTTGAAGGTTGCATGGAGTTGATCATCGGCTTCCGTCCACATTTTTTTTTTTTACAAATTGGTCAAAGTTTTGATTTTAATTCCTTCAATGCTGACTAATTTTTTGTCATTTGTCAAAAATTCCTGGCATCCGTTTACAATTGCGGTGGCAATTTGCAAAGCATCCATGCCCTTTAAAAAAGTGTATTTTGCCCTTAATTGATAGGATTTAACAGCAATTTCTTTGTCAATATCAAGTATTTGGATGTCAAGCTTGGTTAAAAAGTTTTCAAATTTTGAAATAACATCAGGTAATCCCATTTTTTCAGGCCCAACTCCAAATTCGGAAAGTGTAATCACACTGGTTATGAGGATGTCGTTATTAGCAGAAGTCGTTCGAAAAAAATCCTGGACTTGATAAACATATTCGGGATTTTCTTCGATCAGGTAAATAAAGGGCGCAGTATCGACAAAAATTTTCATTTGAGTTTTAGGCTAATTTCAAAAAATACACTAACGATCGTCCCTAAGTCTATCGATATAAGTTTGAGCGTCTGTTTGCCAAACACCTTTTCCAATCCCTGTTACATCGGTCAGAATTTCTTCCAGCCTTTTTCTTTGATTTATCTTGCCCAGAATTACTTGAAGTATGACTTCCAAATCCGGATAGTCCAATTGATCAATCTCTCTAATTAGGGTTTCTATCTTTGCCATTTCAACTTTATTTCTTACAAATATACAATTATTGCCCTCAATATGTTCCAAAAGAAAACCATTAAGGCTTAATCACCTCCTTCTTCGCCTTCTGCATCGGGTTCGGTTCTTCTGCCTGCTTATGCGCCTTGAACACCTGGAAACGGCTGGGCAATTGGCGGACGGGCCAGTTGTTGTTGCTTTCGTCGATGTCGGCGGTTTCCTTGAACGGGTCGAGGCGGATGGCCTTCACTTCTTTTTCTTTCACAAATACCTTGCTGAACCGGTTTTCGTTCTTCCGCCAGATCTCGGCCGGAATGCGCTGCACCTCTTTGGTTCCGTCTTCAAAGGTCCATTCCAGGATCACAGGCATGACCAGCCCGCCCTTGTTGGTGAAGAAGAGTTCGTAATAATTTTTATTTCCGTACAGTTTTTGTTTTTCGGTTTTGGTATAGGTCTGGTCGTACAGATACTTTTTGGTCGTCTTCACGGAGTCGCCGGTTTCCCATGGCCGGTAGCTGTTGTAAAAATCCTTGAGGCTGGGATCCTGCTCAACCACAAATTTTACGCCGGCTTCGCGGTTGCGGATGCGGGAAATGTCGTCGAAGGGTTCGGCAACTTTCGTGGTGATGACCTCCTCTGTCTTTTTGGGGTCGTTTTCAAGGTCGGCCTTATACCATTTGATGCTGTCCAGGGCAATATCCACGGCGTCGGTTCCGTAAAACCATCCGCGCCAGAACCAGTCGAGGTCCACCCCGCTGGCGTCTTCCATCGTCCGGAAAAAATCGGCCGGGGTTGGGTGTTTGAAGGCCCACCGGCGGCAGTATTCCCGGAAGGCGAAGTCGAACAGTTCACGTCCCATCACCGTTTCGCGCAGGATATTCAGCGCAGTGGCCGGCTTGCGGTAGGCGTTGGCGAAAAAGTCCTTGATATTGTCGCTGTTGGTCATAATGGGCTCCAGTTGGTCTTTGGGCAAGCGCATATAATCGGTGATCTGTGCCGCCGGGCCGAACCAGGATACATAATTGTTGTCGAATTCGCTCTCCGCCAGGAACTGCACGAAACTGTTGAGGCCCTCGTCAAACCAGCTCCATTGCCGCTCGTCGCTGTTGATGATCATCGGGAAATAGTTGTGGCCGACCTCGTGGATGATGGTGGAGATGGCGCCGATCTTGGTCGATTCGGCGTAAGTGCCGTCTTTTTCCGCCCTGCCCGGGTTGAAACAGATCATCGGGTATTCCATTCCGCTGGCGGCTTCAACGGAAATGGCCGACGGGTAGGGGTATGGAATGCTGTATTTGGAATAACTCTTCAAGGTATGCGCAACGGCTTTGGTGGAGTATTTCCGGTAGATGGGGTAGGCTTCCTTGCCGTAATAACTCATACACATCACCTTTTTGCCGGCTTCGGTGATATGGGGCATGCCGTCCCAGATAAATTTCCGGCTGGCCGTCCAGGCAAAATCCCGCACGTTTTCGGCTTTATAGATCCAGGTTTTGGTGTCTTTTGCTTTTGCTTTTTTCTCGTTCAGCCGGGCTTCTTCCAGGGTGACGATCTCAACGGGTTCGGTTGCGTCGCGGGCCTGTTGCCAGCGCTGCAACTGGGCGGGGGTCAGCAGGGTGGCGTAATTGAGGCATTCGCCCGTCGAACCCACCAGGTGGTCGGAAGGCACGGTCATTTTTACGATGAAATTGCCGAAAGTGAGGGCAAATTCGCCGCGTCCGGTGAACTGTTTGTTCTGCCAGCCCTGAAAATCGCTGTACACGCAAAGCCGGGGGTACCATTGGGTGATGGTGTAAATATAATTGCCGTCTTCAGGGAAAAATTCGTACCCGCCGCGCGCCAGGTTGGTGGCGCTGCCGGTTTGCAATTGCCCCAGGTCGATCCGGTCGACGAGGTAATAATGCCATTTGACCCGGAAAGAGAAACTCATGCCGGGTTTCAGGGGTTCGGGCAGGTCCACCCGCATCATGGTCTGATTGATGGTGTAGGGCAAGGCCTTGCCGTTGGCATCGGTAACGGATTCGATCTTGTCGCCGTATTTGTCTTTTTCGCGCCAGGATTCCAGCGCCCTCAACTGGGCCTCGCTCATGGCCGGCTGGATGGAACTCGGGTCAAATACCTGGTTGTCGCTTTTGGCGTCGTGCTGGTTTTCGTCGAGTTGAAGCCATAAATAGCGCAAAGTGTGGGGCGACTGGTTGTAGTACGTAATCAGTTCATCTCCGTCCAGCCGGTGTTCTTCGGTATTCAACCGGCATTCGATGTCGTAGTCGACCCGCTGTTGCCAGTATTCCGGCCCGGGTGCGCCATCCATGCCCCGGTAATCGTTGGGATCCGGGAGCATGCCGCCCAATTGTTCAAACTTGTTGCCGTGGCTGGCATTCTGTCCTTCGGTTTTTTGAATGAAAACCAGGAAAAAAAATGCAAAAACAGTCGATAGGGTAGTGATTCTGCAAACCATATTTTGAAAGTTGACGTGAATGTTTTTTTTGAAGATGCGAGGATTGGAGGATGCGAAGATTCGAGGGCTGCCGTTTCGCATCCTCGCATCCTCCCTGCCTATGGCGTGGTACGACAGACGAATCCAATCCAATCAATCCAATCAATTAATAATACCTCCCCATCATAGGGTGTTCTACGATCGCCCGTTTCAACGCCAGGAAATCCACTTGCCCCTGGTGGCGCCACACCACTTTTCCGCCGGGTTCCACCAATGCGGTATAGGGCAGGGCGCCGTTCCAGTTTTTGTCCAGGGCCTCGATCAGGGCGTATTTGTCTTCTTCCCCAAAAAGATAATTGGGCACGCCGGACTGTTTTTCCCGGAGGAATTTCAGCACTTTGTCCTCTTCGCCGGGTTTGTCGGCGGAAAGGGAGACAAATTGAAAATCGCGCGCGCCGTACATCCTTTGCAAGGCGATGAATTCGGGGTATTCGATGATACAGGGGCCGCACCAGGTTGCCCAGACATTGACCAGACGGAGTTTGCCGGAATCCGTGTTTTTCATCAGATCCTGTACGCCCTTCACGTCGAGTTTGGCCAATTCTACCGGCCGGTTTTTCCAGTCTTCGTCCACCTTGGCGCGGTATTCGGTTTTCCAGCCCCATTTGGTGGAACAACCAAAGGTTTTGGTCGCCGGTTCGGCAATGGTCCCGCCTGTCAAAACGGCGTCGATGGCCCCCCGGAGGTCTTCGGCGTTGGCGCCGCCGGGTTTTTCGACCTTGTCGATCCGGCCGTTGTAACGCAGCTTCCGGTCCTGGTCAAAAACAAAAACATGCGGCGTGGCCACGGGGCCGTATTGGATAGAGGCGGTTTCGGTGTCTCCGTCGTAAAGATACGGGAAATTGTATTTTTTGTATTCCGCCCGGATCTTCATGGCTTCGTAGTCGTCGTTCAGGTCGGTATATCCCAGTTCTTCGTACAGCAACCCCACCGGGCTGTTGGGCGAAATGGCCACCAGGGCGACGCCTTTATCCGCGTATTCTGCTGTGAGCGCGATGACGCGGTCTTCATAGGCCTGGGCCGTCGGGCAATGGTTGCAGGTAAAAAGCACCACCAGTACTTTGGCGTCTTTGAAATCCTGCAGGGTGTAAAACCTGCCGTCTGTGCCGGGCAGGTTGAAGTCGGGCGCGTCGGCCCCGATCGCGAGGGTTTCCACCGGTTGTTCGGGCACCGGCTGCGGGTTGGCGGTAAACCCGGCGGCGGACGCTTGTGCGTCCTGGGCATTTTCAGCCGACTGACACCCTGTCAACGCAAAAAAAACAAGCATCAGCAGGCCTTGGATCTTCATGGATGGAGTGTACATTTTGATGTTGGTTTTTCCGAAAAGGAAAATTAGGGGAAAATTTTAAGGTGACCAAGTTTATTTTGTATCAAGTTGACTCGTTTGCGAAGAAGGTTAAGTACAGAACAGGTTTCAGAACGCGCAAATATCAGCTCTCATGGTTAAGAAACGGGCACCGAAGAAAAAGAATAAAGAATGAGTATGGAAACCCGGATTAAATTTACGGTATAATTAAACATTTATAAATGATATCCGTTGAACAAGCCCTCGCCATCGTCCGGAACCAGGCCGTTTTATTAGGGACGGAGACGATCCCCCTGGACCAAAGCCTCCTGCGCATACTCCGGGAACCCTTGGTCGCCGACCGGGATTTCCCGCCTTTCGACCGGGTGACGATGGACGGGATTGCCATCCGTTACGGCGCCTTTGCCGAAGGAAAACGGTTGTTCCGGATCGAAGGGATCGCACCGGCCGGCGCATCTCAGGCCACCCTGCGCGATCCCGGCGCCTGCCTCGAAGTGATGACCGGCGCCATGTTGCCCAACGGCGCGGATACCGTGATCCGGTATGAGGACCTGGAGATCAGCGACAACCAGGCGGCCCTGGCAGCAGATTTGAATGTCCAGGCCGGCCAAAACATCCATCGCCGGGGGGCCGACCGCCGGCAGGGAACGGTTATCGTTCCTGCCGGGAGCCCGATCGGGCCTTCGGTGATCGGCGTGGCTGCAACGGTAGGTAAAACCTTTTTGCAGGTGGCCAAACTTCCGGAGATCGTTGTTCTTTCTTCCGGCGACGAATTGGTATCTGTCGGTGAAACTCCGCTCCCGCACCAGATCCGAAGGTCGAACAGCCATTCCATACAGGCCATCCTCCGGACCTGGGCGCTGGACACCGTCTCCGATCACCTCCCGGACGACCCGGCCGTCATCCGGGAAAAACTCGGCTTTTACCTGGAAACCAACCAAGCCCTGATCATGAGCGGCGGCGTATCCGAAGGCAAATATGATTTTATCCCTTCCGTGCTGGCAGAACTTGGGGTGGAGCGGCTCTTTCACAAAGTAAAACAGCGCCCCGGGAAGCCCCTGTGGTTTGGCCGGAAACCAGGTGGCGCTGTGGTTTTTGCTATGCCGGGCAACCCGGTGTCCACCTTCCTTTCCACCCATCTTTATTTCAGGGCCTGGCTCGACGCATGCCTGGGGTTAAACGAGGCGCCCCGGTACGCCATCCTGGAAAAAGACTTCCGTTTTGTGCCGGATCTCAGCTATTTTTTGCTGGTCAAATCCCGGATCCTGCCGGACGGGCGTGTACTGGCCGATCCGCACCCAGGCGGCGGTTCGGGCGACCTTGCCGGCCTGACCGACGCCGACGGTTTCCTGATCTTACCCGCTGAAGAAACGGATTTTAAAGCGGGAACGCCACTCCGATGGGTCCC
The DNA here is from genome assembly GCA_964558465.1 of uncultured Lewinella sp. Classification (GTDB taxonomy): domain Bacteria; phylum Bacteroidota; class Bacteroidia; order Chitinophagales; family Saprospiraceae; genus JACJYC01. The sequence continues at coordinate 546 of CAZLEF010000050.1, read as the reverse complement.
TTTTCAATAATTCGGGTTTTTATTCGTTCTGGTCTTATAAAAATAAATGACCATGCGTTTATCTGTTTTGTTGATCACCCTCGCATTAACTGCGTTTACGACCGGACAGGTTTTTGGCCAGCAATCCAAAACCAAAACCGAAAAAAAGTCTGAAAAGGAAAAAGACGGCATTTCGTCCCTTTTCAAGAAAAAGGAGGACACCGGGGCTTCCGCCAACGGCAAAAAGGAAAAATCGTCCAGATACGAAGAAGCGGATGATACCAACCTGAAAGACAAACATAAAGAGGCCAAATCGGAATGGAAATCGGCCAAAAAAGAAAGAAAGGCCGCCGAAGCCAGGGAAAAAGCCGCCAGAGCCAGGGCCGACGCGATCAAAGCCCAGAAAAAAGCGGAAAAGGCAGATGAAAAAGCTGAAAAAGCGGATCAGAAGTTAAGTCGTAAGTCGTAAGTGGTAAGTCGTAAGTGGCCCCTGCTTTTGACTTACGACTATTGACTTGTCCTGTCCCGGAATAGGTTGCCCTGAAAAAGCAACCAAAACATGAGACG
>CAZLEF010000049.1:0-51646 GCA_964558465.1 uncultured Lewinella sp. | reverse complement strand
CGAACCAATCGAACCAATCGAACCAATCGAACCAATCGAACCAATCGAACCAATTATCAAAACTCCACCCGATACAAAACATCCGGAAAAAAACCAATCTGATCGATCCTTCCGATGCGGCCCGTGCCGCTGTTGTACCGCATAGCAAATATATTGTCATTATTGGTCACATTCTGAAAATCCAGGAAGAACGTTTGGGAAAACTTCTTTTTCGGGCTGTTCGACCGGAATCCGATTTTCACATCCCAGCGGAAGTAGTTGTCGTATTGCAGGCTGAAGGCCTGGTCTTCGAACAGGATCTCCCGGCCCGCCTGTCTGGAGGCTTCAAAATGGATGGGGGTATAGGGCCTTCCGCCTGCAAAAGTGACCTTGGTGTCCAGCGTCAGCGCCCGCCGTCCCTTGGAGTCGAGGGCAAATTCTTTGCCGCCCAGGAAATTCACCACGTATTCGCCGTCGAAGGCTGTGCTGCGTTCGATGCCGTCGGAACCTTTGTATTTCGAATCGAAGAAACTGGCGCTGAACAACCCGTAATACCCTTTGCTGAAGAATTTTTCAACCGTGAGTTCCATGCCCTGGTTGGTTCCTTTGCCCTCGTTCACGAGACCAGAGCGATCGGGAAAAACAAAATCAGCGCCGGTATTCAGCATGGAAAAACTGCTGGGGGTCGACTCCACGGGCACATTGCTCAGTTGCTGGAAATACACTTCGGCCTTGATTCGCCAGTCGGCGGCAGGTTTGAAATCATACCCCAGGAGGTAGTGTTGGCTCCGTGTGAAATCCAGGTTTCCGTTGGTGCGGACATAAGAGCCGTCGGGCAATTGTTCCTGGAATAAAAATACCGGCAGCGGTTGGGTCTGGTGGTGCAATCCGAACCCGAGGTTGAGGTCGTGTTTGGGGGCAAAATTCCAGTTGACGGCCACCCTCGGTTCCAGGGCAAAGTCTTCAGTCAGGTTGAAATACAGGGCGTGCAGGCCGGCATTGAACGACAGTTGTTCGGTGAGCCGGTAAAGGCCCTGCGCGAAGGCTTCGGATTGGTTGAAACTCCCGTCGAAATCGCGGTCGGTGAACCAGTCGGATTTGCCATCGCCGTCGAGGTCGGGGGTGTTTTCGCGGTCGTCGACACGCGTGTCGAGGTTTTGTTGCTGTATCAGGATGCCGGTGCGCAGGGTCAGGCGCTTGCTGACTTTGTTGTTGTAATAGGAGGACAGGCGGAAGGTGGCCTGGTCATCCCGCACGTCGATCACCCGGAAGGGATTGCCTTCATCGATCCCGATATCGTCGGCATAAAACTCATTGCCGGTATAAGAAGCAGAAAGGACGGTGCGCAGATAGGATTTTTCGTTCAGGATCAGGCTGTGTTTCAGGCCCAATACCCCGAATTGCGATTTGTTGTAGGAATTCTGGTTAGGGTTGGTGTACAGGTCGGCGGTGTCCAGTTCAGCCGCCAGGAAATTGATATTGCTGGTCCCGCCGATGCCAAAAAGCGAGAACCTGCCGGCTTTGGATTTGCCGAAGTCCACATTGAAGGTCAGGTCTTTGTATTTTGGTGTGGCGTTGGTGCCGATATCCAGCCCGGCCGCGTCGGCGATTTCGGTGAAGGAATGCCGGTAGGCTACCACAAACGAACTGCCGTTTTGTTTGCTGAGCGGGCCTTCCAGCATCGCCTCCAGTCCGGAGAATGCTCCGAGTTGAAGGGAAGTTTCAAACCGGTCTCGGTTGCCGGTGCGCAGATGGATGTCGAAAACGCCGGCCAGCGCGTTGCCGTATTCTGCCGGGAAGGCGCCCGTGAGAAAATCGGAGTTGCCGATCATATTGGGGTTGAGGGCTGATACCGGGCCGCCGGTAGTGCCCAGGGTCGAAAAGTGGTTGGGGTTCGGGATCGGGATACCTTCCAGGCGCCAGAGCACGCCGGTGGGGGAGTTGCCGCGGATGATGATGTCGTTGCGCTGGTCGTTGTTGGCGGCTACCCCCGCGAAATTAGCGACCAGTTTGGCCACGTCGTTGCGGCCCCCTGAATACCGCTGCACTTCCTCCACGTTGAACTGCCGTGCGCTGATGGTGGCCATTTCGTTGATGGGGCGGTCTTTGTCCACCCGGGCTTTCACCACTACTTCCGACAGTTGCGCGACGCTTTCTTCCAGGGAGAGGGAAAGTTGGACTTCCTTGCCGGAGGTCACCAAAATATTGGGTACCGTGCCGGTGTTGTATCCGAGGTAAGAGATCCGGAACGCCTGCCGGCCGACCGGAACGCCTGTGAGGGTGAAATGGCCGTCCTCGTCGGTCACCGTACCGACGGGCGGGTCGCTTTCCAGCAGTTCAACCGTGGCGCCGATCAAGGGCATCTCCGATTGTTTGTCGAGGACCGTACCCCGGACCGTCTGGGTCTGCGCCAGGAGGGCGATTTGAAACACAAAAAGAGCGAACAACAAGGTGAAGGTAATTCGTAAGAATTTCATTTCAATTGGGTTTTGATATGCGGATGAATTTGACTGGACAAAAATGCGGATCGGTCGAAAGGCGCGCCAGCATTTTCGGTTGAATGGCAGAATCGGGGGGGTGAATGGCAAACCGGGTCTGGCTTTTTGCTGGTTAGAATAAAAAATATTGTTTATTTATTTTGTTTTTTAATTTTAAATGTTTATATTTGCAAAGCATTTTGAACCATGAACCCCGGCACAATACTTTGCGCGCAAAGGATCTGAAGCTGACAGGCTCTTACCAGAGCCTCGCACGCATACCCGAGAGTGGTGGTGGAAGGGCGGGCTGTTTTTTCCCCACCCATAATTACCAATAGGAGTAATGGTAAAGACCAGCCGGGCCGCCGGCCGCACCAGCCTGAACTGCCGGTTGCTGCCCATTGTTTTGCCTTTCTTTTCTATCTTGCCAATGTGACGACTGTTTTTAACCCTTGAGGTCATCCCTTTTTTTTTCGCTATTGGATTGTTGGCCCGGAAATTCGGGATATCTTCCCAAAAATTATTTGATTGATCTTAACCCGAAAGAATTTCCGATGACCTGCATTTATTCACAAGCGCCATTAAGTATAATAACCCTTTTTTTGATGGCTTTCAGCACGGGTATGTTGACCGGCTGCAGCCCTCTTGAAAAAACCGGAGAATTTGCCCAACGCCCCAACATCATCTTCATCCTCGCCGACGACCTCGGCTACGGCGACCTCGGTTGTTACGGCCAGACCAAAATCGAAACGCCCCATATCGACGACCTGGCGCGCCGCGGCCTGCGGTTTACCCAGGCCTATTCCAGTTCGCCGGTCTGTGCGCCGGCGCGGGCCATTCTGCTCACCGGCCTCCACTCCGGCCATGCCTATATCCGGGGCAACGACGAGTGGAATGAACGCGGCGATGTCTGGAACTTCGCCAAAGCCGTCGAAAACCCCAATCTGGAAGGCCAGCGCCCCCTGCCCGCGGATTCGGTCACTCTGGCCGAAGTGCTGAAAACCCGGGGTTATGTTACGGGTCTTGTGGGCAAATGGGGGCTGGGCGGGCCTTTGTCGGAGGGCGCTCCGAATCGCCAGGGCTTCGACTTTTTTTTCGGGTACAACTGCCAGCGGCAGGCCCATACCTATTACCCCCGCCACCTCTGGAAAAATGAGGAAAAGGTCTGGCTGAACAACCCACTGGTGGCGCCCAATCAGCAACTGCCGGAAGACGCCGACCCCAACGACTCCACGTTGTATCAACCCTATCAACTGGCGGATTACACCCCCGACCTGATGCACCGGGAAGCCCTGGGGTTCATCGAAAAAAACCGCGATCAGCCGTTTTTCCTCTTTTATACCTCGCCCATACCGCACGCAGCGCTTCAAGCCCCGAAACGCTGGGTGGATCATTACCGGAAAAAATTTGGCCCGGAAACGCCCTATTCCGGCGACCAGGGCTATTTCCCCGTTCAATTCCCCCGCGCAACTTACGCCGCCATGGTCTCCTGCCTGGATGAACAAGTGGGAGGGATCGTGGCCAAACTCCGCGAATTGGGCCTGGAAAACAATACCCTCATCGTGTTTACCAGCGACAACGGGCCCACCTATACCGGCGGCACGGATTCGCCTTTTTTCGACAGCGCCGGCCCGTTCAAATGCGAATACGGCTGGGGTAAGGGGTTCCTCCGCGAAGGAGGCATCCGGACGCCTTTTATCGCCAGTTGGCCCGGGAAGATCGCCGAAGGAACCAAAAGCGACCTCCCCCTTGCGTTTTACGATATCCTGCCCACTTTCGCGGAATTGACCGAAGCCGCGGCGCCAAAATCCGACGGCATCAGCTTTTTACCCACCCTCCTGGGAAATTCACAGGACCAGATCCGGCATTCCTTCCTCTATTGGGAATTCCCGGAATATAAAGGCCAGCAAGCCGTCCGGATGGGCCACTGGAAAGGCCTTCGCCTCAACCTCCACGAGGGCCAGACCCGGATCTTTCTCTATAACCTCGCCGACGACCCCACCGAATCCACCGACCTTGCCGCCCAACATCCTGAAATCGTAGAAAAAGTCCGGCAGATCATGGCCGAACAACACCGGCAGGCAGACTTGCCCCGCTTCCGGATTGCCGCTTTGGGGGACGAGTTTTAGTTGACAGTCTCCAGTCCTCCAGTTTCCAGTCCTCCAGTTTCCAGTCTCCAGTTTCCAGTCTCCAGTCACCAAGTCACCAAGTCACCAAGTCACCAAGTCACCAAGTCACCAAGTCACCAAGTCACAAAGCCGTCCGTTTCCGAACACCAACGTCCATTTTCGAACATTCTCAAAGAATTAATCATTTCTTAAATAACTGACAATCAATTGCATAAATAAACGGCACGAATCTTGAGGAGATACGAAGAAGTTCGTATTTAATAATTCGTTCATTGCCGGAAAAAACGTCGCCAGGCCGGCTGGTTTTACACCACCCCAAACAACCCCAAACAACCCCAAACAACCCCAAACAACCCCGGAAATTAACAAAACTTTCATTAAAGATTCAACACACCCGAAATGATCCGTAACTACCTGCTGTCCGCCTTTCGCCATATCGGCAAGCAAAAAGCCCTTTCTTTTATCAATATCCTGAGCCTGAGCATTGGGCTGGCCTGTTTCAGCCTGTTTCTCCTGTATACGATCAACGAATTGAGTTTCGACCGGTTCCACGACCATGCGGACCGGATCAACCGAGTTTACCGCTGGTCGGGCTCACTGGACAACCCCGATGCCGATCGCGACCCGTATATGCCGATGCCGCTGGGCCCCGCGCTGAAAGACGAGTTTCCGGAAGTGGAAAATTTTGTGCGTTTCCAGGACGCCTACGACCAAAAATTTGTGCGCATCGATGGCCGTGTGGACCAGGAAGGACTCGCTTTTGCCGATCGCCAGGTCTTTGACGTGTTCACCTTCCCGTTCCTTTACGGCAATCCGGCTACCGCGCTGGAAGGATTGGGCAATGTGGTGATCAATGAAAAGACGGCCAACCGGCTGTTTGGTCAATCCAACCCCGTCGGTCGGAAAATAGACATCAAGGTTGAACAAGAATTCCAGCCGTTCACCGTCAGTGGCGTGATCCGGGATATTCCGGCCAATTCCTCCATTCAGTTCAATATGCTGGCCAGTTTCGATCAGCTTCAAACCACCGGTTTCGGGAAAAGATCAGTTGACAACTGGCGGCGGTCGGCCTATCAGACGTTCATCTTGTTGCGACCCGGCAGCCAATTGGCCGAAGAAACAGACCGGTTGCTGGCCTTTCGCAAAAAATATTACCCCAATGAGGAGGCGGACATGCGCAATGCCGGCTATTGGAAAGAGGAGGGGCCGCCAATCAGGTACCGGATGCAGGCGCTGCGGGAAATTCACCTGGATCCCAATCTGCCGGGCGGGTCCGTGTCTTCCGTCGACCCCCGGAATATCTGGATCCTGTTTGGCATCGCCACGGGCGTTCTGTTGATCGCCTGCATCAATTTTACAACGTTGGCCATCGGCCGGTCGGCGGGTCGTGCAAAAGAAGTTGGGGTGCGGAAGGTGATGGGCGGAAAACGCGGGCAGTTGGTCGGACAATTCCTGACCGAATCGGTGTTGTTCAGCTTTTGTTCGGCGGGTCTGGGCATTGTACTGGCAGCTTTTTTGCTGCCGGCCTTTAATAACCTTTCCGGCAGGGAACTGACTTTTTCGCTGCAATCATACCCGGAACTCGCCTGGCTTTTTGGCGGGGCCGCACTGTTGTCCGGCCTGCTGGCAGGCGCTTATCCGGCGCTTGTTTTATCCGGGTTCAAACCGGTGTCGGTGCTGAAAAGCAAATTGCGGCTCGGCGGCGCCAATTTGTTCACCAAATCCCTGGTGACGCTGCAGTTTGTCGTATCCATCGGACTGATCATGTCCACCCTGGTCATCCTGCGGCAATTGCAGATGATGCGGGATAAAAATCCGGGATTCAACAAAGAGAATGTAGTGGTTGTGAACGCAGAGGGAACCGACACCCGGACGATTTATCCCCGTTTCAAACAGGCGCTGACCGGGCAACCCGGCATCCTTGCTGTGGCCGCCTCGGAATTGGGGCTGGGGGAAGGGCAGGGGTGGAGCCGGTCGGGGTTCGATTACAAAGGCGAGCTCAAACAAGTGTTCGAATATTACGTGGACAGTGATTTTCTTCCCACCCTGGGCATGGAACTCATTGCCGGACGCAATTTTGACCCGGCCATGGGGCAGGATACCCTCAACTCTTTTATCGTAAACGAGGCTGCCGTCAAAGATTTCGGATGGACGCTGGAAACGGCTGTCGGACAGGAGTTTACCGGGTATTTTGAGGATGGAAGACCCAATCCGGTGGTCATCGGTGTAGTGAAAGATTTTAATTTCAGGCCGTTGAGCGAGGCCGTGGCGCCCCAGGTTTTCCACCAGTTCGCCGATTACCGGCCGTTCAAGTTTTTTGTCCGGATCAGCCCTGGCGACCCCGCGCCGGCGTTGGCTACCCTGCGGCAGGCCTGGACCGGCGTTGTGCCCGAATTGCCCTTCCTCTACAGCTTTCTCGACGAAGACCTCAATCGCTTTTACCGGGCGGAGGAACGCTGGAGCAATATCGTGGGCTGGGCCGGTGGCATTTCCATTTTCCTGGGATGTCTGGGATTATTTGGACTGGCCGCTTTGGCGGCAATCAACCGGACGAAAGAAGTGGGTATCCGCAAGGTGCTGGGCGCCTCAATGGCCGGCATCGTGGGTTTGTTATCCAGGGATTTTATGCGGCTGGTTGTGCTGGCGTTGCTGATTGCAACCCCGCTGGCCTGGTATTTTATGCGGGATTGGGTCAACGGGTTTGCCTACCGGATCGACCTGGGCGCTGCTTTTCTGCCGATCGCATTGGGCGCCGGTTTGTCGGCCATCGCCATCGCTTTCCTGACGGTGGGCGCCCAGGCGGCCAGAGCGGCTTTGGTGAATCCGGTGGAGTCGTTAAAGGATGAGTAGGTTTTATCTTGATCCACTAATTGGGGTGTTTACGAAAGGAAAAAAGGCTTCTGTCAACTTTAGGCGGTGAATCAGCGTCAATTCCATAAGCAGTGCAAATCAAAAGCCATGCGGTCCGGAGCCTTTCAGCCGGCGTTTTTTCCAGCCAATACCTGCGGGTATGATCCGCTTCTTGGAAACTTTGGCGTTTGAATTGGGTCCTGTCAAATTTGGGATACTCCATCCGGGAATTTTTTCCAAATTTACAACATTTTATCCAAATAGATTGCTCCGGTATCTCCAGGGGAATAAACATATATGCGGCCTCCCAATTGGTCAGATTAAAAGACGAATCTTTCAGCCAGGTTTTTTTAACGGCTGAAAGCGTTTGGACCTGAGCGCAGTCGAAGCACGCTTAAAAAATCTTTCCTATATTCGCTCCAACAATTAACTAACCACGTATGAGCGAGAAACCAACCACTCAATTCCAACCTTATATCTCCCCTCAGGTGACCGGAGTTAAGGAGTTTACTGTAAAGGCCATCGTCACCGGCGCAATTTTTGGCATCCTCTTCGGCGCAGCCACCGTTTACCTGGCCCTGAAAGCGGGCCTGACCGTATCCGCCTCCATCCCGATCGCGGTGATTGCCATTTCCCTGGGGCGCCGTTTTTTGCGGACAAGCATCCTGGAGAACAACATCATCCAGACTACGGGCTCCGCCGGCGAATCGGTGGCTGCGGGCGTGGTATTTACCCTGCCGGCCTTCCTGTTCATGAGCGATGATATCGGCAGCCAGTACTTCAATTACTGGACGATCTTCATCCTGGCTATGTTCGGCGGTATTCTGGGCACCCTGATGATGATCCCGCTCCGGCGTTCACTCATCGTCAAAGAACACGGGCAATTGCCCTATCCCGAAGGCGCCGCATGCGGCTCGGTATTGATTGCAGGCGATAAAGGGGGGGATTTTGCCAAAACGGCCTTCCAGGGGTTGGGTTTTGCAGCGCTCTATGCTTTGTTTCAAAAAGTTTTTCACGTGATTGCGGAAGTACCCACCTTTGCAACTTCCCAAATGAACAAATATTTTCCTTCAGCTACCGTCAACGGTGAGATCACCCCGGAATACATCGGCGTAGGGTATATCATCGGCCCCAAAATTGCCGGCGTACTCGTTGCGGGGGGCGTACTGGCATGGCTCGGGTTGATCCCTTTGCTTGCTTCGCTGGTTCCACCGGACGTGATCGCGGAACAATTGATGAAACTCGGTTACCTGGCCACCGACCCGACCACCGGCCAGATCCTGGGCGGCGGTCCCGGCAACTGGAACCCCGACACCCATACCTTTGAAAATACGGCCAACGCCGTTTACCGGGCCTATGTCCGCCAGATCGGTGCAGGGGCGGTTGCCGCAGGTGGATTCATTACCCTGCTGAAAACCCTGCCGACCATCGTATCTTCCTTCAAAGACAGCATTGCCTCCCTGAAGGAAAAGGCGTCGGGGGCCGCTATTGCGCGCACCGACCAGGACCTGTCCATCAAAATCGTCGCCGGGGGCAGCATCGCCCTGGTACTATTGATGGCCGTTTTGCCCAATATCCCGGGCGAAGGCATCTTGAGCAAGCTGCTCGTGGGCTTGCTGGTCATCGTGTTCGGCTTCTTTTTTGTCACCGTTTCCAGCCGGATCGTGGGCCTCATCGGCACCAGCTCCAACCCGGTTTCCGGCATGACCATCGCCACACTCATGGGCACGGCGCTGATCTTTATTGCCGTTGGGTTCACAGGTAAGGCCTACGAGCCGCTTGCGCTGGTGGTGGGCGGTATGATCTGCATCGCGGCAGCCAACGCGGGCGCCACCTCGCAGGACCTCAAAACAGGGTATATCGTGGGCGCCACACCCAAATATCAGCAGATTGCCCTGTTTATCGGCGTCATTGTTTCTTCCATCGCCATCGGCGCCACCATCAAGGTACTGGACCGGCCCACTGCCGACCTTGTGCAACAAGGCATCACCCATGCCATCGGCAGCGATAAATTCCCGGCGCCGCAGGGTACGCTCATGGCCACCCTGATCAAAGGTCTGCTGTCCTTCAACCTCGACTGGCAGTTTGTCCTCGTGGGGGTATTTCTCGCCATTACCGTTGAATTGTGCGGCGTGAAATCCTTGTCTTTCGCGGTCGGCGCTTACCTGCCCCTGTCAACGACCCTGCCGATCTTTGTGGGCGGCGCGATTAAAGGCATTTCCGACTGGACGGCCAAACGCAAGGGCGAGGCGGTGGAAGACAGCGAACTGGGCAAAGGCAGCCTGTTTGCCACCGGCCTTGTGGCGGGCGGCGCCCTCATTGGGGTCATCATCGCCCTGTTGTCAGTCATCCCTGCCGTCGAACGATTCTTCGGCACGATCAACCTGGAGAGCGGTATTGAACACGCACTCGGCATTGGCGGGTACCACCTGCTCGGCGTACTGACTTTCGCCTTCATGGGATGGACGCTGTACCGGGTGTCGAGGAGGAAGTAGAAGGCGCGTATTGTAAAAAATTGAATGGTTAATGCTTTGCCTTGTTTCAAGGTTAAATTGTTTCATGGTCTTCCGCAAGATCCGAAGGTCGCTCCATTGGCGCCCTTCGGGTCTTCGGAAGGTGGTTTAGCTCTGAGGCCTCTAAATTGTACATCGAACCTTCCGGTTGGAAGAAAAAAGGAAAAAAAATGGGTCGCCTACCCACAAATAAATTCCGACACCTGCTTCCATCCCTCCCGCCAATTCCCGTTCTTTGAGCAGCCAAACCAACCCGCATGCAAGAGATCATCCAGATAAAGCCCCTCATCGCCATTCTGAGCCAGATCCAGAGGGCGATGATGGACGCTGAACACAACCACAGAGAACTCATTACCGGCGTACAACCCGAATACCGGGACAGCGCCCGGAACCTGCTCCATTACCTGGCGCTCCGGACTTTTGACCTGCGCGATGTACAATGGCGCCTCTCTTCCCTCGGGCTTTCCTCCCTCGGGCATTCCGAACGATATTCCATGGTCAATCTCCATAACATCCTGTTCCTCCTCCGGCTCCTGAACGGCGACCCGCCTGATTTTTCGGCGCCCGGCGACCCGCAGTTCAGCATGAATTTCCCGCAGAGCCAGAAAAGGCTCGATTCCCATACGATCCAATTATTCGGCCCGGAACAGTTTCCCTCGCATACCCGGATCATGGTCACGCTGCCGGCTGAAGCCGCGGTCAATTACGAACTGGTCAAAAATATGGCCCTGGCCGGAATGGATATTGCAAGGATCAATTGCAGCCACGATACGGAAACGGATTGGCTGGCTATGATCGGCCATGTCAGGCAGGCGGCCGCCGAAACGGGCAAAACCATTCTGATCTATATGGACCTCCAGGGGCCCAAACTGCGTACCGGCCCTGTGGCGCCCCGCATTACCAAAAGGAAGAAAAAGGAAAAACGAGGGTACCTGCTGCTTCGCAAAGGCGACCCCTTACACCTCTTCCCGGGCGCCGACCCCGGAAAAGCGCCCGTTTTTGATAAAAACGATGAGGTGGTTGAGCCGGGCGAGATCGGGATCACCCTTCCGGAAATGTTCCAGGACGTCCAACCCGGCCAATCCATCTGGTTTGATGACGGGAAAATCGGCGGCGTGATCGAAGCCTGCTCCCCGGAACGCATCGATGTCCGGATCAATACAGCCGACCGGGGCGGAAGCCGCCTGTACGCCGAAAAAGGGATCAACCTGCCCGATACCCACCTTCGCCTTCCCGCTCTTACAGCAGAGGATATTTCCAATCTGCGTCTGATCACCCAACACGCGGATATGGTAGGCTATTCGTTTGTACGACGACCGGCCGATGTGGAATTGTTGCAAGCCGAATTGAAACGCCTGCACCGGGAAGACATCGGCATCATCCTCAAGATCGAAACCCGCGAAACTTTCGAAAATTTGCCGATGCTGCTGCTCACGGCCATGAAAAGCCCGAAAGTAGGGGCGATGATCGCACGTGGCGACCTGGCGGTGGAACTGGGTTTTCTCCGCATCGCCGAAGTGCAGGAACAGATCCTCTGGCTCTGCGAAGCTGCTCATATACCGACCATCTGGGCCACCCAGGTGCTGGAAAACCTCGCCAAAACCGGCCAGGCCACCCGGGCAGAGATCTCCGACGCTGTCCTGTCCGTCAGAGCAGAATGCACTATGCTCAACAAAGGTCACTATATCCTCGACGCAGTGGCCATGCTCCGGGATATCGACCAACGGATGTCGTCGCATCAGACCAAAAAGAAGAGCGCTCTTCGGACACTCAACGTGGCCAAGTCTTTTTTTGAAAACGCACTCGTTAAGAAAAAAAAGTAATTTGCCTGACGGAAATTTTGCGCAGGCAGATAAAAACCGGAAAAAACCGGTAGTTTTGTATTAAAGATTTTTTTCTTTTGAACACCTTAAACCCGATGGCCATGAAGGCCCGTACTTCCTCTCCAGCCGGTAAAACAACATTTGGCAACGCACAGAACCTGGCTCAAACCCGGAAAGACGGGCCATTGAATGACAACCACCCTCCCGGTTTCTGCGACAACCGCCCGGAAGCCGCTATGCAACGAAAGATCGGGGAAGCCGCCACACACACAAAAACACCTCGGCCCGCAACTTCCCAACCCATCCAGCGTGAGATCCTCCTGAAAAATGCCGATGACAATATCTATGAAGATTCCGATTCGGGAAAGGAACTTGGCTTTCTGGGTAAAAACGGAAATAAACAAGAGTATATTTTCGCGGATTATGATGGGTTAACCCGTTTTATGGACGCCTATGATGAGGTAAGTTCCTTTGTGAATGTAGAAAACTTTGTAGGCAATTTCCGGAAATATTCAGATTATAAGGAAACGTACGGTCCTTTTTATTTACTTAACTCGAATGGCGAACTGGCCAAATGGAACAACCTGGCCACGGTTTTTTTCCAACAACGCCTAATAGAGGTACTCAGAAGGGGCGGCTCGAAGTTCTGGGAGGCTGGCAGCAGCAACCGCTATCCAAGGCCTATCGGAAAACTTGGGGTTGAAGGGAATTTTTCCCGCGAACAGGTATTGAGCGAACTGGGCGTCCAGCATGAAAAATTCCCGGCTTACAGCAATGTGCAGATCTTCAATATGAGCCGCGAGCAACTAGAAATGAAAAAAAAGGAACTGCTCCACCACGGTGATAATGTCATCACGACGGAAAATCTGGTTTACCTTTCCGAACGCTCCCTGCCCAGATCTAAAAACGCGAGGGTCCGCGCAATGGGGAAAAAATACGACGACAAGTTCAGCAAAGTAGAGGAAAACTCAATAGAACACAATAAACTGGACGAATCCTTCAGGGAAATGGGGACCCCCGAGTCGGAAGGCTGGGTTAAAGGGTTCAACAATGTTCCCCGGGGAGAAGGCCAGGAAAAGGCCATGAGCAAATGGAACGCACTCGGCGCCGCAGCCTACGCAAATCGTTTCCATAACCAAAATTTTGACCTGCGTCAGAACTGGGAATGGCTCCACGTCAGGGGCGCTCAAATCGGGGGCAAAACCGACAATTCCAACCTGGTTTCGGGGCTTTACGCCGTGAACTCCCGCATGATTCCCTACGAAAACAAGATCAAGGCATGGGATCAGAAAGACCCCGGAAAATTGAAAGCCCGGTTTTACACCGAAGGTGAAAAAAGAGGCCCCTTTGCCGAAAAGATCGTGATCGATGTAGCCACTTCTGCCGCCCATGCCGCCCTCGGCCAGGTACCGGATAACGACCCCATTCGTTTCTCTTTCTATACCCTGACCGGCAAAGTCGTCGACAAACTGACCGGCCAGATCGAAGCCTATAAACTCGATAAACTGGTCAAACGAAACCAACAAAATATCCTGAATCCGGGAGAAAATCAACTGGCCCTGTTGCCGTCCTACCAGGCGCACCAGGAAAATGCGCCCGCACGGTTTATGGAATCCTTTGGCAAACCGCCCCTGACCCTGGACATCGAATCGCTCTTCCCGGTTCCACTACAGGAATCCCTGGCCCAATTTTTGATCAATCCGCCCCAGTCGCCCGAACAAAATTTCTTTGGACAGTTGCTGAACCAGATTCCGCAAAATTTCCATTTTGCCGTAGAAGCCGAACTGGACAACGGGACCATGGTGCAAAGTATCTTCAGTGGGCTGCAACCGCTTAGGTTAACCCAACCGGAAGAAGAAGAACAACAACAACAACCTACCTTTGATCCGAAACAGATCCCCGTCAGGTTTCAGCAACTCCTCCAGTCACATTTTAAAAAAAGCAAAAGTTTACAACCCAATAAACAAGGTATTCTTCTACCATCCAGGAAAAATAACAAGGTCGCCCGGGTTCAAAAAATCCGGCTGCGTTTGTTGCAATCCAAATTACCCAAACCGATCATCCCCTCAAACCTGCATAAATAAACCTTCACAAAACCCTGTGGATCAAGCTCCAACCCGGTTTATATACGCTTCCCCCCACTGACCACGGAACTTCGACTTCGCTCAGTTCCCAACCACTGGCCACTGACCTCACTGTCAACTTTTTTCATCCTTCAACCACAACCTGAACCGCCGCTCTACCTCCGGGTTCGTCCGCCAATTCATTTTGATATGGTCAATGGACAACAGGGATTCGAATAACCGGTCCTGCGCCTTGCCCTCCGCGAGGGCTTTGCTGTAAGGAATATGGCTGAATGAAACCATACTGTACAGCGGCAGGAAATCCTTCGGGTATTTTTCCATCAGCCAGGCTTCCATTTCCTTGCGCAATTGGAATTGAGGGTCGGCTACTTTGTCGCGCATTTCAACAAAATTGCGCAGCGCCAGGTCGGCTATGGCATTGCCGTCGGCCGGCCTGGTTTTGTCAAATTCCGAAAGGATGCGGTTCCAGTCTTCCCGGTACTCGGTCATCATATCGTCCAGGATGGTGCAATCCTCAAACCCTGCGTTCATGCCCTGCCCGTAAAACGGCACAATGGCATGGGCCGCGTCGCCCAATAGTAACAACTGGTTGCGGTACCGCCAGGGGCTGCAGCGGATGGTGGCCAACGTGCCGGTAGGGTTGCCGTTGAAATCCTGAAGCAGTTCCGGCATCAGGGCCAGGGCATCCGGGAAATACCGCCGGAAAAAACGCATGATCAGGTCGTCCGTACTCAATCCTTCGAAGGATGCAGGGCCTTCGTAAGGCAGAAAAAGGGTACAGGTAAAACTGCCGTCCGTATTGGGCAAGGCGATCAGCATAAAATTGCCCCGGGGCCAGATGTGAAGGACATTTGCATCGAGGCGGTGACCTCCGCCAGGCGCCGCCGGTATGGCCAGCTCTTTATAACCGTAATTCAGGTATTCCTGGCTGTAGTTGAACCTGGGCAATTTCACCAGGCTTGACCGGATGGCGGAAAAAGCGCCGTCGGTGGCAAATATCAGCGGCGACCGCTCGATGATCCGGGTTTTGGAGGGTTCGTGCAAAAAACGGACTTCTCCTTTTTCAGGATTGAACCCCTGGCATTTATGCTCAAAATGCAGATTCACATTCGGGAAACTTGCTGCCATTTCCACCAGCGCAAGGTTGAGCCCTCCCCTTGAAACGGAATAAATCGCCTGTCCTTCCCGCCCATACGCCTGAAAGGTCTGTTCACCTTCCGGAGAATGGATCATGCGGCCCGCCATCGGGATGGCTTTCTCCCGGATGAGTTCTTCGGCGCCGGCCCGACGCAAGGCCTTCCAGCCGCGTTCGCTCAGGGCCAGGTTGATGGACCGGCCGCCGGCATAGCCTGTTGTCCGGATATCCGGCCTGCGTTCATACACCGTAACCTGATAACCTCGCCTGGCCAGCAGAATGGCCCATAAGGAACCCACCAGGCCTGCGCCTGCTATAACGGCTTCTTTTTTTGGGTTGGAAGACATAGGGATTATGCAGATTCATTAAAATAATAAAAACCGGAGGGCAACCAACTGGCCGAAAAACCCGACAAGGTACCCGTTGTACAACTCCGCCGGCCGGTGCGCCTGAAGGATAAGTCTCGAACTGCCCACGATCCCGGCAATGATCAGGATCAGCATCAACACACCGGTCAGGCTGACCTCAAAAGCGCCCAGAATCGTTGAGTCTATGATAAAGGTATTGTGCCGGTACCACCACATCATGATAATCAGCACCAACCCGATCAATCCGCCCATCCCCACTGCATGCGCGCTGATCTTTGAAAAAATATTGACAAAAAACGCCAGGAAAAGCCCGATCACCGCCCCCAGCAAAAAACTGGTGTACGCAAGCGGTATATTCGGATTGTGCATAAAGTTTTGCAACATCCACAGATAAAAAATGGCAGTAATGATATATGGGCCGATCCTTTCCTGACGGTCTTTCATCTCCAGCGTTTTGATCAATCCCGTTAGTTTCAGCATCACAATGGCAAAGGCCGGTATAAAAAATGTGGACAAAAAGATCCGCAGAATCAATAGTTTGCCCGGCTCATCGCTGATCGCACGAACTCCGAAATCATAAGGATTGACCAGCAACAGCAGGATCAGTCCGTAGGTCGGCATCAGCAACGGATGAAAAACCAGTGAAAAAAAATGCGCAATATGTTTCAATATCCGGTTCATGTTTTCAAATGTCGAATTCCCTGATGTTTATTTTACGGCCTTAAACAGCTCAAGTGACGGTTTTCCACGCCTCTTCGACTCCGCTCAGAGGCCTTGCTGCCGACTGCCGACTGCCGACTGCCAACTGCCAACTGCCAACTGCCAACTGCCAACTGCCAACTGCAAATCTACCCCTTCAAATCTCCCTTCTTTTTTAAATATTTATCCAGAAATTCCAGGATCTTGCTGTTGGCTTCAATCTGGTTTTCCTTTTTCACGAACCCGTGTCCTTCATCTTCAAAGAGGACGTATTCTACCGGAACACCCTGGCCGCGCATCGCCTCCACCATTTCATCGGATTCCGCCTTCAATACCCTGGGATCCTGAGCGCCTTGCAAAACCATAACGGGATTTTGGACCTTGCTGCCATGGAAAAGCGGGCTGATGCCTTTCAGGCGCACTGAATCTGCAGTGTTGGGGTCGCCCATTTCGGTATACAAAGCGGTTTTGAAACTCTCCCACCAGGGCGGGATATTCTTCAGGGTGCGCATCCAGTTGGTTACCCCGTAAATGTCCACCCCTACTTCGAATTCGGCAGGGGTATGGGTCATGGCACGCATAACCATGAAGCCGCCGTATGAACCGCCGATAATCCCGATCCGGGCGGAGTCGATATAGGACTGGGTTGCCATCCAGTCTTTTCCTGCAATGCAATCGCGCAAATCTCCTTCTCCGTGCTGCTGGTCGTCGAGATGAAAAAAAGTTTTGCCGTATCCGCTGCTGCCCCGGTTATTAACCGCCAGGACAGCGTATCCGTGGTTCACCAAATATTGCAGCAATGCATTATAGGTCTGCCGTGACTGGCCGCCGGGACCGCCGTGTACCCAGACGAGGCCGGCTGTTTTGTTCTTTTCACTGGATTGATGGGGTTTATAATAAATCCCGGGGATCTCCTTGCCGTCATAAGAAACAAATCGAACAACGGTTGCTTCCACCAGGTCGGCGGGATCGATTTCGGAGTTGAGTGCATTGGTCAGTTTCCGGTGTTCGCCGTTTTCAAAATCGTAGATATACAAATCGTTGGGAACTGCCGAACTGCCTACGTAAAACGCCATTTGTTGTTCATCATCCGAAATATTTACGCCGGTAATATCTCCCTGGCCGAAATCAGGGAAATTCACGGGTTTTCCAGTGGCGGTTTCCCGGACTTTAATGGCTGTTTTACCATCTGCATTGACGCCGATCACTTCGTATTTGCCGGTTTTGGACAAATAGGCGTATTGGATGTCCCATTCTTCACGGGCCGCAGGTGTGCGTTCGCCGGTCACCAAATCATATTTCACCAGGTAATTGAATTCCCCCTCCGCATCCGTCAGGTAGTAAAAATAACGGTTATCGGGGCTGAAATGGGAGGGTTGGTGAGAGGCGATTTTTTCAGATATTTTCCTGAGCTTTTTTTGTTTGAAATCATAAAGATAAAGCTCCGAGTCGCTGGTGTTGAGGGGCCGGGAGATCGCCATTGTATTTTTATCCGGTGAAACTCCGCCAAAGTTGTCGCCGGATGCCATTTCATACCGCAATACAGGTTGAAGTGTGGCCGTATTTACCTCGTAGATATCCATAAACCGGGCATCCCTTTTGCTCCAGCCGATAAAAAAACTCTTTCCATCGTAGGCCCATTCATAAAATGTTGCCCGCGCGCCGGGTTGAGTCGTCAATGCGGCAATCCTGCCGTCCGGGTCCCGGACATATAACTGCCAGACCTCGTCGCCGTTGTTGTCCATTTGAAAGAGCACCCGGTCGTCTGCCGGAAAAAAGGAAATGCCAAAAACGGAAGAGCTGTCAGAACTGGTCAGGGGGGTCCAGGCGCCCCCGGCTACAGGACTAACCCAGGCGTTAAAGATCCCGGAGCGGTCGCTGGTCACCATTACCTGGCTGCCGTCGGCAGAAAAACTGCTGCCGAATACCGCTTCGTTATTCATGAATTGTTCGATGGTGTAACTCTTTACTTCCCTGGTTTCAGAACCGGGATCGGCAGACTGGCGGCAGGCGAAAAGGATCATCAGGCACACCAGCATTAGAAATTGGAATTTCATCATGTTTTGGTTTGTTGATTATTAGGCGGGCTAAAGATAACAAATGGCTTTTGCATTTTATTCCACCGCTTTGCGGGGTTGCCGGAAAACGAAGAGCCTTTTTAATTTTCCCAATTCGTCCGGTTTTACGATCAGGCCATAGATAACGGCGGTAAAAAAGGTGAACATCGCGTAGACCAGGGCGGGCTTCAGGGAGTCTTCAACCCCGAGCAGCGTCCCCCCGATCAGGAAAGCCAGCGAGGTGTTCTGGATGCCTACCTCCACGCCCATCGTCACCTGATCGTTTTTGGGTAAACCCAGTTTTTTGGCCAGGGAATATCCCGTAAAAAGGTTGACGAAGTTTCCCAATATGGAAAAGGGAAGGATCATCAGGATCTCCTCCGTTGTTATACCCGTTCCGCCTTGCCCTTCCGAAGCAAAAAATTTGATGGCAAAAAGCGCCGCGAGCAAAATCACCGTAATCCATTTTAAAGGTTTGGCGGTTTTGACGGCCAGCCACGGCCTGTATCTGCGCAGCATGACCCCCAGGATCGTCGGTAGGATGATGATGGCGGTGATCTGGAAAATCGTGTCCCATACCGGCAGTGAAATGCTCGCTTCAGCATGCATAAAATGACTGACCGAAAGGCTGACAATGATCGGCACGGTGATGAGGGCCAGAAAACTGTTGGTCACCGTCAGGGCAATGGAAAGCGCAGTGTTCGCATTGAGCAGGTAAGTGATGAAATTGGAGGTTGTCCCACCGGGGCAGGTGGACAGGATCATGATGCCCAGCTTGAATGCCGGCGGTAATTGCGCCAGAGTGGCGATAATGAAGGCCAGTATTGGCAAAATGATCACCTGGAGAAACAAACCGCCAAAATACCCCCTTGGCCGCCCGAAAGTGACGACAAAGGCCCGCCACGTCAGCGACAATCCGACGCTGAACATGATAAAAGCTAGTATGGCGCTGATCAGAATATCTACAAATGCCATGGGGCGTATTATTGATTCGATTGATTCGATTGATTCGATTGATTCGATTGCGGGTCAGGCAGGGATTGGTTCGTTTTATTGAGACAAAAACCAAATCATTCGCATCCTCGCATCCTCGCATCCTCCACGCCGGTGGCGTGGCAGGCAACATCCTCGCATCCTCGCATCCTCAGTTCCTCAAATACCGTTAATGACAAAATGGCATTGCGTCTTTCATGAAATTGACAAAATGTCATTAACAGGCTTTTGATCTGCCGCTTTTTCACCTATAACCGCAATGGTACGGCAATTGATATAAATTGAATGAACTTTCATCAAAAAAATTAAAAACATGATAGCAGTCAGCGTAAAACCACTTGCTCCCGGCAGGACCGCCAACCTGAATGGCCTGGATGGATTCCTTGACGATTTTTTCCGGCCCGTTCACCGTACCAGCAGCGTTGCCGCCAATGTTCTGAAATCCGATAAGGATATTCAAATTGAAATTGCGGCGCCTGGTTACCAGAAAAACGATTTTTCCATCCGTTTGGATGAAGATCGGTTGATTATTTCCGCCAAACCGGAGAAAAAAGAAGAAGGCGCTGGCAAATTCCTGCGGCGCGGTTTCGAAGCTTCAGCCTTTGAACGGGTTTTCCGCCTGCCGGATACCATCGATGCGGCCGCCATTTCAGCCGCCTATGAAAATGGGATCCTGCTGGTGAAATTGCCCTTCAAAACGGATCTGGTAAAATCGATCAACGTCCTTTAACCGGCATCCCCGTTTTGGACCCGGCAAGGAAAACACCCGCTTGGTCTTTAAAATGACATTGAACTGACAATATTTTTTGATTTCAAATTGTTTAATTAAAACCTTAATAAAATGAAACCGGTGAAATATTATCCCTTCGCTCCGGCGAAAGTGTTTGGAAACTGGGTCGATGATTTTTTTAACCGCAGCATCGGCGATATCATCGGATCAGATTTTACAGCCGGCCAGCCTTCGGTCAATGTGATCGAAGAAGATAACCATTACCGCCTTGAAGTGGCGGCCCCCGGCTTGCAAAAGGAAGATTTTCAGGTAGATCTGGACAATGGACGCCTGATCATCTCGGCTAAAAAGGAACAAAAAGAAGAAAAAACTGAGGGTAAATACACCCGCAGGGAATTTAACTTCTCTTCCTTCAGCCGCAGTTTTACGCTTCCTGATACGGTAAATGTTCAGGGAATCAAAGCGGTCTACGAAAACGGAATTCTTTCGGTAACCCTTCCAAAAAAGGAAGAAGCAAAAACCGAAATTGTCCGGAAAATTGAAATTGTTTGACAGAACTCCGCGCCTCAGGCGTGGCAAAGAATAGGTTAGTTAATAGGGTTTTAGGTGTTTTTTGGGACCGGCGTAAACGCGCCGGTCTTTTTTTTTGCAAAAAAGTACAGCCTGAACGGATGAACCGCCAGGCTGCCAAAAATCCAACTTCAAAAGTGGGGGAAGGAATATCTTGCGAAATCCGGACTTTTATCCGGATTCGATATTTTTACAGGAATGACCGGCAAATGCTGGCGCCGGCAATCATACCCAAAACAACGGTGTAAAGGGGGCAGACTTCAACTTGCCTTTTTGAAGGTAATAGGGAAAGTGACACGCCTCCACTGCACATTGGCGCAAGTGTATATGGGCGAAGTGTAATGATAAGTTGCTATTGTGTAGTAAAATACTTTCTCGGATTGGGAGGGCCCTCTAATTATGCGGACAAGGGCCTTTGACTGGCTCAAAATTAGCACAGAATATTCAGATTTGCAAATTTTTAAAGAAATTTTTATTCCTCCAGGCTTTTTGCAGTGTCAGTGTTAGAAAAAAAACGGGCCGCCTGGTCCAGTTCCTCGTAAAATCCGGCGCCGTACTGACGGATCAGCGCCTCCTTTAAAAAGCGGTAAACAGGCACTTTTTCTTTTTTCCCCAATTCACATGCCGCCGAACAGATATGCCACCTTTCATAATTGAGCGATTCGAAATTGGCTTCCGGCTTTTTATTCACCCGGATGGGGTAAAGGTGGCAGGAAATGGGCTTTCTGAAATCTGTTACGCCATCTCTGAACGCCAGTTCGATACCGCATTGTGCAATACCCAGAGCGTCGTAGGTCATGAATGCGCAGGGGCCGTTGTTGACCAGGGTGGCGCCGTGGTCTTCATTGTCCTCATTGTAGGTAAACGGCCCGTTCAGATCGATGGCTTTTTGACCCTCTTCGGTCAGGTAAGGCCTGACCAGCGGGTAAATGGAGGTCAGAATCCCGAGTTCCGCTTCCTCTAACGGCGCCCCATAATCGCCTTCCCAGCAACAGGCCCCTTTGCAGGCTTGCAGGTCGCAGATGAATTGTTCCGTAACCACCTCGTCGCTGATTAAAATATCTCCGATCAGGATCATTTGTGAAAAGTCTTGATTTCAATTTGGTGAACGCCGGCCCAAGATACGTCTTTTGATTGAACAAGCAGGGAATCTGCACCGAAGCGAAATTCCAACCGGTGGTTAAAAATGAATTTCTAATTTTGCTTCATGAGCCAGATTCCTTCCAAAGTTACCTTCGCCACGCTGCTGGTTACACTGGGTATCGTCTTTGGCGATATCGGCACCTCTCCGCTTTATGTCATGAGTGCCATTCTCGGGAAGAACCCCATTACTAAAGAACTGGTATACGGCGGGTTGTCCTGCATTTTCTGGACGCTGACCATCCAGGCTACGTTTAAATATATTTTGCTTACCCTGCGCGCTGACAACCATGGTGAAGGCGGCATTTTTTCCTTGTATGCGCTGATCAAAAGGCAGGCGCCTCGCTGGACGGTATACGCTGCCATGATCGGCTGCTCGGCGCTGCTGGCAGACGGCATTATTACGCCTTTTTGCCATTATGCCCAAATGGTTTGTGACGCCAGGTGTCGCCATAGCCGTACTGGCGTCCATTGTAGCCAGTCAGGCGCTCATCAGCGGGTCATATTCCCTCATCAGCGAAGCCGTAAAGCTTGATACCTGGTTTCGGGTCCAGATCCGTTATCCCAGCAGGCTCCGGCGCCAGTTGTTTATCCCGTTTATCAACCACCTGCTTTTTGCGGGATGTGTTTTTGTGGTGCTGCATTTTCAAAAAAGCGCCAATATGGAGGCGGCTTACGGCATTGCCATCACTATTGCCATGTTGGCTACCACTACCTTGCTTACCTTTTACTTGTCCAGGCGTTTAAAATGGCGCTGGTCGGCCACAACCGCAGTGACGCTGGTATTCCTTTCGATCGAAGGGGTCTTTTTTGTGGGAAACGCTCAGAAAATTGCGCACGGCGCCGGGATCAGCCTGGGATTGATGGCGATGTTTTTTGCAGTCTATCAAAAACAACCCAAAAGAGCCGACACATACTGGCTGATCCATTTCAGCGAAACGGAAGCGCCTTTTCAGGAAGAATATAAATTTCACGAAATCATGCCGGGAAAGATCTACCGCCTGGAATTTGACCTGGGCTACAAAGTAAAACCCAATCTTAGGGAAATGTTCCCGAAAGTCCTGCAAGAGTTGGAGAAAAAAGGCAAGATCAACCTGGAGAACCGGTATGAGAGCCTGCGCCGGTTTCATATTCCTTCCGATTTCCTGTTTATCGTCATGCGCAACACCTTTAACCTTTCTTCCGAAAGTTCGATCAGAGAGATCATGCTGCTAAATGCGTACAAACTGATGCAGCGGATCAGCGAGCCGCCCGAACAGTATTTTGGCATCGACAGGAATTCCCTGCTCATAGAATACATTGCGCTGAAATAAAAAATCAAACTTGGATGCCTTTGATGAATATTACTTCAACAGGTGATTTTTATCAATCAGAAAACCTGGCCGGCTGTTTATATTTGCCGGGTATCAACCGGATAAAGCCTTGTTGTCATGCACGAACTTTCCCTCGTATTGAGTATCGTGGAAATTGCCGGAGAACAGGCAAAAATCCACTCCGCCGGCCAGGTTGAAAGCATCGAACTGGAAATCGGGGAACTGGCGGGCGTGGAAATGGAAGCCTTGTTGTTCGCATGGGATGCAGCCGTTCCCGGCACGATACTTGAAGGTTCGGAACGGATAATCCGGCATATTCCGGGAAAAGCGCGTTGCCCGGATTGCAGCAGCGTATTTAGGGTTCATACCCTGTTTGATACCTGCCCGGATTGCGGCGCCTGCTTTTCGGAAGTGCTGGAGGGCAGAGAACTCAGGGTGAAATCATTGGTGGTGAGCTGAGAAGGTGGACGGCTGACGGCCTACGGTAGACGGCTTATGGTGGACGTTTACCCGCCTTTTGGGGCGGGGTGGGGCCTGTGGGAGACAGCCTTGTTACAGTCTGGAAGCAGTCGGAGAGGATGGCGTTTTACCGTCCACCGTCCACCGTCGGCCGTCCACCGTCGGCCAAAGCATTTGTAAATTATTAATGAATACCGAAACAATATGTGCGATACCTGCGGATGCGGCGGTTCTTCCCCCAGCCTGGTTACGATCACCAAAATAGGCGAAGAAGAAAAACACGAACATATGCATGTCCATGGCCATGACGCACATGAACACGAGCACCGCCGCCATGACGCCGGGCACGACCATGCAACCGGTCATCACCACCGCCACAGCGCCGGACATGAACACCCTGTGCCGGCACGGGAAAAAAACGTTATTCACCTGGAGCAGGACATCCTTCATAAAAATGACCGGCTAGCCGAGCGCAACCGGGGGTATTTTGAAGCAAGGAATATACTGGCGCTGAACCTGGTCAGTTCTCCGGGGGCCGGCAAAACCACTTTACTGGAACAAACTTTGGCGGACCTGAAAAATGAGATCGCCTGTTTTGTGATCGAAGGCGACCAGCAAACCTCCAACGACGCCCAACGGATAGCGGCAACTAATGTCCCCGTGGTACAGATCAATACCGGAAAAGGATGCCACCTGGATGCTGAAATGGTGTACAGAGCCCTTCGGCAACTCAACCCGTCGGATCATTCCGTGCTATTTATCGAAAATGTGGGCAATCTGATCTGTCCCGCTCTTTTTGACCTGGGCGAGGGCGGCCGGGTGGTCATTATCAGTGTGACGGAAGGCGACGACAAACCCATTAAATACCCCGATATGTTCCATAGCGCCGACCTTTGCATCATCAATAAAACAGACCTTTTACCTTATGTCCGGTTTAATATGGCTGCTGCAAAAACATACGCGCTGAAAGTGAATCCGGGCCTGAAATTTATTGAACTTTCGGCTACAACCGGCGAAGGTATGCAGGAATGGTATGCCTGGTTGCGGACCCGCATCGGGTGATTTGCGTTTTTTCTCCTTGAATTTCCTTTTCCCCGGCCCGGTTTATGCCTGTTTTTTATTTGCATTCGTTTTCCATGATTGATTTATACGAAAAATTGTATTTTAGCGACTTCAAGCTGACCTGAATGCGACGCGACTTGATTGAAAAATGAACGAATGTTTAAAAATATTGAAATGAAGTGTTTGTCCTGG
The DNA here is from genome assembly GCA_964558465.1 of uncultured Lewinella sp. GTDB lineage: Bacteria > Bacteroidota > Bacteroidia > Chitinophagales > Saprospiraceae > JACJYC01. Next base: position 27,073 of record CAZLEF010000049.1, on the reverse strand, counting down.
ATTGCCCTTGTTCTGTTTTTTGCGGGGAACGCCGACGCCCAATCCGGTGCTGCCGGTCCCGACCAGCTTGTCAGGCAGATGAGCGATTTATACCGGCTGGATCCTGCTCAAACCGAAGGCATGGCGGTGATTCAGCAGCGCCGCCTCGAACAAATCCAATCCGTTGAATACCTGAGGAGCGAAAATTTTGAACAATATCTCAAAAAACGACGTTCTATCCGGCGAGGCGCTGAAGGTTCCATCCGCAAAATGCTCACCCCGGAACAAGTACCGGTTTTCAACCGGCAACTGGCAGAACGGCGGCGAACCGAATCCAGCCTGATCAAAAAATTGAAAAACCAGGGCGCTTCTAAGGAAATGATCGAACTTGAAGTCCTGAAACTGGAAGATTCCGGGTCGTGATTGATTTTTTTACCTTGAAAAAGAGTTAGTTTCCGAATGGATCCTTTAAAACAAAAATTTATTGATAAAGCTTCCGCCCTCAAAGCGGAAATGAAAGCTTTGCTGGCCGAACACGGCAACAGGAAAGTGGATGAAGTGACGTTGAGCCAGATATTCGGCGGCGCCCGGAATATTAAAATGATGGTTTGGGAACCTTCCGAACTGGATCCCATCGAGGGTATCCGGTTCAGGGGATATTCCATTTCCCAGTTGCGGGAATTGCTCCCACAGGGGCCGGCCGGCCGGGAACCGCTGCCCGAGGGGTTGTTCTGGCTGATGCTCGTCGGCGAAATCCCTACAACCGAACAGGTGAACTGGCTGACCGACCAATGGCGCCACCGCAGCAATGTGCCCGAGCATATTTTCAGGGTACTGGACGCTATGCCTTTCGATTCGCACCCCATGGCCCAGCTCGCCGTTGCCGTCAACGCCATGCAAACGGAAAGCATCTTTGCCCGCCGTTATGATGAGGGCATCAAAAAAACAGAATACTGGGATCCTACCTACGAGGATTCCATGAACCTCATCGCACGGCTTCCGCGGGTGGCTGCTTATATTTACCGGAGAACCTATCATTACGGCAATCATATTTCGCCGGATATCAGCCAGGATTGGGCTGGCAATTTTGCCCATATGCTGGGTATTGAAAAGCCGGATTTCAAAAACCTGATGCGCCTTTATATGACGATTCACGCCGACCATGAAGGCGGCAACGCATCGGCGCATACGACCCACCTGGTGGGCTCCACTTTGAGCGACCCCTACTTTTCTTTTGCCGCCGGCATGAATGCGCTGGCCGGACCGCTGCACGGCCTCGCCAACCAGGAAGTGATCCGATGGATATTTAAAATGCTGGATGCGCTCGGCGTCAGCAATCCGAGCAAAGAACAGATTGCCGAATATGTGAAAAGTACGCTCGCTGCCGGTCAGGTCATCCCGGGTTACGGCCACGCTGTACTGCGCAGACCGGACCCCCGGTTTATCGCCCAGAAAGAATTTGCTGAAGAATATTTGAAAGACAGCGACCTGGTGCAGGTGGTCTGGAAGGTTTTTGAAGTGGTGCCCGGCATCCTCGAAACCCTGGGCAAGGTCAAAAATCCCTGGCCCAATGTAGACGCCCACTCCGGCGCTTTGCTGGTGCAATACGGCCTGAAGGAGTATAATTATTATACGGTACTGTTCGGCGTTTCCCGGGCATTGGGCGTTCTGGCTGCCCTTTGCTGGTCAAGAGCGCTGGGCTTCCCGCTTGAACGGCCGAAATCGCTGACCACCGACTGGGTGAAGGCCTTCCTGGCCAAATCCGCGGTGAATGTTTAGTATCCTGCAACGACGCTCAATGCCATTTTTCCAATCTTGGATTCATAACCCTGAACCATAGCGGCGGCGCCAGGGAAAGCAAGACCGCTGCGGGGTATCCCATCGGTAGCTGGGGGCTTTCGTCAAAATGCCGGAGCACCTGGTATTTGCGGGTCGCTTTGTAGTGGTGGTCGCTGTGGCGGGTGAGTTCGTAAAGCATGATCCGCCCGATCTCATGGTCCGAATTCCAGGAATGAACGGGGCTGACCGGCTCGTAACGCCCATTGGCCAGCAGGCGCCGGCGGAGGCCGTAATGTTCCACATAGTTGATGGTTTCCAGGAGCAGGAACGCTATGATGGCTACTCCGGCAAGCCAGGGCAAAACCGCCCATCCGAAAATACCCGCCATCACCAGCAGGTAACCCGCCTGAACGGCCTGAAACCGGAGCATTTCGTTTTGTATGCTCCAAACTTTCTTATCTTCGCGCCTGAGTCGGATCCGTTCGAGGCGCCAGGCGTTCACATAGCTTCCGGTTACCGACCTGATCCAGAATTTATACAGGTTTTCACCGGCTCTGGCCGAGGCAGGGTCCTGGTCAGTGGCTACATTTTTATGGTGGCCCTTGTTGTGTTCGATATAAAAGTGGAGGTAAAGCGCCGGTAAAAGCAGAATTTTGGCCAGGAATTGTTCGATTCTGTTTTGACGATGCCCCAATTCGTGGCCTGCGTTAATCCCGGAAGAACCGCCGACAAGGCCCACGCTCAAAGTCATACCCAGGGTTTCCCACCAGGCATGGGCGTCAGAAGTGATGGTATATGCCAAAAAAACGACCAAACCCCATACAATGGGAACGTTGAGGTACAAAAGCCAGTCGAAAAATTTCCGTTTGGCCCGGTCCTCTTCCTCCGGAGGCGGATAATTTGCCGTGGATTGAGGCAGGATCAGCTCCAGCAACGGAATGACCACAAATGCCAGCCAGATCGCGGAAAAGGACCACTGGCCACCCTGGTAAACGCCCCAATATGCACTCAACGGGATCAGGTAGGCCAGCAGATATTTAAGGTCGCGCCACATGGATAATCCTGTTTGATCTTAAACCTATTGAAAGGTAAAACGTTCTCATTCGGACAAATTTAATCACAAACAGCGCACAGCAGCAATATGGTTTCGGAATTTTATCCGTTAAAAGTCAGGAATATCCGCAAAGAAACGGAAGACGCCGTTTCTGTCGAATTCGAAATTCCGGAAAACCTCAGACAAATTTTTGAATACCGCCAGGGCCAGTATCTCACCCTGAAATTTCATATCCGCGGCCAGGAAGTTCGCCGGGCCTACTCGATGTGCAGTTCGCCCCATGAACCTTTTCCCGCGGTCACGGTAAAACGGGTGAAAAACGGGCTGGTTTCCAATCATATCAACGACCACCTCCGGGCAGGCGAGTCGGTTGAGGTGATGCCGCCCCAAGGCCGGTTTTTTACCCCGTTGAGCCATGCCCAGCGCAAAACTTATTATCTGATCGGCGCAGGCAGCGGCATCACGCCCCTGTTTTCCACCCTGAAGACCATCCTGGAAGAAGAGCCGCTAAGTTCCGTTTTCCTGTTGTACGGCAACCGGAATGAGCAGTCCATCCTCTTCAAAACAGAGCTTGATGAACTGGAGAAACGCTACGAAGGGCAGTTCGGAGTGGAACATACCTTAAGCCAACCCAACCGGGAAAAACCCAAAGGCATGGCCGGGTTGTTCTCCAAGGGCGCTGTCAACTGGCAAGGCGCCAGGGGCAGGATCGATCCGCTGACAATTCAAAAATTCCTGCGCGACCATCCGGCCCCCGTCAAACAGGCAGAATATTTTATTTGCGGGCCCGGGGAGATGATCAACGCCGTCAAATCGGCTTTGCTCAGTGAAGGGATTGCAAAAGAAAATATCCATATCGAATATTTTAACAATCAGATACCCGGCGAAACCCCCAAAGTTGAAGGCGTAGAAGGCGCCAAGGTGAGGGTTCACCTGCATGGGCAATGGATCGATCTGACGCTGGCGCCCGGCAAAACCATACTCGACGGATTGCTCGATCTGAAATACGACCCACCCTATTCCTGCACCTCCGGCTCCTGTTCTACCTGCATGGCCAAATTGACCAAAGGCAAAGTGGAAATGGAGGTTTGTTATGCGCTGGATGAGGAGGAAGTGGAAGACGGTTATATTCTTACCTGCCAATCCCACGCTGCCAGCCAGGAGGTGGAACTGACTTATGATGTGTGATGCAAATGTTGATTTGTTGATGCGTTGATTTGAAACGGCAATCTTCAAATCAACGCATCAACAAATCAACAAATCAACATCCCGTTCACTTCCTCCAGATCTCAGTCAGGGTAATGACATTGGTCAAAAACGGGAAATCCGGATTGGAATAAGGTTCGTATTTGATCAGCACGGGTATTGGGAAAGTCCATTCGGGGCCTTCCAACAGGTCTGTTTTTTCCGGCAGATTCAAAAAACGCAGCGTATCGTTTCCGACTTCAATGAACCAGCCGCCGCAAATGGGCGACATGCAACGCCTGAAATCCTGGCCGACAATGAGGGCTTCTTTCAAATCGCCATACTGCCTGGTTTCCTGTCGCAGGCTGAGAGGGCCACAAGGGCAAACAGCGCTAAATAACGGATCCTTTTCATGATTTTTGATTGACCGGGTGAATGCATGGTTTCTGTCAGATGGATAGACAGGGGAATTGGTTGGATTGGTTGGATTGGTTGGATTGATACGATTGATACGATTGATACGATTGGAACGCCACGCCTCGGCGTGGTCGCATCAACAAATCAACCACGCGTACCGCGTGGCACGCACATCAACCACGCCATTGGCGTGGCACGCACATCAACAAATCACCCCCCATCACCGCGCCACAATCTTCGCGCCTTTTTCAAATTTGGAGCGGACAATTTTCAGGTTCCGGTCAATTTCTGACGAGGTTTCATAAGCGAACTGGATGCCTACGGCCGTGACTTTTCCCTGAGCTTCGGTATAAGGTTCGAAGCCTTCGTCGTAAATTTTGCGGACCAGCTTTTTGACGTTGTCTTCATTGCCGAAGAGGCCGATCTGGATGCGGCATTCTTTCTGGCCCGGACTGGCCGTCGGGGCTTCTGTCTCGTCATCCTCTTCTGCTGCAATTTGCCCGGCGTCCTGGTTTTCATCCGGTATTCCGGCCGAAGGATCGGTCTCCGTTCCCGGTTCAACCTCCAGGGGTTCGGAGGGGCTGACATTCAAACGGTCTTCAGGCGGTGGAAGCGGAGGAGGCAATTGAGACGGGGGCTCGCGGAATAAAAACCAGGCGGTGGCGAGGAGGACAACAACCGCCAGGCCCAAAACGACCCACAAATGCTGGTTGGCCCATTCGGTGAACCGGGCCGGCAAAAATTGATTCTTGGGCTTGGGCGCCGTATTTTGTCCGGTTGAAGGGATGTTGCCGGTAGGAATAAACTCAACTTTGGCAACCGGCCGGGCCTTGGCAGGCGCCAGACCAAACAGGCCGGCGCTGAAATTTTGATGGTCGGACAAGAGATTCAACTGGCTTTCGCCGCTCCGGTACAACCGCCCGATACCGGGCAAAACGATGATCTCTCGCCGGTCGGCAGCTTCTTTCAGTTCTTTCACAAAATCCCTGACTTCCTGTTCGGCCTCCTCCACCGTCAGATGGAGTTTTTCCACCAGCTTGCGCACCAACAGACCGTCGTCCATGGCCAGGTTCGGATTAAATTTCACTTCTTCCGTTGGGGGGAAGATCTGCTCCTGCACATGATCCACAACAGCAGGCTGATATACCTTCACAAACCCGCCCAGACCGGGAACCGTTACTTTATCCTGTTCATAAAGCAACTCCGTTATAAATGTGCCGACATCTAATGCCATATCTGTTTCTATATATGCGCCCCAAAGGGACAAAGAAAGAAGTTTTACAAAGTAACGAAAAAACCAAATAAAATGTACGCTCTGGTTCCAGGAATGTAAAACCTGATTTCTTTGACGAAGAAATTACACCGCCGGACGGATATAACCGGCGTGCTGTTCTAACTTTGCCGGTCAAGCTATTGCGCATGGAAATCCTGCATAAAATACCGCGTCAACGGTCGGCTTCCCTTTTTGAGGAAGCCAAAACCCTTTTCCCCGGCGGGGTCAACTCGCCTGTGAGGGCCTTCAAGTCTGTCATTGGTCCGCCGCTTTTTATCCGCAAGGGCAAAGGCAGCCGGATATGGGATGAGGACGGCAACTGCTTTATCGATTTTTGTTGTTCCTGGGGACCGCTCATTCACGGGCATGACAATGAATTGATCCGGGAAAGTATCATTGAAACGGTTCGAAACGGTACATCTTTTGGTGCGCCGACCGCCCTGGGCAATCAATTAGGGAGGCTGATCCTTTCCAACCACCGGTATGTTGAAAAAATGCGGTTTGTCAGCTCGGGCACCGAAGCCGTCATGTCAGCTATCCGGTTGGCACGGGGTGTAACCGGCCGGGAAAAGATCCTGAAATTTGAAGGATGTTACCATGGTCATGTCGACGGATTGCTGGTTCGGGCCGGTTCGGGCCTGGTCACTTTCGGGGTCAGCACCTCGGCGGGCATACCCGAAGGATTCATCCGGGATACCCTCGTGGCGCCGCTCGACGACCTGGATGCATTTGACCGGACGCTTGCCCGGTCCGGTCACGAGATCGCATGCGTGATCATTGAGCCGGTACCGGCCAATAATGGCCTGTTGCTGCAGGATCGCTCTTTTTTGCTGCACCTCCGCGAGCAGTGTACGCGATACGGTATCCTGTTGATTTTTGACGAGGTGATATCGGGTTTCCGGGTAGGATTTGAGGGCGCAGCGGGGTATTACGGCATTCAACCGGATATTATTACCTTTGGAAAGATTATTGGAGGCGGCATGCCGGTCGGGGCTTATGCTGCAAGCGTCGAAATCATGGCCCATGTTGCGCCGGACGGACCAGTATATCAGGCCGGCACCCTTTCTGCCAACCCGGTGGCAATGGCCGCCGGTTATGCTGCTTTGAGACCATTGCTGGAACCCGGATTTTACGAATCCCTCGAAGGCAAGACCCAGCGTTTTTGCCAAAGCATTCAGGATCATTGCGACAGGCAGGGGTATCCGGTTTCTATCCCGCACATTGCATCTGTTTTTTGGCTCTCTTTCTCCAGAGATACCATCAAGTCGGCGTCAGGCATTGATCCGGGCGGGATGGAAATTTTCAAATTTTTGCACCATGGATTGCTTCAAAACGGCGTTTATCTGGGTCCCAGCGGGTATGAAGTGGGTTTTGTCAGCGCCGCCCACTCCGAAGAAGACCTTGCGGAAGCTGCCCGCACGATTTGCAACGTAATGGACCAGGTGTTTCAGTATAGGTAGACGGATAACGGTGGACGGTGTCCCACGCCGGCGGCGTGGCTGAAGCTTCGTCGGACGGTGGACGGTAGATGGTATAAGGTGGGCAGAAAGAAGGTGGGGTTTCCCGGATGGGATTATTTTTTAACTGGCTTTTTCGCTATTTCCGGCCATTTAGGATCGTTGCGGACATAACTGTCGGATTTCCGAGGCTAGCGCAAACGCAGGCCTGGTTCTAGTGCCAAAGGCCATAAGTTCCATTACAGGCTAAAATATTGAAAATCAGCAGATAAAGTGAAAAAAAGCGTTAAATTAATTCGGTCTAGTCGCACTAGGGACCAAAGAGCGTTTTTTAGCCGCAGATCAAACGGATTACGTGATCTGATCCGCGTGATCGGCGAAATTAATATTGAATGATGATAGAAAATCCCCGCCTCCGGCTTTTGTCTTATGTGGTGATTGCATACATGCTGATGGCTTTCGCGTGGTGGTCGGTTTTGTTGTGGACAAAAAACAGGGACGCTTTCTTAGCGAAGGCCGAATTTGAGCGGTTGGTGTTGATCGCAAAGGATGAGGTAAAGCCTGTAGATGATTTTACCAGGCATTCCGCCTACATTGAGCTCAGGCAAAAGTACCAGGCTCAGGCCTGGATGATCCTGGGCGAAGGCGCTTTTTTGGTGTTGAGCCTGTCCTGCGGGGTCTGGCTGGTTCAACGCAGCTACGCGCGCGAGGTGCGCCTGGCCAAACAACAGCGGAATTTTTTGCTGTCCATTACACACGAATTAAAATCACCCCTGGCTTCTGTCCGATTGATCCTGGAAACGTTTGGAAAGCGGGTCCTGACCGATGAACAGCGACAAAAACTGGGGCGAAGCGGGCTGCAGGAAACAGACCGCCTGACCAAGCTGGTGAACGACTTGCTCCTTTCGGCCCGTCTGGAGGCAGCCTACCAGCCATCTATGGAAGAGGTGCACCTGGGAGAATTGCTCGGGGAAATTATTCCGGAACTCCAGACCAGATATCCGGATGTGCATTTTGAATGGGAGGCGCCGGAAGATATGGCTTGTATCCGCGGAGATAAAATGGGGTTGACCTCTATCGCCCAAAACTTGTTGGAAAACGCAGCCAAATACAGCTTTTCGAATGCCAGGGTGAGGGCAAAGCTGTATCGTTTGAACGCGGATGAAATGGTTCTTGAAGTTGCTGACAACGGCATTGGAATACCGGATAAAGAAAAAACCAAGGTTTTCGACCGGTTTTACCGGATCGGGAATGAAGATACCCGCAAAACCAAAGGAACCGGCCTGGGACTCTTCATTGTTAAAGAAATCGTCAAGGCGCATAACGGAAGGATTATAGTGGAGGATAATAAACCGGAAGGAACGGTTTTTAAGGTTTTTTTGCCGGTTGATGGGAGAAGGGGGTGAGAGAGTGCCTCGGCCTCCGGACGACGAAGTCGCCTATGGCGGACGGAGTCGGCTACGCTCAGCGTAAGCGGTGAGAGAATCGCATCAACAAATCAACAAATCAACCACGCCTGTGGCGTGGCACGCACATCAACAAATCAACGTGAGAGCGTGAGAGCTCACAGAAAGAGCATTTCAGATGTCATACCCAAAAAAAATGGACGCCGACTTAATACCGCGATGGAAAGCTTTCTGGGCGCGCAGGGGATCAACCGGCGCGAAGGCGAGACTATTGCTGGCAGTAAGCGGGGGGGTGGACTCTGTAGTTATGGTGAATCTTGCCTTTCGGAGCGGTATGGCCTTTGGGATCGGGCATTGCAACTTCCATCTGAGGGGAGAAGAGTCGGATGAAGACGCCCGGGTGGTCCGCCGGTTGGCCGAAGCAATGGGGGCGCCTTATTATCAGGCGGATTTTGATACGGTCGTCCTTGCGGAAGCTGCCGGAAAGGGCATCCAGGAAACCGCCAGGAAACTCCGGTATGAATGGCTGGAAAAAATCAGGCAGGAAGAAGGATACGATCTGGTAACAACCGCTCACCACCTCAATGATTCCATCGAAACCGCCTTGATCAATTTTACGCGAGGCACGGGTTTACGCGGCCTGGTTGGGATACCGGGTCATTATCAGGCCGTGGTAAGGCCTCTGTTGTGGGCCACCCGGGCTGAAATCGGAAAATACGCCGAATGGATGGAACTGGCCTACCGGGAAGACAGCTCCAACGCCGCCGATAAATATGCCCGGAACAGGATCAGGAGCGGTGTTATCCCCGTGTTGAAGACGATCAACCCGGGCCTGGAAATGACGGCTGCCCGCACTTTCCGGCAACTGGAAGAAACGGCAGGCGTTTTTGATTGGGCGGTTCGGGAATTGGGAAATCGCTATATTCAGGCGGGGGGAGGAAAAACGACGATAGATCTTTCGGTTTGCCGGGATTTTCCGGCTTTTGCCCGGACCCTGGTTTTTGAGTGGATCCGGGAATACGGGTTTAACGGCGACCAGGCGGCCGGGGCAATCGAAGCCGGCCAGACCGGCGCCGCTTTTTACAGCCCGACCCATCGCATGCTCGCCGACCGGCAAGTTCTGCGGGTTGAACCCTTGCAGGAGGATGACAGGGCGATATATTATCATCTCGCAGAAGAAGCGGATTTGTTGTACGTGCCGGGCGGCCGGTTTGAAATTTCCCGGATCGAAAATCCTCCGCCGGTTTGGCCTTCGGACCCTTCGATCGCTTATTTTGATGCCGGCAAACTGCATTTTCCGCTGGTTTTGAGACATTGGCAACCTGGCGACCGTTTTCAACCCCTCGGCATGGGCGGCAAAAGCCAGAAATTGCAGGATTTTTTCTCCAACCTGAAAATCAGCCGGTTTGAAAAGGAAAGGATCTGGTTGCTTTGTTCCGGAAACGGGGAGATCGCCTGGGTGGTCGGCCGCAGGATGGATGAACGGTTCAAGGTGACGGCGGAGACCCGGAAGGTGTTAGCGATCCGATCGCTTTAAGCGATCGGATCGCTATTCCAAAAACCGTTTGATCCGCTTCAGCAATTTGAGCATCTTGATATTGAGGGAAGGGCTGGCATTGAAAAAATAACCGTTGATGGTGATCCAATCCCGTTCCTTCCGGATGTCGTTGAGCCCGATGAAGGTCACCCGGTGGGCCCGGTTCAGTTGAGCTTTCCAGTACAAGCCTTTTTCCGTGAGGGCAAAACCTTCGTTGCAGGAACCCAGGATGCTCAGGTCGACGATCAGGAAAATGCGCTCGCCCTTGTCAGGTTTGAGAAAGGTTCTTCCGGCATTTTTTAGCTTTTCAACCGGCATGGCCAGGAAATCGGTATAATGAGAAACGGGTTCATCCTGCAGGTCGAGATAATCCATGATCATGCGGTAAAGGTCCACATGTTCCCATTCGGTTTCCAGGTATCGGAGGATCTTTTCCGGGAAGACCGTTTCACAAAGATCCTGGCCGAAAGAGATCATGAAATGGTCGGAAAGGTTCTCCCAAAGGTCGGTGATCTGTTTACCGGCCAAAGGGGCGGCCGCGTTTGCGCCGGTTTGAAGTTTGGCGGCAAGGTGTGCGACCCGCCGTTGCAGGATATCCCGGAAACCACTGTCGTAAACACGCTCGGAAAAGGCCTGCCAGCGTTCCGGGTTTTGTTGTTCTTCAATGTTTTTTTTCAATACTTTAAAAAATCCTGCCGTAATTTGCTGTTCCAGGTCGGCGTTCGGGTCGATTCCGATGGAGGCCAGGTCGCCGGAGGGAAGGGGCGTGCCGCATTGCCAGCAAAAGCGGCCCTGAACATTGAGCTCTACCCCACATTGCGGGCAATATTTCATATTTTAAAATAATGCTTGGTTGTTTTGAACAAAACGGATAAACTTCGGGTTGAACCGGAAAGATAGTAAATATTTTGGTAGATGGCCTGCGGTAGACGGTAGACGGCTTACGGTGGACGGCTTATGGTAGACGGCTTACAGCTTGCCGCGCCACAGGCGCGGGTAGACGGCTTACGGTGGACGGATTACAGCTTGCCGCGCCACAGGCGCGGGTAGATGGCCTACGGTAGACGGCTTACAGCTTGCCGCGCCACAGGCGCGGGTTGACGGCCTACGGTAGATGGCTTACAGCTTGCCGCGCCACAGGCGCGGGTAGATGGCTTACGGTAAATGGCCTTGACCGTCCACCGTCCACCGTCCACCATCCACCGTCTACCGTCTACCATCCACCGTCCACCTTAGGCCAAATCACTCTAATCATGTCAGAAAAAGAGCCTTCATTTGTCTTTCATCCGCTCAACGTGGTACTCACGCTGGCTATGTTCAGTATGACCGCGCTTTTCCTGAGCATGACGCTGGCATTTATGTATACGCGGGTGCAAAGCGACCTGCCTCCGGTGAACATCCCCTTTCTTTTTGTAGTGAATACGCTGATTCTGGTGGGCAGCAGCCTGGCGATGTACAGGGCGCAAAAAGCTTACAAGGCGGATCAAACCCGGGTTTACAAATCATCGCTGTTGTGGACGGTCTGTTTGTCCTTCCTGTTCCTGTTCGCCCAGATCTTTGCGTGGAAAGAATTGTTTACAAGCAATGTTACCCTTACTTCCAGCCCGCTGGCCGGGTATTTATACGTCATCTCCGGGTTACATTTTCTCCACCTTCTGGGCGGCATTCCATTTCTGATCTATTTTCTCTGGCAAGCTTATGCCTACCTGAAAGCGCCTGTTACGGTATTGATCTATTTTTCGGATTCCGAAAAACGTCTGCGTCTGCGCCTGCTCACCATTTACTGGCATTTTCTGGACGGTTTGTGGATCTACCTGGTCCTGTTCTTTTGGGTGAATTATCTGGTCAGGTGATCCGGTGTTTCAGTGTTAATTTTTTGACAGCAGTGTGGTAGCCATCCCGGGGCAGTTTACAATGGTTTGGAGGTTTGGTATTGTTTGGTGTTGTTAATTTCCAAACCCAAAACCACTCCAAACCACTCCAAACCACTCCAAACCATTCCAAACCATTCCAAACCACTCCAAACCACTCCAAACCATTCCAAACCACTCCAAACCACTCCAAACCATTCCAAACCATTCCAAACTTCTTAATGCATCGCCACCATACTTCCGCCCCCTAACTAACTAGCCATGAAACCGCCAAATTATTACCTTACATTCCCAAAACCCTTATCTTTGCCCCTTTAAAATATCAAGCATGCAAATTGTGGAGCCGCAGGTAACCTTTTCAACTGCTCAACAACTGGGTTTAAACGCGGAAGAGTTCGATCGCATACAGTCCATTCTCGGGCGGACGCCTAACTTTACGGAATTGAGCATTTTCTCCGTCATGTGGTCGGAACACTGTTCGTATAAAAACTCCATCCTCTGGCTCAAAACCCTTCCCCGCGAAGGCGAACGCCTGCTCGTCGGTGCAGGAGAAGAAAACGCGGGTCTTGTGGATATCGGCGACGGCCTGGCATGCGCCTTTAAAATTGAATCCCATAACCACCCCTCCGCCATTGAACCCTATCAGGGAGCGGCGACAGGGGTTGGCGGCATTCACCGCGATATCTTCACCATGGGCGCCCGTCCGATCGCAGCCCTGAACTCCCTTCGCTTCGGCAATCTCGACCATGCCCATACCAAAAGGCTGGTGCGCGGGGTCGTTCGCGGCATCGGAAATTACGGTAACAGCTTCGGCGTGCCCACGGTAGGCGGCGAAGTGTATTTCAATGACTGCTTCAACCAGAATATCCTGGTAAATGCCATGTCGGTCGGCATCGTAAAAGCCGGTGAGACCATCTCCGCCCGCGCCGACGGCCCGGGCAACCCGGTGTTTATCGTCGGCTCCGCTACCGGCAAGGACGGCATTCACGGCGCTACTTTCGCTTCTGCCGATCTGACGGAAGATTCGGCAGAGGACCTTCCGGCTGTACAGGTGGGCGACCCTTTCCAGGAAAAACTTCTCCTGGAAGCTTCCCTCGAAGCCATCAAAACAGGGGCTATTGTCGGTATGCAGGACATGGGCGCCGCGGGCATTACCTGTTCCACCTCCGAAATGAGCGCCAAAAGCCGGACCGGCATGCGGATCGACCTGGATAAGGTGCCCACCCGCCAACCGAATATGAAACCTTTTGAGATCCTGTTGTCTGAAAGCCAGGAACGTATGCTGATCGTGGGCAAAAAAGGCAGGGAACAGGATCTTTATGAAGTTTTTGATAAATGGGACCTGGTTTGCGAACAAATCGGCGAGGTTACCGCTACCGGCAGGCTTGAATTTTTCCAGCACGGCCAAAAAGTGGCGGATGTGCCGGCAGAACCGCTTGTGCTGGGCGGCGGCGCGCCGGTGTACAAAAGGGATTTTACCCGACCGGGGTACCTGGCCAAAATTGCAGCATTTGACCCGGATAAAATTCCGGTACCGGTTGATTTTGTTTCGACGGCAAAACGCCTGTTCTCTTCACCGAATTTGGTGTCCAAACGCTGGATCTATGAACAATATGACTCCATGGTGCGGACGAATTCCATGGGAACAAACGCGCCAAGCGACGCAGCTTTGGTGCGGGTAAAAGGCACAGACAAAGCCCTTGCTGTGACCACCGATTGCAATTCTGCCTATGTTTTTGCCGATCCGTATGCAGGCGGCATGATCGCGGTGGCCGAGGCTGCCCGGAATATTGTCTGTTCAGGCGCCGTACCGGTAGCGATCACAAACTGCCTGAACTTTGGAAACCCTTATAATCCGGAGGTATATTGGCAGTTTGTCCATGCCCTCAAAGGGATGGGAGAGGCCTGCAGGCGCTTCAACACCCCGGTTACGGGTGGAAATGTAAGTTTTTACAATCAATCCGTCTATAAAGACCGTACGGAACCCGTGTACCCCACACCCACCATCGGCATGCTGGGCATCCTGGAGCATTTCAGCCGGGCAATGACGATGGATTTCAAACAGGCCGGCGAACAGATTTACCTCATCGGCCCGCCCTGCACGGAGTTTGGCAGTTCGGAGTACTTGCGGCGCATCCACCAAATTACCTTTTCTCCTGCTCCTCATTTTGAACTGGAAGAGGAATGGGCCGTGCAGGAGGCCGTGAAGGCATTGATCCGCCAGGGCTGGGTTGCCGCGGCGCACGACGTCTCCGAAGGCGGCCTGTTTTCAACCCTGATGGAGTCGGCTATGGTACGCGGCCTGGGCTTCGATATCGAAACCGATTCGGTATTCAGAAAGGATGCTTACCTGTTTGGCGAGAGCCAGAGCCGGGTCGTCATCACGGTTCTCAGGGAAAATGAGGACGAAATGGTCAACTATCTGAATTCACGCAATGTTTCTTTTTCAAAACTGGGTGAAGTAAAGGGAACGCGGGCGGTGATCGATAAAGAAGACTTCGGCCCGGTCTCCGAATGGAAGATCGTTTACGACCAAACCCTTGGCCAAGAAATGGAAAAATAATTTAAAAATCCTGTGCATATGAAAAAAATATATCATTTGTTGTATTTACTGGCTTTGTCCGGCTTTTTGTGGCAATGTTCCAATACGCCGAAAGGGCTGGTCATTGAGGGAGATTTTAAAGACGGCGCCAATACCCAGGCTTTTCTCGACCATGTTGTGATTGGAAAGGCCAGCGATATCATCGCCAAGGCGGATATCAACGGCGCGGGCCAGTTCACCATGGAATTCCCGGAAGGCGTCGAGCCCGGCATTTACAATTTGCGCATCGGCGCCCGCCGTCTGAGCCTGGTTTTCAACGGAGAAGAAAAAACCGTAAAACTCAAAGGCGACCTGAACGGGATGGCCAATTATAATGTGGAAATTAGCGGTGCAAGAGACGCTGTTGTCCTGGCCCAGACCATGCGGGCCCTGATCAACCGTCAAATGAATGTGGATGGCGTAAAACAATTTATCGATACGACCCAAAACCCGGTGTTGAGCGCGTTCATTGCATATCAGGCTCTGCGCGACAATGGCGCCTACATCGAACTCCATAAAAACGCGCAAAAAAGGCTGGTATCGGCGATGCCGGCTGCTGAACTCACGCGCGAATACGGCGTATTTGTCGAGACGGTAGAAAACCAGTATAAATCCGCCCAGGCCAGCCAGTTGATCCAGGTCGGCCAGGCAGCGCCCGATATCAAACTGGCCAGTCCCAACGGCAAGGAATTTGCCTTATCTTCCTTGAAGGGCCAGGTGGTTTTGCTGGATTTCTGGGCAAGCTGGTGTGGGCCTTGCCGGCGCGAAAATCCCAACGTGGTGAAGGTATACGACAAATATAAAGATAAAGGGTTTACCATTTTCAGCGTTTCACTCGACCGGGCAAAAGAACCCTGGGTTGCCGCTATCGAAAAAGACAACCTGAAATGGCAATACCATGTCAGCGACCTGAAATGGTGGCAATCGACGGCTGCGGCCTTGTATGGCGTACACAGCATCCCCAATACTTTCCTGGTTGACCGGAACGGCAATATTGCCGCTATCGGTTTGCGAGGCGCTGAGGCCATTGAGGCGGCTTTGCAAGGGGTTTTATAATACAAATTCTCATAATAAAATAAAACAGGCTGCCGGTTGCAAATCCAACAGGCAGCCTGTTTTGTTTTGTAAAACCTGGTATGGCGACCCATCAAATCACGAGCTTCACGCCGGATGAAGGATACATTAAATTTCAGGTTGATTGGGATCAGGCGCCTGCCTTCCCCCGGGAATCCTTGCGGGAACTGGACCGTTGGCGCAACAAAATGTACCAGGCCAAACTGATTGGCGCCTATCCGGACGGCATTGGATACGGCAACATCAGCACGCGCTGGGATGCGGCCGGCAGGTTCCTCATTACGGGGTCCGCAACCGGAAATTTTGAAAACCTTGAGCCCCGGCATTATTGCCTGGTCACCGGGGTGGAACCCGAAAAGAACCGGCTTTCCTGCCGGGGGCCGATCCTGGCATCCAGCGAATCCATGAGCCATGCGGTGATCTACCGGGAATGTCCCTGGGTGAACGGTGTGATCCACGTTCATCACCTGGCGTTATGGGAGAAACTCCTCCACCATGCCCCGACGACGGCAGCGAACGCGCCCTACGGCTCGCCCGAAATGGCGGCCTCTATTGTGGATCTGCTGCGCCATACGGACCTTCAGGAACAAGGGCTGTTTGTGATGGCCGGACACCGGGAAGGCATCTTTGCTTTTGGCCGGACACTGGAAGAAGCCGCAAATGTATTGAATGATTGGTTCGATTGATTCGAATCAATTGTTGATTTGTTGATGCGTTGATGTGCGTGCCACGCCATAGGCGTGGTTGATTCGACCACGCCGAGGCGTGGCGTTCCAATCCAATCAATCGGATCAATCGAACCAATCGAATCAATTCACAAGTTTTCCAACCCGTTCAATATAAAAATCCAGCGTAGCGGCGCCTTGTTCGTCAAAATGTTCGATCTCAAACCGGTGTTCGCCGCCCAGGTCAACTTCCAGCATATCAACAACAGGTTCGTGCACGTCCCAACGGTCAAGAATGAGTTGCCCATCCAGGAACAATTTTATGCCGTCATCGCTGGCGACGGTGATGCGGTATTGCCCTTTGTCGATCTGGAAGGCGGTACTGGCAAAGGTGGCGAAACGGTCGGCTGGAACGCTGGAATCGGGGCCGCTCCACCAGTTGAAAGCCAGAAAGCCAAGTATTTTCTCTGTAAGAGGCGGTTGCGTCTGAAGATTTTTGAAAACTTCATAATGGGTGATCGGGTGGCTTGAATCGTCATAGGTATAAAACCTAACTGACCAGACCATTGCCGGTTCGGCCCGGTTAAAAGAAAATGGATAAACCTTGCCTTTTTTATTTTTTTGTCCGAACTGATCGGTGAATGCCTGTCCGACAAATTCAAAATTGAGGTTTAAACCGGTTGCGCCCGGTCGTTTTTTGGCCCGAACGGTCGCAGGGAAGGTTCCGGTTTTTGGATTGATTTCAACAAATCCGGCCCCGCTCGCGGCTTTCCAGTTGCCTTCCGGGCCGGCCAGCAGGAAAATATATTCGTCTCCGTCGATTTTCCGCAGCCATACCGACGGGTATTCAAAATTATAAGGCCCCCATTCGTTTATCAAAATGTATTGCCTTCCTGTGAGATGGCCGGGCGGCAGGCCGGCGTTGATCCCGTCGGGTAAAGGCAGGGGCAATTCCGTATTTTGAAGGACGGGGGTGATAAAACGGCCTTCGAGGGCTTTCCACCGGGCGTTATCCGGCGGATTGTTGATCCGGTTGCCTTCAATATATGGCCCGGCCTGCCCCGCCGAGTGGATCATATAAAAATCGTTATTGGTGAGTAACAGGTTCTCATTGGGGGAATCGCCGGCCAGCAAGACCCTGGATTCGTGGATCTGGTTGCTGTCGGTGATCGCCGTATTCCGGGTTCCGGAAAGGTGGAAAGTGTTGTTGACGCCAAAAAAGAGATTGCTTTTGATCTGGTGGTTGCGGGTGCTGACGTCTTTTACCCGGGCGTAGGCCCATTCTTCGGGCTGGAAGGCGCGTTCAAACAACTGGATGCCGGTTTTGACCAATTTAAAGTTGTTGCGGCTGATCGTGTTGTCCTGGCCATTTTCAATGGCAACCCCGTAGTCGCAGTTTTGGATGGTATTTCCCTGGATCAGGGTGTTCCAGCTATAACCGCCCCATACCCCGTACCGGCATTCATCCATAATATTGCCGACTACCTGGTTGCTGCTGAATGTGATTTCCACGCCATTGGCCGGAGCGAATGAAAAATTGTTGGCATAGATCAGGTTGTTGTTACAACCGCCCTGGCCGCTGTCGATGGTGGATTGCCCTGGCCAAAGGAAAAAACCGTCGCCCGAATGGGTGGCCGAATTAAAGGCAAAAATATTGTCGCTGCACTGTTCATAACAAAGGATGCCGGCTGAATCCTGACCGCGCTGGTAAATTTCATGGCTGTAGCCCCGGACATTCCAGTCCAGGCGGTTGTGGAGAATCCGGTTACCGGTGGAGCGGTAAAGGCCGATACCCAGCCCGGAATTGAAGTGAAAACTGTTGTTATAGATCAGGCCGTTTTTGCAGCCGGTCATCAGCAAGGCATTCTGGTTCTGGGTAATTTTTACGCCTTTTACGATCGGATCGGTGCAGTTCTTCAGGTAAATGCCGGCGCCGTATCGCAACCATTCATCCTGGTCGTTCTGGTGATAACTCAACCAGTCGATCAGGTTTTCGCGTTCGATCTTGCTGTGGAGCCGGGGGCGGTAATTGTAGCTGAAGTCGCAATCGATCAGTTGAAGGCTGTCGGTGTTGACGGCCATCAGGGCAACCTTATACCCGCTTGCGGTAAGGTTTTTAATGACCACATGCCGGCTGTCTTTTATCAGGATACCCAATCCTTTGAATTGGTCGGGGGCGGTGACCTGGGTTGAACCGGCAAGCGTAACGCCGGCAAAATCCAGCACCAGATTGTTTCCCTGTATGGTGATAACAGGGGTATCCAGGCTATCGCCGCCTGGAAACTGGTAAGTACCGGGCCGGATGGCTTGTGAGGATTGGATGAGGAGGCCCTGCGCCAGTTTCAGGCCATTCCCGGATTGGCATCCGTACATCAAAAAAACAATTAAACAAGCGCCCGCTAGGGGACGAAAGAGCTTTTTCAAATCTTGCAGATTTTGATCTGTGGCAAAGATAAAATGTTAATGAGAATTATGCTTCCGGACCAGGCTCTCAATCCGCTGAGGAGACTTGAATATAAAATGAGAATGCTTCAAAAAAAGAATAAACCGGTGTGGCCACTTCACTGGGTGCCGCTTATAAGAAGAATTCAGACATCGCGGTGGGCAACGTTGGTGGCATATACCGTATATCTGATCAGCGTGAATTAACGAGGGCCCAGGCGCCTGCGAAAGCCGGGGCAACTATGTTTTAATTTGACGGATGCGCGCTCTCACCCCTCTCACCCTCTCACCCCTCTCACCCTCTCACCCTCTCACTCGGCGGCTCACTCATCCAGCCGCAGGCCTACTCTCAGGCCGAGGTGGGTTTGAAAAACGCCGGTCTTTTCATCCCCGGTCTCCCATTCCTCGATGCCGTTATTGGCGCCCTGGATGCCTTCCCAACTGACTGACGGCGAATAACGCATGCTGATGACCGGACTCAGGGTGATGAGGTCGCTGAGGCCGATGTCGAGCCCGATCCCGGCGCCGATACTGAAGGCGAGGGCTTCGGCGTCGATGGTTTTTTGTTCCTGCAGCGAATAGTCGAGCATCCAATAAGAAATGCCGGGCGAAACCTGGAAAAAAACCCCTTTGCTGAGGGGAGGGCCCTTTTTGGAAAAAGTCGGGCAATCGCAGTCGCCTTTGATATCCAGGAAATAGACGTTGGTGTTGAAGAAGAAACTGAGTTGGCGGATATCCGATTCGCCCTGGACGGCAGGCAAGGTTTGGTTGTATGCAGCCCCGTTCAATTCAGGCAAAAACTCGATGCGGAGGTTTTTGAGCCTGAACCAGTAATCGATGCCGATCGCCGGCCCGTTGCCCAGGATTGCCTGTTCGTCATTCGAGTTGGAAAACCAGGTGAGTTTCCATTGTTCGGCGTTGTTCAGGCGGTAACCCCCGTTGATGCCGAATTGGGCGGAAAGTCCGGAGGCTGCTATCAAAAAAATTGCGGTAAACCAGTTTTTCATGAGTTGCGTTTTTGCTGCAAGCGATCGGATTGGCTGCGAGCGATCGGATCGATAACCGATCCGATCGCTATATAACGTCATGGCGCAAAATATCCGTATCTTTGCCCACCGATTTATTATTGCCGGATGAGCGGCTGAGTAACGATATGAAAACCAAAAAAATAGAAAAAGACAAGGTCAATGTGATCACGCTGGGTTGTTCGAAAAACCTGGTGGATTCTGAAAACCTCATCACCCAATTGAAAGGCAATCAGTTTGATGTGGTCCACGACAGTGATGACGATGACGCCAATATCGTTATCGTAAATACCTGCGGGTTCATCGACCTGGCCAAACAGGAATCCATTGATACGATTCTGGAATACGCAGCCGTCAAAAAAGAAGGCGGCATCGACAAACTTTTTGTGACGGGCTGCCTGAGCCAACGCTACAAGGATGACCTGGAGGCCGAGATCCCTGAGGTAGATGCGTTTTTTGGCACGCTTGAGTTGCCAGGTCTGCTGGCCCGCCTCAACGCAGACTATAAACACGAACTGATTGGCGAACGATTCATTACCACGCCCGACCATTACGCCTACCTGAAAATTTCGGAAGGCTGTAACCGGACCTGTTCATTCTGTGCCATCCCGCTGATGCGCGGGGTTCACGTTTCCAAACCCATCGAGGTGTTGCAGAAAGAAGCCGCCAACCTGGCGAGACTTGGGGTGAAAGAACTGATGCTGATCGCACAGGAACTGACCTATTACGGTCTGGATATTTATAAAAAGCGGGAATTGCCGCGGTTGCTGCATGCATTGGCCGATGTCGACGGCATCGAATGGATCCGGCTCCATTATGCCTACCCCAGTAAATTTCCCCTGGAAATACTCGACACGATGGCCGCCCGCCCGGAGATCTGCAAGTACCTGGATATGCCGCTGCAACACGCCTCCAACAGCGTCCTGGAGCGCATGCGCCGGCAGATCACCCGCGAGGAGACCGAATTGCTGATCCATACGGCCAGAGAAAAGGTTCCGGGGCTGGCGCTCCGAACCACCATGCTGGTGGGTTTCCCCGGAGAAACGGACCGGGAATTTGAGGAGTTGTGCGATTTTGTGCGGGAAATGCGCTTTGACCGGCTCGGCGTTTTTCAATATTCGCACGAAGAGGGGACCCGCGCCTATGAACTACCCGACGATGTGCCGGCGGAGGTAAAAGCCGAAAGGGCCGGCCGCCTGATGGAGATCCAGCAGGAAATTTCCCGGGAGCTGAACCGGCAAAAAATCGGGAAAACGTTTAAAACGCTGTTTGACCGCAAAGAAGGCGGGTATTTTATCGGTCGTACAGAGTTTGATTCGCCGGAAGTGGACAATGAGGTATTGACGCCGGCAGCGGGTAACTACGTTCGCATAGGTGATTTTGCGCCGGTGCGGATCACGGATGCGGAGGAGTTTGATCTTTTTGGGGAAGTAGTGATATAGCGCCTGGCGCATAGCGATCCGATCGCTCAAAGCGATCGGATCGCTAAACGCAAGCGCCCGGCCTACCGCGAGGACTGAGCCGCGCGGGAGAAGCTTTTTTTGGTATCTTTTTTCTTCACTTCCCTCGCCTCCAGGTTGGAGCTGAGGTCGGCCATCAGCGGAGAAGCAATGAAAATGGAAGAATAGGTGCCTACAACAATCCCTACCAACAGGGCAAAGGCAAAACCCTTGATGCTGGCGCCGCCAAAGATAAACAGGACAAACACGACAAACAGGGTGGTCAACGAAGTCAGGGTCGTCCGGCTCAGCGTCCGGTTGACCGACATATTGATGACCTCAAATTTATCGCGTTTGGTATAAGTATTCAGGTATTCCCGGATCCGGTCGAATACAATCACGGTATCGTTGATCGAATAACCGATCACCGTCAGGATGGCGGCAATGAAAGCCTGGTCGATTTCCATGGTAAAGGGCAATACTCCGTGGAAAAGCGAGAACACGCCGATCGTGATCAGGGTGTCGTGGAACAAAGCCGCCACAGCGCCAAGGCTGTATTGCCACTTGCTGAAGCGGACGAAAATGTAGAGGAAAATAAAAACCAGTGAGAAAATTCCCGCGTAATAGGCACTGCGCTGGATATCATCGGCGATAACGGCGCCCACACGGCTGAAGCTGGTGATATGCGTGCCGGTTCCTTCCACATCTTTAAAATTCTCCAGCGCCAGATTGGATCCAGCCAGGCTATTGACGCCTTCAAACAGTTTACCCATCACGACATCTTCGGCGGGTTGGCCGTTCACAACGTCCTGGTCGATGAGGTAGTCGGTCACCACGTTGTAGGTATTCGACACATCGACGGCTTTTACCACCGGCGCATTTCCTTCAAAGGAAGTTTCCAGGGCATTCCGCAACTGATCGGCCTGCACCGTGACAGAGGGATCAAAGGTGACGTTATAGGAATAACCGCCTTTGAAGTCGACGCCGAGGTCGAATCCGCGGACAAACATGGAGACCAGGCCCAACACAATGACCGTGCCGCTGATGATATAGGCGATCCGGCGTTTGCCCATCCAGTCCACGTTCAGGTTGGCCAGCGTATTGCGGGTCCAGCCCGTATCAAAGTCCATTTTACGGCCTTTTTTGATCCACCATTCGATGATCATCCGGGAAACCAGTACGGCGGTGAACATGGAGGAAACAATACCGATCATGAGCACCACGGCAAATCCTTTGATCGGGCCGAGGCCAAAATAGTTCAGCACCAGGGCGGTGATGAAAGTCGTGACGTTGGCGTCGATGATTGCGGAATAGGAGTTTTTATAACCATCCGCCACAGCGGCGGTCAGCGACTTGCCGTCGCGCATTTCCTCCCGTATTCGTTCATAGATGATCACGTTGGCGTCAACTGCCATACCGATCGTCAGAACGATACCTGCGATACCCGGCAAAGTCAGTACCGTGCCGAAGGAAGCCAGTGCTGCGAGGATGAACACGACGTTCAGCAGCAGGGCGATCACGGAAACCACGCCGCCGCGGCCATAATACACGATCATGAAGAACATGACGATGCCGAAGCCCAGCAGCAGGGCGATCACGCTGTCCTGGATATTCTTTTTACCCAACGACGGGCCGACCTGGTTGGCCTGGATGATCTTGGTCTTGGCAGGGAGGCGGCCCACCTGGAGGATATTGGCCAGGTCGGTAGCGTCCTGAATGCTGAAGGAACCGGTGATGGAAGAAACGCCGCCCGTGATCGGGTTGATCACCTGGGGCGCCGAAGCAACTTCGCCGTCGAGTACGATGGCGATCTCCCGGTTTTGGTCCTGGGCAGCGATCGTGGTCATCCGGCTCCAGATCTTGGCGCCCTCGTTGTCCATGCTGAGTGAAACAGACACCCGGTTGGTATTCGGGTCGGGTTCCGGAGAGGCGCTGGCCACGTTTTCACCGGTCAGGGGGGCATTCCCGTCCCGTTCGGATTTCAGTATATAAAATTCGTACAGGTTGAGGGTTTCTCCTTCCTGTGTTTTGATCGGATCCCTTGAAAAAGCAAATACGACGTTTTCAGGGAATAGAGCGCGGACGTCCTCGCGATTGAGCAGATTGAGGATGGGGTCGCGTTTGTTCTTTTCGGCTACCCCGATCACCGCCGGGCCGTAATTGCCCTGGGTCAGGGAAAGCAGGCTGAAAAGCGGGCCGCGGGCAGTGGATTCGTCATAGACCGTATCGTAGCGAAGCAGTTGATCGGGGATATCGTTGCCCAGGGAATCCTTGGCGTAGACGGCCCTGATGGTGTCTATCTGAGGTTCCAGGTTACCGCCTTCCAATTGGGTCAGCAGGTCGTTGGCAGCTACGAGGTTGTTGATGATGCCGGGGTCGTTGAAACGGTAGACATCGCGGAAATCCAGTTGGGCGGTTGCCTGCAGGTAATTCCTGGCGCGTTCCGGGTTGTCGATGCCGGGCAGTTCAACCAGGATCAGGTCGCGTTCGGGATCCTTGGTAACGTTGGGCTGGATAACGCCCATTTTATCGATCCGCTTTTTGAGCAGGTCGAAGGTCAGGTCGACGGTTTCGGTGGATTTTTGCCGCAATACGGAAATGACATCGGAATCGCTGCTGTTGTTGTCAATCTGATCCCGGAGGGCCGGATTGAGGATGAAGATCGGCGCGAGGCGTTTATCGCCGCGGATTTCACCCCAGGCGTCGGCAAAAAGCGTAACATAATCAGATTGGGTTTGGGCCTGCGCTTTATCGGCGTCTTCGAGGGCTTGTATGAAAGTCGGATCTTTGGAGTCTTTGGCAAGCGAACGGATAAATTCTTTGAGGTCAACCTGGAGCACAACGCTCATACCGCCTTTCAGGTCGAGGCCGAGGTTGATCTGCTGCTCTTTCAGTTCCTGATACGTGTAGTCTTTGATCAGCGGAATGCTGAATACCTTTTCAGACGAAACGCTGTCGAGGTATCCGGTCATCACAGCTTTGAAGACACTATCCTGGTCGGCGTCGCCTGCAACCCCGGCTGAGGCGGATCGGGCATAGGCGGCAGCTTCTTTCTCCACCTTGGAAGATCGCCACATAAAAACGCCCTGAATGACAGCCATGACGGCCATCGCGACCAGGAAAAACCTGATTACTCCTTTTCCTTGCATAACTCCAAAAGATTTAACCCAAAAATCAGTTTCAATTGTAATAAAATGTCGTCCTGAAGATAGGCGCAGAATTGCGATTATGAATTGAATGCCAGGCGTTTAGGTGAATGCCGGGTAAAATGCATAAATCCTACCTTGCGGAAAAACTGCGCAAATATACGGCATTTATGGTAAATGCAGCAATAATTTTGCAACTTAGCGATCCGGTTGCTCAGGGCGACCGGATCGCTATATGAAAAACTGGGTGATTGCGGTAACGGTTGTGGCAGCTTTGCTGGGATTGGCCTGGGTGCAGGTTTATTTGCTCAGGGTGGGGTTGTTGCTGGAAAAAGCCCGGTTTGACCCCAAAATGACCGCTGTGCTGGAAGAGGCCAATGTGCGCATTGAACAATCCGAAGCCGTCAGAATGATGGTGATTATGGCTTATCAGGACTCCACCGGCCGGAAACGGTTGGAAAAGTCTCTTCGCGATTCCCTGGAAGATATTTTGAGCGTACAACTGGCAGCCAAGGGCATTCCGGTTGATTTTTCGCTGATCTTGTGGGATGGATATGAACGGCAGGCCGTGCTGACCTTATCGGCAGCGGCGGAAACCGATCCGCCTTCCTACCAGCGGTATCAGCGGGCGTTGTACGGCCGGATCGGAGCGGAATGCATGTGCAGGCCTGTGCTGGAAGTCAGGGTCACCAACCTCCTGGGCTATTTATTGGGCCGACTGACCCATATCATTGTGCTTTCCGTCCTGTTTGTCGGGTTCCTGGCGTTCAGCCTGGGCTGGTTGATCGTGAAAATGAACCGCCTTCGCAAACTGGACCAGGTCAAAAATGATTTCATCAACAATCTCACCCATGAATTAAAAACGCCCGCCTTTTCAACGTCCCTGCTGTTGCGGATGCTCCAGGAGGCATTATCCGGCAATAAACCGGAAAAAGCTGCCGAATACCTGTCCTTGCTGGAGCGGGAAAACAATCTGTTGAAGGACCATATTGAAAAAGTACTTGAACTGGCTTCTCTGGAAAGCGGCCACCGGCATATGAATACCCGGCCGTCTGCTATCCATCCTTTGCTTCACGAAGCCTGTTTTCCTTATCTTCAAAGGGCTGCGGAAAAGGGAGGGCGGCTGGAAACCGAATTCAGGGCAGATCAGGATACGGTGGAACTGGATAGCGTCCATTTCAAAAATGCGATTCAAAATTTGTTGGAAAACGCGATGAAATATACCGAAAAACCACCTGTGGTCAGGGTCTCCACTTACAATACGAAGGGCAAAATTCATTTAAAGATCAAAGACCAGGGCATTGGCATCGCCCCTGAATATCATAAAAAGGTATTTGAGAAATTTTACCGCGCTCCGACCGGCAACCTGCATGAAGTGACCGGGTTCGGACTAGGTCTGCACTATGTACTCCAGATCGTTAAGGCGCATCACGGAACGCTTTCCCTGCAAAGCAAACCGGGCGAAGGCGCCGAATTCGAACTGATTTTCCCGATTCCATAACAATCGGATCGCTCCGAGCGATCCGATTGTTATGGAAAAAAAAACGGGCAAAAAGATAATTATTCGGATTTTCACCCTACTTTCGATTAAATTTTTACCAATTAAAAACTCATTTATGGAACCTTTAGACACACCTAATAGACTCGCTGACCCCGCTTCCATTCCCTTTTTCCCTACCGCATTGCGCTGGGGGTTGATCGGAGGGTTGGTTTCTATCGTTTATTTTATGTTGGGCAATACCCTTGGGTTCGGCCGGCCTTCGGGCGGGATTGCCATGATCGCCCTGAATTTTGTTTTGAGCATCGGTATTTCGGTTTTTATTGCTATCCTGGCTATCAAAGCCCACAGAGAAAAGGACCTGGGCGGGTACATTACATTTGGCCGTGCATTTATGACTGGCTTTGTGGCTTTATTGATCTCCGGCATTGTCGGGATCCTTTTTTCCTGGATTTATATGAATTATATCGAGCCTGACTATGCGGCCAATATCATGCGTGAATCCATGGAAATGATGGAGGGGTTGGGCATGGAAATGGATGACGCTCAAATGGAAGAAGCCATGGCGCGCAGCGGCAACCCGGGTTCTATTGCCAGCATGGCTTTCGGGCTTTTGGGCTCCGCCTTCTTTTCCGCGATCATTTCATTGATCGTTGCTGCGGTCATGAAAAAAGATGCGCCCGCAAATGTTTGATCTTTAAATCAATATGTCTAAAAAATATTTTTTTGGAACAGCAGCAGGAACAGCGACTACGGTCCTGTTCCTGCTTTTTTATTGGATCGACCGGCCCCTGATCCTCCATCCGGGATTGTGGTGGGGCTCGCTGGTCATTTACCTGATTTTGATGTACAGGGCCGTGAAAAGTAATCCTGCCGGTGATTTCAAGGTGGCCCTGAAGCCCGCTTTCCTCACTTTTGTAATCGCCAATGCCATTTTTTACCTTTTTTATTATGTAATGTTTGGGGTATTTGATACCGGTCTGGTAGATTTGCAGCGGCAAATGCTGGAAAATTACCCGATGTTTTCTGAAGTGGCCAAAAACTCCGATTTGCAGGTCACCCCGGGGAATACGTTTTTTCGCTATTGTTACAGCCTGATCGGCGGATTTGTGCTGGCGTTGGGTGTGGCGGCGGCGGCACGGCCCTGAGTATCCGCGAAATTTATTTCGCAGGATAAAACCTCGGAGAGGGTGAGAGGGTGAGAGGGTGAGAGGGTGAGAGGGTGAGAGAGGGTGAGAGAGGTGA
>CAZLEF010000048.1:0-51668 GCA_964558465.1 uncultured Lewinella sp. | reverse complement strand
CCCCCCTGACCACCTACCGCGACCACAGCTACGACCAGTTTGGGCGGATGATCTTCGACGGCCTGTTCCCGGATTTTTCGTTCGAAACCGGCCTGGTGTACAACATGACCTACAACAACCGCGACCAGATGACCACCAAAAAACTGGGCGGCATCACCAACCCGCTGGACAAGGTCCGGTTCAGTTATACCGAACGGGGTTGGCTGACCCATATGAACGACCTGATTTACCGGCAGGATGCAGCCGCATTTTGTGAGGACCCGCCCCCGGGGCCCGGTACCATTGCCGTACCACAAACGGTGGATTTTGAGGACCTGATCGACCTGGTGGTCAGCGAGCCCACCACAACGATCGGCCCGACAACCCCCTGCACTTTTCCACCCTGTTATGAAATCAGGGCCTCGTATGATATTCAGGTGGTCAAACCTGCCGATCCGGTGGGATCAGGCGACAAGGTGCTGATCGTGGATGCCTGCATCGAAGCCCTGTATGGCGAAAACGGCCCCGTCACCGGGTACGGCATGAGCTATCCCTATTGCCTGTTCGGGGAAAACGAATCCAACCAGTTCAAGCTGCACCTTGAAAGCTGGCTCGCGCAGAGCGGGTACGCTTTCGAGGCGGTGTCGGTCAGTTACAATGCCGGCCAGCAAACCTATACGATCAGTGTAACCAATACCAATTTTGTCTTCGTCGATGTTGATGTCGAGTGCAGACGGGAATACCGGATCTACGCCCAAGTCAAGGGGCAGAACGCCCATATCGAGGGAATGCAGGCGTCGACCGGGCCGATGACCCTGAGCCTCAGTTACCCGATCTGCAACCCGGGCAATAACCTGGTGAGCCCGTTGCAGAACTGGCTGAACAGCCAGAGCTATACCTACGGCCTGGTGCGGTATTACTCCAACCCGGCCAGGGTGGTAGTGACCAAAACCAATTGGCAATTGAACCTGATCGAATACTGTTATCAATGCATCACCACACCAGGCGACACCTGTGAATCGGACCCCAATGTATTGTACCCCAGCGTGCCCTGCCTGGGCGGTATCCGGGAATACGGGCGGCAGGCGCACCCCTGCAAAAACCCCAAAGGGATCAATCCGGGCACGGATACCCAGCAACCCGGTTCGGTGACCACACTCGACCAGGTGATTGCCGGAAAAACCGTGGCCACGGTTCCCCTGCCGAATGTGTTGTATGAAGTGGAACTACTGGACGGCGCAATCCGCTGGGTGTTCGAAGACGAGTTGGGCATCCTGAAAGGCGGCATCAACCGGGCAACCCTTGTTCCGGTTATCGCAACCAGCCAGACTTTCGAAGTGAAACGAACAAACGGACAGACGGTAACGGTTGACCTTGCCGGATTGCTCGACGAGCGGGAAACGGGCAATGTGGAGAAAATATCGCCCATCAACCCGGCGCCTTGCGGCCCGTATCCGCCCCTGGGTTGTACCGAAGCCGAGTTGGCGGCGCAGGCCCAGTCATTGGGGCAGATCCAGAATGCGATGACCAACCTGGATGTCAATGATTTGCAGTACCCCCTGCAACTGACCTTGGTGCGGTTATGCGACGGATCGACGGCCTATATCCTCAGTTCGCTACTGGGCGATCTGGAGGGGCCTTACGTGGTATTGGGCAATATTACGGTGACGGGTCCAGGGCAGACCTTCCAGGTGTTGGCTACGCCGAAAGAACCGATCTTTGCCATGAGTTTCAACCATGAAGCGAATGGGAATATCAGCAGGGCAGAGTGGCAGGTCACGTACAGTCAACCCCAATACTACGATTATGGATATGATCCGCTCAACCGGTTAACCTCCGCTCAATATGGGAGAGTAGTTCCCCTTTACAGCATCACAGGCGTTTTTACCAAGTTCTCCCATATCCTCAATAACAACTACAACGAGAACAACCTCACATACGACCTGGACGGCAATATCAAGACCTTGAATCGCTTCGGGATGGTTCCGAATGCATCCTGTTTTACGCAGGCGCAGATCGATGTTTTGGGGTACACGTATATCGCAGGCACGCCGAAGCTCCAAAAAGTAGCGGATACGGCGCCCAGCGCCAACCGGGCCAAAGGTTTCAACCCTGGTACGGCTTCAGGTTCCGCAGTCTATACGTATGACAAAAACGGGAATTTGACCACAGACCCGTACAAGAGCATCACGATTCAGTACAATTTCTTAAATTTGCCGAGGCTGGTTACCAAGGGGGGAGCTAATATTTCCATACGATATGATGCTTCGGGAAGAAAATGGAGTCAGACCGGCACGGAAGGTGTCCGAGAGTACGTGGGCGGTATTGAGTATGTAGATCAGAAAATTCAATTCGTCCAGCATGGAGAGGGGCGTTTGGTGGCCACTTACAACGCCGGGGGTACGGCCATCGAATCTATCCGGGCTGAGTACTGGCGGCAGGATCATTTGGGCAATACCCGTGTGGCCTTTTCTGATTTCAACCTGGATGGCGTCATTGCTACCAAAGATGACCCAAATACCACAGAAAATGATGTGGAGATTACCCAGGAGAACCACTACTATCCTTTTGGTTTGAACCATGAGGGGCCTTGGTACCAGACGGTGGCGCCGAAAAACAAATACCAATACAACGGGAAGGAATATGTTGAGGATTTGGGGTTGAATTGGAATGATTATGGGGCAAGATGGTATGATGCGGCTATTGCACGATTCACCTCGATCGACAGATTCGCCGAAAAGTATGCTTTCCATTCACCTTACGCCTACGCGGCTAACAACCCGATCAAGTTCATTGATGTCAATGGGGATAGTATCTTTGTAAACAGCGTTGGAGATATTGTCAGAAATGATAATACGGATCATTTAATATTCCTGGAACAAGGAGGGAATCTAACTCCATTGGGGGAGCTTGGTGGAGAAATAAATGCCGATGTTATTTATCCAAATCTACTTGCTCAAAATACTAAAGAGGCAAAAGAAATGTTCAACCCATTTTCATTTAAAAACAAGGTAAGAAATAAAGGCGAATGGGATTTGAAGAATGATAAGAGTTCAATCTTTGGACTTGGGAATGATGGTGAAACAACTTTCAAATTTCAAGGCAACTCAATGGAATCTCAGGATTTAGGAAATCACCATTTTGGAGCAGTCGCCAAAGCTTTTAATTTATTCCCAAGTGAAGAATTCATTCTTCGGCAGGCCGGGGAAGCTCAAATGGCTGCGGGTACATCTCAACCTGAATGGCAAGTTTATAAGGAGGAAACTCGTTATAATTTTTCGAAAACCGGGAGGTTAATACCATATACTGAAAAAGTTATGCAGCCTCCGTATGGAGATGACCCTCGTGATCAAACTTGGATCAAAGCTGGTTTTCGGTATTACGAGAACGCTTCAAAAAATAAAAGACCATGAAAATAAAATATTGGGCTTGGTTCTTTTTGATATTGACCGCCTCGTGCAATAATAGGATCTTTAATGAAAAGCCAAAGAAAATCCGGGATATTGATATATCAAAATTAAATTATGGGTATACAAATATCTTGGTTTACAAATCAGAATCTAATGCAACTACGAATGAATCAATCCAGTTAAGGGTCAATGATGATAATAATGAAAAGGTGGTAAAGTTTTATGAGCGATACGATGTGGTTCTAAATCACATTTTGGAAGGGGGTTCTTTAAAATTGATACTACAGGATACAAGTGGTATTAATAGCAGAGTAGATACTGTTGTTTTTGATTTATCCACCTTGAAGGGCAATTGAAAATCAGCTATTTATGGGTTTTAGCCTAAAAGGTTCAATAGCCGCCGCTATTTGAAGCTTCAGCTCACCCCGGAAAACCTGCCGGTCTTTTCTGCAAGGCGGCTACAATTTCCCCAATGTTCCGTACCCCAGCGTGCCCGCATAAAAGTTTAAGCACACTTAATCGATGTATCCAAAACTCACCTTAATGTTAGATCGGATTGGACTGGATAGAATTTGAAAAATGATGTTGAAATAAAAACCGGAGCCGGCAGCAGAGAGACGGTGATACCCGCTCCTAAGAACAGGTATGCGCCGCCAACTCCGGAATTTTCAAAAACCTACTTGCTTACTGATACTACTTGATTGGGTTATTCCCGGGTTCGGACAAAACGGCCGGTGTAAAACCACCCGCTGTCGTCCGCCAACCGGATAAAATAAAGTCCCGGCGACAAGTCGCCTATATTTAGTGACTCAAAGCTCGCTGCATTGTTCCAAGGGATGTTCATGACCTGCCCGCCGGCGTTGACCACTTCCAGCCGGGTTACGGTTTTCCCGTCGAGTCCCAGGATCTGCAGTTGATCTTTTGCCGGGTTGGGCGCCAGGCTCAACTGCCCGGGCTGCCCCGCCAACCATACGCTCACCACCCCTGAATAACTGGTTTTGCCGTCGAAATCCACCTGCCGGAGCCGGTAATAGTTGATCCCTTTGTGCGGCGAATCGTCCCAAAGGGAATAACTCAGCGGCTGATCCGAATTGCCTGCGCCCCTGACCCGGCCGATCTCCACAAATGTCCGCCCGTCGGCGCTCCTTTCCACGGCCATATAGTCGTTGTTCTGTTCGCTCGCAGTTTGCCAGTACAACAGCACCCGGTCTTCGTACAGGCGGGCGGTGAATTCCAGCAAGACAATGGGCAAAACGCTCTGGTTATCGTTGAGCCCGCCCGGCGACATGGGCTGCATCATCGTCCAGTACAGCTCCAGGGGGCAGGCGCCGGTCCCTTGCATTTGAATGGAAGTCCCGGCCGGAAAAGCGGCGCTTTCAAATATTCCGCCCCCGTTGGGATCGGTCAGCAAAGTGGAGGTCATCCCAGCCGCCACCCCGTCGATGGCCGTAAACGAGTTGCGGTACCCCAGGAATTGCACGATGGTCTGGGAGATGGTATTGTACAAAACAATCCCGCCGGAACCATCGGCCATTCCTGGAACCGGAAACCACAAGGCCCCGGAACCATTGCCTTCATCGTCAATGCGGTCATACAGAGGCAGCGCCAGGTAGAACTGTCCTTCGTTGGGCGCTATGGTTTCATAAAAATGCAATTCGTAACCTTCAAGGCTGTAGTTGGCCGGCCCGGCAATCTCTACCCCTTCGTCGACGTCTTCGCCGTTGTTCTCATAGTGGATCTCATTGATGAACACGACATCGTGGCCGCCGAGGTCGGGGCAGCCGTCAAAGGGCGTAGCCGACCATTCCACCCCGTCGCTCCAGTTGGTATTCCGCCGGGCAAATACCTTGACGAAACAGGGGGTTTCGTTGGTCAACCCCGTTATGGTCAGGGCATTGCCGTTTCCCCGGTATACCGGATATTCGCCCGGCGCAAAATCGCCTGTTGGATCGGACCCCGCGCCGAATGCCAGATTGGGCAAATATTGACTTCCATTGCCGTCCGGCGCGCCGGTGACGGGATTCGCCGATGCAACAACCAGCACCTCGTCGTAACAATCGGGCGGGGTCCATAAAAGATTCAGTTTTCCATCAGCCGCAAAGGCCATTTCACCGGTGATCTCGCCAGGGTTCTGGCATAACATCACCACATCCAGCAGGGGCGGCCCGCCCAGGTTGTAGCAGTAATTCGTGGAATGATATGGAAATAAAGTAAAATAATAGCGGGCGCCTTCTTCGAGGTTGCCGGCGGTGAAATTGGCGTTCCAGGGCCCTGCGTACACGACGTATGCGCCGTTCGACAGCTCGCCCCCCGTCCCAAAATCCGGGAAACCGGTATACACTTCGCCGTTGCAGGGTTTGGAAGCAACGGCCTGGCCTTTTCGCATGACCACCAGGCAGCCGTCGCCGGCCCCCGGGCCTACATGGAGATCCATGGTATGGAGGCCGATATTGACGACCGACAAGCTGCCGGCCAGCGCGGGCGGCGTGCAGGCAGCGGAAATCGCTCCGTTGAAATCCACTTCACGAAGCCGCCAGAAACCGTTGCTGTTTTCGCTCTGGTAAGCGTACCACCGGAAACAAACCGGAACAGCGTTGCAGCCGCCGATCTGAAGACCAGTCAGGTTATGGGTTCTTTCGTGCGGATTATCCGGAATGCCAACGGAATCCAGTCGTGTGGCGGTGGCAAAACCATCGGTGGAATACCACAATTGGTAGACTCTTGGCCCGGTACCGGTCCGGCTTTCTGAAAATTCAATGCCGGTAACTTCCATCGTCCGGCCCGAAGCCGGAATGAGGCAAACCTCGAAATAATCCTGGGAACTGATTTCGGAGCCTTCCGACCAACCCCTGGCGCCTGCGCCGCCGGCATTGAACTGGAGAGCGCTGATGCCGTTGCCGCGTTGGAAAACCGTTGCAGAGAGTCCGCTTGCAATGTTGACCGGGTTTTCGCCAGTCAAATTATCCAGCGGCCACTCCGCTAGGTTTTGCCCCCAAACCGAAGGAAATATTCCTCCGGCAAACAGGAGGAATATCCATTTTCTCATAGTCGTCCGATTGAATTGCATGGATGTCAGGGATTATAAACATGAATGCCAAATGGCTGCCTGCTCCCCCCTCATTTATGCCTGGAGGCCTGCCTGAAAGCAGGCCTTCCAGCGCATAAACAACCGGACAAGGCGATCTGTCCGGCATGAGGGAATGCAGACTATATTGTTCGGTTTGTAAGGATTTGCAGCATGTGTGACGGTTAAATCACACAAAAATTAAAGGGTGAACTGAACTTCGGCTGATACGGATATCCGGGGTTGCATCCCAAATTTGAATGTGCCGGATTAAAGAGGAGATCATGATTTTTTGGTAAACGGTCGCTATGAATTAGGAAACGGTCGATTTTTATAAGACAAAGGTATTTTATTTCGGATAACTTGTCAACATTTTTTTGAAAAAAAGTTGAAATGGCACAAAATGCAAACGCCGGCAGAACTTTTTTGTCCGCCGGCGCCTCCTTCGGATCCGCTCAGGACCCTGGCCACCCATTAACGGGCGAATGCATCTTTTCAGTTAGATGGCCAATGCCTGCGTTCCGTCCACCATCCGCCCAATGCTTGTACCTCGCCTCAGGCGGATAAATTCACCGCAGGCCCCGCCCCAAAAGGCGGGTAAACGTCTACCGTAAGCCGTCCACCTAGAATAGTATCCCCCCCGTCACAAAGAGAATATTGCTTTTTGCTTCGATATTTTTATTCGAAAACACATTATTCAGCCCGATTTCATAATTGAGGTCCAGGGTGAAAATACCGAGATCGAGACCTGCGCCGGCATTAAACCCCCATCGGAGGTCGTTAAACGCATCGTCTTCGAAACCGGGCAATTCATCATCGGTGCTAAGGATAAAGCTTGCGCTCGGCCCGACAAAAAGGCGTAAACCCCAACGTTCTGCGCCGATCAGGTCGCCGGCAACGTACAAGGGTACGCGCACGCCTTCCATTTTGACATCGTAGTCGAACAACCCGGCGATGCCTTCAAACCGCGAATTGAACCGGAAATACTGCCCGCCGATCGAAACGTAAAATTTTTTGCCGGACCGGATCTCGGCGCCGATGTGCAAGCCGGATTTTCCATTGAACTCGCCGTCTTCGTAGTTGTCGTTGAAATTGAACAGGTTGACCCCCACTTGGGGAATAATGCGGGTTTGGGCGGACGCCAGGACGCAGCCGGTCGCCAGGAACCCAAGGATCAGAATGATCTTCTTCATATTTGGTTTTGGTTTTGTTCAGGTCTTTCTATAACGGCCCGCCCGGGTAATTCATTGCCCTAACAGGCAGGTCTTCAGGCTTTCCCGCCAATATGGAATGTCCAGCCCAAAAGTTGTTTTGATTTTGGATTTGTTGAGCAAACTGTACAAAGGCCGGTTGGCGGCCGTTGGAAAATCCCGGGTTTCAATGGGGTTCACCTTGCAATCCAATCCGCTCAATTCAAAGATGGCTTTGGCAAAATCGTACCAGCTGGCTGCGCCTTCATTGCTGTAATGGTAAATGCCGAAGGGGTCTTGTTCCCGGCGCAGGCCCGCTTCGAGGCGGGTAAGAATGGTGAATACCGCGCCGGCAAGGTCAGGCGCGTAAGTGGGGGCGCCAATCTGGTCGGCGACGACATTGACCTCCCTTTTTTCCCGCCCAAGCCGAAGCATGGTGTTGACAAAATTATGCCCGAACCGGGAGTAGATCCAGGACGCCCGGATCACCAGTGTCGATGGGTTCTGGTTGAGGGCTTCGGATTCACCCTGCAATTTAGATAGGGCATATACGCTTTGGGGCGCTACCGGGTCGTCTTCCCTGAACGGAATACCCCGGCCGCCGTGAAAGACATAATCGGTGGAGAAATGGACAAGAACGGCGTTGCGGGCGGCGCAGGCCCGGGCCAGGCGCCCTACGCCCGCGGCATTGACGGCAAACGCGGCTTCGGGTTCCTGTTCCGCGCGGTCGACAGCCGTATAAGCAGCGCAATTGATGCAATAATCAACGGGGTGTTCCCGGAAAAAACGGTCAATGGATGTTGGGTCGGCAATATCCAGGTCCTGGCGGGCGGCAAAAGTAAAGCTCCACGCCGGGTATTCAACGGACAAAGCCCGGAAACTCCGGCCGAGTTGGCCGTCAGCCCCGCAGATCAGCATCCTGGTCATTCCTGCATCATTTGAAGGTAGGGCGGATCGAACGGATTTTATCCGTTAAATCCGTTTGATCCGCGGCAAAAAAGGATTTGATGAACATCGTCGTACTCAAAGACCCAAAACCGCCGGATTCATGCCCATGCTCGAAAAACCGCCGTCGTGGTAAAGGTTTTGCATGGTCACCATGCGTGTCATGTCGGAGAACATGACCGCGCAATAATCAGCGCAGGCAGCCGAACTGGCGTTGCCGAGCGGCGACATTTTATCGGCGTACCCGAAAAATGCATCGAACCCTTTAACGCCGCTGCCGGCAGTGGTCATGGTGGGCGATTGCGAGATCGTATTCACCCGTACTTTTTTGCTGGTTCCGAAATGGTAACCGAAACTGCGGGCAAAGGATTCGAGCAGGGCTTTGGACTCCGCCATTTCGTTGTAGTCCGGAAAAACCCTTTGCGCAGCGATATACGTGAGCGCCACGATGGAGCCCCAATCGTTAATGGCGTCCAACTTCCAGATCACCTGCATCATCTTGTGAAATGAAATAGCGGAAATATCGAACGTCTTTTGCATGAAATCGTAATTCAAATCCGTATATTCACGGCCTTTCCTGACGTTGAGCGACATACCGATGGAATGCAGCACAAAATCAACTTTGCCCCCCAGGACATCCATGGATTGCCTGAAGAGGTTTTCCAGGTCTTCAACGCTGGTGGCGTCAGCCGGGAAGATCTCGGCGTTCAGCCGCTCTCCCAGTGTTTTCAACTGGCCCATGCGCAAGGCAACCGGTGCATTGGTCAGCGTGATTTTGGCGCCTTCTTCCACACAACGTTCGGCAACTTGCCAGGCAATGGATTTTTCATCCAGCGCTCCAAAAATGATGCCCTTTTTTCCTGCTAACAAGTTATTTCCCATGATTTTATTTGACTTTCTTGATTTTTGGCGGGTAAAGATGAGCAAAAAAATCGGTTTTTGAAACCCCGGGCATCCCCCCTTTCCGAATTATTTTAGGAGAAGACCCGGATCAAGTCAGCTAAGAATGGTTGTAAAGCGTTATGAAGTAATATTCCCGGCTTATGAAATATACTTTATTGTTTTTCTTTCTATTGGGGGCCTCCATGGCCTGGTCCCAGCGAATCCGGGTTCCGGATATCAATATGAAGAATGCCCATAAGATTGACATCCCGTTTGAATTTGAAAATAACTTCATCATCGTTAATGTCTTGTTTAACAGGGTATTTCCCCTCAAATTTATTGTCGATACCGGCGCGGAATATACCATCCTGACCCACAAGGAAATTACCGATCTGTTGCAAATTGACTACCACCGCGAATTTCCACTCCTGGGCGCGGACATGAAAACCAAGCTGATCGCCTACCTGGCCCGGGGGATCGACCTCCAGGTCGGCGACATGCTGGCCTCTCAAAGGAGCATCCTCGTATTGGGGGATGATTATTTCAGATTCAATGAGCTGGCCGGCATCGAAGTTCACGGCATCCTTGGAGCAGACCTCCTCCGGCGGTTTGTCGTGCGGATCAATTACACCAAAAGGGTGTTGACCTTTTTCGATCCCGGCCATTTTCCGGTTCCACACAGGTCCACGGCCATTCCGATCGACATCTTCCGGAACAAACCCTACCTTGTGGTGGATGCAGGCCAGCAGGGGCAGGAACTCGACAGCCTCAAAATGCTGGTGGACACGGGCGCAAGCCTGGGCATGTTGCTGCATACCAATACCCTTCCGGGATTTGAAAAACCTTCGAATGTGGTGCCTGGAAATATCGGCCTCGGATTAGGCGGGTTTCTGGAAGGCTATAACGGCAGGATGGACCGGCTGGACATCGGCCCCTTCACCATGCAAGGGGTGGTGACCAATTTTCAGGACTCCATGCCCACCCTCGGTTCCGAATATGTCAACCAACGGAACGGAATTGTGGGAAACCAGGTGCTGGAGCGTTTTACCGTTACGTTCGACTATATCCGGGAAATACTCTATCTCCAGCCCAACAAGTATTTTAAAGAAAAATTCAGGTTTGACAAAAGCGGACTTGCCCTGGTGGCTTCCGGTTCCAAACTGACCGATATCATTGTTTTCAATATTATTCCGGGAAGTCCGGCCGACCTGGCCGGCATGCAGCCGGGCGACCAGATCAAAAGCATCAACGGCGTCACCACCCGGCTGCTCAACCTGGGAGAGGTGACCTACCGGATGAGCGGCCGGTCGGGTAAACAGATCAAACTGGGCATTCTTCGAAATGGAGAAAAATTGAAAGTGAGCTTCAGATTGAAAGATTTGATTTAAAATTAATTTTCTTTAGTGCATGGCGAATCGTTTCCCTTTTTTCCGCCAACTGGACGGCATGGATTGCGGCCCCGCATGTCTGCAGATGGTCGCGGCCTTTTACGGCAGAAATTATACCCTCCAGGCTTTGCGGGAAATGTGTTATATCGACCGGGAGGGGGTTTCCATGCGAGGCATTGTTGAAGGCGCCGGGCGGATCGGACTGCGGACCTTACCCGTTCAGACTCCCTTTCTGGCCGGGGATGAATCCTCGCCGGATCTCTTTAAAGCCCCGCTGCCGTGTATCTGCCACTGGGAACAGAACCATTTTGTTGTCTTGTATAAATTGGATAAAAAAAACGCCTGGATCGCTGATCCCGCTGCCGGCAAGGTCAAAATGGACCATCGTGAATTTTTGAAAGGCTGGCGGCAGAATGACCAGGCAGGTATTGCCCTCCTGCTGGAACCGGGCCCTGCCTTTTTTGAACAGGAACCCGAACCGGCTGAAAAGTCGGGTTTTGTTTACCTGCTCGGTTACCTGAAGCCTTTCCGCCGCCTGATCGGTCAACTGGCGCTGGCCATCATCCTGGGCGGGCTTTTTCAGTTGATCTTTCCCTTTCTCACCAGGGCGGTGGTCGATACCGGCATCGAGAACGCAGATTTTGATTTTATTCGCATGGTTTTGTTCGGCTACCTGGCGCTGGTCGCCGGGCAAATAACGGTCAATATTGTCCAGAGCTGGATCTTGCTGCACATCGGCGCCAGGGTAAATATCAA
This sequence comes from uncultured Lewinella sp., assembly GCA_964558465.1. Classification (GTDB taxonomy): domain Bacteria; phylum Bacteroidota; class Bacteroidia; order Chitinophagales; family Saprospiraceae; genus JACJYC01. The sequence continues at coordinate 40,054 of CAZLEF010000048.1, read as the reverse complement.
CCTCCTTTCGGATTTTTTGACCAGGCTGATGCGGTTGCCGATCGCTTTTTTTGACACCAAACTGACCGGCGACCTTCTCCAGCGCATCGGCGACCACAAACGAATCGAACTTTTTCTGACGGCTTCCACCCTGAATGCCCTGTTCTCCTCTTTCCAGTTTTTGATCTTCGGCCTGGTTCTGTTGACCTTCCATCCGCTGATCTTTTGGGTTTTCCTGGGTGCTTCTGTTATCTATATTGCCTGGATAATGGTTTTTATGAAATACAGGGCTGCCATTGACCACCGGCGTTTCAAAGAGTTGTCCGACAATCAAAGCGCCCTGATCGAATTGATCCAGGGCATGAGCGAGATCAAATTGCAGCGCAGTGAGAACAAAAGGCGGTGGCAATGGATGCATATCCAGGGAAGGCTGTTCAAAACCAACGTCAAGGCTCTGACCCTGAGCCAGCGGCAGGATGTCGGGGCGGCCTTCATCAACCAGTTAAAGGACGTAGCCATCCTGTTCATCTCGGCAAGCGCCGTCATCCAGCATGAAATGACCCTGGGCGCTATGCTTGCCATCCAGTTCATATCGGGCCAGTTGAATGGGCCGCTGCAGCAATTTGCCGCTTTTGCACGCGCATGGCAGGATGCAAGGATCAGCCTCGAACGGCTCAGCGAAATTCACCAACAAGAAGAAGAGCGAAACCCGGACCAGGCGCTGAATATCCTGCCGGAGAAAGCAGGATTTACCCTCGAGAACCTTTCTTTTAAATACAACCCTCTTGCCAATTTTGCCCTTCAGGATATCAGTCTGGAAATTCCTTACGGCAAGGTTACCGCTATTGTGGGAGCGAGCGGCAGCGGTAAGACTACCTTGTTGAAGCTGTTGTTGGGGTTTTATCAGCCAACCGCCGGAAGGATCAAAGTCGGGGGGATCCAAATGATCAATATCGACCCGGACCTTTGGCGCCGGCAATGTGGAGCGGTCCTGCAGGATGGTTTTGTCTTTTCAGATACCATTGCGAACAATATAGCGGAGAGCGACGACCAGGTGGATAAAGGAAAATTGTTCAGATCGGTCCGCGCCGCCCATATCCAGGAATTTATCGAATCCCTGCCCCTGGGCTATAATACAAAGGTCGGCGCCCGGGGGAACGGCCTCAGTCAGGGGCAACGCCAGCGCCTGCTCATCGCAAGGGCAGTCTACAAAGACCCGCCCTACCTGTTTTTTGACGAGGCCACCAACGCCCTCGACGCCGATAATGAAAAGATCATCTTGCAAAATCTTGGTCGTTTTTTTGCGGGCAGAACCGTAGTGGTGGTGGCGCACCGTCTGAGTACCGTTAAAAACGCCGACCGGATCGTGGTCCTGGAAAACGGGCGTTTGATCGAACAAGGCGCCCATCCGGATCTGGTTGCCGCCAGGGGCGCGTATTTCCGGTTGGTGAAAAACCAACTCGAACTCGGCGACTAAAAAACCAATTTGATCCATTCAATTGTTAATTTGATATAAAAATTTCCGCTCTCCGGCGATACTTTCTTAATCTTGATCCCGGATTTGTGGTATTCAGCTTTTACTTCTTCCGGGCCGACCCGGCAGCTTGTCTTTCGGGTCGCTCCCTGGTAAAACACCCTTAAATTATGTCAAGGCAATTTTTTCTCCTGATTGGCTTATTTGCGATTTGCGCCGCCGGATACACCCAGTCTTCCGATTGGTCCCTTTTGAGGTGTGTCGAGTATGCGCGCACCAATAGCCTACTGCTTAAGCAGGCTGAATACAATGTCGCGCTTGCCCAGGCGACCGAAAAACAGAGCCGGATGCAAAGGTTGCCGGATCTGAACGGTTCGGCCCGGTATGGTTACCAGTTCGGCCGGACCATTGACCCGACCACCAACTCTTTCATCGAACAGAGCTTCGGTTCCGGCGGGTTATCCATCAGCACCGGCTTGTTGATCTACGCCGGCAATTCGGTGAACAATTCCATCAAACAAAGCAGGGTGGACCTGGAAGCGTCCAAACTCGACGGCCAGGCTTCGGCCAACGACCTCGGATTGCGCGTGGCAACGGCCTACCTCGGCATCCTGCTGGCCGAGGAGCAACTCGAAAACGCACAAAAACGCCTCGAACAATCCCGCCGCCAATTGGCGCAAACCGATAAACTGATCCAGGCCGGCTCCATTCCATCCAACGACCGGCTTGACTTCCTGGCCCAGATCGCCCGCGACGAACAGTCCATCGTCGAGGCCCAGAACCAGGTCAACATCAATTACCTGACCCTGAAACAACTGATGCTCCTGGACCCCAATCAGGAAATGGAGATCGAAAAACCCGACCTGACCGTTCCGGATGACCTCAACCCTGAATTGTATAAACTGGAAGAGGTTTACCAGACCGCCCTGCAGACCCAGCCCGAGATCAAGGCTTCCGACCTGAGGGTGCAAAGCGCTCATATCGGGGAAAACATTGCCAAAGCCAATGCCTTGCCCACCCTCTCGATTGGCGGATCGGTGAGCACCAACTATTCGAACCAGGCAAGGGATTTTGCCAATCCGATCGACCCGGAGGTGGTGTTATCCAACCCCGAGCCCGTCGTGATCAACGGGCAGGATGCCAACCTGAGCTTTTACAATGTCCGGGTGGCGGGTTACCCCATCAAAACCTTCGGCGATCAGATCAACGAAAACTTCGGGCAAAGCGTCGGCATCAACCTATCTGTACCGATCTATTCCAACCACCGGAATAAATTGAATATGGAAAGAGCCAGGCTGACCGCCCTGAATACCGAGGTCACCAACCAGCAATTGCGGCAAAACCTCAAAGCGGATGTGCAACTGGCCATCGCCAATGCCCGCGCTGCGAAACAGTCGTACGAAGCTTCCCTTCGCTCGGTGGAAGCCGCGCAGGGCGCTTTTGACAATGCCCAGCGCAGGTTTGACCTGGGGGTGATCAATACGCTGGAATACACGGCTGCCGGAAATGCGCTCGAACTGGCAAAGGTTACCCTGATCCAATCGAAATTCCAACTGATCTTCAATTCCAAAATAGTCGATTTTTACCTGGGTAAGGAGATCCGGCTTTAGTGATTTTTACATGCCCTTCCCCGAGGATGGGAACACAAATATTTTATTTAATTCAATCATCATCAATGGCTACCTTGACAAAAAAGAAAAAAAGCAACTGGTGGATTTGGGCGCTGGTCGGCCTGGTTTTAGTGCTGATTGTTGCCGCAGTGGTCAGCAACAAAAACAAGCCCAAAGGAGAAAAGGTTATCGTTGAAAAATCCGAGCGCCGAACGATTCAGGAAACGGTATCCGCCAGCGGGAAGGTATTTCCGGAAGTGGAAGTTAAAATCAGTTCGGACGTATCCGGCGAGGTGGTTGAATTGTTTGTTGAGGAGGGCGATTCCGTTGTGACCGGTCAATTGCTCGCCAGGATCGATCCGGACGCCTACGAATCGCAGGTGGAACGGGGGGTGGCAAGCGTGAACGCCGCCAAGGCCAGTTACGCCAATTCCCTGTCCAATATCGAAGCGGTCAAAGCCCAGGCCAAACAAACCGAAGCCCAACTGATCAACGCCCGGGATATCCACAAGCGGAACGAACAACTGAAAAAAGACGGCGTGATCTCCGAAGCCGATTTTGAAACCTCCCTGTCCAACCTCAAGGCCCTCGAAGCCAACCTCGCTGCCGCCCAGGCCAATATCCGTTCGGCAGAGGAAAGTGCAAAAAGCGCCAAATTTTCAATTGAAAGCTCCGAAGCCGGCCTGAAAGAATTAAAAACCAGCCTCAAACGGACGACCATTTATGCGCCCAACGCCGGGATCATTTCCCAACTGAATATCGAACAGGGTGAAAGGGTGGTCGGTACCATTCAAATGGCCGGTACAGAAATGATGCGCCTGGCCAACCTGAATATGATGGAAGTCAGGGTGGATGTCAGCGAAAATGATATTCCGCGGGTTGCCCTCGGCGACGAAGCAGAGATCGAAGTGGACGCCTACGTGGGCCGTAAGTTTAAAGGCCATGTTACGCAGATCGCCCACTCGGCGACCAGTACCGGCGCCACGGCTTCCCTGACCACCGACCAGGTGACCAACTTTGAGGTCAGGATCCGGATCGATCCGGCTTCCTACACCGATCTGGTGTCCGCAAAAAAACGTTATCCCTTCCGGCCGGGTATGTCCGCTTCGGTGGATATTAAAACGGAAAAGGCTGAAAATGTGGTCAGCGTGCCCATCCAGGCTGTTACCACCCGGGAAAAGAACCCGGATAAAAAGGTGCGGCCGGTTGCCTTGAAAGAAGGAGACGAAGGCTCGGAGGAGGAAGAGGAGAAAAAGATGGAAGACCTCATGGAAGTCGTATTTGTCGTTACAGCGGCGGATACGGTCAATATGGTGGAAGTGAAAACGGGTATCCAGGATGACACCTATATCGTCATTACCAGCGGACTGGACGAAGGGGCGGAGGTCGTCACAGGGCCCTATACCGCTATTTCACGAAAGCTGGAAAGGGGTACAAAAGTAGAGAAATCAACCGAAGATAAATTTTATGGAGGAAAGGACAAGGATTAATTCCTTGCCTTTATCCAACTGAACGAAGCCATTCCGGATGCCAATCGCCGGGGTGGCTTTTTTTAGTTTACCGGCCCCGGTTTCTATAAAATAATGATCTTCAGCGCTTTAAAATATTTCATAGGCGCCTTTCCGACGCGGGCGGCCAGGTGAAAACAGGATATTCGGAATAAAATTTTTTTTCTTTGGCTTAAAGGGAAATAAAAAATCTGATTTTACCGGTTCCAGAGCGGTAAATCATGGAATATTCAATTTTTCAAAAGAAAAACCTATCATAACGCACCCGGTATGTCGGTTATTATTTAGACGGTATCTAAATAAGTAAACTCGCCAAATAATTTTTGTCAAAAAACTGCAATGAATTTTATCTTTGCGCCGATTCGGCAGAGGCCGGTAATTCTTTTTAAAAACAGATTTGTAACATGATATATAAGCCGCTGATTAGCCGCGTACTTGTGTTACCCGCCCTCGTGGCGTTTGCATTTACACTTAAAGCCCAGGATGCCGCACCAGCCGGCGACCCGGCCGCGGGCAAAACCCTTTTCATTCAAAATTGCGGCCAGTGCCATGCAACGGACATGAAAACGCCTTCCATCGGCCCGGCCCTTGGCGGTGTCGAGGAACGGTGGGCCGATTACCCGGCAGAAGACCTCAACAAATGGATCCGGAATTCCCAGGCGCTGATCGGTGAAGGCCACCCAAGGGCGGTTGAACTGTGGGACCAGTACAAGCCGGTCCAGATGAACAGCTTCCTCAGTCTTACTGACGGAGAAATCGCCAATATCCTCGCTTATGTCCAGGGCGTCTATGATGGCTCTTATCCGCCAAAAACCGCCGGCGATCAGACGGGTACAGTAACGGTTACTGAGGAGAAACCGGATAACAGAGGGCTTTTTATCCTCCTTGCACTTATTCTTGGTCTCCTGGCTGTTGTGTTGGCGCGCATCGTCGCCAACCTGAATTATATGATCCAGGTGCGCGAAGGCAACGCGCCGGAACGCCGGAAGACCCTGTTTGAAATGCTGACCTCCAAGTGGGTGATCGGTTTCATCATCTTTGCCCTCGTGGTCTTTGGCGGCTACACCACCGTCAGCAACGCCATCGACCTGGGCCGCCAGCAGGGGTACCAGCCGGAACAACCCATCAAATTCTCCCACGAAACCCATGCCGGCATCCAGAAAATTGACTGCCAATACTGCCACGACGGCGCCCGCCGGTCCAAAAATTCAATCATTCCCGCTGCCAATACCTGTATGAACTGCCACCGGGCCATCGAAGTAGGGTCCACTTACGGTACCGCCGAACTGACCAAGATCTTCGCTTCCATCGGTTACAACCCGAACACCGACAAATACGAAGCCGGTTACGACCAGATGACCGAGGAACAGATCAAACAGATCTATATGAAATGGATCTCCGACGAATATCTGAAAAGTGAAAAAGGAATCGCCCGGCCGCTCGACGCCGAATCCATCGCGGAAGAACAGTGGGCGGCCATTGTCAAATCCCTGACCAATGAGGAAACCGGCGATAACAAAATATACGGCCCCATTGAGTGGGTGCGCATTCACAACCTGCCGGATCATGTATATTTCAACCACGCCCAGCACGTAACGGTCGGCAAATTGCAGTGCCAGTCCTGCCACGGCCCGGTGGAGACCATGAAGGACATGTACCAGTATTCGCCCCTCAGCATGGGGTGGTGCGTCAACTGCCACCGGCAGACCGAAGTTCAGTTCACCAATAATGAGTACTACAAAGACTTTCAGCGTTACCACGAAGAGATCAAATCGGGCAAACGGTCAAAAGTAACCGTCGAAGAGATCGGCGGCCTGGAATGCCAGAAGTGCCATTATTAATTCATTCGCTAATTCGATCCAAGCATACAATGAAAGATCAGCAGAATCTTTGGACAGGGGTGGAACAGTTGACCAACGACCCCGCCCTGCAAAGGATGGAGCAAGAAGAGTTTGTCCAGTTGCCGGTTACCGAACAACTGGCCTCTGAAAACGGCGGTCAATGGGAAGCCAGCCGCCGGGATTTTCTTAAATACCTGGGTTTTGGCATCGGCGCAGCCACCATTGCGGCCAGTTGCGAAATCCCGGTCAAAAAGGCCATTCCTTACGTCGTTAAACCCGATTCCATTGTTCCGGGTGTAGCGACTTATTACGCATCCTCTTTTGTTCAGGGCGGCGACTATTGCGCCATCCTGGTCAAAACGCGGGAAGGCCGGCCTATTAAAATAGAAGGCAACAGCTTCTCCAAAGTGACGATGGGCGGCACCAGCGCGCGGTCGCAAGCCAGCGTGCTCAGCCTTTATGATACCAACCGCCTGGATGGCCCGTACCGCCTTCAAAAAGGCGCCCTCGACCGGCCGACACGCGGATCGGGGCCTTCCTGGCTGGAAATCGACAATGAAATTGCCGGTAAACTCAACGAAGGCGCCAGGATCAGGATCGTCGGCAATACCATTCTGAGCCCTACCACCCGCAAGGCGATAGCTGATTTTTCGGCAAAATTCCCGAATACCGTCCTGGTCGAATACGATCCGGTTTCCAGTTCGGCGATCCTCCAGGCCAACGAAGCCTCTTTCGGACGCCGCGTGATTCCGGCATACCATTTCGACAATACCCGGATGATCGTCAGCTTCGACGCCGACTTTCTGGGTACCTGGATCTCTCCGGTTGAATTTGCCGCCCAATACGCCAGGACACGCCGGATCGGCAACACGAGCAAGCCGGCCATGTCCCGCCATATCCAGATCGAAAGCCATATGAGCCTGACCGGTTCCAACGCGGATCACCGGATCCTGGTGAAGCCCTCCGAACAAGGCGCCGCCATCGTGGCTCTGTACAATGAAATTGCGGCTTCTACGGGCGGTACCCGGGTCAGCGGACCCGCTTTGAACCCGGGCGCAACCGGCAAGATCAAAGAAATTGCCAAAGAATTGCTGACCCAAACCGGAACCTCCCTTGTCGTTTCCGGCAGCAATAATACGGGTGAGCAGATCCTCATCAACGGGATCAACAGCATGCTGGGCAACTACGGCCGGACGCTCGACTTCGGCCACGCATCCGTCCAGCGCCAGGGCATCGATGCCAACATGCAGAACCTGATCAGGGAAATGAATGCAGGCCAGGTCGACGCTGTTTTTTTCCTGGATGGCGCCAACCCGGCTTTTGATATCCCTAATACGGACCAATTCAGGGCAGGCCTTGAAAAAGTCAAACTCAAGGTCTCCTTCGCAGGCGTCCTGAACGAAACCATGGCGCTTTGCGACTACGCAGCGCCGGTCCACCATTATCTGGAAAGCTGGGGCGATGCCGAACCGAAACTGGGCCAGTTCAGCCTGATCCAACCGGTTATTTCCCCGATCTTTGCAGCATTGGGCCGCCCGGGTACCCGCCAGGTGGAAGAAAGCCTCCTGCGTTGGGCCAGAAGCGAAACGCTGAACACCGCCGCAGAACAACCCTGCCTCGAATACCTGAAAGCGCATTGGGAAACCGTTTTGTTCCCGCAACAAACCGCCTACGCAACCTTTCCTATGTTCTGGGACAGCGTCCTGCACGACGGGGTTTTTGAACTCCCGATGGAAGCAGGCGATATGACCTTCAACGGCGATGTGAACGCCGCCGCCGCAAAGGTGCGCAAACCAGGCTCTTCAGAATTGGAAATATCTTTCTTTGAAACCGTCAACATGGGCGCCGGCCAATACGCCGGAAACCCCTGGCTGATGGAAATGCCAGACCCCGTAACGCGCTGCGTATGGGGCAATTACCTGGCTGTACCCGTAAAATGGGAAGGCGGTAACGCTTTCAAAACTTTTAAAAACCTCAACCGGAACGAAATTTATCGCGAAGCGGATAAGGTTGAAGTGGAAGCCAACGGCGTAAAACAAACCTGCACCGTCGTTTTGCAATTCGGCCAGATGGAAGGTACTGTCGCCCTTGCTTTGGGCTACGGACGCACCCTGACCGGACAAATGGGCAAGGCGCTCGGCCACGATACCGGAACCAACGTTTATGGCTGGCTTTCTGCCGACGCGGATGGGAATACACAATATTATGCCGACGTCTCGGTTTCAGACGGGGTGGGCAAGGATAAGGAATTTGCCTGTGTCCAGCACCACCACAGCATGGGTTTGACGGCCAAAGACAACAGCGGGCAGGTGATCGTGGATGAAAGCACGGGCAAGCCGCTGAACGTGGATGAAAAGGCGTCCATGACCCTCGGCTCCGGCTTCCAGGGCGGCCTCACCAATCGCTCTATTATCTACCAGGGTAACCTCGATGAACTGAGCGAAGTGATCGCCCATATCAGTGAAAAACGGCATGAAGCCGATAAACTGAACATCAACACCCTTTATCCTTACGAAAAATATAAGGAAGAATTCTATAGCCAGGGCCACCACTGGGCCATGCATGTCGACCTGAACGCTTGTATCGGTTGCGGCGCCTGCCAGGTAGCTTGTATCGCCGAGAATAACGTCCCCGTAGTGGGCAAATACGAGGTCTATCGCCATCATGAAATGACCTGGTTGCGCATCGACCGGTACTATTTCGGGGATTACGAGAACCCGAGCGTAGTTTACCAACCCATGATGTGCCAGCATTGCGACAATGCTCCCTGTGAAAACGTTTGCCCGGTTGCGGCTACCAACCACAGTTCGGAAGGGCTCAACCAGATGACCTATAACCGGTGCATCGGCACCCGTTATTGCGCCAACAACTGCCCCTATAAGGTCCGCCGTTTCAACTGGCTGGATTATACGACCGCCGACCTGTTCTCCAGCAACGAACCCCTCGTCCAGGATGAAGCGCTGCCATTTGGCGCCGATAACCTGACCCGGATGGTGTTGAACCCGGATGTGACGGTTCGTTCGCGCGGTGTGATCGAAAAGTGCAGTTTCTGTGTTCAGCGCATCCAGGAAGGCAAACTGACCGCTAAAAAGGAAGGCCGGCAACTTCAGGACAACGATGTCAAAACGGCTTGCCAAACGGCTTGCCCGACCGGCGCCATTGTGTTCGGAGACCGCAATAACAGCCAGGCAGAGGTCAGCAAACGCATGGAAAACCCGCTGAACTACCTGGTACTTGAAGAAATCAACGTCGAATCCTCGGTTTATTATCAGGCAAAGATTGTAAACCGCAAGGAAGAATTGGCTTAAGTTTTAAAAACAGCAATCATTCAGCATAGTATGAGCGCACCAGTATCTGTTATACGCGACCCCTTGATCGAAGGTGGTAAGAACTACCACCAGATCACGGAGGATATTTGCTCGCCGACCGAGCGGACCCCCAGCAAGGCCTGGGTGATCGCGTTCCTCATCGCCGTTACGGCCTTGGCATTTTACGTTTTTTGCGTAACCTGGACCATTTGGGTGGGTATCGGCTCGTGGAACCTTAACCGGACCATCGGCTGGGGCTGGGATATCACCAACTTCGTATGGTGGGTCGGTATCGGTCACGCGGGTACCTTGATCTCCGCGATCCTCCTGCTTTTCCGCCAGAAATGGCGGACAGGGGTGAACCGCGCCGCGGAAGCAATGACCATTTTTGCGGTCATGTGCGCCGGCCAGTTCCCGTTGATCCACATGGGCCGCCTTTGGCTGGGATTTTTCATCTTCCCCTACCCGAATACCAGAGGGCCGCTTTGGGTGAACTTCAACTCGCCGCTGTTGTGGGACGTTTTCGCCATCTCCACCTATTTTACAGTTTCATTGCTCTTCTGGTATACCGGTTTGGTGCCTGACTTTGCGACCATCCGCGACCGTGCAAAGGGTTTGCGGCGCAGGTTTTACAATTTCCTTTCCTTCGGCTGGACCGGGTCGGCCAAACACTGGCAGCGCCACGAAAGTTTGTCGCTGGTATTGGCGGGGCTTTCCACTCCGCTTGTACTTTCGGTTCACACGATCGTATCCTTTGACTTCGCCACTTCCATCATTCCGGGGTGGCATACCACCATTTTTCCGCCTTATTTTGTGGCGGGCGCCATCTTCTCCGGGTTCGCCATGGTGCAAACCCTGATGGTGATCACCCGGAAGACCCACGGATTGCAGCAGTACATCACCCTGAATCATATTGAAAGCATGAACAAGGTGATCCTGCTGACCGGCACCATCGTCGGGGTGGCCTACCTGACGGAATTGTTCATCGCCTGGTACTCAGGGTATATTTACGAGCAGTATGCATTTGCCAACCGGGTACTGGGGCCTTACTGGTGGTCGTACGTCGGGATGATGTCCTGTAATGTGCTCTCACCTCAATTATTCTGGTTCAAACGATTCAGGAGAAGTATATTCTGGACTTTTGTGATGTCCATTTTTGTGAATATCGGCATGTGGTTCGAACGATTTGTGATCATTGCCACTACGCTGGCCCGCGATTATCTGCCCTCCAGTTGGAGTTATTATACCCCTACCTGGGTAGAGATCGGCTTGTTTGTGGGTACGCTGGGATTGTTTTTCACCTGCTACCTGATCTTTGCACGGATCGCCCCGGTTGTGGCGGTAGCGGAGATCAAAGCCATTTTGAAAACGGCCGGCGACCAGTTTGTGGGAAAAAACGCCACCCACAGCCACAAATCCCACCCGGTTGAAACCGGCGGTGGTTCGCACCATCATTAATCCATTGACTAACGCATTGAATGATATCTGACAATGGCAAAAGATAACAATAAAGAAGTGCTCTACGGCCTTTACGACGATGAAACCGAGTTGTTGGCCGCTGTACACAAAGCCAGACATGAGCACCTGGAGATCATGGATGTATTCACTCCGTTTCCGGTCCATGGCCTGGATGAAGCGATGGGACTATCCGAAAGCCGCATCCATATTGCAGGTTTTGTTTATGGCGCCATCGGGACGTTGATCTCCTTTTTGTTCATGACCTGGGTATTTACCCGGGACTGGCCGATCATTTTCGGAGGGAAGCCCTACTGGTCCGTACCGGCATTTATTCCCATCACTTTTGAAACGACCGTATTGCTGGCTTCCGTGGGCATGGTGGTTACTTTCTATACCATATGCGGCATGGCGCCGGGCATCACCAACCCGACGCTGGACGACCGGATCACGGACGATAAGTTCTGCCTGGCCTTCAACGCCAAGGGAGCCTCAGAATCGGAGATCAGCCAATTGAAATCCTTCCTGACGGGTACCGGCGCCTCGGAAGTGAACTTGAAAACCATTTGATGTAAAGAGAAAACAATGGCAATGAAAAATATTCGGCTTTTGTTGATCGCCTTTCTGGCGGCCATTTTACTGAACGCCTGTTCACCCGCAGGGGGTGAATATACCGGTTCGGAGTACATACCGGATATGGCGCATTCGGTGGCGTATGAGGCGAACACCTACGGCAATTATTATTACAATACCTGGGATGAAGCCAGTTCCTTCAAACGCAGCCAGTTATCGGTTGCGCGGTTGCCGGTCAAGGGTACGGTCCCAAGAGGGTATGCCGGCATCTATCTGGCGCCAAACGGCCCTGCCCGGGACGCTATGCTGGAAAAACTCCGCGGCAAGAACCAACTCAATGCATTGAGCCTGCCGATTAACGGACATACCCCGTATTATTATCCCGATACGGATGAGGGGCGTGCCAGGGCGATTGCCGAGGTCGTTGAAAACCCATATCCCATCACAGCCGCCGGCCTTGAAAAAGGCAAAGAACTGTACACTTACTTTTGCGCAACCTGCCATGGCGATAACGGCGATGGCCAGGGTTACCTCGTGAACACGGATATCAACCCCAATGCAAAATACAAGCTGGTGCCTGCCATTTTTGTCAAGGACACCTTTTATGTAGCCTCCAACGGTCGTTTTTACCATTCCATCATGTACGGCAGAAACGCCATGGGCAGCTACGCAGACAAACTGAACTATGAAGAACGCTGGCAGGTGATCCATTATATCCGCTCCCTCCAGGCCAAGGAACTGAAACTGGCTTACGACGAAGAGAAAAATACCTTCAACCCGGTTTTTGGCACGCCCGGCAAACAATTCGAGGCCATGCGCGCCATGCCCCCCATCCCCCCAGGAGAAGGGCAAAATGGATCTCCGGCGCACGATGGCGGTTCGGGGGGGACTCATAACAATGAGCACCGTTAATTGAAAAAGATTTTCTTAAAAGATCGTCTATTACGATGGAAAATAATTTTGTACTGTCTTCGAGGCTAAGGACAACCCTGATCGGCGGGATCATATTGGGCGCCTTGTGCATCCTTCTGACTATATTGGGCGACGACGGGCACCTCACCCGTTTCTGGTCCAATTATTTGCACAACACGGTATTTTTTACCGGCATCGGCTTCATTTCCCTTTTTATTATGGCAGCCTTTACCACTGCCTATGCCGGATGGTATTCGGGATTCAAGCGGATATGGGAAGCCTATTCCTTGTTTCTGATCCCGGGACTGGCCCTCTTTGCAGTGATCATCGTCGGCCTTTGGGGGCATTTCCACCATTTATACCATTGGGCGGATGACGCTGCCGTGTCCGGCGATCCGATCCTGAAAGGCAAGTCTTCCTTCCTCAATAAAGGCTGGTATACCTTCGGCACCCTGATCATTGTCGGGATATGGATTTTTGTAGCGCTGAAAATCCGAAGCCTTTCACTTGCCGAAGACGTTCACGGCACAGCCGATTACAGCCACCACCGGGCGATCCGCAGGTGGTCGGCCTTTTTCCTGCCGGTGGGCGGTTTCACCAGCGCAGCCATCATCTGGCAGTGGGTCATGTCGGTCGATGCACATTGGTACAGCACCTTGTTTGCCTGGTATACCACGGTAAGCTGGTTTGTATCGGCCATTGCACTGACCATTCTGACGATCATCTACCTGAAGTCGAGGGGCTATTTCCCGAACGTTACGGCCAACCACCTGCACGATCTGGGTAAATATATGTTTGCATTCAGCGTATTCTGGATGTATCTCTGGTTTTCCCAGTACATGCTGATCTGGTATGCCAACGTCGGAGAAGAAACGGTTTATTTCAAACACCGTTACGCCAATTATCCGGTCATGTTTTACGGCAACCTGATCCTGAACTTTTTGATACCGTTCTTCATTTTGATGCGGAATGACGCAAAACGCAAGATGGGGATCCTTGCATTTACTTCTATCGCGTTGCTGTTCGGGCATTGGTGGGACTTTTTCCTGATGATCAAACCCGGCGTCCGCGAAACGGTAATGCACCTTGGCAGCCACGGCGCCGGTCATGACACGGTTGAAGTTGCGCGGTACGGCTTCCAGATGGGTTTCACGATTCCGGGCCCGCTGGAGTTGGGTACCATGATCGGATTTTTATCCTTATTTTTACTGGTTGTATTTAACCGTTTGGCCAGTGCCCCGCTCGTGCCGGCCAAGGATCCTTATATCGAGGAAAGTTTACACCACCATGTGGCGTAAAACGGCAGGAATTTGGGTGAACAATTGGTTTTAATTTAACGTTTGATCAAAAACGAAAATATATCATGACGGCATTTTTAGCCATCCTTTGTGTCATCTTGATCGGCATCGTTGTCGTCCAGATCGGACGGGTTACCGAATTGGCCGCCAAGATCCGCGGCGAAGAGGAAATGCAGGACCTCGCCAACAAACGGCACGCCAATATGATGCTTGCCTTTGTTGTGCTCTTTCTGATCGGTACCTTCGTTTCTGCTTACCATTACAAGAATTATATGCTGGGGTACGGCCCCCATGAATCCGCTTCGGCGCATGGGGGCGTTCTGGACGGCATGTTCAACGTCACGCTGTTCTTTACCGGCATCGTGTTCGTGCTGACCCATATCGCCTTGTTCTATTTTGCATGGAAATACCGTGCGGACAAGGGCAGAAAAGCCGATTTTATCTCCCACGATAACAAACTGGAGATGATCTGGACCCTGATCCCGGCGGTCGTAATGACCTATCTGGTGGTAGGCGGCCTCGATGCGTGGAACGAGGTAATGGCAGACGTGCCGAAAGACGCCGTCTCCACCCTGACGCCTCAGAATGATAACGAGTTCCTGGAAATTGAAGCGACCGGCTGGCAGTTCGGCTGGACGATCCGTTACCCGGGCAAGGATGGCAAGGTGGGGACCAAAAATTTCAGACTCATCAACAACAGCAACCCGCTTGGCCAGGATTGGAAGGACGAAAAAAACCTGGACGATATGCATGTCGGGGAAATCGTCCTGCCCAAGGACCGCCTGGTCCGGGTCCGGGTTACTTCCAAGGATGTTTTACACAACTTCAACCTGCCGCATTTCAGGAATAAGATCGACGCTGTTCCGGGTATGCCGACTTATATCGTTTTCAAGCCGACCAAGTCTACGGAAGAGTACCGTCAGACCCTGAAAGACTACAAAGAATACCAGCGGCCTGATCCGAATGACCCGACTAAAATGCTGTGGGAAACGTTTAATTACGAGTTGGCTTGCGCAGAATTGTGCGGAACGGGTCATTACAGCATGAAGATGCTTGTGCGGGTCGTGGATGACGCCGAGTACCGGGGCTGGCTCGAAAAACAACAGTCCTATTACCTGTCAAGCATCCGTTTCAAGGCGGACGACCCCTTCAAAGACCAACTGTTCGACTTTGAGGTGAAGGCCCGAAAAGCCGAATTCGATGATGCGCTGGGTAAAGCGCTCGCAGCGGAGGAAGCGGCGGCAAAAACCATTCGTTTCACCTACGTGAACTTCGAAACCGGGTCAGCTGCCCTGGCCGCCTTGTCCAATTACGAACTCGATAACCTGGCGGATGCCATGAATCGTTATCCCAACCTCCGCATCGAGGTTGCCGGCCATACCGATAATACGGGAGACCCGGACGCGAACCTGGCATTGTCCGAACAACGCGCCCAAACCGTATTTGATTATCTGGTCAATGCCGGGGTTGCCGCCGACCGCATGACCCGGAAAGGGTACGGCCAGACCGTTCCCGTGGATACCAATGATACGGAGGCAGGCCGAGCCAAAAACAGGCGGACCGAATTTGTGATTCTCAATCAATAATGAACAAAATTGAAGGCGCGGATATTTTGTCCGCAGTCCTTTTCAGAACGAAATAAATCTATCAAGCGAATGGCAAACGCACATGTCCATCCGGAAACTCAAGATGAACGTCTGATCCAGGAACTTGGCTACGACGATCACTTTCATGAGCATCATCACGATGACAAGTACCAGTCCAACTTTCTGACGACCTATATCTTCAGCCAGGACCACAAGATCATTGCCCGTCAATTCCTGATCACGGGGATGATCTGGGCGGTTATCGGCGGGTTGATGTCGCTGGTTTTTCGTCTCCAGTTGGGATTCCCGGAAGAAAGCATTGCCTGGTTAAAACCCATTCTGGGGAAATGGATCGTGGTCAATGAAGCAGGCATAGGAACCCTTTCGCAGGAGTTCTATTACGCGCTTGTGACGATGCACGGCACCATCATCGTATTCTTTGTATTGACCGCCGGCCTTAGCGGCACGTTCAGCAATCTGCTGATCCCATTGCAGGTGGGCGCGCGGGATATGGCCTCTCCGTTCCTCAATATGCTTTCCTACTGGTTCTTTTTTATGGCCAGTGTGGTTATGTTTGCTTCCCTCCTGATCAATACCGGGCCCTTTTCGGGCGGGTGGACGGCTTACCCGCCGCTGAGTGCGCTGCCGCAGGCTTCCGACGGATCAGGAACCGGCATGACACTCTGGATCGTTAGTCTTGTGCTGTTCGTGGTATCGGTACTGCTGGGCGGTATCAACTACATTACCACGGTATTGAACCTCCGCACCAAAGGCATGAGCATGTGGCGCATGCCGCTGACCATCTGGGCGTTTTTTGTCACGGCCATCCTGGGTTTGCTTTCCTTCCCCGTTCTGGCATCCGGGTTTTTCCTGCTGATGTTCGACCGCGGCCTTGGCACCAGCTTTTACCTGAGCGAAATATTCATCGGCGGGCAAGCGCTCGACCATGTGGGCGGCAGTCCGATTCTCTACCAGCACCTTTTCTGGTTCCTGGGCCACCCTGAAGTGTATATCATCATCCTGCCGGCGATGGGTATCGTATCCGAAGTACTGTCGGTACATTCCCGCAAGCCGATCTTTGGTTATAAGGCGATGGTATATTCTATTCTGGCCATTGCCTTCCTGAGTTTTATCGTTTGGGCGCACCATATGTTCATGTCGGGTGTCAATCCGTTTATCTCCAACTTCTTTGTGATCTTTACCCTGATCATTGCCGTTCCTTCGGCCGTGAAAGTATTCAACTGGATCACAACATTGTACAAAGGGAATATTCGCTACAACTCGGCCAGCCTGTTTGCCATGGGTTTCGTTTCCATGTTCATTTCGGGCGGTTTGACGGGCATCTTCCTGGGGAACTCGGCCATCGACATTCCTTTGCACGATACGTATTTTGTGGTTGCCCACTTCCATATTGTGATGGGGGTCGCCGCTTTCTTCGGCATGTTCGCCGGTGTTTACAACTGGTTCCCCAAAATGTTCGGCAGGTTTATGAATGAAACCCTGGGCAAGATCCATTTCTGGATGACGCTGGTAGGCGCGTATGCCATTTTCTGGCCGATGCACTACCTGGGCATGGCCGGCGTTCCTCGCCGTTATTACCGGTTTGATACCTTTGAAACGTTCCGCCATTTTGCCGAAATGAACAAATTCATCACCATTGCCGCCATCATTGTTTTTGCCGCCCAGTTGCTTATGGTCATCAACTTTTTCTACAGCATCTGGAAAGGTAAAAAACAAACAACCCAAAACCCCTGGGGCGCGTCTACGCTGGAATGGACCACGCCGATCAAGGCGGGTCACGGCAACTGGCCGGGCAACATTCCTGCCGTTCAGCGCTGGCCGTATGATTATGGCAAGGACGGACGCGAATTCATCAGCCAGATAGAACCGCTGAAAGAAGGTGAACGCGACGCGGGGCACTAGCGGGCAGTCAACAGTTCTCAGTTGGCAGTTTGCAGTCACATCCGACTATTGTCAACTGATTACAACGCCCGCCCCGAAGGGATGCCTTTGGCACAACTTATCGCCTTTCATTTGACTAAACATTAGTAATTTGAAAGTTATTTCGCGCCGGACACCAGATCCTTTGAGCTTGAAAAAAAATAGTCTTGGAATTAAAAGTTGAAAAATACAGTATTTGGCAACGTGCCGCGGCAAAGGCCCGGGACTATAAAATGCTGGTAAAATTCCGGCTGACGCTGACAGTGGTGTTTTCCTCGGTCATGGCATTTCTGATTGCAGCGAATAGCCATGTAAATACCATCGCCGTTGTGGTTCTGGCTTTGGGCGGGTTCCTGGTCACAGGCGCCGCCAATGCCCTCAACCAGGTCATGGAAAAGGATTTTGACCGGTTAATGAAACGGACGATGGACCGGCCCCTGGCAGCCGGCAGGATGCAGATATCCGAAGCGGTTTTGGCGGCCGGCATGATGAGCCTGTTCGGGATCAGCCTGCTGGCAATGTTCAATCCGTGGACGGCGTTCCTTGGGACGGTTGCCATGCTGAGTTATGCGTTCCTGTATACGCCGTTGAAACGGATCACGCCCAACGCGGTGGCAGTTGGGGCTATCCCGGGCGCCTTGCCGGTTATGATCGGCAGTTCGGCGGCTGAGGGACAGATCACGGTGTTGGCGCTGGCGCTTTTTGCTTTGCAGTTTTGCTGGCAGTTCCCCCATTTCTGGTCCATCGGCTGGCTCGGATATGAGGACTACCACAAGGCGGGGTACAAGTTGCTCCCCGCCACCGGGCAAAACGACCGCAACACCGGCAAGCAGTCGTTTTTGTACACGCTGTTCCTGGCGCCCATTTCGGCGCTGCCCTTTTTGCTGGGCGTCAGCGGGGTGATTTCCCTTGCCGTTGTTCTTCTGTTGACGGCAGGTTATGCCTGGTTTGCCTGGCGTTTTTTCAGGGATTGCAACCGAAAATCGGCGCTTGGATTGATGTTCTATTCGTTTTTTTATATACCGGTCGCCCTGATCGCATTTTATTTCGACAAAATCTGAGTGCGGCCAGGGGAAAAATAAAGATAAATGACAAGCAATACATCAGTGACAAAACAAAATACACGGAACAAGATACACCCGCACAAATTTGCATTGTGGGCGGCCTGCGCCGGTATTGTCATGATGTTCGCCTCCCTGACCAGCGCGTACCTGGTACGGCAGGCAGCGGGCAACTGGCTTGAGTTTCGTTTGCCGGGCATCTTTTTTGCAAGCACGGGGGCAATAATTGCCAGCAGTGCAACCTTGCACGGGGCTTACCTGGCTTTCCTGCGGGGCAATGGCGGGTTGTACCGGATATTGCTTGCCCTGACCCTGACGCTTGGATTGGCGTTTCTGGTACTTCAATACCAGGGATGGGTGGCTTTGGTGGAAATCGGGGTTCCCTTGAAAACCAATCCATCCGGCGATTTTATCTACGCGATCTCCGGCTTGCATGCCGCTCACGTATTGGGCGGGATCGGGGTTTTGGTGGTGGCTTTGCTGCACGCCTTTCTCCTGGATTACCGGGTTACGCCGGCTCGTAAACTCCGGTTTGAACTGACTTTGACTTACTGGCATTTTGTAGACGCCTTATGGGTTTACCTGCTGGTGTTTTTGATTGTTTCGGCTTGAACTTGAACTGATATCATAAAATAAAGTCCAATAATGGCAAGTACAGATACTGCATTGGAAAAAGACGTGCATCAGGAGGGAAACGATTGGATGGGCGGCAAGGAGCCCTTCCGGATCAGCTATGGCAAGCTGATGATGTGGTATTTCCTGTTGAGCGACGCTTTCACGTTCGCCGGCTTTTTGATTGCTTACGGCGCATTGCGTTTCAGCAGCCCAACCTGGCCGGTGCCTGATTTTGTTTTCAAAACGCACCCGTTCGGCAGTTCCGAATTGCCGCTCATTTTCGTGACCATCATGTCGTTCCTCCTGATCATCAGTTCGGTGACTATGGTGCGCGCCGTCCAGGAAGGCCACCGGGAGAACAAACGCGGCGTCGTGTTCTGGATGTTACTCACCATCCTCGGCGGCCTGGGGTTCCTCAGTTGCCAGGGTTGGGAATGGACCAACCTGATCAGTAAGGAGCATATGTCGGTGACGACCAACCCTTTCGGCACTCATGTCGAGGGCGGCGTGTACCTGGATGAGAACGGCAAAGAGTCTGCCGAAGTATTCAAACCCGGGACCAGTTATATCATGCACAAAGCCGTTATCGTCACCGGCGACGGGCATGCCGCAGACGCTGAACACGCATCAGAAGGGCATGCCGGCGCCGCAGAAGGCCACGATGCCGAAGCCGGACACGGAGACGGACACCATACCATAACGGTTAAAAAAAGCGAGCTGCCTTTGGACAAACCCGGATACCTGGTGGATGAACGCGGCTATATCCACAAAAAATACAAGGTGACGGAGGGCAATGATCCCGGCATGGTGAAAATGGAGACTTTTGGGCCCGCTTCATTCGGCGCATTGTTTTTCTTTATTACCGGTTTCCACGGATTCCACGTTTTGTCGGGCGTCGTGTTCCTGCTCATCATTATGGTCAACGCGGCCGGTGGGCTTTATGTGGCCCGCCGCAACGGTTATGAAATGGTGGAGAAGATCGGCTTGTACTGGCACTTTGTGGATTTGGTCTGGGTATTTGTATTCCTGGTATTTTACCTGCTTTAATCGATTTGAATAACCGCTTTAATCAGCATAGCAATGAGCAATCTCAGCTACGAAGAATCAAAAAAGAAAGTTTTTAAAGGGCTTTGGCTGCTGGCCGGGGTAACCATCGCGGAAGTGTTGATTTCCCTTTTTGGCAAAGGGCATATCGGCGGCGACCTGGCCCACAGTGTGAGTTGGCTGATTTATGTCGTCGGCCTGTTCATTATTGTCCTTTCCCTTTATAAGGCCTATTTTATCATTTACGAGTTCATGCATATGCGTTATGAGGTCAAAAGCCTCGCCATGACCGTTCTTCTGCCCACGGTTTTGCTGGTCTGGGCCATCATCGCCTTCTTTCAGGAAGGAGGGTCGTGGAAAAACCGCCGTGAACAGATCAAGGAGAAAAACGAACTGCCGGCCAATGAACAGGGCATGGCGCCCGATCCTTCCGGCGACCCGGTTTACCGCTGGGGATAATCGGCAGAAAAGGCGGGGCAATGATCTCGCCTTTTTTGTTTGAAAAAAGTTGGAACATGCAAAAAAAGAACCCGCTTAGTCTGATCGGCACGATTGTTTTGTTGTTGGTGTTTCCGGCAATTTCCTGGTTTTATCTGAAATCGGGAAAGGATTGGCGGCTCAACCAACTCCGAACCCTGGAGGATATGGGGCCAGTGCCGGAACTTTCCTGGGCGGACCTGAACGGGGCCCCCTTGAGCAGGGAACGCTTTGAAGGAAAGATGTTGATTGCCGGCCTGCTGCCCTCCGGTGACCCGGCGACCCTTGAGACCTTCGGCCGCCGGTTGGGGGACTTGCACGAGCAGTTTGACGACCGGGAGGATGTTTTGTTCCCGGTATACATAACCAACCCGCCTCCGGAAGATTCAACCCTTGCCGGATTTGCCGGGCGTTTTGGGATCAATGATCCGGACCAGGTGATCTTTATTCCCGTTCCTTCCGATTCCATTGTTTTTTTGGTGGAAAAAGCCTGGAAATTCCCTTTGAACGGCCTGGACCCGGGTAAAAGCCCTTTCCTGGCGCTTGCGGATTCAAAGGGAATGATCCGCCGTTTTTTTGATATCCGGAACGACCGGGAAGCCGGACAACTGGCCGAGATCACCGCCATGATCCTGCCTGCAAAAAAAGAGCGCGAGTTGATCTTCCGAAGAGAAAGAGAACGCTGATGGAAAATTTGAAACTGGCCAAAAAATTGAATGCCGTTGCCTGGGTGGTTACAGCGGTTGTATTGCTGCTGGTCGGTATGATGCGCAGGGTAAAGATATCGCTTCCGGATGGCTGGGATTTCAGTTTTCTGCCGCCTTTCCACGCCACCCTGAACGCGTTGGCTGCTGTCGCCCTTGTGATTGCTTATATTTTTATCAAACAAGGCCGGAAAGAAGCGCACCGGAAAACGATTTATGTGGCCCTGACCCTTTCGTTTTTGTTTTTACTTTCTTATGTGGCTTATCATTTCACCTCGCCGGAAACCCTGTTTGGCGATACGGATCACAACGGCGCCCTCAGTCCGGAAGAATTGGCTGCGGTGGGCAACCAACGCACGCTTTATCTTGTTTTACTCCTGAGCCATATCAGTTTGGCGGCTGTTTCTTTGCCGTTCATCCTGTTCACGTTCATCCGGGCCTATACCGGTCAATATCAGCGGCACCGGCGGATGGCGAGGTGGGTTTTCCCCATCTGGTTATATGTCGCTGTAACAGGACCCATTTGTTATTTAATGCTCATGCCATATTATCCTTAAGGTTATGAAAAACAGAATATTGAAACTGGTTTTGCTCTCTTTTGTTCTGGTCCTTTTGACGGCCGTGGCAACCTATGCCCAATGCCCGATGTGCCGGGCAGCCGCCGAAAGCAACCTGGCCAACGGAGGTTCTTCCGGCCGGGGGCTCAATATGGGCATCCTGTATATGCTCGCCACACCCTACCTGCTTGTCGGTACCCTTGGGTATATCTGGTGGCGAAACCGCAAAAAAGCAGCCGAGTAGCGTGACAGTTGCTTGAATTTTAATTCGCGCAACTGTAGTTCATGAATAATTACCTTCATCCAAACCCAGCATCAAAACACCATTCCCAATGAAACACCTTCTTTGGTCGCTGCTCCTTCCAGTTGCAGTTGTTCTCCTTTTCAGCGCCGCTCAACCCGTTAAAAGGGTTTTAGCCCCGACCATCACCATCCTCACCACAGATGGCACGTATATCGAAGGTGTCGGACTTTGTTTTAACGTAAGGCTGACCAACCCCGAAAACACGCCGACTACGGTGGATCTGGAGGTAGACGCGAGCTCGACGGCCATCCTGGGGTCCGATTTTACCCTCGACCCGCAAACGCTGGAGTTTCCGGCGGGTTTTTCCGGGAATATGTCCGTTTGTGTGGTGTCCCTTGAAGACCAGTTGCCGGAAGGGATCGAAACGGTGACCGTCAAACTGGTGGATCCCAGTAACGGCGCTGCGATACAGGACGGTTCCATTACCTTTACCTTTTACGACGACGATATAATTACCAATACCGACCCCTGCAATCGTTTATTTTTCTCCGAATACATCCATTCCAATGTGCCCCAGGAAACCCGGGCCATCGAAATCTACAATCCGGCAGAGCTGCCGGCGGTATTGGAGGAATACACCGTCCAGCTCTATTTTAACGGGTCGACAGAACCGAACCCAATCCAGTTGGAAGGGCTTTTATTGCCTGGCCAAACCTATGTAATCGCCCATCCCGAATCCGCCCAGGCGGTTTTGGACAAGGCTGATCTGGTGCTGCCGCTGATGGGTTTTACCGGCGACGACGCCATCGGATTGTATCAAAACGGCGAGTTGGTCGATGTCATCGGCGTTATCGGCCAGGACCCCGGCAATTCGTGGCCTGCCGGTATGACCGGGAACACTTCGTCCAATACCCTGGTCCGGGATTCCGTCATCCGGCAGGGAGAAACGAGCTGGCCCGTCAGCGCCGGTCATTGGCGGCACTATACCCAGGGTTATTTCGACCGGCTGGGGGAACATTTTATGTTGCCTTGCGACCCGACGGGCAATATTCCGCCCCTGGTTTCCTTTGTGACCGCCAACGCGGAATTCTCTGAGGATATCGGCGGCCTGGGCATCAGCCTGGCCCTGTTTTACCCCAACCAGAATCCGACTGCGGTGAATATTTCAGTCGGGCCGGCCTCCACGGCCACCGAAGGCGCAGATTTTACCGTGAACCCCACGACCGTAACCTTTCCGGCCAATTTTACCGGCAATATGTCCTTTGGCATTTCGATTAATGACGACCAGACCGACGAACCCGACGAAATCCTGGAGATCCGGTTGACCGACCCGTCCAACAACGCCATCCTCCTGGATTCGATCTGGACCCTGACTATCCAGGACAATGACCTGCCGGTGGGTACGTCCGACCCGCTTTCCGACGCGCTGCAAATGAAGATATTCCCCAACCCGGTGGCCGAACGCCTGAATATCCGGCTTTCTTCGGAGGCGGACCTTCTTTCGGTTACCGACCTCAACGGGCGGGTCGTTCTGTTCGCCGCCCAACTTGCGTCGGGGGATCATTCCTTTCATGTCAAAACATTAAAACCGGGCGTGTATATGGTCAACTTACGGAAAGGGGCCCGGGGCATTACCCGCCGGTTTGTGAAAACCGGATAATTCGTCTTCCCGGTTGGGTGTCATTCTAATTCATTGGGATTCTTTAGCCGATAGGTGTTGGTGACTTTTGTCTTCCTTCGTCTAAGTTTTTGATAAAAAATCAAATATGAAACACAGTTTTTTTTCACCACATAAGATACATAAGACCACATAGGGGGCATTCCGATTCGCCGAAGGCGAACCGGAATGCTAAAACTTATGTTTTCTATGTATCTTATGTGGTTGAAAAAATCAAGCCGCAACAGGATGCGAAGCTATCCTGTCCCAACCATAAAGATTTTTCGGCAGTAAAATGAAGAACTCTCAAGTTAGTCTTTCTCCGTTGCGGGTATGCTGCGCATATCCGTGAAGGCTCCGGTGGGCAAAGACTGAATTTCGACTTCGCTCAGTTCCCTTAGACTGACAACTTCATTTAGGACTATTTTAACAAAACTTTGAGAAATCCTTTGCATTATTCCGGCAAACCAGCGCGTTTAAAAAGGAATTGTATCACCTTAAAAAACGCAAAACCATGAAATCATCTGTTGTTTTTATCGCAGGTCTGCTGTTATTCGCAGTTTCTCCGACCTTCGGTCAGACTTCCTTCAACCCGAAAGTCGGTGTAAATATATCGGGTCTTGACGCCAAATTTGCGGACTTCAAAACGGAAGCCCGCGCCGGCTGGAATGCCGGTTTTGACCTTAGGGTAGGGCAGGGGCTGTTTTTCCTCAACCCCGGCGTACATTATTACAGCTATACCGCGAGATTGATCCAGGACATCGAGGACAACGGCAGTAACGTCAACTTCAAGGACGAAACCACTATCCAGAGTGTAAAGGTACCCCTCGACCTGGGTTTCCGCCTCACCGGCGACGGCGGCCTGCTGGGCCTGCATGCCAAGGGCGGGATTGTGCCCACCTACGTGACGGGTATTAAAGAAAGAGCCGGGTTCAGCCTGAATGCGGACGACCTGAACCGCCTGACCTGGGGCGCCAACGTAGGCGTAGGCCTGGACATTCTGTTCTTCACCGCCGAGCTCAACTACGAAATGGGCCTCAACGACTATTTTAAAGACGTGGAAGGCAAAAACAATATGCTGACCTTGAGCGTGGGTTTGCGGCTTTGATCCGCAGGCCGGCGCCAGCTCATGGTGCAACTTTGAGTTGCGCCCTGAAGGATTGAGATGGTTGGATGCCAATTTAGGGCGCAACTCAAAGTTGCGCCCTAAATTTTTTTAACAAATTTTGTACATTTGAGCTGCCCAGGGGCAATTCAACCCAAAACATCCATGCGTACCTATCCAAGCATATTTAACGACGTTATCGGCCCCGTCATGCGCGGGCCTTCCAGTTCGCATTGTGCTGCTTCCTTGCGTATTGCGCGGATATGCCGCGACCTGATGGACGAAAACATCCAGGATATTTTCATCGAGTTTGACCCCAATGGTTCCCTGGCCACCACCCACAAAAGCCAGGGCTCAGACATGGGTTTGTTTGGCGGATTCCTGGGTTGGGAAGCGTACGATGAGCGCCTGCCCGAATCCGAAAAGTACCTCGAAACAGCAGGCATCAAAGTCAACATCAATATCTGCGACATCAACGCCGATCATCCCAATACCTATAAGATCACCTTGAGCAATGCGCACGAAATCCGCCGACTTACCGCCATTTCTACCGGTGGCGGCATGATCGAGGTCATCGATATCGACGGCGTTGCGGTGTCCATGGCCGGCGATTATTTTGAAACCCTGATTTATTGCACTGAGCCAGAACGGATACTGGCGTTTCTCCAGGTTTCCATTTCTTACGACGACATCCGGTTCCGGCGCGGCAATAGCCATAGTTTCATTCAGGTCAAAGCCCAACGCTTTCCCGACCCCGTCATTTGCCAGGAACTGCTGGACATGGAAGAAGTGGCTTTCATCAAATACCTGAAACCGGTATTGCCGGTGATGGCGCGCAACAACCTGCAAGTGCCGTTCATTACCTGTGCCGAAATGCTCGAATACAACGCCAATCAAGGCAAATCCCTGTGGGAACTGGCTGTAGATTACGAAAGCGCCCGCGGCAACCTTTCCGCAGGGGAAGTTTTTGAAAAAATGCGCAGCATCATCCATATAATGGGCAACGCCATCGAGTTGGGTTTGAAAGGCACTCATTACACCGACCGGATTTTAGGCAGTCAATCCCTTCAATTCAGGGAAAAGCTCGCTGCCGAAAAACTGATCGGAGGCGATGCCAACAACCGTATCATCCTCTATGTATCGGCCATGATGGAGGTTAAAAGTTCGATGGGCGTGATTGTGGCTGCGCCAACCGCCGGGTCTTGCGGGGCGCTGCCGGGGGCTTTGTTTGGTACCGCCCATTCGCTCCGGTTGCCCGAAGATGAACTCGTCAAAGCCATGCTGGCGGCCGGATTGATCGGGGTCTTTATCGCCGCCCACGCTACGTTTGCTGCTGAAGTTGGCGGTTGTATGGCCGAAACCGGATCGGGTGGCGGTATGGCTGCAGCGGCGCTGGTGGGGATGAAAGGCGGTACGCTGGAACAAGCGCTGGCGGCCGCTTCGATGGCCTTGCAAAACTCGCTGGGTATCATCTGCGACCCCATTGGCAACCGGGTGGAAGCACCCTGCCTGGGTCGGAATGTCATGGCTGCGAGCAACGCCGTATCCAGCGCCAACATGGCCCTGTCTGATTATGTTCAACTGATCCCCCTGGATGAAGTCATCGAAACCATGAAGGCGGTGGGGGATCAAATCCATCATACCCTGCGCTGTACCAATTTGGGCGGATTATCCATTACGCCTTCGGCTAAAAAGATTGAAGCGATGCTTGAGGAAGCGCCGAATGTATTTTATAAAAACTGTTGAGCGAGGTACTCCCCGGAAACATCACCCCCCAATCCGCCGCCGCCGCAACCCCTTCTCCATCCCCCCATACAACATCAGTTTAAATTCCTCCGGCGTCATATTGACCACGTTGGAGAAACCGGTCCGCAGGTCGGTCACGGTTTTATTGCCGTCGTAGATCCGGATGACTTTTAATGGGACATCCGTTTCCCTGCCGTTAATGCGAACCTGAACGCTGATCGGCAGCGGGTTTCGGTGCGGAATGTAAAAGAGCTGGATGCCTTGTTCGCCAGACAGGATATCGCCCAGTTTGTACCCTTCCACAAAAATGGATTTGCCTCCTTTCCGGATCTGAAAGTGCAGGTCCATCAGTTTGAACAGGCCGGCGTAAAGGTCCGACAGGAATTCGATCTCCCATTCTCCCTGGCCTTCCACACGGGATTGGAACTCCAGTTCGGCGTTGTCCAGTTCGCCTTCCAGGAATCCTTCCGCTGCGGTCAGCAAAAAAGCGGTGTCGAGGAAAAGGTTCAGGTATCCGGAATTAAAGACGTCAAAATCCGGGGTATTGTAACGGTAGGCCTCGCTGATCTCCCGGATGGCGTCTTCCTGGAAAAGGCGGTCGCGGAGGGTTTCCTTCCCGTCTTTGGTCCAGTCCTTTCTTTTGGGCAAACCGCCCTGTTTCAGCCGGAGCGTAACCGTCCGGATGCCCCGGAAATGGCGGTCGTTGTGCGCCAGGATGCCGTTCTGAATATCTTCTTTCAACTGGCTTACCCTGGCCTTGAAGGTATAATATTGCCATTGGGAGGTTTCGACCACATCGGCAGGCCCCCTTTCGATCCGGTCGATCTGTTTTTCGAGTTGTTCGAGGGCCCGCAACAATTCTCCGTAGAACCGGCGGGCGCTTTTTTCGTCGGGCAACAGAGGGAACCAGTCCTCTTCAATGGGTTCGGCAAATTCCAGGGGGGTGATGCGCGGCCTCAACCGGTCGTTTTCCAGCAAAATGTCAAAAAGGATGGGTGTTTCGGCGTAGGTCCGCACCAATTGTTCGGCGGAAAGTGTGGTCAGGTCCTGTTCGATCTGCCGTTTCAAAGCCCTGCCGCCCATCCGGGCATCGTATCCCCGCTGGGCCACCCACTCGAGGGCGTCATGGGAAATATTGAGCATGGTGCTCCGGCGAACAAAGCCGTCGCGCTGCAGCAGTTCCTTGATCTGCATCCGGGCAATTTCCAGAATATGGGGCAGTTCGAGGGGCTTGAAAATGACGATCTGGTTGATCCGGTTGACAAATTCGGGCCGGAAGTGCCGCTCGATCGCCTTGTGGTAAATGGCCTCTTCGTTGGAGGCGGACCGGCTGAACCCGATCTGGTTTTTGACCTCATCGGCGCCCAGGTTGGACGTCATGATGATGATGGTATTGGTAAAATCGGTTGTTCGGCCCAGGTGGTCGGTCAGCCGGCCCTCGTCCAAAACCTGAAGCAGGATATCGTAAACGGCAGGATGGGCTTTTTCAATCTCGTCGAGCAACAAAACCCCAAAAGGTTGGTACCGTACCTTGCTCACCAGGTGGCCCTCCGGCATCCATTCGCTGCCTACCAGCCGGTCCACGGCGCTCTCGTCGAGGTATTCGTTCATGTCGAGGCGGTGCAGGTAGGTGTCGTTGCCCATCAGCTGGCGGCAGAGCACTTTGGCCGCCTGGGTTTTTCCGACGCCGGTGGGCCCGATAAAAAAAAACGAACTGATCGGCCGGTCGGGGTCTCCGAGTTTGGATTTGACCAGGTTGATTGCGCCCTCCATGGCGGAAACGGCTTCCGGCTGCCCCACCAGCTGGTTGTGCAGCCGGGCCAGGATCTCACCCTCTTCGAAGGGTTGGTTGACGTCAAAAATGGTTTCGTTCAGGCCGCTCATCGACTTGAATTCTTCCCGTACATCGGGCGCGTCGATCAGGCCGTACCGGTATTTGGCCGTCAGCTTTTCCAGGAGGTCGAGCACCCCGCCCGGCATCACGCGCGACCGCAAGTAGTTCCGGTGAAGGTCAATCAGGAGTTTGACCGCCTGGATCGTCACGGAACACTGATGTTGAGCCTCCAGGAATTTCCTTTTTGAGAGGATGATCCTTGCGGAAGTTAGTCCGTCAGGTTCATCCACCCGGATGACCTGGAAAAGTTCGCTGAATCGCCGGTCCTTTTCCTGGATCAGGGCCCATTCGCCCGGACTGGCCAGCAGGATCAGTTGCAACTGGCGTTTTTCAAGGAAGGGTTTCAGCACATCGCTGAGGGTCAGGTTATTGGAGGCGGATCTGCCGACCCGCAGCAGGGCCACCGGGTTGTCGACCAGCAATTTGTCGCTGATCCTGGACTTTTCGTAAGGGTGCATGACATGCCGGATGATGGCTTCAAACCGTTTTTCCCACATGCCCACGATGCTCATGCCGGCAATGACCCGGTTGGGATCAAGCCGCCAGATTCGTTGCACTTTTTCTTTATGGCCGTTCTCTTCGCAATACCGGTAAACGGCCTCTTGTATAATGGCGGATTTGCCGACGCCGGGCGGACCGACCAGAACTATCGGGGTGGACGACCCCTGGAAAACCGTTTTATAGATCTGCTGAACAAGGTCGTCCCGGTAAAAAGCCCGGTCCAGTTCCGCCGGGTAGCGGCTGTTGAGGTCGTACCCCGTTTTTTCGATTTCAATTTCACCCGAAAATTCCGTCTCGTTGAATATCCGGTAAAAAAAATGCTGGTCCGGGTCGCTTTCAAAGGCAAACGGGCCATGCGCCAACCGGACGGAAACTTCAACCGGAGTGATGAATTCCCTTTTGCCGGCATACCAGGCCGCCGGATCAAAATCCGCTTCTTCCTCCTCAGATTTTAAACGCTTGAGCAACATTTGGACCACCGACCTGACCTGCGACGGCAGATCCCCCTTCTCGTGGTCTTCCATGAACATGAAATTGGCCAGGGACGGCAGGCATGCAAAACCAAGCTCATTGCAACTGAAGGTGATCACGCCGATCGGGCCTTTGTAAAATTCTTTCCCGATCTTTCCCGTACACAAAACCTGGCTGTACCGAAGATCGGCAGGATGAAACTGCAGCCATTGCAACTGCGGCCAGGTCTGGCGGTTCAGGGAAAAACCCTTGAATAACTGGCGGATCTCCCGCTGAAACTGCGCAACCGCCTGATCAAAACGCGGGTGAACCGCCACCGGATAGGGCAAAAAGACCGGCCGGATATAGTACTGCGGCCGGTTCTCGACCCGCACGTCCTGTACCAGAACCGGTATTTTTAGTTTGATCTGGGCCATTATTCTAGTTGTCAGTTGTCAGTTGTCAGTTGTCAGTTGTCAGTTGTCAGTGGCCGGGAACTGAGCAAAGCCGAAGTTCAGTGGTCAGTGAGTCCGATTTGGGCTTACCACTTACGGCTAATCCAATAAACGGGGTGCAAATTAAGAAATTTCCAACAGCGCTTCAAAGTCTGAAGGTATAGGTGTACTTCAAAACAATGGATCGCTCGCTGCTGAACGGTAGAGCGGGTATTTCCCGGCTGCGGCGGTTATTGATCAGGTCGTTGTACACAATATACAGATCGTTGCCTTCGCTGTGGTTGTACCGCAGCCGGACATTGCCGCCAAACAGTTCTTCGAGGCTGTTGTACTGGATAAAGGCGCTGGCAGAGAACCGGGTATTGAGCATGTACAACAACTTGATCCGGCCGACATGGGCGGTGAAATGCTGGCCCGTGTTCCGGAAATGGGCGTAATTGTATTGGTAATACCCTGTCAGATCCAGGTGGTTGGACAGCTTCATCCGCGGTTCGAGGCCGACGGATATCAGGTTTCCGCCGAAGAAGCCGCCGGCGGTAACCTCGGCAAGCACTCCGAAATAGTATTGAAAAGGTGAATATACAAATCCTTGCAATTGAAGGAAATCGTAATCGCCTTCCAATACGCTGACGTCATCCGAAAGGTCGAATGGTTCATTGACTTTTTC
This sequence comes from uncultured Lewinella sp., assembly GCA_964558465.1. Classification (GTDB taxonomy): domain Bacteria; phylum Bacteroidota; class Bacteroidia; order Chitinophagales; family Saprospiraceae; genus JACJYC01. The sequence goes on along the minus strand of CAZLEF010000048.1, from coordinate 9,392 downwards.
CCGGTTATACACCCCCGACGCCTGAAAGCCCCATCCGGTTTTGGAGACGCCGGTAAACCCGGTTTCGAGGTTGGCGGTCTCAATGGCGTGTGAATCGTTGTTGTGCAGGCGTTGTCCTTGCAGGAAAACCTGAAAGGTGAGCAATTTGGATGTTTCGTCGAAGAGCCAGCCGTAAGCAAGTCTGGACATCAGGTTGGTGAAATTTTCCCTCAACTCAAAACCTGCTTCGGGCAGGTAATCACGCCCCGCCCTGGAAAACGTGAAGTTGTAATTGAACCCGTTGATTTGCCGCCTTTCCCAGTTGAGGAAGATCCTGGACGGGTTCAGGGAAAAGAACCGGTTGTCGACACTGTCGCGGAAGGATTGTACCCATTTGGCCGTGAGGTAGTCGTTGCCAAAAAGCCTGAAAATGCCGTCGAGGCCGTAAGAGGTATTGTAAATGCCTTTGAAATCCATCCGGTTGACCAGCATGCCGCCAACGTATGAATAGGGATTGATGACCTGTTTGCGCAGGCGGAGCAAGTTAAAGTTTTCAGCATTCAGACTGTCGGAGGGGGCTGTTTGCATATTCAAAAAACCAAGGTCGAATTTCCCGACCCGGCCGACAAGCCTTGCGCCTCCAAAGATGCTGACCGGATTTCCGTCGTTGTCCAGTCCGATCCTTCTGCTGTAAAAAAGCCGGTTAAATTGTTCGAAATTGAAATCGAAGATACTGGCGCGTTCCTGGAAAAAAAGCCTTTTTTCCGGGAAAAAGAGAGAGAAACGGGTGAGGTTTACCTGTTGGTCGTCCGCTTCCACCTGTGCAAAGTCGGTATTGGCGCTCAGGTCGAGGGTCAGGTTGCTGGTGAGGCTGTATTTCAGGTCCAGCCCAAGTTCGCCGACCAGTTCATCATCGCGGAAATAGGTTTTTCCCTCCTTGTCCAGTTCGGTGGTTTGCTGTACGCCGCCCAGGAGATAAGGCGCTATATAGAGGGGTTTTCTGCTGTAGACGCCTTCAAACTCAAACTCTTTCATCTGAGACGGTTTCCAACTGCTGGCGTCTCCCCAGTTCAGCGGAATGAGCGGATACATGTCGACTTCGTTTTTGGCGGCCAGATACCACCAGGACACCATGCCCATGACCACCCTCCCGTTGTCGTCCTGGAACCGGAGGCTGGACCAGGGGATGCGCAATTCGGCAAACCATCCTTCTGAATTGCGGGCGGCGGCTGCATCCCAGAAGGTATTCCAGTCGATGTTGACCGGAAATTCATTGGGGGGCGCCTGGGCGTCGTTGGAAACGGCTCCGTCCCAGCGCATGCCGGTCGGGGTGGTGAAAAAACCAAGGGCGTTTTCCTTGTCGTTGTAGGAATCGATGATGATACCGAAAAAATCGGTAGTGGCGTCTAATGCATCCCTTTGGTAAGTGGTGGGACGGTATAAGGAAGAATCGCTGATAAAAAACCGGCCTGCCAGGTAAAGGTACGTATTGTCGTAAGCCAGCAGGACCTCGCATCGCTCGCTGGGCGGCCCACCGAAATTGGGCATCTGCATTTTGTAAGGCAGCGGCTCGACAGAAGCCCAGGCGGCTTCATTGGGCATGCCGTCCAGGACCACCGGCTCCGGCATCCTGGATACGTGATGTCTTTCCTGGGCGGCGGATTCTGATGGAAACAAGGAAATGATGAAAAGAATGGATAAAAATTGGTTCTTCATGACAATAGGGTGGCGTGTGAATATAAACAAAAACAAACAAATATAAACAAAAACAAACAAATTAAAAAAAATATCTGTTGGCAACCCGAAAAAATGAATGATCGGGTATTTTATTTTTGTTCCAAATCGCGAAACCGGGATAAAAGTTCCCGTCCACCCTCCATCGTTCACCATCCCCGTCTACCGTCCACCGTCCACCGTCCACCGTCTACCGTCTACCGTCCACCGTCTACCGTCCACCATCTATCAAATCCTCCGGCGTATCCAGGTCCAGCGCTGCGTGGGGAAGCCCGACGGACGCCAGCGAATCCCTGTAAATGCCAAACAGGGATTTGGCGCCCGATTGCCCCTGTAATGCAGCCAGATCAGGGAGCAGGCTTTTGTCGAATACCGCGGGCACGCCCAACTGACCGGAATAAGCGGCGGCCACAATTTTTGCCGGGGAACGCAGTTTCAGGTCCAGCAAAACCCGGCAGTCTTCAGCTTCGATCAGGGGTTGATCGGTGAGCAGGATCAACACATTGTCAACAGGGTAGGGCAGGCCTTGCAAGGCTTTGACCCCCTGAGCGATCGATGTCCCCATACCTTGTTCCCATTCCGGGTTGACGGTAATGATGACCGGAAAGCCGGAGAGCTCGGGCCGGATCCGGTCTTCGTGGGCGCCAAGGACAACTACGACCGGATCGAGACCGGCGCGAAGCGCCGTACCGGTTATTTTTTGGATCAACGACCATTCGCCGGTTTTGATCAGTTGTTTGGGGAAGCCCATCCGGGTGGAGGCCCCCGCCGCGAGGATTATTGCCGCATTAATTTGAATTTTTTCCTTTGCAGATTCCACAGAATTCGTAATTTTTGCCTGGATTGTTAATCTTCAAACTCCAAACCCCTGAACTGAGGAACTGAGGAATCGGGGAACTGAGAACCCCAAACCACCCCAAACCACCCCAAACATAGCCTCCGTCCCAACTTAAAAAAAATGCATAACTTCAGAACCTTGACCAACCCATTAAATCAGTTTGTACACAGCTTTTTTAAAGCCTTTTTATTCCTTTCGGCAGTACTGGCAGGGCTCTTTTTTTATCAAAATTACGAAAATGAGCTCAACCGTTTGCCCATCGTGCAGGAATTGACGGATACCTACAAAACGGGCCTTACTGCCATTGGCGGGTTGAGCAAAGAGGCGATCGAGCGTTTTTATACCGTGGAATCCGTTCAGGATCAGGTGATCGACTATGATGAAGAATCCACCACGCCGGAGCGTGGAGATGCGGCCGGCCAAATGCCGGGCGGACACCTGACGGTCAATTGCTCCTGGACCAAAGACCGGATCTGGCAAAAACTCGAAAGTAAAAACTTTTCCAGAGCCAAAATGCGGCAGGCCGAGCGTTACCTGGCTTATATCGACAGGAACAAATCGGCTGCCCTGCAGGATATGCGCCACAGCAAGGTGTTGGCAAGCATTAAACTGGCCCAGGCTTTGCTGGAATCCGATGCGGGGGCGTCCCGTCTCGCAAAAGCAAGCAATAATCAATTCGGGATCAAGGCTTTACCCGGCAAAACGGCCCGCCAAAAGATCAAATCCAGGCAATACCGCGCTTTGCGCGATGAGGAGTTTGTGCCGGTCGCTCCGGCGGTCGGGGTCTACAACGCTTATGATGACCATCCGTACGACCGCTTTGAAGTTTACCGGAATGTGGCCGACAGTTACGCACGGCACTCCCAGTTATTGACACGGCCCTGCAGCCCCGGTAAAAAGGGATGTTATGCCTGGATCTGGGCAGCTTTTCCGGCAGGCGCCCAATGCGACCTCACCGATGCGGCACTGGTCAACCTCCGGTCTTCGGGGATCTCACCGGAAGGGTTCTTCAACGGTCGCACCAGCGTTCCCTATTATGCAGCCTGCGCTGCGGGCCTGAAAATGGCGGGTTATGCTACCGGCAAACACTACCACAAAAAGCTGGCCTATATCATCGAAACCTATGAACTCTGGCGGCTTGACCTCGACCTGCTGGCTGCTTTAAATTCCAGCGAAGCTGAAAGGTGAATCCCGTTCCTTCGAACAGCAAACGCCAACCCTTTTTACATTTTACCTTTTACATTTTGCATTTTACATTATAACCAGGATTTTACCTACTTTTGTTGAGCGTTACCCCGTCCCCCTTACCTATGAGAAACCTGCCTCAATTGTTCGAAAGACTTGTGTCTTCGGATATATAAAGAATAAACAGCATATTTCGGATTTTTCAGATATCGACCCTTTGCCTCAACCCCAGGGTGTGAAAGGGCATACGGCAACGTTTGGATTTACTTTTTAACCCTCATAAATATTTGGCGCCATGAGAGACAGTTACCCTCAACGCAATAGCGGTTTTTTCAGCCTTCTGGGCTATCTTTTCGCTGTTGTTCTAGTCGTCGGCTTTTTGAGCAAAGCCGGCATCAAATTCAACCTGCCCGGAAAAGAACCGGCAAAAGGTACCACTGAAGAACTTTCCATTCAGGCTGCAACGCTGGATCGCCCGGCCGGATTCACGCCCTTGAACGATGAAGACAAGCTCGTACTTCCGCCTGCCGGTGAAACAGCCGAATCCTATTCGGCCACCCTGGAGGAAAGATCCGGTACGCCCGGATCATCAGCCTCCAATTCGAAGAGATGGTCAAAATCCGAGTGGATCGCCAACTTTTCCACGCCGGCTATCCGGGAAGCGCTGGCCAACGGCATCCCCGCAGGCATCTCGCTCGCAGTGGGCATCGCCAAGGTTGAAGACGGATATGCGATCGGTTCTTTGGAAGAGTTCCGTGAACTGGTCATCCAGCCTCTCCTGAAGATCAAAAACCGATCGTCCGACAACCAGTATTTCAAATACGCCGCCAACAGCCAGAAGTGGGCCCGGGGCCTGGGTAAAAAACCTGGATATTCGGAAAAGAGCCTGATCGCTATTCTGGAAAAATACGACCTGACCGACCTCGACCTCGAGGTGAAGGCGCATCTGGCCGACGAATCCCTCGACCCCGAAACCCGGCGGAAAGCTGATTTTGTCGGCGAAGAGGTCGGTTCCAGGATACGGGAAAAAAGACGCTCCTCCCGGTCGGACGATGAACCGGCTTTGCGGGAGGAAAAGTCCACAGAAGACTGGAAAGCCGGATACGACGAAGTGGTGGGCCAGGAGGTGGCTCGCGAAATTGCAAAGAAAAAACTGAAATCCCGTTCCTATATCAGCGAGGAAGAAATGAACCAACTGGTGGAGGAAACCAATGTTGAAACGGAAAAAACAATCAAAAACAGGTTGGCTTTCCCGGGCCGGAAACTCAACCCGAACAACAAAAACGCTTCCGATAAACTGGACATCACCCAACCCGGAAATTCGCAGGCGCGGGAGGAACTGTACCAACGGAAAATCGCGGAGAGCAAGAAAAAACGGACCTGATTTTTTTAGTCGTAAGTCGATAGTTGTAAGTCGTAAGTCGGATTCGAACAGACTTACGACTTACGACTGAAGACTTACGACTATCAACTATTTCACTATATTTGCGCTCCTCAAAAAAAGCTTTGCCTTTATGGAATTTTTGAAAACTTCTGTCCGGGAACTCATTGATCTGGGGGCTGAAAAACACAAAGAATATAACGAAGCCGCCCCGTTTCCGAATATTTATTTCGATGATTTCTTTAACCCGGAAGCCCTGCGGTCCGTTCTGAAAGAATTCCCGGAGTTGGGCGACAAACCCGGCGATATCCATTATACCAACCCCAACGAGTCGAAGTACGCCTCAAAAGGTGAATCCCGGTTTGGGCCCAAAACCCTGGAATTGGTCCATTTTTTGAATTCCGAACCTTTTCTGGAATTCCTGCAAAACCTGACCGGCATCAAAGAGACCCTTATCCCGGATCCCTATTTTGAAGGGGGCGGGTTTCACCAGATCAAACCGGGCGGATTCCTGAAGCTGCACGTGGATTTTCACCGGCACCGGAGCATGAACCTCGACCGGCGGATCAACGTCCTGATTTACCTGAATGAAGACTGGAAGGATGAATACGGTGGAAATTTTGAACTTTGGGAACGGGATAAAAGCCGGAGCGTCGTCAAAATTGCGCCGCTTTTCAACCGGATGGCCATTTTCTCCACAACGGATTATTCCTGGCATGGGCACCCCGACCCACTGACCTGCCCGCCCGACCGCAGCAGGAGATCGCTGGCCCTTTATTATTATACCAACGGCCGCCCGGCAGATGAGATCAGCGAGGCCAACCGGACACGCATCACGACCACTTTTATGGCGCGCAAAGGGCAGGACTCCGCAAAAATGTCGGTTTTCAACAGCGCGGTCAACCTGGCAAATGATTTATTGCCGCCCATCCTGGTGAGGATGATCAAAAAGTTCAGGAATAAATAAGATTAAATATTAGCGGTGGTTTTTGGTTCCGGCGTCAGCAAACGCTCCTGTTCAGGAGCAGAGCCTTTCGGGAGCCGGATGGTAAACGTAGTCCCTTCATGGGGAACGGATTTTTTGACATATATTTTCCCGCTGTGGTATTCCTCTATAATGCGTTTGGCAAGGCTGAGGCCAAGGCCCCATCCCCGCTTTTTGGTGGTATAACCAGGCTGGAATACGGTTTTGAACTTGCCGGGCGGGATGCCTTTTCCGGTGTCCGTGATGTCGATGTAAACAAAAGAAGGGTCTTCATAAATTTCAGCGGAGATGCGGCCCTTGCCATCCATGGCGTCGAGTGCATTTCGCAGCAGGTTTTCGACCACCCAGTCGAAAAGCGGGGCATTGATGTGAACGTTCAGTTTGCCTGCCCCCGGGGCCGGGAAATCGAAAACAACCCTCCTGGATGCCCGTTTCTCCATATAATGGCCGCATTTGGCCAGTTCTTCGAAAATATTGGTCTGGATCAGGACCGGAGCAGAGCCGATCTTTGAAAATCGTTCGGCGATCAGTTCCAACCGGTTGACGTCATTTCTCAATTCCAGCAGCACCTCCTGCACCTCCGGGTCTTTTTCTTTTGACAAGTGCAGGTGTTCGAGCCACGCAATAATAGCCGAAATGGGGGTGCCCAGTTGGTGGGCGGTCTCTTTGGCCATACCGACCCATACCCGGTTTTGTTCAGCCCGCCTCGCAGCGTTGACCCCGAGGTAACCAAACAGGATAAAGGCAGCGATCAGCATAAACTGTACCAGTGGAAAATACCGGAGTTGGGTCAGCAGACGGGATTCCTTATAAAAAACAAAGGTACCGTAGCTTTCGATCGGTTTGAAATTTTCTGCTTTGAGCTTGGCCACTTCCTTGGCGAGGTAAGGTTTGTCTTCATTCAGGCCGGCGCCGAAGTTGACGGCGTCGATGATATCGCCCCCTTCGTCAACAATGATCACCGGAATGGTGGTATTGCTTTGTATGATCTCCCAGTGCAGGCTGATGTCTTCGTATTCCGCGTCTTCTTCATTAAAATCGTTGACCTCGAGCATGGCTTTTACCCAGATATCCACTTTTTTGCGTTCTTCCACGGCCAGGCGGCCGGCCAGACGGTTGGTGTAAACCATTGAAATAACGACGATCAACGCACCAAAAATGGCGAGATAAAGCTTCCATCTGATTTTACGTGTATAGTCGCTCATGTACGTTTAGAACCGCTATGCAATGATAACACAAAATCGTTATTTGCAATTGTATTACCTTTACACGAAATGTGAAAAAAATGAAAAAAAGGTCTTCACCCGTCCGTTTTATCGGCTGTACAATGCTTTTGCTTGTTTTTTCAGTGGTTTTGCCCGGCCGGATTTCCGGTCAATCCGCCGGATCCGCAGAGAAAGAGGTCGTTGAAACCATTCAAAAATTATTCGACGGCATGCGCGCTTCCGACAGCGTTTTGATCAAATCCGTATTTCATGCCGATGCGCGTATGCACACCACTTATACCGGCAAGGACGGAAAACCGCAACTGCGGTCGGCGGAAGTGAACAAATTCATTACCCAGGTCGGCGCCAAACACGAAGTCATGCTGGATGAAAGGATCTGGAGCTATGAGGTCCGGGTTGATGGCAACCTGGCTTCCGCCTGGACGGAATACACCTTTTTCCTCGGTGATAAAATGAGCCACTGCGGAGTAAACGCGTTTCAACTCGTCAGAACAGAAGCCGGCTGGCAGATCCTGAACATCACCGATACCCGCCGGACGGAAAATTGCCGCACCCAGGCCGCTCCGCCGGCGGATAAATGAACGGATTGGGCGGTGATTCATGGTTTCATGGTTTCAGTGCAATCAGTGCAATCACTTTAATCAGTGTTTCAGCGTTTCAATTTTTCCCCATCCGTCGGGCAGGTTACACTTCTTCAGGATTTCCTGTTGGGGAATAGGGGAGAACAAAAGGGAGCGTGTCAGTGAATTAACAAAATGTTAAAAAACAATACCCCGGCAACGCCCCATTCAATTTTAGCGTCTAGTATGGTAGAATGGTTGGTCGCCTGATAAAAAGGCCGTCAGCCGGATTTCATTACAAAACAAGGTTATTCATAATTGTTCAACGGCATGTAAATGCCCGTAACGGTATTGTATTTTCCGAACGCGCCGGGAATACTTAAATCGGAAAAGCTCTCTTTTTATAAACCTAAAATCTGTTGTTATGCAAAAGCATACGCTGCTCTCTCTGATTATTGCGCTCCTCTTTTTTAATTTTTCTGTTACTGCCCAATGCAGGAAAGAAAAAAAGGACTATCGATGGGAAATTTCTGCCGGGGCCGGCGCGCTCCCTACTTTTTTAAAAGACCGGACAGCAACCCGTTTTGTGCCTGTAAGCATTGCACTCGAGAGAAAACTGAACAAGTGTATTTCGCTGGGGATCTATTCGGGTTATTCGGTTGCGACATCCGGCAAATTGGCCCCGGGGCAGGAACCAATGGTCCATTTCAAGCATTCATTTTTTAGCGCCGGATTGAGGCTGAGCGCCCATGTCAGCCCGGATCTTGACCCCTGGGATGTTTACGGCGGCTTTCAAACGGGCTGGTTCCGGAACCGGGTGGAGGTAATGGACGGCGACGCCACCTGGTTCTTTGAACACAAAGGACTGAAACCATCCCGCAGCGGATTCCTGTTTTCGGGGTTCCTGGGCGTCCGTTATGCCCTGACCAAAAAGACCGGCGTTTTTGCGGAGGCCGGCTGGAGCCAGTCCCTGCTGACGTTTGGGGCGAACTTCCGGCTCTGACCGGTTTAACAACATGTTTGCGAAAAAAAGGGACCGGATCCTATGCTAAAATGGCCGGTCCCGGTTTTATTCCGGCCATATCCTAAATAATTAAATGAATTAGCTGAAAAAACCGAAACATTTGCATTCCAATCCCGTATAAGAAAAAAAAAAGTGGCAAGATCCAGCCCGGAAAAGCAACCATCAAAAACTCGCCCAAATTCAGAAAGCACTAAAAAAAGTATAGTAAAAAGACCCTGTTTTTTGTGTTGCACGGTCATTTTGTGTTAAAATCGAGGGTAATTGGTATATTTCAAGGTGGAAACGGTATTGTTTTGTTAGGAATTAGTAATTTTGCAACCTGAAAGAGCGACCGGTTTTCCTCTCGCCGATGCCATTTTTTTGTCCCTTGCTTAACGAGTTTTCATTCCTGACGATTAACACATTATTCAGTAGTTCAAAATTCTTTGTGGTCCTGGTACGTTAACCGGTTAGGAGAGAACTACATTACACACCATCTCG
>CAZLEF010000047.1:0-52024 GCA_964558465.1 uncultured Lewinella sp. | reverse complement strand
TTGTACGATTATGGTTTTCAGGTGGTCATCAGCAGTTTTTTTGCCGATATTTTCAAGGGAAACGCATTGAACAACGGCCTTTTGCCGCTGGTTGTTTCACCCGCTATTCTGGATGAGATCTTTTCCGCTATTGAAAGCGACCCCAATTGCCAGTTTGAAATCGACCTGGCTTCCCAGACCCTTACACTCCCGGGAAGTGGTAAAAAAGTCGCATTCGATATCGATCCCTACAAAAAAACCTGCTTGCTGAACGGGTACGACGACCTGGATTATTTATTGAGCCTGAAAGACAAAATCGAACAATTTGAGCGCGAACGCGCCGTTGTCAGTTGAAAACAATTCCCATGGAAAAGAAAAAAATAGCCGTATTGCCGGGGGATGGCATCGGGCCTGAAGTGACCTGGCAAGCCATCAAGGTGCTGGATGCGCTGGCCTCCCGGTTCAACCATCACTTCGAATATTGTTTTGCCGATGTGGGCGCCGTCGCTATTGACCGGACCGGCGACCCGCTGCCGGAGATCACCCTCAGCACCTGTATGGCTGCCGATGCGGTTTTGTTTGGCGCGATCGGCGACCCGAAGTACGACAATGACCCCAATGCCAAAGTAAGACCGGAACAAGGTTTGCTGCGGTTGAGGAAAGGCCTCCAGTTGTACGCCAACATCCGGCCTGTCAAAACCTATCCTTCCCTCCTGAGGCTTTCTCCGCTGAAGGAAGAAAAAGTGGACGGTGTAGATTTTATTATCCTCCGGGAACTGACCGGCGGAATTTATTTCGGCGACAAAGCCCGGCAACCCGACAACAGCCAGGCGTATGATGTATGTCTTTACACCAAACCCGAAATTGAACGCATCGCCCATCTCGCCTTTGAATACGCCAAAGGTCGCCGGAAAAAGGTAACCCTGGTAGATAAAGCCAATGTTCTGGAAACCTCCCGCTTATGGAGGGACATTACCCGGCAGATTGCGTCCGGTTATCCGGATATTGAACTGGAAATGATGTTTGTGGACAATGCCGCCATGCAACTCATCCAATATCCCAAGCAATTTGATGTGGTATTGACTGAAAACATGTTCGGAGATATCCTGTCGGACGAAGCCAGCGTGATCGCGGGATCCATGGGATTGCTGCCTTCTGCCTCCATCGGAGTGCACACTTCCTTGTTTGAGCCCATCCATGGTTCGTATCCACAGGCGGCCGGAAAGGACATCGCCAATCCGATCGCGGCTATTTTATCCGCTGCCATGATGGTCGAAAGTTTTGGAATGACGGAGGAGGCGCGCCTGGTCAGGCTCGCGGTTCAGCAGTTGCTCGAAGGGGGTATCGGTACGCCGGAACTTTCGCCGGCGGTCGTTTATGGCTGCACACAAATTGGTGACGCCATCGCTCATATGGTGGCAGAACCGGAATCACTTTATCTGCACGAAGGAAGAATCAAAGACGGCGTTTCAACCATCATCTGATACGCTGCAACCAAGAATAAACGATTTGAGTGATTTTGGGAAGCGGGGCTTTTTAAGTTCCGCTTTTCTTTTTCAGGAAAGATGCATTAACGGATCATTTGCCTCGCGAGGCTCCCCGTCAGCGAACCGAAGGAAGCCAGCAGGGCGCCGATCACTGCCGTAACAAAGATCAGGACGTATGGGCTTTCTGCCTCCGCCATGGCAGCCATCCGGCCGGAAAGTATCCCTTCATTCCCGGAGTCGAGGTACAAAGCCATTCCCCCCCACAGGATGGCGCCGCCCAGGAAACCGCCCGCCCAGGCCACACCGGGCGATGTTTTGAGCGCCCAGCCTGAAACAGCGCCCAGCGGCGCCAGAATCCACCAGGGCAAAACAAAGCTCAGGGCAAGGCCAATCCCCGCCACGGTCAATGCCAAAATCAATAAACGCCGCATGATTATTCGAATTTCATCGTGAACAAAACAGGCTTCCTGCGGTCATCGGCCGACTTCATGAAAAACAATTCCTGGTATTCTCCCTTTGACCACTTCCCGATCATATTGTCGTAATAACTGCTGCCGGGATTACCCGACTGCCCACCGGGATAAATGCCCTGTCCCCGGATCTCAGGCCCCAACTCGACGATCATCCGCCAGGAAGGACCTGCCGTCCGGGATATGGCATTGGGCGCATCACCATAACCGCCCACCGCAAGCCGGCCTGAGCCCATACCGGGGAGGTTGGCCAGATGCCGGATTTCTGTTGATTTGTAAGCCGCCCACGTATAAGCAGGGTCCGCCCATTGATCCCCTAATTCTTCCACCATTTCCCGGAATGCGCGGGTTACCATTCCGCCTGCATTCTCCTGCTCCGGAGTTGATCTAAGATCGAAGATAGAATCATTGGGATGGTTTTCCAGCAATTCCAGGAACCGCCAGTCTTCCGGGTACAAAGGCGGCTCACTGCCGTCTTCTGCCAGTTCGTCAAAAGTTAACTTTCCGGCTCTTTCAAACCACTCCTCAAAGGCGATGGGCGCTTTCGCCCCGGCATTAAAGCGGTAATTCCAGGCCTTCAGGGTGTCCAGCACGTTTTTTCCCCGGTCGTCCAGCCCTGAAACGTCAAGGAGCGCAATCAGTTTTGGCAGCCCCTCCCCTGCTTTCAGGCTGTAGTTGTCGTTTTGAAGGGTTGCCATTTCCCGGGCCGAAAACTTTTTTTGGGCATCGAGCACGCTGTTGATGTATCTGCCGCGATAATCATCAAAGTAGCCGAAATAGTAATACGGGTAATCCGGGGCGGTCGATGCCTGATTAGAAGAAGCAACATAGCCCCGTTCCGGGTTTTTGATTTGCGGGATATGAGCCATCGGAATGAAACCCGGCCATTGGGCGCCCAGGGTGCTGCCGTCCTGGACAAACTTGCCCTGACCCTGCCGTCGCAGCGGAAGGCGGCCGTTCACCCGGAGGGCAATGTCGCCATCCCGGGCGGCAAATGCGAAATTTTGGGCAGGGTTGCTGTACTGTTCCAGTGCGCGGGAGTAATCCGAATAATTTTGGGCCTTCATCAGATGCAAAAACGCCCCGACATCATAAAAAGGCCCATCGGAAGGCGGGTCATGGGCGATCCACTTCATCGCAAGATCGACGTGGGGTTCCTCCAGGTTTTCCTTTACGACAGGGCCCCAAATGGTGTATTTGACCCGTTCAATCACCGGGTCTTTATCCCGGACAAAAATGGTTTCCTCCCTGATTTCTACCTCAAGCGGCTGGTCGTCTACGAGATAACGGGTTTTATCTTCATTGACCCAGGTGATGGCATACCAATCCAGCACATCCTGTTCGACATTGGTTTCTGCCCATGCAATATGTTCGTTGAAACCAATCGGGATGCCGGGAAGGCCTGGAAAAGAGACCCCATAGGCATTCCAGTCGGGGGTATGCAACTGGATCTCAAACCAAACCGAAGGAAGGGTCAGTTGCAAATGCGGATCGCTGCATAAAATGGGAAAACCCGACTGGGTTTTGGTCCCGGAAAGGGCCCAGTTATTGCTGCCCATAAAAGGCAGGGGCTGTTGGGGGCGAAAACCCGGGTCGAGGCCGCCAATCATGGATTGTTTTTCGGGCAGGGGCGGAACCGGCAGCGGTTCAAAATCCCAGGGAGTTCCTGCAGGGATGACCGGGGATTGCCGGGGATTGTGCTCCGGGAATAAAAATTCAAACGATTCACGACCGATCCTGTTAAAGGTCAGGGTTGCTTCCACATCATCACTGCGACCGCAAAGCGTTTCCGCCATTTTTTTGAAAAAGAGGGCGGATTTCAGCGGGGTCCATTTTTCCGGCTTGTAATTCAGCAACTTGAATTCCAAAGGATAATCCTTGGGGGCCAGTTGTTCGATCCATGCATTCACACCATCGGCGTAAGCCTGGATAAAGGGCCAGTCCTGTTCCGAATTTCGCCATTTTTCAACCGTTCGCTCTGCTGCAAACACCATGCCTTTACGCCGTTGTTCCTTGTCATTTCTCAATCCTGCCTCTCCAACTATTTCCGACAAAAATCCGCCTGCGGCCCTGGTGGAGATGTCCATCTGCCAAAGCCGGAACCTGGCATGCAAAAAACCCTGTACATAAGCTGCATCCACAGGATTCTTTGCAAAAATATGCGGAACAAGCCGTTCGTCAAAAACAACCTCAACCGGTGATTCCAACCCGGGCAGGGTCAAAACCTGGTCCGAATAGACCTCTTTGTTTTCAGCGTTTTGCCAGAAACCTGAAAAAGGGCTGAAGAATCTGCCGACCGGGGGAAGTTGCACCCCGAACGGATGATTCGATGAAAGCAAATAGATCAATATACAGGTAACAGCCAGAGAACTTGCAAGTTGCATCCATTTCATGAGGAGCAGATTTTCTATGATGGCCTAAATGTATAAAAAGGAAACGATATTACCGAAAATCCTTTTACTGGAAAAATCAGGCTGGAAAGCAACAATTGAACAATTATTTGTTGTCACATTTTTTTAACTTATCTTATTCTATTTCAATATAATATAGATAAATTTATTAAATTTTTATGTCACATATCAAGATTTTTTTTAAATTTTCGGATCACCCCCTCTTGTAACTGGAATAACAATCTCTTTTCAAAAGCCAATTTGCCATATTGAAAAAATATTACATCCTATACTTCTGATTATCAAATAATTAATTGATTGTTTTGTTTTTTGTTATTTTTTTAAGGAGAAATAATTGTATCATTAAAATAATTGCCGTAATATTGTGTATCTAAAAGTAGTTTTTGTGTTTATTTGTTTGGGTTAGAGGCCCTTGCTTCCCTGAAGCAAGGGTTTTTTATGCCAACAAAAAAGGCCGGCACAATGTGCCGGCCTTTTTTGTTGGCGCTAATCACTTGTTGATCAGCGAATTATTAATTTCCATTATTATTAAACAAGCCACTCTTGTTTAACGGCAGGCCTTCCTGCTCGTCTTTTTTGTTGACAACCCCTTTAATGGTCAGCACGATGGGTTCTTCACCGACATTCGTGGTCAGGGTTACGCGCTTCGTGAACGGCCCTGGGCGGTTGGTGTCGTATTTGACTTTGATTTCATTGGATGCTCCGGGAAGGATCGGTTCTTTAGGATAGGTCGGAACCGTACACCCGCAGCTCCCTTTGGCGCTTTTGATGACCAGGGGTTCAGTGCCGACGTTGGTGAATTTAAAAACACGGATGGGATCTGCGCCCTGGTCAATGGTGCCGTAATCCACTTCAAGGGATTCGAACTTCATATTGGGCCCTCCCACTTTGACCGGCGTAGTGGCGTCAGTCTGGGCAACCACAAAAGAAGCGAAGGCGACCAGCATTACAAAAAGAGAAAAAATCTTTTTCATTGCGGTGAATTTTATAGTTTTAACGATTTAATGGCAAAAGTAGCCTAAATATTTTTTCCCCCGGGTTAATGATTCGTTAATGCTTGTTAAGGATCTTGTTCTGACGAATTTTTTGGTCCTGGGTAACAACGAACGCCCGGCAACACCGTTCCGGAAGGACAATCCTCCTGTTTTACAAAATTTCATCTAACTTTGTTAAATAGTTTGAATGTATTCAAAATTTTATTCCGAATTTTGGCAATTCGAATTGCTCTGACCAAATATTTACCTGATGAGTGAAGATGCTGTCATCGGCCGCAAAACCGGGAACACTGAAAAAAAACCAGCCGCCGGTCCTGAAGAATTTCTGAATGATTTTGAAATATGCTGCCTCAGCAGGGAAGCCAGCCTGCTTGCCCGGCGGGAGGTACTTACCGGAAAAGCAAAATTTGGCATTACCGGCGACGGCAAGGAAGTCCCTCAGGTTGCCCTGGCCCGGGCTTTAAAACCCGGCGACTTCAGATCGGGTTATTACCGGGACCTTACCCTTATGCTGGCGCTGGAACTTTGCTCCGTTGAAGATTTTTTTGCCCAGCTTTATGCAGATCCGGAGAATGACCCCTTCTCCGGCGGCCGGCAAATGAACAGCCACTTTGCCACACCTTTGATCAACCCCGATGGTGAATGGATCTCTCATCTGGAAAGGGTAAATTTCAGCGCCGACCTGTCCAGCACCGGCGGTCAGATGGCCCGGGCGCTCGGGCTTGCGCTGGCGTCTAAAAAATACCGGGAGACCGGGGAAAATTCATTGTTTTCACAATCCGGACATGAACTCGTTATTTGCACGATCGGAGACGCCAGTACTTCAGAGGGTGTGTTCTGGGAAACGCTGAACGCCGCCGGCGTGCTTCAGGTACCGCTTGCGTTTTTTGTTTGGGATGACGGCTATGGGATTTCCGTCCCCAGGGAGTTGCAAACCACAAAGGCAAGCATTTCATCCGTCCTTTCCGGATTTCACCCCGAACCAGGTCAGGCCGGCGTCCGGATCATCCGTGAAAAAGGCTGGGATTATCTCACTTTGGTCGGACTTTTCGAAAAAGAACTGAATGCTGTTCGCCATCATCATCATCCGGTCTTATTTCATATCGATGAATTAACCCAACCGCAAGGTCATTCTACATCCGGATCGCACGAAAGGTATAAGAATCCAGCCAGGCTGCAGTGGGAAAAACAGACCGATTGCCTGGAAAAAATGAAAAGCTGGCTCCTTCGGGAAGGCTTCGCCGGCGAGGGGGAATTGGAGGCCATCCGCCACAAGGCCCGCCATGCCGCTAAAGAAAGCAGGGACCGCGCATGGAAGAAATTTAACCAGCCTACCTTATCCAGGTTAAAGGAGCTTCAGGAGATTTACCAGGGGATACCGGACGAAACAGGCCCGGTTTCGGAGCTTAAAAAGGATCTGCGGGACCTTCAAACGCCTGTTATTTCCGAAGTGCTCAGAAACGCCCGCCAGATGGCTTTTGAATTACCCCCCGCAGCCCCTGAACTGGATCGGCTGAAAACCTGGATCGACCGTGAGTACCACCAGGCCCAAATCCATTATCACACACACCTCTACGCAGAATCCGGCCGCCCGGCATTAGCTGTACCGGCTATTGACCCCATATTCCCGGCCAACCCCGAGTACAAAAACGGCTACGAAATCCTGAACAGGTTTTTTGACCATGCTTTCTCCGCCAACCGCCGCCTGATCGCTTTCGGAGAGGATGTCGGCCAGATCGGCGATGTCAACCAAGGCCTGGCCGGCATCCAGGCAAAATATGGAAAAACACGGATATTTGATACCGGCATACGGGAATGGACCATTGTGGGTCAGGCGATCGGACTGGCAATGCGCGGCTGGAAACCCATCGCTGAAATCCAATACCTGGATTACCTGGTTTATGCGCTTTCGCCCTTGACGGATGACCTGGCAACCCTGCGGTACCGGTCGAAAGGAACCCAAATGGCGCCGGCAATAATCCGGACAAGGGGCCACCGCCTCGAGGGGATCTGGCACGCAGGTTCTCCGCTCGGTATGATTCTCAACACCCTGAGGGGAATGTACGTTGTTGTTCCAAGGGATATGACCCGTGCCGCTGGTTTTTACAATACCCTGATGCACAGCGACGACCCGGCTATCGTCATTGAATGCCTGAACGGTTACCGGCTGAAAGAAGCCCTGCCCGAAAACCTGGGTCAATACCGGCTACCCCTGGGCCTGCCCGAAATACTCGAGTCCGGGTCGGATATCACATTGGTCACTTACGGTTCCTGCGTGCGGGTTGCGCAAACAGCGACCGGGTTACTGAAAAGAAAAGGGATTTCCGTTGAGTTGATCGACGTACAAACCCTGCTGCCATTCGACATTGAAGGGCGGATCGTCAAATCCTTGAAAAAAACCAATCGCATCCTTTTTCTGGATGAAGATGTCCCGGGCGGGGCTACCGCCTTTATGATGCAACAAGTACTGGAAACACAAGAAGGATACCGGTGGCTGGATGCACCTCCGGCTACGCTGACCGCAAAGGCTCATCGCCCTCCATACGGCTCAGACGGCGATTATTTTTCCAAACCGAACGCTGAGGATGTTTTTGAAGCGGTGCGCAAAATGGTCAAGTTTTAATTTAGCCGGTCAACCTGGAAAATCGATTTTTTACAGATTTTTTAATAAAAATTCGGAATTGTAAATAAAAATCCCTTATCTTTGCCGCCCAGAAATACCGCGGGATGGAGCAGTTGGTAGCTCGTCGGGCTCATAACCCGAAGGTCGCAGGTTCAAGTCCTGCTCCCGCCACAAAAATCCGGTCAAAGCCCTTGCAATTCAATGAACGGCAAGGGCTTTTCCGTTTCAATGAATCCGCAAGGCCATCAGCGGACAAGGGTTACATCCCCTTTTAGCAGCAAAGTCTGCCCGTCCGCCAGTTCAATTTCAGCAAGGTATACAAATACCGCCGGATCCAGGGGCTGCCCTCTGTGGGTCCCGTCCCAACCGTACAAAGGATCGTTTGGCGGAAAATTGTACACTTCAAATACATTTTCACCCCACCTGTTGAAGATCAGAAAAGACTTTATCCTGTTCACCTGGCCTGGTTTGGCAAAAATTACCAGCCGGTCGTTGTTCCCGTCAATGTTGTTCGGCGTAAAGCCGTTGGGTATGAAGACATCAACATTCCGGTCCACGATCAGTTGGGTTTTAGCGCCGGCCTTGCAACCGTTCAGGGTTTCGACAGAAATAGAATAAACGGTGGTCGAAATCGCCTCAACCCGGGGATCCAGGCAATTCGTGCAACTGAGCCGTTCGGCAGGCCGCCACTCTATGCTGGAAATAAGGGAGGTATCCACATTGACCAAAGCCTGAAGGGTAACCTCGTCGCCGAGCCCGGCCAGGATCTGGGGCTGAAGCGCTACTTCCAATTCGCCGGGTTGTTCGATTGCGATGGACTGGCGGTATTCACAACCACTGGCGTCTTGTACTGCCACTTCATATATGCCGGCAGCCAGGCCGGTAAATGCGGGATTCGATTGAAAATGCGCTCCTCCGTCTACCGAGAACAGATAAGGCGCCATACCTCCTGAAGGGCTATTCACCTGGATGGTGGCCGGGTCGCCGTAACACAAGGGCGGGAAGGTTGAAATTTCAGCTTCCACCGGCGGTATCGCCGAAACCGTTACCAGATCCGATGCAGTACACCCGTTTTGCAGGTTTTCCACCGTGAGCCGGTAAACGCCGGGGCCATTGACCAACGGCGTCAGACTATGAGCGCCTGTTAACAGCATCCCGTTGTCCGTAGCCCAGGAATAAACGAACTCAGTCCCCTGTGATGAATTCTGGCCGTTCAGCCCGATCTCCTCTGAATGGCAATCCAGAACGCCGGAAGGGCCCGCATCTGCAACCGGTTGTTCAATATCTTGTTCTACCGTTGCCTCTGCCCAGTTTTCACATTGGTTTTCGGGGTTCAAAGCCGTCAGGCGATAAGTACCTGGTTGGTCTACCGCGAGTTGAATGGAGGACCCCGAAATGCCTCCCGGGCCCGACCAGGTCAGTAACCAGGTTTCAGCGCCTTGCCCCGTCTGGGCCTCAAGCAGCAATTCTTCAACCAGGCAGGTCAGAACCGGAGGAGGGTCGATAGCTAATTGCGGCAGATCGACGTTCTCTTCCACAATCACCGATGAGGTTGATTCACAACCGTTATCCGGGTTAAGCACTTTTAAATCATAGACGCCTTTCAGGTTGACCGTTGCTGCAGACGACTGCCCGCCATTGAGAATATTACCCTGGGCCGTTGACCACTCATACAGGTATCCATCCTGGGGGTTTGCCCCGGCATCCAGGATAACAGTGGTTTGCCTGCAATCCAATATGCCGGGCGGCGCAATTTGCACCAGCGGCTTCAGGGTGTCTATACTAACGCTCACACCCGTCATTATAAAACAACCGTTTTCCGGATTGGTCACCCTGAGCGCATAGAATCCGTCCGCATCGACCTGGGCTTGAAAGGATGTTTCCCCGGCAAGGATATGGCCGTCTGAAGTTGACCATTCCCAGGTCACGGGATAATTCCCCTGGGCAAGGGCGCTCAGGGTCAATTGCGGCTGGATGCAGTTTAAAACGCCCGGCGGATCGATGGATACTTCAGGATGCAAGGTATCTGTTGCGACATAGGCGAAATCAGATGACCTGCAACCTGTCAGAAGGTTGGTCACTTCCAGTTCGTATGTACCGGAAGCGTTAACCGTCAGGTTTAAAAGGTTCTGGGCGAGGTCGACCCCGTTTTTCTTCCAGGAATACGAAAAATCGCTCCCGGTACTCGATCCTTCAGCGCCCAGCGCCACACTGGTCTGGTTGCAGGTAAGGACAAAATCCTGGCCGGCCTGCGCAACCGGCGAAAGGGTATCGATGGCTACGGATACCGTATCAAATGCTGCACAATCGTTATTTTGGTTCAAAACAGATAATACATAGATGCCCGGAGCCTGAGCGAGGGTGTTAGGCTGGTCCAGGACGGTCAATGCCCCTTCCCCAAGTATTTCCCAGGCATAAACGATTCCGGGTCCGGCAGAAGAAGATTGCCCTCCAATGGGGACTTCCGGGGTATTGCAGGTGATCACCTGTCCGGTCCCAGCGTCAGCTTCCGGAATATTGGGGTCCCGCTCTACCAAAACGCTGCCTTGATTCGTACATCCATTGATGGTATTCAATATTTCCAGGGTGTAATCTCCGGGGGAACCGGCCATCGCAGAAAGGCCGGCCGGTGGTCCGGCAAACTGCCCGCCGGTGGTTGTCCATACATATTCATAATCAGGCCCGGAACTCGAACCGGCAGCATTCAGCAATACCTCTGGTTGAGAGCAGGTGATGATGGAAGGCGGCGTAATGACCACCTGTGGAAGATCGGTGTTGAGTCCGATCTGGGTGAAGGCCGTGTCGGCGCAAAAGCTCTCCAAATCGCTGACAATCAGCATATAAACACCCGGCTGATCAACCATTGCATCAGGCCCCTGCTGGATGCCTGCAAAATGCCCGTCAACCGTTGTCCACGTGTACTGGAGGACGGCAGAGGGCCCGGAAACCAGCGCGCTCAAAGCAATGACCGTATCCCGGCAGGTCAGGGTTTCTATTCCGGAAATATCCGCTTCCGGGCGGTTGAAATTAGCCGTTATCCGGAGGGTATCCCTGGATTCGCAGCCGTTATCCTGATTGAAAACCCTCATTTCATAAACACCGTCAACCGAAAAAACCGGATCAAGCACCGGCTGGACGGGATTACCGTTTGTTAAATCCACCCAGGAAAATTCAAATCCGGGCCCGGTGTCGGCTGCGCTTCCGGTCAGGTGATAAACCGGCGAGGCGCAATTGAGCTCGCTATCCAACCCTGCATCTGCCAGCGGCCTGAACTGATCGGCCAGTACCCTTACGGAGTCTGCATTTTCGCAACCATTGCTCTGGTTGAATATCCGGAGGATATAGAGACCCGCTTCCGCAACAGACACGACGGCCTGTGTGGAGTCGCCACTGATTGCGCCCGCCACGGCCGACCAATTCAAAAGCAATTCTGGCCCTTGGCCGGAAGCTGATCCGTCCAGAGCAACCGACGGCTCGAAGCAGGTAAGGGTCTGGTCGGGGCCCGCCGAAACCAGCGGAGCAAGGGTGTCTTGCATAACCGACACGTTCAAACTGGAAACGCAGCTATTGATCAGGTTGGTGATGGAGAGGGTATAAACCCCGGGATGGTAAACCGTGGCATTCAGGCTGTCCGCATGGTCGATGGGATTGCCCGCAGGCCCCGTCCAGAGGGCCTCGAAACCCACTCCTGAGTCGGAACCTGCTCCATCTAGTACGACCGACGCGTTGTCGCAAGTCAAAATCCCTTGCGCTTCGGCAAAAATTGCGGGTGAATTGCTGTTTTCGGTAATCATCACACTGTCGCGGGAAATACAACCGTTGGAGGTATCCGTTACGCTTAATACATAGGTCCCGGGCGCATTTACGTTTGGATTCAATCCGTTTTGGCCCGAATTGACCTGACCGTCGCTGCTGGACCAGGCATAAACGAACTCTGGGCCCGAACTGGACCCCGTACCGTCCAGCAAAGCAGAAGAGGTCAGGCAACTCAATTCGGCAGACGGTCCGGCATCTGCAACCGGATAATCAAAATCTTCCAAAATCAGGACGGAGCTGCCGGACTGGCAACCATTCTCCAGGTTTGTAAGGGTAATGGTGTAGGTTCCCGGTGCGTCGGCAGTTGCAAGCAACACGTCAGACGGGCCGGAAAAGTGTCCGTCGGAAGTCGTCCACACCACTGAATAATAGTTGCCCGCAAGCGAGGCGCCGGCGTCCAGATGAGCGATGGGTTCAAAACAATTGATCACATCAGGCGCTTCAATCTGGATCAAGGGATAATCCTGGTTGGCTTGTACAATAACCGTATCGCTGCTTGTACACCCATTGTTGATGTTGGTGAGGTTCAGGAAATAGATTCCGCCTGCGTTAACGGACGGAGTCGCCGAATCAGCGCCGGAAAGAATATTGCCACCGGCGGTTGTCCATTGAAAAACCAGACCCGGCCCCTGGTCGGAACCCGAACCATCCAGATTCAAACCGGGCGTCTGGCAGGTGATCATTCCATCCTGACCGGCGTCGGCCAAGGGGAAATCCGTATCCGCCAGGACAAGGGTGTTGTCTTCCCTGGAGCAGCCATTGCCGGTATTGGTCACCACCAGCGTATATGCCCCCGGGGTATTCACCTGCAAATCCCGGCTGTTCGCCCCTGGTATCGGCGCGCCGTTCCCATCCAGCCACTGGTACGTGATATTGGCGCCCTGGCTGGATCCTTGACCCGATATCTGCGCGGAGGGGTGCAAACAGTCGATCACCAGCCCATTCGCCACCACCGCGTTCGGATAACTGATGTTATTGCTGATCGCAGCGCCGGCAGCGGCCTGACACCCCATCTGATCATACACGGTCAGATCGTAATACCCCGGGCCGACGCCAGTTAAATCCTCCTGGAAGGCGCCGTTGCTCCAGTTGTACACAAGGTTGCCGCTTCCACCCTGAATCTGGACATCGATGCTGCCGGTGGGATGATTGCAATCGACATGATTGACCCCGACGACGTCGACCAGAAAAACTGGCGGCGGAAGAAGGGTCGCCTCTGCAAAGGCCAGGCAGCCATTAGCGTCGACTACCGTTACATTGTAATCTCCCGCTTCCAACCCTTGCTGGTCTTCACCCGGGCCAAGGTTGTTATCCCAGGTAATGTCGTAAGGCTCGGCGCCACCGCTGATCTGGAGGTCGATCGCCCCATCCACGAGGCCGTAACAGGAAATCGGCGAAATAACGGGATTGGCCTCAACTTCTGTCCAGGTCACCTGCGCATCGCCAAAAACATTGGCAGGGCAACCATTGGCAGAGGCCCCGGTAAGGACCACGGTCCCGATATCCTGCACCGGAATGAGCGATGGATTGTCCGTCAGATTATTGAGTGTGGTACTGAATCCATTCACCACGTAAGTGATGGTATAAGGGCCTTCGCCTGTGAATGCGACTTCAACAAATGCAGTATTGTTGCCATCGCAGATAGCGCCTTGGCCATCGATAATGGCGCTGGGTTTGTACGATTCAATCTGAAAATCCGTAACAGCCTGCACCCCGCATGCATCCGTTACGGTCACGGTCCAGGTGCTTGTTCCGGCAGGTGGGGTCAGGGTAAAATCCGGCCCGCTTGTGCCATTGCTCCAGGCAAAGGTGTAATCCGGCGCTCCGCCGCTTACCTGCGGGGTCAGGGTCGTGCCGATACCCTGGCAAACAAATTCATCCGCCACAAAAATATCCAGCTCAGGCGGATCGTAGATAAAAATTTCAATGGTTTGGGGAAAACAGGAACAAGGATTGTCGTACTCGAGAATGATACTTTCGGTGCCTTCATCCAGGTTGTCCGCAAGGATTTCAACCGGAAGTTGAAGGGTGGTTTGTCCGGGTGCAAAAAGGACGGTTGTGGGGAAAACGACGTAGTCCAGTCCGGGAGTAGCCGTACTGGAACCGGAAACAATAAAATGAAATTCAAAAGGCTCGCTGATAAAACTGTTATCCCTGACAAAGGTGAAAACACCGTCGCCGCATTGTTCATAGGCGGTATCATCCGAAAAAGCAACACCCGAGATGGAAGGCGTTATCTGTGTGCTGGATGTACCTGCATTGAAACTGTTGGCCTTTAAAAAAACCGCGGAATCGTAGGCGCTGTCTCCCCGGTCGGCAATCGCCAGCTTGATATGGTAAGTTTGACAAGGTATCACATCGGCAATAGCGGTAAAAACGACGGTAAATCCGTCGTAGGCAATCGTGCCGGTTGCGGCGGCTTCCCCCGTGTTGCAACCCGGGCTTTGTCCGGGGGGGTTGTTATCGTGATAATAAGCCGTATTGCTGAAATGGTTAACGGAGTTGATGGCCACCGGGTTGCCGCTGCCGGGGATCAGGGCAATATTGTCGGCGTTATTCGAAAACGGGCCGTTTATCCCTGGTCCGCTGATAAAAAAGCCAAAAACGTCGTTGAATGTGGATCCTGCAAACTCGCAATATTCCTCTGAAGCAAAAGCGTATTCGAAGCTTACCTGGGCAACCGTCGGGGTGAAATCAAATTCGATCACCGCTACGTCAAATAGCTGACCGTTATCCACCAGAACGGCCAGGTCGGGGTCATTGCCTGCATTCCCAAATCCCGAGCTCATACTGGGGGAATTATTGGGCCCCGCAGCATTGACTACGTTTCCGGTCGACAGGATCACCCCATTGGAAATATTAATAGAGGAGGCGCCGTTCCCAAAAGTACCAATTTGAGAACTGGTCCCCCCGGAGGTGGTATTGGAAACATCAAAACAACCGCCTCCGATAAAAACGTTCTGAATCAGGAATTGCGGGTCGCCGTTGGCAGAAGCTGAAATGCCGGCGAGAAGTTTAGGCGCCGCGATAGCCTCCGGAACATCCTGCCGGATAACCGATAACCAGTAACCGGCCGTTGGCCTGCTCACCCACATGGAGATTTTGACGCAGGAAGTCGCCTTTTCAAGGTAAAGGCTGCCCGGCCATTTACCGGTGTTTGCAAACGGTCCTGATTTTTTCAACCCACTTTTATCACCTTCTTGTCCGTTGAGGTACACCCAATAGTTTGCCCCCGGTGTGAGGCCGCAAATTTCGTATTGAGAAAAGTTTTCCGCCGGCCGGACGGTCCATCTTTCTACATCCTCAACCACCTTGATCAAGGCAGTTTCGCCTGAAAATGCAAAAACGTACGCTGAAACGGAAAACAAAAAGGCGGAAGTAAATAGTTGCTTCATAATCAACAGCTTTGAAGGACGGTTTTCCGGAGAAGGTTGTGCCCCTTTGCGGGGTAAAGGGCTGTTAAATAGACAAATCGGCTTTGAGAAAGGCGGTTGGAGGTATGATTTCGTGGCTAATATAAGGGATTGTTTGAAATGGATGCGAATAAAGAATATTATTTTTCGCCTTTCCACCATGAGCGAAGAAACAAAAAGGAGAAAACGGCTACCCCGCCCCAGAGCCAGTCCAACCTGTTCGCCGCCAGTTCCCCCGCCCCTGCAGTAACCAAATAAAGACAGGCAAGCCCTGCCGATAAAAAAAGGAATTGCTGCCCCAATAAGTAAAGCCGGCGAAAACCTTCCTTCAGGCCTTTGACCTCATACTCCAGTTCGCCCCGGTTGGCGTTTTTTAAAAATTTCTGCAATTCCTGCGGCAAAGCTACTGCAGTCGCCAATTGGGTCCGCAGGGCATTCAGAATAATCTGGGTGATCCCTTTGCGTTGGGCGCCCAGGTGTTCCTTGAGGTAGGGCCGAACGGTGTCCAAGGGGTTGAGGTCGGGCGCTAACTGGAAGGAAAGACCTAATAGCAGGACCACCGTGCGGTTCAGGAGCACATAATCCTTGGGGATCTGGATAGACCTGGATACATCCTTCAAACTGACCTGCTTTAACAGATCCAGCAAACTTCCGAATCCCGAACTCAGGTGGATCGATGCAAAGTTCATGCCTTCCATATTCACCTCTTCCTGCAAAAAATTCCGGAAAACCTGGATCAGGTGTTCCGCCATCCGGACAGAATCCTTCTCATTAGAAATAAAACCCATTTTTTTCAAGGCAGCCACCGTACCTTCGGTATCGTCCCTGATCACTGCTTCGATCAGCTCAGGGATGGCCGATCTTAATTTTTCCGAAATTTCGGCAACAGCGCCGTAATCCAGCAGGATAATATCCCCTTTTGCATTGACCAGGATATTCCCGGGGTGCGGATCCGCATGGTAAAACCCATCCACCAATATCATTTTGCTGTAAAGGATCAGCAGCCGTGCGGCCAGGTCTTTCCGGTCGATCCCCCACTGGTCGAGTTGTTGTATATTGGAGGCGTTTACCCCAGGGCAATACCGGCTGATCAGTACTTTCCGGGTTTTAATGGGTTGAAAAACTTCCGGAATGACAACCCTGAGGTCTTTTTCCCGGGCCAAAGCCTGCGATAACCGCTCCATGGAGGTTCCTTCTTTCAGATAGTCCAGTTCATCCTCGATCATAGCCCTGACCTGCTCATACATGTAATCCATTCCGGTCATGTCCATAAAAAAAGCATGTACCGCCACCAGACGTTTCAGGATGGCAAGATCTGCCGTCGCGATGGTTTCAATGTCCGCGTGCTGGATTTTCACAACATAATCCAGGCCATTCAGGCGTGCACGATGGACCTGACCGATGGATGCCGAAGCAATCGGAACGGGTTCGATATGATCAAAAACCTCCGTAATGGATTTCCCGGTTTCGGCTTGAAATGTCCGGGCAACCTCCTCAAAGGGCCTGGCAGGGATCTTATCCTGGAGGGAGGTGAGGGGTTCTCTGAATTGCTCGGGCAAAACATTGGATAAAATAGAGATCAATTGTCCGAATTTGATGAACAAGCCCTGCAATTCAAGGATGGTTGTTTTGATCCGTTGGGCATTCTGCTGATGGAGTCGGGGAAGTTGATTTCTGTAATAAGCCTTGCCCCTCAGACGACTTTTCAGGGCCAGCCACAAATAACTTCCGGAAACCGCCAGGGCAGTCCTGTAAGCGCGGAATTTGCGGTAAGCGGGCCGGTAAAGGCGTCGGTTCAGTGCAGGATTTTTCAATTTACTTGTATATTTGAGATTTATACCGCGCGTCGGATAGTTTTTTCAAAACGATCCATCCTGCGGCATTATCCTTCGCGCCACGCTCTGGGTGTGGCGCGAAGGATAAAATCCGGGAACAAGAGAAAGACAAAGATGGAAACTTACGGAAAGCTTTTAAACATTGCCGTACCGGTTTTTTTGGCGCTTTTTGCCATAGAATGGATCATCGACTGGCGGCGTGGACACAAGGTGATCAGAAATATGGACAGTATTTCCAGCCTGAGTTCCGGCATGACCAATGTTGTAAAAGATATTTTGGGCATCAGCATCAGTATTCTAACCTACAGCTGGCTGGTTGAGAAGGTAGCCGTCACCCGGATTGAAAACTCGGCGCTGGTTTATATCATCGCCTTTCTGGCAGTCGATTTCCAGGGGTATTGGGTGCACCGGTGGAGCCATGAGATCAATTTCCTGTGGAACCGGCACATCATTCACCACAGCAGTGAAGAATTTAACCTGGCCTGCGCCTTGCGACAATCCATATCCGGTTTCATCAACTATTTTACGTTTTTATTGCTGCCGGCAGCGCTGCTAGGCGTGCCCACCATGGTCGTTGCTATTATCGGCCCGTTGCACCTGTTTTTACAATACTGGTACCATACCCGGCTCATTGGGAAGATGGGGTTCCTGGAAAAAATTATCGTTACCCCGTCTCATCACCGGGTTCACCATGCGTTCAATCCGGAATACCTGGATAAAAACTATGGCCAGATCTTCATTTTTTGGGATAAGTGGTTTGGTACTTTTCAGGAAGAAATGAAAGAGGTTCCGCCCGTTTATGGCATTACCCGGCCTGCAAGGACCTGGAATCCGGTTAAGATCAACTTCCAGCATCTCTGGTTAATGGTACAGGACGCCTGGCGCACCCGGCAATGGAAGGACAAGTTCAGGATCTGGTTCATGCCGACGGGGTGGCGGCCGGACGACGTCAAAGACCGTTATCCGGTCTTCAGCATCAAAGATCCCTATCATTTTGAAAAATACGACACCCAGGCATCTCTTGCCCTGATCATCTGGTCATGGGTCCAGATGTTGTTCAATTACTTTTTACTCGTTTATTTCTTTTCCTATATTGCAAGGATTGGCGCACCCGGTATTTTCATCTACGGTGCTTTTGTTTTTATTTCCATATACGCTTATACCGAATTGATGGACCGGAATAAAAATGCTGCATACATGGAAATCGCCAAATCCATCTTCGGCTTTTACCTGATCTATTATTACGGCGACTGGTTCGGCGCTTCCGGCCCGTTGCCGTGGTACACCTGGGCAGTAGCCGTCCATTTGGTGATTTCGGCTATTGCAGCGCCGTATTTTGCTTTTTTTGAATTCCGGAGATCCGGTTCAGGCCGGTCTGTCACCTACCGCATGGAATAAACCCAATGTAATGGATACTTCGGTTTTCAACCTGATCGTCTTCGGCTGGATCGGCATTGCGCTCGCACTGATCCCGTTGCAACTGAAGGTCACAGCTCCATACGGCCGGCACGCCTCCGCAAAATGGGGACCTACCCTGCCCTACCGGACCGGATGGATCCTCATGGAACTGGTCTCCCCCCTGGTGTTCGGATGGTTTTTCCTGACCGGGGCCACTCCGAAAAATGAGGTATCCTGGTTGATTTTTATACTCTGGACCGGCCATTACCTGAACCGAAGCCTGATCTATCCGTTCCGGGCAAAAATGGAAGGCAGAAGGATACCGCTGGTTGTTGTTTTCTCCGCCGTTTTTTTCAACAGTATGAATGGTTGGTTAAACGGGTATTTCCTGGGGACTTTATCGCCTCCCTACCCTTCCGGCTGGATGTTCAGCCTGCCGTTTGCGGCCGGTATGTTTTTGTTTTTGTCGGGAATGGCAATCAATATCCGATCCGATAATTATTTGTTGTCCTTGCGAAAGCCCGGTGAATCCGGTTATAAGATCCCGAAAGGAAGGTGGTTCAGCCTCGTCTCCTGCCCCAACCATCTGGGAGAGATCCTGGAATGGACCGGCTTTGCCCTGATCTGCTGGAACCTGCCTGCCTTCAGTTTTGCCGTCTGGACAGCAGCCAACCTGATCCCCCGGGCCATCAGCCACCATAAATGGTACCGGGCCCGTTTTGACGATTATCCGGCCGGCCGCAAGGCGGTTATCCCCCTGGTATTGTAACCCTTTTACCGGGTAGCCTCCGGTTCCTTTTTTAAGGTTGAAAGGTAGGCGACCAGGTCCACCAGATCCTGCACTTCCATCGTCTCATGCAGGTTGGCCGTCATCAGCGATTCCTGCATCGGTTCCATAGAAGCAATTTCGGATTTTTTGAAGGTTTGCGCCACCCCGCCCAACATGCGCAGACTGGTTTCCTGGTCATTCCGGCTGGTGATATAACCACTGTAAAACCCGCCGCTGGTTGTTTTTATCAGGTAACCCTCATAACCGAAATTGATCCCTGCGCTGGGGTAAATGATGGATGAATACAAAGATTTTAGTGACAGTTTATCACCAATTAAGGTTAAATCTGGGCCAAAAGCTGTACCGGCGCCATTAATTTGATGGCAAATTGAACACAAATTATTGAAAACCGCCTTTCCTTTATCCGGCGCCCCAACCCTGGACTCCAGGTCGTTCAAATCCGGAAAATAGTCGCCCGATTTTCCTTTCCTGGAGCTGAGGTACCCCGGTGCCGCCAACCTGACCTCGGTATCCCAACAGTTCATCATGTGCAAAGCTGCCGCGGTTTTTAATTCGCCTTCCAGTTTGCCTTCGCGAACGAGGTCGTACAAAGCGTGTTGTCCGTCCCAACTGTACCCGAGCGCGTCTACAAAACCGTGCAGGAGGCCCGGTGAATATTTCTTCTGGGCCTGTTCCTTCCAGAACCGGACCAATTGGGGATGTTGAACGGTTTGGAACTGGCTCAACAATTCTTTTTTCCGGTCATCGTCGCCCTGGGTAAAAATCTCTTTGAAATAGGCCAACCCGCCCAGATCAAACATGGCCAAGACCGCTTCAGAGGCAATATCCCGGTCTTGGTTGTTCAGGAAGGCTTCCATCAAGGCGGGGTTCTGATCCTTGAGTTTGAGGTTGCGAACGGCCGTAATCCATTCCGGCGTGCCTTTGATGGCGGGCAGAATCTTTCTGATATCGGCCAATACTGCAGGATGCTGTTTGATATAATTTTCATCCAGCAAACCCAGTGCGTATGCCGCTGTTTGCGGGTCTTCCGCCTGCAAAAAAAGCGCAACAAGGTCATTCCTGCCTTCTGAGGGTTTAAACTGGAGGGCCCGGAAATAACCCGGCAAAACCTTGGGGTCCTTTTCCTCACGGATCATTTCGGCCAGCATTGCCGAGCTGGCTTTGGCCCGTATCCGCCATACCAGTTGTTTACCATTCTCATTTTTCCAGCCTGCTCCGGCCTGGTCGGCCCATGCCGGGAAATAAAGATCGGGGTACCTGTCGCTGCCGATCCCAAGCGCTTCAAGGTACCAGCGGTCCTGACCATCATACTGGCCGGCCAAACGGGCCCACAATCCAGCCGCCTCGGGTGTACCCAGGTTTCTGAGGGCAATGGCAGCCTCCCGTTTTACCATATAGGCCGGATCGCCGACGGCTTTTTCAATTGCCTGCAGTAATTGATCGGGGGTGAACCGTCGGGTCGCACGGAGCGCCGCCGCCCGGATTTCGGGTTCCGGATCATCCATTGCCCCTTCCAAAAAAGCTGCATTTTTTCCGGGTATTCGCGCCAGCAGCCAAAGGGCCCGGGCGCGCCGCAAGGGATCCGGATTTTTCCATTCCTCCATCAACGCAGAGACAGCTTTCGGACCCAGTTGCTGAAGACCGGTCCAGGATTGGAAACGAATATCCATATTGGGGCTGGACAAGCCTTTTATCCGATCAGGCAGGGTCGTCAGGTCCAGACTGACCGGCTTATATTCATCCTTTTTTTTGGCCAAACGAAAGATCCGGCCTTTTTCAATATCCTCCAGTTTATGCCCGCCAACGCCCGGATCAAACCAATCAGAAACAAATACGGATCCATCCGGGGCCGCTGCGACATCCGAGGGCCTGAACCATTGGTTCTCGCTTTTCAACAACACAACCGTCTCCGCTTTGTACCCTGCTCCGTCCGGGGTAACCGGGTAAGCCCTTACTTCGTTTTTAAGCGCCTCACAATGCACCATACCCCCCTGAAAAACATCCGGCAAAACATCGCCGTAATACATCATCAATCCGGTAGGTGATCCGGCGCCGTTGTACAAGAGGTTGGGCGTCGACCCCGGGTCGTTCTGGTGCCAGTGGCGTTTGGGAATTTCATCCGACCAACCCAGTCTCCGTTTTTGCCATCCTTCACCGGTCAGTTCATCCACAAAACCGAAGTTGCCGGATTCCATCACAAAATTCATCCGGGTTGCTTCATTCCCATCGTCGTCATTGTCCGATTGCCAGACATTCCCGTATACATCTGCCGTCACTTCATAAGGATTCCGGAAGTTGTGGCCAAGCACTTCCACATTGGAGCCGTCCGATTCACACCTCAGAGCCATCCCCTGGTGATAGGGCCTGCCTTCGGTTCGTATGGGTTGCCGGTATTGATCCAGGACTGGTTCGCCATTTTTATGCGACAACCCCGTAACGGCATTGCCAAAATTAAAATAGAGTTTGCCGTCGGGCCCGAAACTGATGGCATGTACGCCGTGGTCATTGTCGGCCCCGCCTTCCGTAACAAAAAGGGTGTCTCGTTTTTCCGGAATGTCATCCCCGTCGGCATCTTCAAAAACCAACAGGACCGGGCTAACCGAAACAAAAACCTTGGGCCCCAAGACTGCAATGCCGAGGGGCGCCACCAGGTCCTCACCCTGATAAAAAACTTTGGTTTTGTCCGAACGCCCGTCGCCGTCCGTATCTTCCAGGATCAGAATCCGGTCGCCAGCCTCTCTTTTTTTGAATTTCGGATTGTAGGGCAACCGGTAATTATTGGCCTCACAAACCCAAACCCGGCCTTTGGCATCCACCGCGATATTGGTTGGATTGCTCAGGTCCGGTTCCGCAGCAAACAAGCTGACTTCCACACCCTGGGCTGCGGTCATACCCACCAAGGCATTGGCCGAAAGGAGTCGCTGCTCCGGTGTCAGGGAGTCGAATGAAACCGGCGCCGGCTTCGGGCTGCACCCCCACATGGCGGCGATCAGGATCAAAAACAGGGTTCCTTTATTCATAGGTGTTAATGTTAACCAGCCAATCAGGTTTTCATTCAGAATGTAACACTATCCTGGGCGCTGCCTTTCTGGAGCAGGAAAGACGCTTGCTTTTTTTGGGGTCCCCGAACACTGACCACGTTTTTCTGATCGTCAAAAACCTCCATTAAAATATCGTAAATTACGGACACTTCCTTCAGGGACTGGATATTTTCAGCCTCCAGGTAACACCAGACCCCGATCAGATCTTCGGAAGGTTCCTTACCCAAAAAAGAAAAGGACTGCGGTTTGCCGTTCACGCTGATCTTGAAGTGCTGCAAAATATAGCGCTCGAGGTGGACTTCTGCATCAGGCGCCTCCTTGTCTGCACATAAAAACAGTTTGTCCGCGCCTTGTTTGCGCAAAGCTTCTTCCAGGTCGTCAATAAATAAATGCATGCTCACCTGAAGGGCTTTATCCGCTTCGTTATACTCGATCAGGCACTTGCTAAGATGAAACTGGTGCGCAGTTGCAATATTTTCTCCTGACTGAAGCCCGGAAAAAGACAAGATCGCCAGAAATATCAGGTTCATATCAAACAGTTTAGATCCGGTCCGATCCGGATTCAGTAGCCATATAATCCTCCAAAGGCGGACAAGTGCAAACCAGGTTCCGGTCGCCGTAAGCTCCGTCGATCCGACCCACTGCCGGCCAGAATTTACGGCCTTCCCTCAAATACGGCAAGGGGAATACGGCTTTTTCCCGGCTGTAAGAAAATGTCCAGGCATCAGCGGTCGCCACTTCGGCGGTATGCGGCGCATTGGACAAAACGTTGGATTCCGGGTCGGCCAGACCGGAAGCGATTTCGTCCAGTTCGTGCCGGATTTGCAAAAGCGCTTCACAAAACCGGTCCAGTTCTTCCCTGTCTTCGCTTTCGGTGGGTTCGATCATGATGGTTCCCGCTACCGGAAACGACAAGGTGGGTGCATGAAACCCGTAATCCATCAACCGTTTTGCAATATCCTCTGCGCTGGCCAGGGCTTTAAAAGGCCGCATATCGACGATCAGTTCGTGGGCGCTTCTGCCTTTTTCACCCGAATACAAAACGGAATAGGCGCCTTCCAGCCTTGCCTTGATGTAGTTGGCGTTCAAAATGGCGTATTTGGTTGCATCGACCACCCCTTTTTTGCCCAACAGGCGGATATAGGCGTAGGAGATCAACAGGATGGAAGCGCTTCCCCAGGGGGCGGCCGAAACGGCCCGGATGCCATTGTCGCCCCCGGTTTTGGCAAAAACATGCCCGGGCAGGAAAGGCTTCAGGCTTTCATTTACACAAATGGGGCCCATGCCCGGCCCGCCGCCGCCATGCGGAATTGCGAAGGTTTTATGCAGATTCAGGTGGCAAACGTCGGCGCCGATCAATCCGGGGCTGGTCAGGCCTACCTGGGCGTTCATATTGGCGCCATCCATATAAACCTTTCCCCCGTATTGATGGATGATATCGCAAATTTCGCGGATGGCCGTTTCAAAAACACCGTGGGTGGACGGGTAAGTCACCATAAGCGCTGAGAGGTTGTCCTTGTGCTGGACGGCCTTTGCCTTCAGGTCCTCGATGTCGATATTTCCCCTTTCATCGCACTGAACGACCACCACTTCCATACCAGCCATTACTGCGCTTGCAGGGTTGGTTCCGTGGGCGGAGGAAGGGATCAGCACGATATTCCGGTGGGCATCGCCCCGGTGCAAATGATAAGCCCGGATCGTTAAAAGGCCTGCGTATTCGCCCTGAGCCCCTGAGTTGGGTTGGAGCGAACAAGCAACAAACCCGGTGATCTCGCTGAGGTAATTTTCTAGCTCGCTGAAGATCTGATGATAACCCGCTACCTGGTCTTCCGGGGCAAAAGGATGGATATCCGCAAATTCCGGCCAGCTCACCGGAAAAAGTTCGGTGGCGGCGTTGAGTTTCATGGTGCAGGAACCCAGGGGGATCATGGCATGGACAAGAGAAATATCCTTGTTTTCCAGCCGCTTGATATACCGCATCATCTTGGTTTCGGAATGGAGGGTATTGAACACCGGGTGTAAAAGGTAACCCGAAATCCGGGAAAGAACGGCAGGAATATTCGGACGGTCGGGCCTGGAAATATCGAAATCTGCTTTTACCCCTTTTGCAGCTGCAAAAACCTGAACGATGGTTTCAATCTCGAGGATGCCCGTTGTTTCGTCGAGGCTGATCCCGATCCGGTTGTCGCCATAGAAGAGATTGAGCCCGGCGGCCAGGGCATGGCTGCGCACTTCGGCGATCATTTTTGGGTCGGCCGCAATGTTCAGGGTATCGAAATAATGCGTATTTTTTTGGTCAAAGCCCAGGTTCCTGAGGTTGACATCCAGGATCTGGGTCAATGCATGGATCCTTGTGGCAATGGCCTTGATACCATCCGGGCCGTGGTAAACGGCGTACATGCCGGCCATGATGGCCAGCAAGGCCTGAGCGGTGCAAATATTGGAGGTTGCTTTTTCGCGGCGGATATGTTGTTCCCGGGTCTGAAGGGCCATCCTGAGGGCCCGGCGGCCATGGGCATCTACCGAGACCCCGATGATGCGGCCGGGTATTTGCCGTTTGTATTCATCCAGACAGGCAAAAAAGGCGGCATGCGGACCTCCGAAGCCCATGGGAACCCCAAAACGCTGGGAATTACCTACGGCGGCGTCCGCTCCCCATTCTCCCGGCGGGGTCAAAAGTGCCAGGCTCATCAAATCACAGGCAACCGTCACATAGATCTCTTTGCTTTTTGCCCGGCCGGCCAGGTTGCGGTAATCCTCTGCACTGCCGTCCGCAGCAGGGTATTGCAGCAGCATGCCGAATACCCGGTCATTCAACTCAAACCGGTCCAGGCGTTCTGATACCACCTCGATTCCAAGGGGTTCCGCCCTGGCGATCAATACATCCAGGGTTTGCGGATAGACCTGATCGGACACCAGAAACCGGTTGACCGGCTCACCTTTGTTCTTTTTATTGCGATGACCAAAGAACATGATCATGGCCTCGGCTGCGGCCGTTCCTTCGTCGAGCAGGCTGGCATTGGCGATGGGAAGTCCGGTCAGGTCACTCACCGCCGTCTGGAAATTCAACAGCGCTTCCAGTCTGCCCTGGGAAATTTCGGCCTGGTATGGCGTGTACTGCGTATACCATCCGGGGTTCTGAAAAATATTCCTTAAAATCACAGAAGGTGTAATGGCGGGATAATACCCCTGACCGATATAAGATTTGAAGACTTTGTTCCGGGCGGCAATTTTTTTCAACCCGTCCAGATATTCATATTCGGTTTGGGCTTCCGGGAGCTTCAATTCACCGCGGAGCCGGATACTTTCCGGGACGGTTTCGTCGATCAGCTGATCCAGGTTTGACACCCCGATAACCGAAAGCATTTTTTCGAGTTCGCCTTCGTTTATTCCGATATGACGTCTTGAAAATTGGTCAAATGACGCAGAATGATCCATAAATAGTTTGGCGATTAATTTGGTTAGAGAACTTGTTGCGTTCAGCCGCTATCCATAAACAAGTGCCAAAAGTACAAAGTTTTTATGCCCGTAAAACTCCGGAGCCATAAATTATCTCGGGGTAAGGCTCCAACCCCGGATACCTTGGTTTTGAACCGAATAACTACCTTTGTTGCGAATTCACCATCAACCACTTTCATGCCCGGATTTAACCACAGCACCGAAGCATTCGGCGTATTTACCAAATATATCATCGAGCGGACAGAACCCGGTTTCAGATTGGTTTTTGTTCCTGAATTCGGGGCGCATATTCTGGAATTACAAATTGAAGGTTGCCAGGTTTTGGATGGCTACCTCACCCCGGCCGAATTATCGCAGAACCGGTGGTACAAAAACTCTTTTCTTTTTCCATTCGCCAATCGCCTGGGCAGCGGCTTGTATGAGTGGAATAACGCCGTATACGAGTTTCCCCTGGATGACAGCATGAACGGAAATGCCATCCACGGTTTCGGAACCGACAAACCGTTTGAAGTCACAGCATTGGACCTGAACGGGACTACAGCTTCAATTCGCTGTCTCTACACAGACGCAGGCGACAATCCGGGGTATCCTTTTCCGTTTTCGCTGGAGATCACTTTTTTGCTCGGCCCCGAAAATATTTTTGAAATCCGGATGACCTTCAGCAACAACGGGCCGGCCACTATCCCGTTGAGCCTGGGCTGGCATCCTTATTTTCAGGCAGGCCCCGGTATCGACGAAGTCCGCCTGAAGCTGCCGGAATGCAGTCTGATCGGTGTGAATGCACAAATGCTGCCCACGGGAAAACGTTATGCATACGATGAATTTGAAACCCTGAAGCCGATCGGCGCAATCGTTTTGGACAATTGTTTTTTCCTGCAACCGGGCCGGGAAAAAGCCGAAGTCCTGCTGGAAGGGGAAAACGGCCGGCTGGTGTACTGGCAAAATGCCGGAGAACAACAATTCAGGTATTTGCAGGTGTTTACCCCGGCCCACCGAAACTCGGTTGCGATTGAACCCATGACCGGCAATATTGACGCATTTAATAACCACGAGGGCCTGATCCTTTTGCCGGCCGGCGAATCCTGGTCCGGGGCATTCGGCCTTCAATTTTACCCCGCGAAACCGGAATAATCCCGTATATTGGCACTGAAAATCAATTGCCACCTCAGTTCCTCAGTTCCTCAGTTCCTCAAATACTCAAACATAAACCATACAATATGGCCAAAACCATGCAATGGTTTCTCGACAAATACGGCGAGAGCCACCAGAATTCCACCAACAAATTGATCCACTGGATTTGTGTTCCCTCCATCATGCTCAGCCTGCTCGGCCTGCTTTATGCCATTCCCTTCCCGGTGGAAAGGGGGCTGCTGACCAATTGGGCGGCCGTTTTCCTTGCATTGGCGTTGTTGTTCTATCTGCGGCTGTCGGTACCCTTGTTCCTGGGGTTTGTAGTGGTCAGCGTCGGACTGTTATGGGCGGTCAACAGCATCTATCAGGCGGTAGGCGCCCAGGCCGGACAACTGGCGCTGGTGTCGCTGGTCATTTTCACTGTCGCCTGGATCGGGCAATTCATCGGGCATAAAATCGAAGGGAAAAAACCTTCTTTTTTTGAAGATGTCCAATTTTTATTGATCGGCCCTGCATGGCTGCTGCATTTTATCTACCGGAAGGCCGGCATTCCCTACTGACCGAGTTCCACCGCCCGGTCAAAAGCCGCTTTGGCGCCTGAAATGATATCCTCGTAAACTGCATTGCTGCGGTACGACCTCAGGGCTGCTTCCGTCGTGCCGCCTTTGGAGGCCACCCTTTCGATCCATTCCTGGCAGGAAAGGTCGGACTTGCTGTACAACTCCACGGCGCCCCTGAAAGTCTGGCTGACCAGCAATTCCGATTCCGGTTCGTTGAACCCCATTTTCTGGGCGGCTTCCATGAGGGCTTTCATAAAAAACCAGACATAGGCCGGGCCGCTGCCGCTGATGGCGGTGGCCGCATCGATTGCCGATTCTTTTTCCACGTACACCGTTTTACCGGTTGTACTCAGGAGGTTTTGCACCATGACCAGTTCAATCCGGGTCACCTCTTCGGAAGAGGTGAAAGCCGTCATGCCCATGCCGATCTGGGCAGGCAGATTGGGCATAGCCCGAATGATTTTTTTGGCCCCCAGGCCGGCGGCAATCGCCTGGATTTTGACGCCGGCCATAATAGAAAGGAATACCTGCTGGGGGTCGATCATTGGGCGCAGACTTTCAAACAAGGCGGGCGCGTCCTGGGGTTTTACCGCCAGAATGATCAGGTCGGCGCCGCCCAGGCAATCCTCCGGCTGGCCGTACACCGTCCCGATGTCCTTCTGGGCCAGTTGTCCGGCCTTTTCGGGCGACTTTTCCAGGATCATCATTTGCTCTTTATTGGCAATATGGGATCTCAGGAAGCTCTGGGCATACGTCAGGCCCATATTTCCGCCGCCGATGATCAAAATTTTCATTTTTTTAAAATTTAAAGCTTGGAAAGATAAACGGTCATCTGTTGTTATTTGCCGGCATGCGCCGAAACAAATAGCGGGTTGATCCGTTGTAGTGTTTGCCGATTGGTTATATTGGTCAGGAAGGATCCGGTTGGGAATTTGGGCTCGTCCGGAAGGCCGGCGCGATTCAGATTTTTCCCGAAACAAAATTACAGCAATATTGCAATTTTTAATCCTGTTTTTAACTTCAAAAACCATTATCTTTGCACCTCAAAAAAATTGAACATGCAAGCAACTGCCACTAAACTGAAGTACAAAGTAAAAGACATGAGCCTGGCAGAATGGGGCCGGAAAGAAATTGAACTGGCGGAGGCCGAAATGCCCGGCCTGATGGCCCTGAGGGAAACCTACGGCCCCCAAAAGCCATTAAAAGGCGCCCGCATTGCCGGTTGCCTGCACATGACCATCCAAACCGCCGTGCTGATCGAAACCCTGATCGAACTGGGCGCCGAGGTGAGCTGGTCGTCCTGCAATATTTTTTCCACTCAGGACCATGCCGCTGCCGCAATCGCAGCTGCCGGCATCCCGGTCTTCGCCTGGAAAGGCATGAACGAAGAAGAATTCTGGTGGTGCATCGAACAATCGCTGTATGCGTTTAAAGACGACCAGCCGCTGAATATGATCCTCGACGACGGGGGCGACCTCACCAACCTTGTGCTCGACCA
This sequence comes from uncultured Lewinella sp., assembly GCA_964558465.1. Taxonomy (GTDB): domain Bacteria; phylum Bacteroidota; class Bacteroidia; order Chitinophagales; family Saprospiraceae; genus JACJYC01. The sequence continues at coordinate 23,118 of CAZLEF010000047.1, read as the reverse complement.
ACACAAGGAACTGATCCCGGGGGTACGCGGCCTCAGCGAAGAAACCACCACCGGCGTGCACCGGCTGTACGAACGAGTGAAAAACGGCACGCTGCCCATGCCTGCCATCAACGTCAACGATTCGGTTACCAAATCCAAATTTGACAACAAATACGGGTGCAAAGAAAGTTGCGTGGATGCCATCCGCCGGGCAACCGATATCATGATGGCCGGCAAGGTGGCGGTTGTGGCCGGCTACGGCGATGTTGGTAAAGGCTCCGCTGCCTCCCTGCGGGGCGCAGGCTGCCGGGTGATCGTTACGGAAATAGACCCGATCTGCGCGCTGCAGGCCGCCATGGACGGATTCCAGGTACTGCGGATGGAAAATGCCGTTCCGCAGGCCGATATCGTGGTGACGGCAACCGGAAACCGGGATATCGTTTCCGAACGCCATTTCCGCAAAATGAAGGACAAAGCCATTGTGTGCAACATCGGCCACTTCGACAATGAAATCGACATGGCCTGGCTGAACAGTAACTATGGCAAATCCAAAGTCAACATCAAACCCCAGGTGGATAAATATACAATCGACGGCAAAGATGTGCTCATCCTGGCAGAAGGCCGCCTGGTGAACCTGGGTTGCGCCACCGGCCACCCGTCGTTCGTGATGTCCAATTCGTTTACCAACCAGACACTGGCCCAGATCGAATTGTGGCAAAACCACGATCAATACGAAAACAAGGTTTATACGCTGCCCAAACACCTCGACGAACAGGTGGCAAGGCTGCACCTCGCAAAAATCGGGGTGGAACTGGAAGAACTGTCCCAATCCCAGGCCGAATACATCGGTGTGGATCAGAATGGGCCGTTCAAGCCGGAGTATTACCGGTACTAACGGAAGGTTGAGGAATTGAGGAACTGAGGAACTGAGGACTTGAGGAACTGAATTTCGATTCCTCGATTCCTCAGTTACTCCTCACATAAGCGCCTGCTCAAAATCCGCAATCACATCTTCAATATGTTCCAGGCCCACTGAAACACGGATCAACCCAGGGCTGATCCCGACCGCCAGCCTTTCCGCTTCGGTCAGTTTTGAATGGGTAGTGGTTGCGGGGTGCGTCAATATCGTTCGGGTGTCTCCCAGATTGGAGGAGAGGGTGCAGAGCCGGATGGCGTTCAGAAAACGGATGCTGCTGTCTGCCCCGCCTTCAAGTGTAAAGGTCACCAACCCGCCACCCGCCTTCATTTGTTTTTTGGCAAGCGCCGATTGCGGGTGGGATGCCAAAAACGGATAACTCACCTTTTCCACTCCCGGTTTGCCTTCCAGCCATTGGGCCAGTCGCAGGGCGTTGGAACAATGTCGGTCCATTCTCACGGCCAACGTTTCAAGGCTTTTCGACATCACCCAGGCGTTAAAGGGCGAAAGGGAAGGCCCTGTATGCCGGCAAAAGAAGGTCACCGCCTCGATCAGGTCGGCCCTTCCTGCCAAAATACCACCCAATACCCTGCCCTGGCCGTCCATCCATTTGGTACCGGAATGGATAATAAGGTCGGCGCCAAACCGGGCAGGCTGCTGCAACCAGGGCGAAGCGAAACAATTATCCACCATGAAGATCAGACCGTGTTCCCGGGCAAACCGGCCCGCCGCTTCCAGGTCAACCAGCATCAGGCCGGGATTGGAGGGCGTCTCCAGCAACAGGATGCGGGTATTGGGCCGCAGACTGTCTTTCCAGCCGCCGGTATCCACCGGGTCCACATAGCTGAAGTCAATGCCCCACCGCGGGAACAATTGGGTCAATATCTGGTGAGTGGATCCAAAAACCGCCCGGGTCGCCAGTACGTGGTCGCCGGAACGGAGAAAGGACATGAGCGCCGCAAAGATGGCCGACATCCCGGACGCCGTGGCAAACCCGCTTTCCACCTCTTCCAGCAAACAGACTTTATCAATCAGTTCCTGTACATTTGGATTGGCATACCTCGAATAAATATACGCGTCCGAATCTCCGGCAAACGCATCGCGCATCTCCTCCGCATCCGGGAAGGTAAAACTGGAAGTGAGGTACAACGGTACACTGTGTTCCCGCGCCGGGGAACGGGGCGCCTGGGTGCGAACCGCGGCGGTTTCGAAGTGTTTTTCTTCTTTCATTTGAATGGATGGTTTCCGGTTAGGAGATGATCTCCACATCCCAGGTTATTCTGGCTGTTTTCTCCAGCATTTTAGAAACGGAACAATATTTCTCCACAGATAATTCAACGGCGTGACGCGCTTTTTCTTCATTGAGATTGCCGAACAACCGGTAATGCAGATGAATATCTGTAAAAACCGCCGGGATCTGGCCTTCGGCCCGTTTTCCATTCACTGAAACTTCAATATCCTTCAGCGGTTGCCGCTGTTTTTTCAGGATGGAGATCACGTCGATTGCGCTGCAGGTCCCCATGGCCGACAACAACATTTGCATGGGCCGCATGCCTTTGTTGCTGCCGCCGATCGCCGGCGACCCGTCGGTCTGCACCGTGTTGCCGGTATCATTGGCAGCCTCTAAATGATAGGCGTCGTCCAGCCTTCTGATTTCTATCGTCATTTTGAATGTTATTTAGAAAAGTCAAAGGTAATAACATGTATCCGGCCAACCGGTTGAAAACGGCCGAATAATCTCCGGATGCCGGAGACGGAGGGACTGGTAACCGGAGGATTTTGCCTGACTTCATTCAACGACGGGTTCAACCGGGTAATTATTTTAACCTATTCCTTGACTTTTACTCAAAACCCGCCTAATTTTGCGCCCTGAAGGTTTTACTTCTTCCTTAAAGAAGATTTTATAACGAAGGGTGGAGAGACAGGGCTCTGCGAAACCCTGGCAACCTGGAGGACTTTTCCAAGGTGCCAATTCCCGCCGGTTAAAACCCGGAAATATAAAATCATTTATTCATGGAGATATTGCAGATCAGGGAGCCGTTTGAACTGGAGTGCGGTGTCAGCCTGCCCGAACTGGAAATTGCTTATTGCACCTACGGGGCGTTAAATACAGCGGGCGATAATGTGATCTGGATTTGCCACGCACTCACCGCCAGCGCAAATGCCGCTGACTGGTGGAGCGGTCTTTTTGGCGTCGGAAAACCATTTGACCCGGATAAATACTTTATCGTTTGCGCCAATATTCTGGGCAGTTGTTACGGTTCCACCGGCCCTTCTTCGATCAACCCTTCAACGGGTGAACCCTATGGCCGGAGTTTTCCGTTGATCACGATCAGGGATATGGTAAAGGCCCATCGTTTGTTGCGCGACCGGCTGGGCATCTCAAATATCCACCTGCTGATTGGCGGTTCGATGGGCGGCCAGCAAGCGCTGGAATGGGCGGTTGAAGAACCCGGTTTCATCGGATATCTCTGTATATTGGCCACCAATGCGCAGCATTCTCCCTGGGGCATCGCTTTTAATGAGGCTCAGCGAATGGCACTGGAGGCCGATCCGACCCTGGAAAACGCACATCCGGAAGCCGGCCGGAAAGGGCTCGAAGCCGCAAGGGCCGTGGCCATGTTGTCTTACAGGCATTACCAGGCCTATTCCAAAACCCAGGTAGAAACGGACGAGGATAAACTCAGCGGATTCAAGGCCAGTTCTTACCAGCGGTATCAGGGCCATAAATTATTTCAGCGGTTCGACCCCCTGGCCTATATCAGCCTGAGCCGTTCGATGGACACCCACAATGTCGGCCGCGGAAGAGGCGGAGTGGAAAAAGCCCTAGCGGGTGTAAAGGCCAAAACCCTGGTTATAGGGATACAAACCGACGTTCTTTTTCCGCCGGACGAGCAGGCTTTTATCGCCCGGCATATTCCGGGTGCAGGCTTTCGCCTCATTGAAAGCCTGTATGGCCACGACGGATTTCTGGTCGAGTTTGAAAAAATTGAAAGCCTGATCCGGCCGTTTTTGCAAAATAAACCCCTCAAAACACGTTATAAAAACACCATCGCGCCCTATAAAAGAACCAAGGCCTTTCGAAACCCCAAAGCTTTACCGGGTTCAGAAAGTTTTTAATGAATAACCAATTACAACATCCATTAACCTAAAATTTATTGAAATGACATTGAGACTTGGAGACCTGGCGCCCAATTTTCAGGCGCAAACTACCGAAGGAGATATTGACTTCTACCAATGGGCCGGTAATTCCTGGGTGGTCCTTTATTCACACCCGGCGGATTTCACACCGGTTTGTACAACTGAACTCGGCAGAACGGCAGCCCTGAAAGAAGAATTTGCCAAACGCGGCGCAAAAGTAATCGCCCTGAGTGTCGACCCGCTTGAATCTCATCACCGCTGGATACAGGACATTGAGGAAACCCAACATGTCAGCATGAACTTTCCGATCATTGCCGACCATGACCGCAAGGTAGCCGAATTGTACGACATGATCCACCCCAATGCATCCGAAAAAGCGACCGTAAGAACGGTTTTTGTGATCGACCACAACAAAAAGGTCCGCATGACCCTCACGTATCCACCCAGTACAGGCCGGAATTTTCATGAGATCCTGCGGGTGATCGATTCGTTGCAACTGACCGACAAACACAGCGTGGCAACGCCGGTCGACTGGGAAAACGGCCAGGATGTGGTGATCCTGCCTTCCGTCCCCGACGCGGATGTGCCCGCCAAGTTCCCGAAAGGGCATAAAAGGGTCAAACCTTACCTGCGCACCACGCCGCAACCGAATCTTTAAGGGTTAACCACAAGGACACAAAGGGCCCACAAAGTCCACTATTTTCTCGGTGGACCTTGTGTAGCCGAAGTAGTCAGTTAACTGAAAAGCGAAAGTTGCGCCAAAGGCGCCACTTCGTGAAATTTATTGTACTCACTTGCCAATCAGTCGGCTGGGACTGTGGACTGCCAACTGAGAACTGTTGACTGACTACTTGTGTCTTAGTGGTAAAGCGATCTTATTTATCCAGCAAATAGACCTCCCCCGCAATCTGTTCTTCCGACCGGTCCCGGTACCTCACTTCCAGGTAATAGACGTACATCCCTTTCGCGGCGGGTTTGCCCTGGAATTTTCCATCCCATCCGGCATCCGGGGCATTGGGCAGGAAATCGCCGTTTTCAAAAACAATTCCTCCCCAACGGTTAAAGACCCGCATCACTGAAATATTGATCACATCACCGCCGTCCTGGGGATAAAAGCGGTCGTTTATGCCGTCTCCGTTGGGTGAAAAGGCATTGGGCAGGAATATTTCCCGACAATCTTCATAACCCACAAATACCCGGCCGGTGGCAGTTCCGCAGTAGTTGGTCATGGCCAGCGTAACGGGGCCTTCGTTTGTTACCAGGACGGTGTCACCGGTGGAGCCGTCCGACCAAAGGTTGGTTGCGCCGGGATAACTGGCGCTGATCTGAATTACTTCACCCAAACAAAGGGTGGTGTCAGGGCCCAGTTGAAAAACTGGCAAGTATCTGTAATCGACATGGATCCGGTCTTCAGCCATGCAAAAGGTGTCCGTTCGGGTCACCGTCACCGCATAATAACCGGGGAATTGCACTAAAAAATCCGGACGTGTTGATCCGTTCGACCACAAATATTGCGCCGTCGGCGTCGTTACATCCAGCAACAACGTTTCCAGATCACATAACGTGGTATCCGGCCCAAGTTCAAAAAACACGGAATCTCCGGCTACCGTGACGGTCAGGTCATCCGTAAAAGGCCGGTTGCAGCTATCCCATACCGTGACTTCATAAGTGGTGGTTTCCCCGGGCCTGACAATGGGTGAAGGGCTCGCCGGGTCGCTCAGTCCGTCCGGCGGTACCCATTGATAGCGCACCCCTCCGGGCACATTGAGCTGGAGCTGTCCGCCCGGGCATACCACTACGTCCTGCAATTGATCCAGGAAAGTGGTGTAACGGATACAAACCTGGTGGATGTTGTTGAACCCGCCGGTCGCAGAAGTAAAACCCCAAAAGACCTCTGGATTGCCTCCAAAGATCTCCCGGACGATATCTCCGGTGTAGGTCAGCCGCAACTCGCAGTCAAACCAGACTTCCAGTTTCCTGGCAGCCGCATCCCAGTTGACCCTCAGGTCGTGCATCCGGCAATCTTCAATATTGGCCTGTCCGTTTTTTGCCTGAATGGGCCCTGCCAGATTATTCGGGCCCGAATGCTCAAGCGCTCCGTTTTTGATGATGGCGATATGGTCGAAGGTTGGGTCGCTCAACGTCGTGTTTTGCCAGGTATCGATCTCAATCCCCAGTGAAGGCGTTACCCCTCCGAAGCCGATGGAACCACCTGCAGCCCCGATGGAAGTACTCACCGGCTGAAAACCGAATACCAGGCCGTCGGCGCCATCTGCATCTTTACAGCCCAGGAAAACCTCCAGCACGACCTCAAAGGAGGCATCCAGGTTGATCTTGTCCGGATTCCAGATGGAGCCTACCGAATTGTTCACGTCATAGGTAAGCTGATAACAGGTGTCATTCCGCTGAAAGGCATCGCCGTTCAGGTAAAACTGGGCAAAAAGCCCGTTTGCGGATAACAACAACCAGAACAGGCAGAGGTATTTATCCATATTTATCCGAGGCGACTGCGGGCGTTACCATTTAAACCATTTGTCCACTCATTGAGGCTCAACCGGACCGGCGTATTTATAATTGAATTCATTGGTCCTGGGGTGATATTCGTAGTCTTTGGCCCATTCCTGATGGTTCCGGCAAAGCGCTTCGATCGCATCCAGCGTGAAAATGATCTCTGAATCCGTCATCACTGGGTGGATGGACATCCTGATCCAGCCGGGTTTGAGGGAAAGATCGCCTTCGGAAATACGATCCGTGATCGATTTGGAATAATTCGGTTCCACATGCAGCAAAAAATGCCCGTAGGTCCCCGCACAGGAGCAGCCGCCGCGCACCTGGATGCCGAACCGGTCGTTCAACAACCGGACACCCAGATTGTAATGCAGGTCGTCGATATAAAAAGAAACTACCCCTAAACGGTGCCTTTGCCGGTCGGCCAGGATATGCAGGTTTTCAAGCCGGTCAAACCGGTCCCAGATCAATTCCAGCAATTCCTCTTCCCGGCGCAGCATATTTTCGACGCCCATTTTTTCCTTCAATTGGATGCAAAGGGCTGTTTTAATGGTTTGCAGAAAAGCCGGCGTCCCACCGTCTTCCCGCGCTTCAATTTCTTCGATGTACCGGTGTTCCCCCCAGGGATTGGTCCAGTCTACCGTGCCGCCTCCGGGATGGTCGGGCACCTTGTTTTTATACAATCGGGGGTCAAAGACCAGAATGCCGCTTGAGCCGGGGCCGCCCAGGAATTTATGAGGCGAAAAGTAAATGGCATCCAGGTGCTGTACCGGGTCTCCGGGGCGCATATTGATCTCAATATAAGGGGCCGAACAGGCAAAATCCACAAAACACAGGCCGCCCGATCGATGCATGAGTTCAGCGACCTCGTGGTAGGGTGTCCGGATCCCGGTTACATTGGAACAGGAAGTAATTGCGGCAATTTTCATTTTCCTGTTCTGATAGCGTTCCAGAAGGGCGCTTAAATGCCCCAGGTCCATCAATCCTTCTTCGTCAGGGTGAATGACTTCTACCTCGGCAATGGTCTCCAGCCAGGAGGTCTGGTTGGAGTGGTGTTCCATATGGCTGACGAAAACAATGGGCCGGTCTTCATCCGGAATACGAACAAGAGGCCGGAACCTTTCATGGAGCTTCAGGCCCAATAAACGCTGGAATTTATTGATCACCCCGGTCATGCCCGAATTGGACGAGATCAGCACATCGGAATGCCGCGCCCCAACGTGGTGTTTGATGATTTCTTTTGCTTTGTGGTAGGCCAGGGTCATGGAACAGCCGGTGACGGTGGTTTCCGTATGGGTATTCCCCACAAAAGGACCAAAATCCTCCAATAATTTTTCTTCGATCGGCCGGTAAAGGCGACCGCTAGCCGTCCAGTCGGCGTATACAATGGTTTTTTCACCATAGGGCGACAGGAAACGCTGGTCCCACCCAATCACATTTTTCCGAAAGGGTTCAAACCAGGATTCGAGGGCAGCGATGTTGATCTGGTTGTGGGTAAATTTTTCCATTGGCTGAATTGGTTCGATTGGTTCGATTGATTCGATTTGACTTTCAAATCAACGAATCAACGCATCAACAAATCAACAATTGATTGGATTGATTCGCCGCGACGTGGTACCTGTCTGGGTTTCAGTTTCTCCGCGCCTTCTGCGCCGCACGCAATTCCATCAATCAACTAATAAGAATATTCATTTCCGATTTTATCAGATCAACCAGGGCCTTTGCCCCGGCATCCGTATCGGATTCAGCGTAGATGCGGATGATCGGTTCAGTATTGGATTTGCGGAGATGGACCCAGCCCCGTTCGAAATCCAGTTTCAAGCCGTCTTCGGTATTGATCTGCTCGCCTTCGAATCGTTTTTCGAGCCCGGAGAGGATCCCGTCCATGTCCAGGTCCGGCGTCAGCTCCATTTTGTCTTTCACCATCTGGTAATCCGGATATTTTTTCCGGAGCCCCGAAAGGGTTGTATCCAACTCAGCCAGCCGGGCCAGGATCAGCGCCGTGCCGACAAGGGCATCCCGGCCGTAATGAAGGTCGGGCAAAATAACCCCGCCGTTGCCTTCTCCACCGATCACTGCCCCCACGGCCTTCATCTTTTCGACCACATTCACCTCCCCCACCGCGCTGGCAAAATAGCTGGCCCCGTGTTCCCGGGTCAGGTCGCGCAAAGCCCGGGTCGAAGAAAGATTGGATACCGTGTTGCCTTTTTTCCTGGCGAGCATAAAGTCCGCAGCTGCCACCAGGGTGTATTCCTCCCCGAACAGAACGCCGTTTTCATCTACCAGGGCCAGGCGGTCCACATCCGGGTCGACGGCAATGCCCATATCTGCCTTTTCCCGGAGTACCGTTTCGCACAGGTCCTCTAAATGTTGCGGAAGCGGCTCCGGGTTGTGGGCGAACTGGCCGGACACCTCGCCGTTGATCAGGATCACCTGGCATCCAAGCCGGTGGAGCAAGGGCGGCAGGGCCAACGCGCCGGTGGAATTCACGGGGTCGACCACCACTTTAAAAGCTCTTTTTTTTATGGCCTCCGCGTCGATGTAATCCAGGGCCAGAATGGCGTCAATATGCCGGTCGATCCATCCGGTTTCAGGTTGGTAACTGCCCAGTTCGTCTACGCCTGCAAAATGGAATCCACCTTTTTCCAGCCGGCTCAAAATTTCAACTCCATCTTCCCTGGAAATAAAATCGCCGGCCTGGTTGAGGAATTTCAACGCATTCCAGGCTTTAGGGTTGTGGCTGGCGGTAATGATGATGCCGCCCCCCGCTGAGAGGGCGGGAACCGCCATTTCCACGGTGGGTGTTGTGGACAAGCCGAGATCGATCACATCAAATCCCATACCCGTCAGGGTGGAAGCGGCCAATTGGCTGACCATCGGTCCGGAGGGTCTGGCGTCCCGGCCAATGACAATCTTTTTAGGGGCTTTCCGATCCAGCAGCATAGCGCCGTAAGCTGCTGTGCACTCAACTACATCGATGGGGGTGAGGTTGTCTCCGGCACGGCCGCCAATAGTGCCTCTGAAACCGGAAATGGATTTGATCAGTGTCAATGTCTTATTTTTTTGCAAAGGTAAGAATGCTTTTGCCAAGGGTAACAAAGACAGGACCTAAAATTCAACTTTCTCCGCCGGAACCCTCCGGCTCAGGGTTGAATGCAGGATTGAAATTGTCAAATCCAAGCCAATACAATGGATCAAGTGGTGTTTCTGTCAAAAAAAAACAGTAAATTACCCTCATAAACAGCCTGAGGATGAAACCTATCCGCCTGATTTTCGCCCTTTGGTCTATGGCTCAGGCTTCTGCCCTGACCGGCCAGTTGGACACCATTCACTGGTTGCCGCCAATGCATGCCCGGGAAGAATGGGGCCCGCAATTCCTGTACCTTTCCACACCTGAGACGGAGCCGTTTGAAGTGACGATCCGGACCGGGTCAGGCAACCAGATCTCCAAGGTAACGATCAGCAATGCCCAACCCTACCGCCACGACCTCGGCGACAATAACAGTTCCTACACCCTGGTTTCTGAGGCTATGCTCCACATACCGCTCAAATCAAAAGGGCTGATCATCGACGGCCCCAAAAAGTTTTACGCCTATTTCCGGGTACACAGCAATTCTTCTTTTCATGCCGGCGACCTGACCTGCAAAGGCCGAGGCGCTTTGGGGAAAACCTTCCGGATCGGGCATTTGATCCAGGAGATTGACGGCAACAACCGCCGCTCCAATTTTGTAGGTATGATGGCCACGGAAGATTCTACTTTTATTTCCTTTTCGAATTTCAATGATAATCTTTCCTTCCGGATCAACGGTGCAAACGTCCCCTCCACCGGCCCGGTGAACATGTTCCTCCACAAAGGAGAATCCCTGGTTTTTTCGCATTACATCGATATCAACGGCACAACGCAGACTGCAAACGGATTTATGGGCGCCCTGCTGGAATCCAGCAAACCCATCGTGGTCAACTGTGGTTCGTGGGTGGGGGCGCCGATTGTCTTTCAGGCGCACGACATCGGTATAGACCAGATTGCGCCCTTTGAAAAAACCGGCAAAGAATATATCCTTTGCAAAGGCAACGGCTCTTCGGCGCTGGAACGGCCCATCGTCATCGCACACCTGAACAATACGCGGGTTTGGCTGAACGGCAATTCGAACCCGGTGGCAACCCTGCAAGCGGGTCAGAGCTATGAAGTATCCACCAACGCTTACTCATCCGCCGGAAACCTGTACATCCGCACTTCTGAAGCCGTGTTCCTCTACCAGATGATCGGCGGAACGGCGCAGGCAGCCGACCAATACCGGACTGCAGGCCTGATCTTTGTGCCGCCCATCAGTTGCGGCATTTCCAATGCAGTGGACAATATATACCAGCCAAATCTCATCGGCAGCATGCGTTTTGAAGGCGGGCTGATGATCACGGCCATGCGAAACTCCCAGGTTACGGCCCGGATAGACGGCTCGGTCATCCCCCTCGGACAACCGGACCCCGTACCCGGCAATCCCGATTTTGTGACCTACCGGAAACTCGACCTTTTCACCCAGGCCGACAGGCCCGAAAAAATCAGCGTAGTGGCCGACGCGGCCATCCAGGTCGCCATGTACGGCCGGAACGAACCAGCCAGTTTTGCAGCATTTTACTCCGGGTTCAGCAAAATTGCCGAGCCTGAAATTGCCGTAACACTCATTGGCGACGGGGTCTGCCCGGATACCCTGGTGGCCACCGGCCTGTTTGACGGCGTGCAATGGATGTACGAAGACTCCGTCCTGCAATACGGCCCGGATACGGTTTTTGCAGCCTATGCGCCGGGATTGTATACCGCTGTCGGTTATCTGGGGGTATGCAGGCGAACCGATTTTGCATCCGATACGGTCAGCGCGATTTTCAATTCGCCGCAATTCCCCTATGAAACGGAAGAACCTTCCTGTTATGATTTTAATGACGGCGCCATTCGCTTCGGCAGCCCTTCAGGCGGATTGCCGCCCTACCGGTATTCGGTTGACAACGGGCGCAGCTTTTCCGCCAATCCGCAATACAATACCATTGCCGCCGGCGATTACAAGCTGGTTGTGCGGGATTCCACCGGCTGTTACAACCGGCCGCTGGCCATCGCCATCGGCCAGCCCGATAGTTTTCTGGTGGAGATCGTCCCAAGAAGATTAAAGGCGCCGCTCAAACCGGGTGATGAGGTCATCCTGGAGGCCATACCGGAACGGCCCATTGTCTCTTCGATATGGTCGCCAACCGACAGTACCGAATGTGTCGATTGCCTGCGGTATACCATCCGGCCCGCCGACGATTCCTGGGTAAGCGTTACGGTGTTTGACGACGAAGGCTGCCCGGCCATCGACAGCTTTTTCATTCAGGTTGAGCCCAATGTATTTGCGCCCAACGTACTGCGCCATGATTCAGCCTTTGGAAACGACCGGTTTACCCTTTACTCGCGTGATCCCCTGCCAATCCACCGTTTGCTGATCTTTGACCGTTGGGGCGATCAGCTTTTTCTCGGTCAAAACCTCGTAACCAACGATACCGCAACGGGATGGGACGGCACTTTTCGCGGAAAACGGGTCATGCCCGGGGTTTACGTGTTTTTTGCCGAGGTGGAGGTCGTGCCCGGGAAGGTTATTGTGGTGAAGGGGGGAATAACGGTGTTGTAATTGATCCGATTGTTTCGAATGATACGATTGATCGATTGGCCAAAGAATCGAATCAATTGTTGATTTGTTGATGCGTTGATTTGTTGATTTGACCACGCCGAGGCGTGGCGTTCCCATCGACCCCACCTACCCACGCCGCGGGGTGGTACGGCGGGCGAAGCCAATCGAAACAATCGAACCAATCGTTTCAATCGAATCATTTTTTGATTGGGTTAGCCGACAGCAAAATGGTAACCGACACCCTTCAGGGTAATGATCTGTACATCCGGGTCGTCGCGGAGGAAATCCCGGAGTTTGGCAATGTATACATCCAGGTTGCGGGAGTTAAAAAAAGAGTCGTCACCCCATACGGTTTGGAGGATCTCCCGGCGGTCGACGGCCGCATTGCGGTTACTGGCCAGGATTTGCAGCAACTGGGTTTCCCGGTGGGAAAGTTTCCGAACCTTGTCGCCAAAGTGCAGTTCCAGGCGCTGAGGGTAGAATTTGTACCGGCCAAAAGCAATGGTTTCAGTTGCGGTTTCCGGATGCAGGTTGGCCCCGGCCAGGTTCAGCAGGTTGTAAACGCGGGCGATCAGTTCTTCCAGGCTGAAGGGTTTGCGCAAATAATCATTCCCACCCGATTCAAAACCTTTCAGGACATCCTGGGTCTGGTTTTTGGCAGTCAAAAAAATAATCGGCACCGAAGGCGAAAGTTTGCGGATCTGCGATCCGATCTCAAATCCGTCCACATTGGGCAGCATCACATCGAGGACACAGATATCCGGATGTTGGCGCTGAAACGCCGGTAATGCTTCCTGGCCGTCCTCGATCCAGGTTACCCTGAAATCCCGGCTCTCCAGGCTTTCCTTGACAATTTTAGCCAGGAAAGGCTCATCCTCAACATATAAGATCTTAACCTGCCGCATACATCTTTGGCAATTGGATGGTAAAACACGCTCCCGATCCCGGTTTGCTTTCCACTTTGATCTGGCCGCGGTGCTCCCGGATCACCTTGGCCACATAACTCAGGCCCAATCCGTGGCCCTTAGTATTGTGCACATCACCGGTTGGCGCACGGAAAAATTTGTCAAAAATTTTGTTCTGATATTCTTTGGGTATGCCAATTCCTTTATCGCTGATGGCCAGGCTGACCGAGTCGTCTTGTTCTTCCAGCACCACATCGATATCCGGGTTTTCAGGGCTGTATTTCAGGGCATTATCCAACAAATTATAGACCACGCTGGTCAGGTGGGTGCGGTCGCCGTGCAAGTAAACACCAGCCGATGCCGACCGGAAAATCACCCTGGCCTGCCGCCGTTCAAACTGCAATTTCATGGAAAGCAGGATTTCTTCCACCAGCCCTTTTAAATCCAGGTTTTCGGGATTAAGGTCGATCCCTCCGTGTTCGAACCTGGACATTTTCAGGACTTTGTCCACAAGGATAGACAGTCGCTGGAGTTCCAGCCTCGAGATATCGAGATATTCCCGGGTGCGTTCCGGGTTTTTCAGAGCATTAAAATTGCTCATCGCCTCGATAGCCACACTGACCGTGGTGATCGGGGTTTTCAGTTCATGGGTGACATTGCTGATAAAATCATTTTTTAACTCGGTGAGCCGTTGCTGGTTTCTCAGGTTCAGGTAGATCATCCTGAAAGCAGCGGCGATGATGAGCAACAGCAGGAGCGCGAACAAAATTTCAGGCGCCATCTGTTTGATCAGGTATGGGCGGTACTCCGATAATTCCACCGCATAACTGTCACCGGTAAGGGTATCCTGGTATTTCCCGGAAATAAACGCAGGCTGGTGAATGGGGAGCGAATCGTTAAACCGGATCAGCCGGTATCCAACCGGCCATTCGGATGCCGACATGGTTTGTTCCAGTTGGTCGTTCACCTTGTCAAAGACCATCCGGTTTTGACCCAATTCGGGGAGGGTATCCAAGCATAGGGAATCTTCTACCATAGCTACGATCAGGGACAATGCGCCCGACATATTATCCTTATTGCCCGGGCCTGCCTTCGCATTGATTGAAATAAAAAAGGATGAGTCTTTGGGCGCGGTGATTTTTTTTTCAAAATAGCCGTTGTTCATTCGAAGCCGGACGGCTTTGTGTTCGATCCTGCCGGTATCCTTCCAGGCAAAAGTATTTGGGCGGATATAAAGTTCGTCCAAAATTTCGTTCTGGATGCCCATGATGGAGGTAAGAAAAACCTGGGTCGTTGATTTCTGCAAGGTCTGGTATTCTTCCCGGTACACGCTCCTCAGCCAGACAGAAAGAAAAATAACCAGGAGCCCAAGGCCGGTGGCCATCAGCCCAATTGAAAGTCGGTATTGATTTTTTTGGTTCATAATCCTAAGGGATTTTCCGCATCCCTTCGCTTTTACAATGCCAAAGTTACCCAATCCGGTGCATAGTCCGGGGCTTTATTAACCTTAATTAACCTTAAATCAAGGTTGATTAACCTTCAGGTGAAGGAAGCCGTCTTACTTTTGTGGCGAACAATCAAAAAATTGAAAAATGAAAAAATCTGCCTTACTCTTTATGTTTTGCCTTCCCCTGCTCGCTGCCGCTCAGACAACGGAGGGTGTCATCTATTATGAAGACGCGGTAAAACTGAATATCCAATTGCCGGAAGACGCAGACGAATCTTTGCGCGCGATGATCCCCGACAAACAAACCTTTCCAAAAGCGCTTTACTACAAAGGCGATGAATCCCTTTTCAAGGATGTCGAGGAAGCTGATGGCGAAGCCGGCGGCGGCTCCTGGAGCGCTGAAAGCGGCGGCGCCAATATTCAGATCAAGATCATGAAGCCTGAAAACCTGACTTACAAAAACCTGGCTGAAGAAATGATGACCGAACAAAAAGACTTCATGGGCAGAAAATTCCTCATTAAAACCGAATTGGGCGGCCTGAAGTGGAAATTGGTGAAGGAACAAAAAGAGATCCTGGGCTTCGCCTGCCAGAAAGCGGAACTGCAGGACGACAAACGAACGGTCACCGCCTGGTACACCACACAGATCCCTTCCTCCAATGGCCCGGATGAGTTCGGTCAATTACCAGGTATGATCCTGGAAGTCGATATTGACAACGGAAAACGGGTGATCACTGCTAAAAAAGTATCGCCCGCCTTGCCGGAAACCGAAACGATCGAAGCGCCCAAAAAAGGCGATAAAGTGACCAAAGAGGAATTTGAAAAAATCGTGGAGGAGAAGACCAAAGAGATGGAAAAGGAAAGCGGTGGGAATATGATCCGGATCAAACGCGGATAATCCAATAACAATTAATCCGAATGAAACGATTGGACGATTGAATCGATTGGGACAATAATCGGATCAATCGGATCAATCGTCCATTCCAATCAATTGACTTCAAAATGATACCCAAATTCACCCGACTGTTTATTGTTTTTTTATTTTTCTCCGCGGCGACCGCTTTCGGTCAAAAATCCAACCTGCTGGTGGAGGGTACGGTGGTTGATTCTGCCGCCGCTCCTCTGGCAGGCGCTACGGTAGTGCTGTTGCAAGGCGTCGACTCCGTCCTCGTCAGTTTCGGCATCACCAATGACGCAGGTCTGTTTCAGATCAAACGGGTTGCGCCCGGCGATTATATCCTGCAGATCACCTTCGTGGGGTACACGCCGGTTTCCAGAAACCTGACCGTGTCAACGGAAAGCATCCATCTTGGATCAGTGACGATGGAGCCTGCCAGCGCCAACCTTGCGGAGGTTGTGGTCAAAAGCGAGCATATCCCCCTTTCCATCCGGAGAGACACCCTGGAATACAACGCCGACGCCTTCAAAACCCAGCCCAATGCAGTGGTGGAAGACCTTTTGAAAAAACTGCCGGGGGTTGAGGTCGGCCGCGACGGTTCCATCAAAGCGATGGGCAAGGAAGTAGAGAATGTTTTGGTGGATGGCAAAGAGTTTTTTGGGAAAGACCCCCAGGTGGCCACCAAAAACCTGCCGGCCAACGCAGTGGACAAGGTCCAGGTCTACGACAAAAAATCGGATACAGCCGAATTCACCGGCGTCGACGACGGTCAAAAGGAAAAAACCATCAACCTCCAGCTTAAACCGGATAAAAAGAAAGGCGCCTTCGGATCCGTCAAGGGCGGTTACGGTACCGACGAACGGTTCAGGGGCAAGGCGAGCATCAACCGGTTCAACCCCAAATCCCAGTTTTCTATCCTGGGTCTGGGCAACAATGTGAACGAACAAGGGTTCAATATCAACGATTACATGAATTTTATGGGCGGCATGCAACGCATGATGAGTGGCGGCGGCGGCGCCGTACGCCTGCAACTCAGCAGCGATTCCGATATCCCCCTCGACGTCTTCGGCAACAATTCCGGGATCGCAACTTCCTTCGCCGGCGGCCTCAACTGGAACTATGAACTGAGCAAAAAAACCGAGGTCAATGCCAGTTATTTTTACAACCGCATCCAAAACGACCAGGACAGAACGATCTTCAAACAAAACTGGCTGGACAACGACATTTTCACCTCTGATGAAAACCGCAACCTGAGCAGCCGGAATGAGAACCACCGGCTCAACTTCGGCATCAAAACGGAACTGGATTCCATGTCGCAACTGCATTTCCGGTCGGGCCTCAGTTTTAACGACGGAAGTTCCTCCTCCCTTTCCAACACCAAATCGTTCCGAAACAGCGACCTGCCCACCAACGAAGGGCTCCAGGACTGGCGGACCGCGGGCGATCAGGTCAGCTTCAACAGCAGCCTGGTATATCGCCGCCGGTTTGACAAAAAAGGCAGGGCTTTTGTGGCCGATCTGGGTTTTGGCATCAGCCGCCAGGACCGCCAGGGCCACCTTCTGGCCGAAAACCGGTTCTTTGGCCAGGTCGCAGACACCATCCGGCAGCGCCAGTTGACCGAAGACAACGGCGGCAATTACAGCGTTTCCCTTTCCTTTACCGAGCCGGTCGGCAAGGGAAAGTTCCTCGAGGCCAACGTTTCCAGGCAAAATTACAACAACGACTACGCCAAAAATTTCTACGACATCCTGGATGAGTCTACCCGGTCGGAATTGCTGAATGAAGAACTGAGCGACCAATTCCGGCGGGATTATACCTACGACCGGGCAGGGCTTCGGTTCCGGTACAATAAAAAGAATTTCAATTTCAATACCAGCCTGCACATGCAAAAATCCAGCCTGGGAGGTCGCCTGGCTTCGCTGGAATCCCCGATCTCCAGAGATTTCTGGAACCTGATGCCGGGCTTGAATGCCGAATACGAATTCTCCGCAGGTAAAAGTCTTCGCATCGATTATAACACCAATATCCAGGCGCCCTCCCTGGAACAGTTGCAGCCCATCGAAGACAACAGCGACCCGCTGAATATTTATGCCGGCAATCCGGACTTGCGACCGGCCTATATGCACCAGGGCAATCTGCATTTTTTCCTGTTCGACCAGTTTTCGCAGGTTAACTTTTTTGCCACCCTGGAAGGTAGTTATATCAACAACCCCATCACCAACGCCCAGAGCATCGACACCTTGCTCCGGCAGCGCATCCAACCCGTCAACCTCGACCATGCCACCTCCTGGGGCGGGTACATCTCCTTCGGCGCCCCCCTGCGTTTTATCAACAGCCGGTTCAACATCGGCGGCGACTGGCGAAACAGCCGCAGCTTTTTCCTGCTCAACGGCGACAAAAACCAGACCGACCAGTGGTCGACCGGCATCGAGATCAGCCTGGAAAACAAAAATAAGGATATCATCGACCTTTCGGGGGGCGTAAAAATCAACTACGACCGGACGGGCTATAAAAACAATTCCGACCTGAACCAGGATTTCTCCAATCAGGTCTACTTTGCAGACATCACCGTCATCCCGGCCAAAACCTGGAGCGTCGGGACCAGCATGGACTATACGGTCTATTCCAAAGAATCTTTTGGCGGCAATCAGGCGATTCCGATCTGGAAGGCTTCCATTTCCAAGTACCTGTTCAACAACCGCGGACAACTGGAATTGACGGCCTTCGACTTGCTCAACAAAAATCTCGGCATCCGGCGCAACGGCACCCTGAATTCATTCTACGAGGAAAAAACGGTATCCCTGGGCCGGTACTTCATGATCAACTTTACCTGGGCCCTTTCCGGCGCGCTCAACAAGGGTGGCGGCGGCATTGAGATGCGGGCGATCCGGAGGAGGTGAGAGGGGCGAGAGGGTGAGAGCGCCGCGGCGTGGCTGAGGCTGCGTCGGATGTGAGGTGAGGGCCCTCCTTCGCCTTAAGGCTGCGGAGGGTAAAAAACCATGAAACACTGAAACCCCATTTACAACCGGGTACACTTTTCCAAAACCGCCTTGATCAGATTTTCTTCATCCCTATATGGATCCGATGAAAAGGTTTGGTCGAGGCGGTTTGCAATTAAAACGCTGCACGAAAGGGCGTGGTGCCCCAGCAGATTGGCCATTCCGTAGAGGGCGGAAGTTTCCATTTCAAAATTGGTAATCCGGTGTGCGGCCACTGAAAAATCGGCAAACCGCTGGAGCGACCCCAAGTTCAACCGGGGTTTCATGCGCAATTGCCGGCCCTGCGGAGCATAAAATCCGGGGCAGGTAAGGGTGAGCCCCTGTTTCCAGTCGTCAAATATTTCCAGCAGGATTTTGCTTCCGGCCGCCACATAGGGTTCAACCGGCAAATGGCCCCGTGCGAAAGTCGTGAAAGCCTCCCTGACCCGTTTTTCCTGCGGGTCCTCTTCGTATTGATAATATTGGATCAGGTTGTCCAGCCCGACACCCATGGAAGAAGCCAGGAAAGACCCCAGCGGCAAGTCGGTTTGCAGGCTTCCCGAGGTGCCGATCCGGATAAAGGTCAGGGGTTGTGGATGGGGCCTGGGTTCACGCGTTTCCAGGTCGATATTAAAGAGGGCATCGATTTCATTGACAAGAATATCGATATTGTCCGTCCCGATGCCGGTTGAGATCACGGAGACCGGGCGACCCGCAAGCCGGCCGGTATGGGTAATAAACTCCCGTTTCTGCACCCGGTGCTCGACCACATCGAAATATTTGGACACTTTGGGTACCCTTTCCGGGTCGCCCACGGTAAAGATCAGGGGCGCTACCTGTTCGGGCCGCAGATTCAGGTGGTAAATGCTACCGTCTTCTTTCAGGATCAGTTCGGCAGGAGAAATGGGCATATGGTTGGGAATTTGGGGCTAAGGTAGGGTGGATTTGGGAAATTGAGAGGGGTAAAACCTGGCAGAGCGCGGTGATTGGACTTTTCGGACAAAGTAAAATGTCCGGCAGCATGGCCATTTCGTCCGTTTTCAGGCCGGGATCCGTCAGACATATGAATACGATCATCAGAAAAAGCGATAATATTGGTTTCGTTACTGGAAAAGGTATTGCAGGCGCACGGGTCGCTCGCCCGGTGGGAGTCTTTCCAGCGCATTGTTGTCCGGTTGCGGTTTGGTGGCCTGGCATTTGCAGCCAGGTGGAACCGGAAGGGTTCGGTCGTCAGGACTATAACCGTTTCCCTTCAAACGCCGATGGCGGTTTTTGAAAATTACCCCGGCCGGGGCATGCAGGGCGTTTTCACCCCCGAACAGGTCTGGATCGAAAGGCTTGACGGGCAAAAACAGAAAGAAAGGGCCCATCCAAGGGAGGCGATGAATTCGTTTCGGCGGCAAATTTATTGGGATAATCTCGATCTTTTGTATTTTGCAGGATACGCCGTTTGGAACTATCTGAACACCCCGTTTTTGCTGGCGATGAAAGGCGTATCGGCCCGGGAAATTGATCCCTGGCAGGAGAACGGCCAAACCTGGTCGAGGTTAAAGGTGGAGTTCCCGGAATCTTTCCCGACCCACGGAAAGGACCAGACCTTTTATTTTGACGGCAATTACCTCCTCCGGCGCCAGGATTACGACCCCGAAGTTTTTGCCTCCTGGGCCAGGGCGGCACATTATTGCAGCGATTTCAGAACGGTCAACGGCCTGGTATTCCCTATGTCCAGGAAAGTATTGCCCAGAAAATCCGACGGCGGTTCCAACACCTTTCCCACCCTGGTATGGATTGACATTAAAGAAATACACCTTCAGTAATGGAAATAAAAAACGACCTGGAATCCTTTCACAGTGAATTTTTAGGTTTCAAAAACGACCTTCACGCGTTTTTGCTCCGGATTTTGGGGAATAAGGAAGATGCCGATGATCTGTTGCAGGACACCTTTATCAAAGCTGCTTCCCATATCCAATCGTTCCTCGGGAGGTCTTCCCTGAAAACCTGGGTATTCACGATTGCCTCCAACCTCGCCCGGGATCATTTCAGGGCCCAAAAAAGGTGGTCGGAAGAAGCCCAGGAGAATGCCCGCCGCGACGCATATGCCAATCCGGAAAGGGTGGAATTTATGGTTAAGCTCAGCGAAGAATCGGAATACGGCCGGTTTGAGATCCGGGAGCATATCGATTTTTGTTTTACCTGCATGGCCAAAACCCTGCCGATCGAAAACCAGTTGGCCGTAATTCTGAAAGATATTTATGAATTTAAGGTTTCGGAGATCATGGAGATCCTGTCCCTCACCGAAGGCAAGGTAAAACACGCCATTGCCGGCGGAAGGAGCCTGCTGATGAATATTTTTGACCGCAAATGCGCATTGGTCAGCAAAAACGGGGTATGCCACCAATGCACCGAATTGAACAATATCTTCAATCCCAAACAAAACCAACAGGAGGCTTTGCAAAAAATAGAAATGTACGAAGCGTTCAAAAGCGGAAAAAGGAAAGACCATTTGTACAGCCTGCGCGCCCGCCTGGTGCAGCAGATCGACCCGGATACGGCAGACGGTTCGGATTTGCACCACTATTTCCTCACCCTGATGCCGGCGTATTCCGAATCGGCAAAAAAATAGGCTCCGTCCGTTTTTTGTTCCCCGAACGTCTAACAGGAAAAATGTACAGTAACCCGACCGTTATGAAAAAGTTCTTCCTGTTTCCAGCCTGGATTCTGTTCATCTATCTGACCTGCGCAGCGCAGGATAATTCGTTTAAAAACGCCTTCAGCGATGGAGGCGTTTTTGAAATTTCATCTGAAACCGGAGCCCGGCTCGACCATGCCGGGCAGCGATATGTGGATGAAAACAAACTGGCCGGCGGCGTCAGCCTGATCGCGCACAAAGGGAAAATCATTTACTTCAAGGCCTTCGGTTATCAAAGTATTGAAGACAACCAGCCGATGCGGCCTAATTCCATTTTCCGTATCGCCTCTATGGCTAAACCTGTTACAACGGCGGCTTTCCTCCTGCTGGTCGAAGAAGGCAGGATCAGCCTCGACGACGAAGCGGCGAAATACCTCCCCCGGTTCAGGGAAGTCAAAGTACTGGGAGCGGACGGCAAACTCAAGGATCTCAACAGGCCCGTTACCCTGCGCCACTTGTTGTCGCATACTTCGGGCGTCCGAAGCCGCGGGGACGAATATTTCAAGCAGCAGCAAACCGATTTTTCCCGGGCCCGTACGCTGGAGGAATACGTCAACCTGCTGTTGGATGCGCCCTTGAAACACCAGCCCGGCGAAGGGTTTAACTACGCCATGAACAACGATATTGCGGCTCGCATTGCGGAAATCGTCACGGGGATGAACTTCGGCGATTTTCTGCAGGAGAAAATCCTGACGCCGCTGGAGATGAAAAGCACCGGGTTCATTGTGCAGGAAGAAGACCTGGAACGGTTTTGTTCGATTTATCTCCTCAAGGACGGCCGTTTGCATCTTGCCGAGGGAAAAGAGCCCGTCCAGTCGGCATTCCCGCGCGGAAACGGAAATATGGTTTCCACTGCCGAAGATTACTTCAGGTTTGCGCAAATGCTGGCCGACGGCGGCGTTTACAACGGAAAAAGGCTGATCAAAAAAGAAACGCTGGAAATGATGTTCCAGAATTGTTTGCCGCCGCAGGTTCCGCTGAAAGTGGGCAATACTGTCTTTCCGGGTACGGATTTTGGGCTCAGCATTGCCATTGTAAACGATCCGGCGCACTGGAAGCCCAAACCCCTTCGTTTTGAAAACCTCTTTAACCTCCCGAAAGGATCATGCATCTGGCCGGGCATCACCAACACATATTGGTGGATGGATCCCGGAAACGAGGTGGTCGGCGTTGTACTGACCCAACTGGCTAACCCCGGGGAAATGGCCAATTTCCAGGAATTCACCCAACTTTTTTACACCGACTTTTTAGGAATCAAAATCACGGACAATTGAATGGACCAGCGCCACGCAGGCTAACTGCCTGCGTGGTTGTTTTTATTTTGATATGGATTTGAAGCAGGCGAATTTCATGAAATTCGCCTACAGGATATTGCCCCGGTCGTCGTACACAGAGACGGCTGCCCGCCGGTTTATTGGGCTTTCTCCGGCGTGTTGATCATTTCATCCCCCTCCGCGGAATTGCGACCTCTCCATTGGGCCGATGACCGTTAAACCCGTGTTGCGTCGGTGAGTCCAAAATATCGAACCCTCAAAAACCGCCCCTCCCCCAAACCCGAAACCCCATTCCAGCGTTTATCATCCAAAACCGCCGCCATGAAAAAAATCTACCACCTCGCCACCTGTTCCACCAGCAAAGGCATCCTCAAACAACTGGACAACGGCAAGGGCTTCGAAATGCAGGACATCAAAACGGAAGGCATCACCCCGGAACAACTGGACTGGCTCAAGGAAAAAGTGGGTTCCTACGAGGCGTTGTTCAGCCGCCGCGCCCTTAAATACCGGGAATGGGGCCTCGATAAACAGGAATTGACCGAAGCCGACTTTCGCAGGCTGATCCTGGAAGAATACACCTTTTTGAAAAGACCAGTGTTTGTGATCGGCGATGAAGTGTATGCCGGAAGCGCGCCTTCGGTGGTGGAAACTGTGAAAAAGAAAGCGAGGTAGAAATTGATTCGATTGATTCGATTGATTCGATTGATTCGATTGATTCGATTGATTCGA
>CAZLEF010000046.1:0-53299 GCA_964558465.1 uncultured Lewinella sp. | reverse complement strand
CCGTCTCGGTGACCGTCAAATGGTCGCCGGCGCCGCCGCCAAAATGCAGATGGACGGCAAACTCGACCTGAAGGAAGAACAGGAAATTGTGATGAACGTGGCCGACCTGATGATCGACACCTTCCTGGCAGAATCGCTGCTGCTCCGCGTGAAAAAACTGGCGGACATGGCCAAAAAACACGACCAGGCGGTGTACGACGCCATCCTGCGGGTGTTTTTTACCGACGCATCGGCCCGCATCCAGAAAAACGCCTCCGACGCCCTGGCATCTTTTGCCGAAGGCGATCTGTTGCGCACCTTCCAGATGGGGTTGAAACGTTTTTCGAAATACCCATCCGCCAATGTGAGGAACGACCGGAGGAACATCGCAAAAACGCTGACAGAAGCCGGCGAATATTGCTTCTGATAAGGTTAAGCAACGGGGACCGGGCGTCGTGATATCTTTCGCGGCGCCCGGTTTTTTTATCGCGGGGCGTTACTAAAATGAGGGCAGGATCGCAGGTTGGCGCGGATGATTGGATTCCGGAGATTTTGTTTCGTTTTCATCTGCGAAATCCTGAAATCTGCGATCATCAGTGATTCCGCGTTTTTATTTGCTGTTTGATTTTCTGATTATCCGCCGACCGGAGGTCAGCGGTACTAGGTTAGCTGCCGTATAACTTCCTCTACCCCCAACGTCTCCTGCTCCCCGCTCGCCATATTTTTCAGCGTCAGTTTATTAAACGCCATTTCATCTTCCCCGACGAGGATCACAAACGGAACCTGCCGGTCATTGGCGTATTTCATTTGTTTTTTGAGTTTGCCGGGTTCGGGGTAGATATCGGCGTTGATACCGGCGGCGCGCAGTTGGGTGAGGCAACGGAAGGCGTAGCGGTGGGTAGCGTCGTCGAATGCCATGAAGAGGGCTTTCAGGCCGGCGGGGTTATCGGCGGGGAACAGGTTGAGTTCTTCCATCACATCGTAGATGCGTTCGGCGCCAAAGGAAATACCCACCCCGGACACATTGGGCAGGCCGAAAATGCCGGTGAGATCGTCGTACCGGCCGCCGCCGCCGATGCTGCCCATTTGGATGCCCAGGGCCTGGACTTCAAAAATACAGCCCGTATAATAGCTCAGACCGCGCGCCAGGGTGATATCGAAAACCAGTTCGTTTTTCATGGTCAGACCGGAAAGGTAGCCAAAAACGGTTTCCAGTTCCGATACCCCTTTCAGGCCGGTTTCGCTGACGGCCAACTCCGTTTTCAGGGCATCCAGGCTGGTATTCTTCAGGACCTTTTCAATGCGGTTGATGGCTTCTAAAGGGATTCCCCGTTCCAGCATTTCCGTACGCACGCCGCCGGCGCCAATCTTGTCCAGTTTATCGATGGCCACCGTCATCTCGGTCAGCCGGTCCGGAATACCGGCCACTTCGGCGATGCCGTTGAGGATCTTGCGGTTGTTGATCTTGATCCGGACGGGGATGTTCAGCCGGGTGAACACCTCGTTGTAAATCTGGGCGAGTTCGGCTTCATAGACGAGCGAATCGGCGCCGACCACGTCCACATCACACTGATAAAACTCCTGATAACGGCCGCGCTGGGGCCGGTCGGCCCGCCAGACGGGCTGGATCTGGTAGCGTTTGAAGGGAAAGGCCAGTTCATTCTGCCACATGACCACAAAGCGGGCAAAAGGAACCGTGAGGTCGTAGCGAAGGCCGCGCCGGGCGATGGAGGGGGTCAGTTTGTTGGAATCCCGGTTTTGCAGGGCGGTTTCATCGGCTTTCGACAGGTAGTCGCCGTTGTTCAGCACCTTGAACAACAGACGGTCGCCCTCTTCGCCGTATTTGCCGGTGAGGGTTTCCAGGTTTTCCATTGCGGGCGTCTCGATGGGCTGGTAGCCGTATTTGGTAAAGACGCTTCGGATGGTATCGAATATAAAATTCCGCCGGGTTGCCTGTTCCGGTGAAAAATCGCGTGTGCCTTTGGGTATGCCTGGTTTCATATTTTTTGGTGGACGGTGGATGGTAGACGGTGGACGGTGGGAAATTTTTCCGTATATCGCCGGCCAGGATAAATAAATTATTTTAGCCGGCAAAATTGGCCAGAATTTCCAAAATTCCAAAATAATGTTATCGGGGCGTTTGGCCGGATAACAGTTGGGGGCATTTTCTTGCAAGCAGGTAGCCAATTTGGGAAATTGATTGGATTGATTCAATTGAATGGAATGGTTGGATTGATTCCGCTCGCCGTAGCCGCGCCCCAAACGTGGCGAAGCAGGGTTGGATTGAACAAAATCCCAGGCAGAAATTAAACTTTAATCGTTTTCATAACTTTTAAATTGGTGGACTTAGATTTGGTGGACAGCAGACGGCTGACGGAAACAACCGTCTACCGTCTACCGTTCACCGTCCACCAAATTTAATAAACCGACCATTATGCCCAACTCGACCTTATCTCCTTCCCGCAAAATTGCGGCGACCATCCTTGTTTTACTGCTTGCCGTTGTTTCCAGCCTGGAAGCACAGGCGCCTAAACGGTGGACTTCGGGCGATATCCACCAAGCCATTCAAAAACTGAATTTTCTGGGTTCGGCCCTGTTTGTGGCGGCGCATCCGGACGACGAAAACACACGGCTGATTTCCTATCTTTCCAATAGTGTGAAAGCGGAAACCGCCTATTTGTCGATGACACGCGGCGACGGCGGGCAAAACCTGATCGGGCCGGAGATCGAGGAATTGCTGGGCGTGATCCGGACGCAGGAATTGCTGGCGGCCCGCAGGATCGACGGCGGCAATCAAATGTTCACCCGTGCCAATGACTTCGGTTTCTCCAAAAACCCGGTGGAAACCATGGAGATCTGGGACAAAGACGCCATCCTTTCGGATGTGGTCTGGGCCATCCGCAAGTGGCAGCCCGATGTGGTGATCAACCGGTTCTGGCACGAATACGATGAAAAATGGGATGGCCGGATGCATGGCCACCATACGGCTTCGGCCATTCTTTCCAACGAAGCATTTGACCTGGCCGGTAAAGCCAATGCCTACCCGGAGCAGTTGAAACACGTGGATCCCTGGCAACCCCGCAGGGCCTTTTTCAATACCACCTGGTGGTTTTACGGCAGCCGGGAAGAATTTGACAAGGCCGACAAATCCAATATGATCAGTTTTGATGTTGGCGTATACTTCCCGATTACCGGTAAATCCAACAACGAAATCGCTGCCGAAAGCCGCAGCATGCACAAATGCCAGGGGTTCGGATCCAGCGGCACAAGGGGTGAAGAACTGGAATACCTCCAGTTGCTGAAAGGCGATTTGCCGGCTGGAAATGACCTTTTTGCGGGCATCAATACGACATGGACCCGGGTAAAAGGCGGCGAAGGCATCGGCAAGATCCTGGCCGATGTGGAAAAAAACTTTCGTTACGATGCGCCCTACGCCAGCCTTGCAGGGTTGATGCAGGCTTACCAGCTGATCAAAAAACTGCCGGACGGTCATTGGAAGAGGATCAAACAAACGGAGATAGAAACCGTCATCGAAGCTTGCCTGGGATTGTATGCCGAAGCCGCTGCATCCGACTATTCCGCTGCTCCGGGTCAGACGATCAATATCAACCTGGAGGTCATCAATCGCTCTCCGGTTGATGTAACATTAAAAGGTGTGCGCTTTTTGCCCATGGGATTGGAGGTCGAAGCCGCTGCCGAATTGGCCAACAATAAAGGTTTTACCAAAAAACAGGAAGTGACCATACCGGAAGATATGGTATCTACAGGGCCCTATTGGCTTAACAAACCCTGGGCGACCGGCAGGTACACCGTAGAAGACCAGTTGCTGAGGGGGGTACCCGAAACGCCAAGGACATTTGCGACGGTGTTCGACCTCGAGGTCATGGGAGAACCCTATAGTGTAAAACGCCAGATTATTTATAAAAGAACGGATCCTGTCGACGGTGAGTTATACCGGCCATTTGAGATTACGCCGCCGGTATTTGTCAGCCTCACCAGCCCGGTTTACGTATTTGCCGATCAGACGCCCAGGCAGGTACACGTAAAAGTGACGGCTGGTAAAAACAAGGTAGATGGCAGCATCACCCTCCATTGCCCTGACGGCTGGCGCACGGAACCCGCCGGGTTTGATTTTCAACTGGCAGATAAAGGAGTGGAAAAAATCTTTACGTTTGACCTCTATGCACCCAGGGAACAGAAAACGGAAGTGATCAGCCCCGTGGCAACCGTAGGCGGGCAGACTTACAATCAGGAAGCGGTTTTCATCCATTATGATCATATCCCGACACAAACCGTATTGCGGACTTCAGCGGCAAAAGCCGTCAAGATCGATATCAAAAAGACAGGAAACAAAGTTGGTTACGTGATGGGCGCCGGCGATGAGATCCCGGGCAGCCTGGAGCAGATCGGTTATGAGGTGGACTTGCTCGATCCGGACCATCTCAATGCCGGCGCCCTCGATCAATACGACGCCGTTGTGATGGGCGTGCGTGCTTATAATACCGTTGACCGGTTGAAATTTGCCCAAAAGGAATTACTGGATTACGTTCATCGCGGAGGCAACCTCATTGTTCAATACAATACCAACGGAAGAATGACGGTGCCGGCGGAAGCCCTGGCCCCGTATCCTTTGAATGTATCTCGGTTCAGGGTTTCGGTAGAAGATGCGGAAGTCCGGTTCCTTGCCCCGGAACATGAAATATTGAATTATCCCAACAAGATCACGGGCAAAGACTTTGAAGGATGGGTGCATGAAAGAGGGCTTTACTTCCCCGATAAATGGGACGAACGTTTTACGGCCGTTTTATCCTGCAATGATCCGGGTGAAGAGCCCCGCGACGGCGGCTTGCTGGTAGCCAAATATGGCGAAGGTCACTATATATACTCGGCTTATGCCTGGTTCCGGGAATTACCTTCCGGGGTTCCCGGCGCGTTCCGGTTGTTTGCCAACATGATCTCGTTGGGAAAACGGCCGAAGCCGTAACGCCGGCCTCTGGTCGGCGAACATAGTAACGCCGACCTCTGGTCGGCGAACATAGTAACCCGACCTCTGGTCGGCGAAAGGATTTAATCACCGGCCGGGAGGTCGGTGGTAAAAGGTGAGCGGATTCATTCACCCCCGACCTCTGGTCGGGGCACAAGGTTAGCTCCCCGACCGGAGGTCGGGGGTACAAGGGGAGAGCCGCACCTCAATACCCCGCTCCGGTATTGATACCAGGTAAAGCTGTGGTTGCTCCTTTTTCCGGATCTTGGTATTTCCCCTCCTTTGCTGCGAAGAAACCCGGCCAATATGCCCAATGTTGCGCCGGTGGGGTTGATCTTTTCAGGTGTTCCTTCCAAAATAGCTTGTACATAGTTGCCCAGGGATTTGTAGCTGAGCAATTCGCCCGTCTGTTCGAATATCATCCAACTCAGGATCTGGGCTTTCCCGTGCGGAAGCTGAGATAAATGCTCGCTGAAAGCTTTGAAATAGACCTCTGACAGCAGTCTTTTGAAAATTAAAAAGTCAATGGGTTTCATGAGGATTGATGTTGTGTAAACTTTTGGGTCAGTTGCGGTCATCCGGGTTGTAATATCTTATTTATACCTGAAGATCAGAAGTTGTTACTAAAGCCGTTTCCAAAAAAATTCCAGTGCATTTCTGAATCGTTTCCAGGGCGCCCCTTTATTCCCCTCTATTTTTGTGAGGTTCTTATAACCTTAAAAAAACCAATTCATGAAAACGTTTAACAAACTCGGCATTCTTTTACCTGTCCTGATCCTGTTAACAGGATTTTCCAACCAGATTAAAGCCCAGGGTACGGGCGGCATCAATCCGGAACTGGTATTTTACAAACACTATTATGCCAACGGCATGGCGCAACCCATCAAACTCCTGGGCGATTCGATGGGTACCATCCGGTTCAGGGCAATGGTGGCGCCGGGCGGCGTCTGGCGCGAGGGCGCTTCCATCACTTCGCGGGTTACGGATGTTTTTGGTACGGACAGTTTGCCTGCAAGCCTTGTATTCCGTACAGGCGGGGTCAAACAATCGGATCGCATGACCATCACCCCCGGCGGTTTGGTCGGGATCGGCACGTCGGCCCCCGGTTTTAACCTTCATACCATCGGCAATACGGCCACGACCGGCGATTTTTACGGCCGGCTCCATGTAGATGATAACCAGGGCTCCAACGACGCCCCCGACACGTATATCGACGAAGCATATTTTGAATTGAAACACCGTGGCATCCTCGGCGCTCCTGCGGGCCCCGGCAACCTGGGCGGTTTGCTGACCATTGCTCCGGGCGCTACCAGCTTCGACCACCAGCTCTTTTTTGGCAACGATGGTATTTTTCACCGCAGATGGGATGGAAATGCCGCAGACTGGACCGGCTCGACCTGGTTTAAACTCCTGACCGGCGAAGACATCAACGGAACGACCAACCGGATCGCCAAATTCACCGGTCCGAATTCATTGGGAGACAGCCAATTGTGGGACGACGGCGTCCGAATCGGCATCGGAACCAATACGCCGGACCTCGCCTATTTGCTCACCGTCAACGGCAATACGCGCATTGCAGGCGGCCTGAATGCAGATAACAACATCAATGCCGGCCTCAGTATCGGCGCAGGGCAAAATATGACCGCCGGCCAGAATATCAGCGCCGGGAATAACATCAGCGCAGCCAATGACCTTTCTGTCAACGACGACGCAAACATCGGGAGCGACCTCAATGTTGGCAACGATATTTCATCCGGTCAAAACATCTTCGCAGGCGGTAATGTAGCCATAGGAACGACCAGCATGCCCGGCGCCCATCGCCTTTATGTAGCCGGCAGCATGATCTGTACGGAGGCCAAAGTGGCATTGCAGGCCAGTTGGCCCGACTATGTTTTTGAAGAAAATTACCAGAAACTCAACGTATACGAACTGGAGCAGTTCATCCGGGCAAACAAGCATCTACCGGGCGTCCCTTCCGCACAGCAAGTGAAGGAAAACGGCGGAATCGAACTGGGCGAAACCCAACGCATCCTGCTGGAAAAAATTGAAGAGCTGACCCTTCTGCTGATCGAACAGCAAAAGCAGATCGACACGCTGAAATCCGGCCTGCAAAGCCAGAAAAACTGATCATCCTTTCACCGCAAAAACGACAATCATGAAAAATCTAATTTTAATATTTGCCCTGTGCTGCGCTGCAGCCGGGATGACAGCGGTGTTCGGACAGGAGGATCTTTCGCCGGCTCAGCTCAGAGCCCTGAATGCAATTGCCCAACCCGGCAGCACCCCTTCCTGGATGCGGCTGAAAGCGGACAACAGTTTTACTCCGGAAGATTTTTTTATCAAAAACCGGATCGCCCTCGGACTCGGTGAAACGGATGAATTCCAACTCGTCAAAACCGAAAAGGATGAACTGGGAATGGTCCATTACCGCTATCAGCGACTCAGGGACGGCCTTCCGGTGTACGGCGGAGAATACATCCTGCACGAAAACGAAGGCAGGATCTACGCCGCCAACGGGAGCCTGGTCAACCCCCAGGAGTGGAAAGCCGGACAAACCTTGCCGGAGACCAAGGCGCTGCAACAAGCTTTAAGTCTGACGCCGTCCAACCAATACCTGTGGAAGGACCGCCAGGCGGAAAACAAACTGAAAGAACGCGAAAACAACCCGGACGCCACTTTTTATCCAAAAGGTGAATTGTGCTGGATCGATCCGGGTACAAACGGGCAGTATCTGGTCAGGGCCTGGCGCTTTGATGTTCATACGGCTGACGGGCAATCCCAACGTTTGTTCCTGAATGCCGCCAACGGCAAATTGCTCAAAACCATTCCATTAGATATTCATTGCGATGCGGGCACGGGAGCAACTACCTGGAACGGAACCGTCAATCTGTCGACCGACCAATCCGGCGCAAATTTTATTTTGCTCGACGATTGCCAGAGCCCCAATATTCATGTTTTCAACTCAAACGATTCCGTTTCCCTGGCTTTTGCAACCGAATATACCGATGCCGACAACAACTGGAACGGCCAGACCTCTGCGGTACAAACTTTTTGGGGTTTGAGCCAGTCCTGGCAGTATTTCCAGAATCAGCACGGCCGGAACAGCTACAACAACGCCGGCGCCAATATCAATGGGTACAATGAGGCGGGGTTTACCAGTTCGGGCGGCGGTACCAACTGGAGCAACGCAAGCTGGAGCCCGGGGTTGCAGGTACTCCGGTTTGGCGATAACGGCAACGGCAACGCCAACGACGACTGGAATACTACGGATATCGTCGGCCACGAATTCGCACACGCTGTTACCCAGTTTTCAGCCAATCTGGATTACAACGGCGAATCCGGGGCGCTCAACGAATCCTTCAGCGATATTTTTGGCGAAATGGTAGAGCTTTTTTCAGAGGGAGCGCAAGACTGGCTGGTAGGCAACGACCGCGGGGCGATCCGTGACATGGGCAATCCTGGCAATTTCAATGATCCCGACACGTATCTGGGGACCAATTGGGTGACCGTAGGCGGTACCTGCGACGGTACCAACGATTTTTGCGGTGTACACACCAACAGCGGTGTCCAGAATTTCTGGTTTTTCCTGCTGAGCATGGGGGGGAGCGGGGTCAATGACAATGGCGATACCTACAATGTCCAGGGAATCGGCCCGGCCAATGCAGCTGCTATTGCTTATCGAAGCCTTACCCTGTACCTGACCAACACCTCCGGCTACGCCGACGCTAAGAACGGCGCTATTCAGGCCGCTATCGACCTGTTCGGAGATTGTTCGAACGAGGTTTTGCAATGCGCCAGGGCATGGAATGCCGCCGGCGTGAACAGCACGGATCTTTTTGGTTATGATATAGACGTTGACTGCACCGTTCTCGGATTGGTTCACGGACTTGGGATCAATTTGCATTACACGGCATTCAATGATATCCAATCGGATTGCAACATCATTCCAAATGGCGCTACGGTTGATTTTGAAGCCGGTCATGTGATATTCCTCAAACCTGGTTTTGAAAGCGGCGACGGGTTCCATGCGTTCATCAATCCGTGTGCAGCCCCGAGGCCTGACCCACAGGCTGTAACAGCGCTGAATACCGGGGTTAAACCCATCGTTTCAGAACCGGAAACGTTCCCTGAATTCGCGGTATTTCCCAACCCGTTTGAAAGGGTGGCCAACTTCAGTTTTGAAATCCACCATTCTGCTACCGCCCGGTTGACGGTGTATGACGGCAACGGAAGACCCGTTTACCGTTGGGAATCCGGAGAAGAATTGCCAGAGGGGGAGTTCAATCACAGCTGGGATTCTTCGGGCCAGCCTGGCGGGTTTTATTACGCCGAATTTGTTACGGCAGATAAAAAGTCGGTCCGGAAATTTACCAAGATCGACCGGTAGAAATTCAGACCTCCGGGGTTTCTCAAAAGGGCGCCTGTGTAGTCAGTCAACAGTCAACAGTTGGCAGTTTGCAGTTGGCAGTCGGTAGTTGGCGGATGATTACAATGCCAAAAACTTGTCAGTGTTCATTTGACTACTCGCTAAAGAGCAAAAATCCCGGAGGTTTACTTTTAAGGACGTGAAAAAGATAACTTCCCGATTTAAATGAAAACGCTTATTTGGAAAATGAACTTCGACTTCGCTCAGTTTCAGGAGACTGTCACAAAGTGACGCCTTTGGCGCAGACTGGCGAACTTTCCGAAAAAAAAGGAAATTATTTTTAACATGGCCCTCACCAGAACAGCGGGTGAAATTTCACCTTGCCCAGTGTATTGACCTCCAGGGCAGGGGCGGGGATTTTTATGAAATTGACGACACCCAGCAGGGCTTTTACCAGCTTGCTCCGGACCGGAAGACGGGAAAGATCGATATCCGGAGAAAGATAAAACTGGCGGTAACGAGGGTACATATCGGCATCGAGTCTGAAAACTGCCCCGTTTGGCCCTTCCCATTCATTGCCGAATCCGCCAAATAAATTTTCGGCGCCGTAACCCGCTGCGATATTGAGCCATGAAGGCCATTTGCTCTCCTGGCCGGCAAAGGACTTTATGTTGACCGAAGCCCAAACCGTCAACGCATTGTAGTCTTTTAGAAAAGATTCCGCAATGCTGTAGCCGTACAATTCGTCGGCTCTTGCCAAAACGGAGGTTTGAGCAGTCCCATCTTCAGCGTTGAACGGCTTGTTGGAATATTCCGGCCGGTAGGTAGAAGAAGCCTTGATTAAGATCCGCTGTTCTTCCCAGATCAATTGCTGCCCGGTGAATAAGCCGCTGCCCAGTACATTAAAGCCGGTATCCCACCAGGAAAACCCCCATTTTTCCGAGAACCCGTCCATGGTTTCCAGTGTTCCCTGCAGGAAGTTGGCCACTGCAAATGCCGTCCAGGCAGCAGATTTCGGCCGCATGCCGGTCCATCGGGCGCCACTGTAGAGCAAGCGGGTTTCGGTAAAGGTCGTGAGTAAATGCCCGGCTTTGTCCATTTGCATCCATTCCTTTCCGTCGTTGAAGGTGTGGAAACCCACCAACTCATATTCTTTATACCAGGTATTGTAAAGCCCCACAGAAAAGGCGGCATAGGTGGCCGTTCCGCCGGCTACGGAAGTGTAAAAACGGCCTTTATGCAAGGAATCGGCGGGCAAAAGCCAGGATTGAGCGGAAGCTGAGTGAACGGCAACCAAAGGGAGGAAAAAAAAGAGCAACGGTTTTGGAATCATGGGATGATCAAATTTGGCCGGATCAAGGCCAGGCCGGCTGTAAGTTACGAATCTTCATAAAAAGGGTGGCAAGGTTCGTAACACTTCCATTTTATGCAGCATCAAGGAATAACCAATTCAGGCGTCAGATCGCCTGGGTTGGGGAGGCTTAGTGATTCGGAGAAGCCGTTACTGAAAACCGGTAACGGCTTCCTTTGGTTTATTCCCCCTTGTAAAAAGGCGTTTTACATACTTTGGCAGGCAGTTTTTTCCCGCCGGCGGAGATTTGTAAAGCGGTTCCCTCCGCAGCGTATTCTTTTGCGACATACCCCATGCCGATGGGTATATCCAGGGAAGGAGACGGGGCGCCGGAGGTGACGATCCCTATGCTTTGGCCGCCGGTATTTTCAATGCCATAACCGTGGCGGGGCGCCCGGCGGTCTTCCACGGTGAATCCGACCAGTTTGCGACGGATGCCCTCCGTTTTTTCTTTCAGCATCAGATCCCGTCCGATAAATTCGCCTTTCTGTAATTTGGTGATCCAGCCGAGGCCGGCCTCAAACGGGGAGGTCTCGTCGTCGATATCATTGCCATACAGGCAATAACCCATTTCCAGGCGAAGGGTATCCCTGGCGCCCAAACCGGTAGGCTGGATTTCAAAATTTTTACCGGCCTCAAAAACGGCTTCCCAGATGGCGCCAATCTGTTCATTGGCGGC
The DNA here is from genome assembly GCA_964558465.1 of uncultured Lewinella sp. GTDB lineage: Bacteria > Bacteroidota > Bacteroidia > Chitinophagales > Saprospiraceae > JACJYC01. Next base: position 41,940 of record CAZLEF010000046.1, on the reverse strand, counting down.
ATAGATCTCAAAACCGCCGGCGCCTGTATAACCCGTAGCGGAGACCAATACATTATCGAGGCCTGCAAACCGGCCTTTGGAAAAGGTATAATACGAGAGGTCTTTCAAGGGGATATCCGTCAGGGTTTGGAGGGCATCGGCGGCATTAGGGCCTTGCACGGCAATAAGGCCGGTTTGTTCGGAAATGTCGATCAAACGGGTGTCAAAACGGTTGTGGCCGGATATCCAGTTCCAGTCCTTTTCAATATTGGCAGCATTCACAACCAGCATAAAAGCTTGTTCTCCCTCAGCGCACATATCCTGTGGAAGGCGGTAAACCAGCAGGTCGTCCACAATACCTCCTCTTCCGTTTGGGAGGCAGGAATATTGGGCGTCTCCGATGTTCAGGCGGGCTGCGTCATTGGAAGTAACCCATTGCACCAGGTTGAGGGCTTCCTTGCCCCGGACGATGAATTCGCCCATATGGCAAACATCAAATACGCCGACATTCCGGCGGACGTTGAAATGTTCTTCCTTGATGCCTGCATAGGAAATGGGCATATTATAACCCGCAAATTCTGCCATTCTTGCACCCAGGGCAATGTGTTTTTCGGTTAGCGGCGTGGTTTTCATTTAAAATTCTGAAATAGGTATTGTGATCAATCAGCGACGGGGTCACTCAAAGGAAACCTTGATGATCCGGTCGCCTGGAAATATCTTGTCAACTACGTCCTGCCCCGTTTTGACCCTGGCAAAAATCGAGTAATTTCCGTCGAGGTGAGGGGTTGGGGAGTGGGTAATGAAAAACTGCGTTCCTTCCGTATGGTTGCCGGCTGAGGCCATCCCGACATAACCTTCCCGGTCGTAATGCAAAGGGGTAAGTTCGGAACGGATGCTATAATCCAGGCTGCCGTAACCGTCGCCCCTGGGGCAACCGCCCTGGATGACAAAGTTGGCCACAACCCGGTGGAAAACCTTGTCGTTGAAAAATCCGGTTTTGGCCAGTTCCACAAAGTTGGCAACGGAACCAGGGGCATTTTCGGGCATCAATTCCAGCACAATGGCGCCTTTCGCCGTTTCGACAACCGCGGTTGAGGATTTGAGCGTAGTCAGCAACTCCCATTGGATGGGGTGGGTATAGTCCATTTTTTTGGCGGGGCTTTCGGGTTTTCCACTCAGATAATCAATGGTTTTCTGAAGGTCGTTGTACGTTTCAATATCTTTTGGAAGCGATAATTTTTTTAATGCGGTTTCCAGTACACCCAGGCTGTCTGCCAAAGTTTGGCGATACCCTCTTGCGGGGTTGCGCAGCGCGTTGGCGGCAAGAGAAACGGACCCCACGTCTCCTTTCCGGATGGCCTGGAGGAAGTACACCCCCAACTGACGCTGTATGGACCGGCTGCTGCCCTTGAAAAAAGCGGTAAATCCGGGATTATCGCTGATCATGGCCAATGCTTCGGTGCCGGCGGTCCGGACAACTGCGTCGGGTGAAACAGCCCCTTCCCGTTGTATGAAATTAAGGTTCCAGCCAAATTCGGCGAGCGCCTTCAATACATCTGCTTTTGCAAATGGAGAGGGTAGGGTTTTGTACCAATTGCGCAATTCCAGGTTTAGCGTATTCCGCTGATCCAGAAAAAGTACCGGCAAGTGGCGGTTGGCGGCTGCGTACAAAACCAGTTTGGCAGGCAGAACGATCGTATCTGTACGGCCCCACGACCAATATTCGGAGGCCTCCTCCGGAACGCCTTTTTCCAGGAAATACTGGGCGGCCCGTTGGGCAACGTGCGGATTCGGGGATTTCAGCGCCCGTTTGGCGATTTCCTTTGCCCGGGCGTATTCAAAATTGCCGATCGCCCTCAAAATATTGCAGATCACGCGGTAGTCCTGCTCCTGGTTGTAGATTTGTTGTAAGGCGCCCAATGCGCGTTCGGTCTTCAGTTTTCCCAAAGCCACACAAAGCGCCATGCGGATATTCGGGTCGGTTTCCCTGAGCGCGGCTTCCACAAGCGGCCCCTCTGCATCGTTCAGTTGGAGGTTGTTGACACGGTAGAGATAATTAGCGGCAATCAGGCGTACGCCGGGCGGCATAACAGCATTGGAAACCAGATCCACCATCCGTTTTGTTCCTTCCTGGCTGACGATATTGCGGATGCCGTACCGGTAAATCCCCCAGGCCTGGCCCTCGAGCAACAACGTATCGGACGGCCGGTAGGTAGAAATAGTAGCCAAAAGGGTAAGTGATTCCGGGGATCCGCATTTACCAACGGCTTCGAGAATAGCCGCGTTGGCACGGGCAAAAGTTCCGGCAGTATCGGTTTGTTCAAAAGCATTCATCAGGCGGGTTTCAGCAGAAACGGCGCCGATCTGCCCGATGGCAAAAGCAGCCGAAGCGCGGACCTGGTCGATGTCGTCGGAAAGCAAAACATACAGACTGTCAAGGGCAGAAGAATCCCGGATAGATCCGAAAGCAAGCGCTGCCAGATTGCGGTAGGTTGGGTCGGGATGCCTGAAATACAGATAAAGACTGTCGGCCAGGGCCCGGTCCTGATAATTGTGAATTTTCTGGAACAGGGGGTCCTTGAAATCGTATCTAATGTCTTTTAACTTCGTTTTTTCGCCGGGAGGGATACAAGAGGATGCGCTGAAAATCAGCGTCAGCAGGCCAAGGATAAACCGGTAATTCATATTCAATTTCAAATTAGAAGCGTAAAAATACGGGAAATATTCAAAAGGGAACGATTGGCTGTTCTTTTAGAACAATGTTCCTTTTCAGGCGTTAAAATGCAAATGAAAAAATCAAATGGCAACCAAATTAAACCAGTTGACGCCTGAAGAAGAACGCATCATTGTTCACAAAGGCACAGAAAGGCCTTTTTCGGGTGAATATTACGAGCATAAAGTGGACGGAGTATACCTCTGCCGGCGGTGTGAGGCCCCTTTATACGATGCCAAAGATAAATTTGATTCGGGTTGCGGCTGGCCGAGTTTCGACGACGAAATCCCCGGCGCCGTCAAACGTTCGACCGATGCCGACGGACGCCGGACAGAGATCCTTTGCAACCACTGCGGCGGGCATCTCGGCCATGTTTTTATCGGTGAAAAGTTGACCAAAAAGAATACCCGTCATTGCGTCAACTCCCTTTCCATGCGCTTTATGCCGAGGGAGAAATGGGAAGCTATGAAAAAAATGCAATAAGCTTGTAAATTCCGGCTGCAACTGCAGGCGCCAATATGGAAATAACCATAAGGTGGTAATACCAACGCGGAACGTTGGATCGCTCCACCCATTCTACCAGGAGGGATAAAAATAAAATTGCCAGGCAAACCACCCCGATGATCACGCTCAGCAAGGAGGCCAGGTATTCATAAAGCACCCAAAGGGCCAGATAAACAACGATTTGCAGTAAAAATATTTCAATAAACCGGGTGCGGCTCATCTATTTTAATTGGGCAGGCGTGACAGAAAAGGTTTCCAGAATTGTTTTACCGACGAAATTCGTGCCAAGAACCCGGGTTGCCATTTTGACAGCAACCCGGGCGTGCCTGCCGGCTTAGTTATTCCCCAGGATCAACGGCAGTCCGTCGCCGCTGCTTCCCACGATTACCACTTTCGAATTGGGTGAATTGGCCAGTTGAAGGGTGGCTTCGATGCCTTTTTCTTTCAGGATATTGTCGGTCAGACTTGCATTGAGGATCTGGTTAGCTTCTGCTTTTGCCTGTGCCTCGATGATCTTTTTTTCAGCTTCCTTCCTCGCTTTGTCAAGGCTGAATTCCATTTGAAAAGCTTGTTGTTCTTCCTCGAGTTTACGCTCGATCGCTGCTTTCAGTTTTTCGGGCAATTCAACCTGACGGATCAGAACGGCGTCTAGTTTGATATATTTTGGTTCAAGCGCGGCAGCTGTTCTTTGAAAAATTTCAACCTGGATAGCTTCCCGTTTGGTAGAATACAGTTCCTCGGGGAGGTATTTGCCGATCACTTCCCGGGTAGCGGAACGGATCTCGGGCTTCAGGATGCTTTCTTTGTAATTGGTCCCGATGTTTTCATGCAGGTAACCAATTTTCTTTTCGTCGGGCCGGAAGCGGTAGGAGAGCTCCACTTTGATATTCAGACCGTTTTTCGACAGCACCTCCATGGTTTCAAAGTCTTCCTGAAAGCGCACATCATAAATGTACATGGTGTTCCAGGGTGCAATCATGTGGAAGCCGGGGTAATAGATTTTTTCTTTATCCAGACCGCCGCCAAATTTTTTGAATAAAACACCATGACTCCCGGCGTCAATCGTCAGGAAGGTGGCGGTTGAAAAGATGAGAACGGCAATCAGTATAATTGCAGCCATAATACCCCAACGGATAAGGCGGCCCTGTACGCCGTAGTTTTTTGCATTATCACTCATGGTTGATGATTTTTTACTGATTAAAAGCGTTTTTCAATATATGATCCTTAAAATTAACAATTCGCAGGAGATAAGGATGTATTTTTTCGATCCAGATAATATAAAAGGCGATGAAGCAAATATTATTAGTCGCTAACCTTTTGTTTATCTTGCAGCCGTTAACCTAAAAATGGAGAAATATGAAAAAATTTTTGGTTGCTTTCATGGCGATCGCGCTGGTGATTGCCTGTGGGTCAGAAAGTCCGGATCAGTCAAAAAGCGATGCAACTGCCTCGAATGCAGCCGCTCCGGCAGCTGATGGTGAAAAGATCTATAAACAATACTGTGTAGCCTGTCACGGTCTTTATGGTGATATGGGCGCCAGCGGTGCAGCCAATTTGCAGTTGTCGGTTTTGCCGGTGGAAGACCGGGTAAAGGTCATCACGGATGGCCGTAATGCCATGGTCGGCTTCAAAGCGCTGTTGGATGAAGCCAAGATCAAAGCTGTAGCAGAGTACACCCTGACCCTGAAAAAAGAAGGGGAATAGAACCCGGACCGGGTCGCCCTGTTCAAAAAAAGGTGATGTTATTGCCAAACCATCCAATTCGTCAGGAAACCAGCATCCTGGTCACCGGGGGCACCGGTTTTCTTGGAAGCTATCTGTTGCGTTACCTTCTGGCTTACGGATACACCGACATCAGGGCTTTGTGCAGGCCGGACAGCCGGTTTGACCTCCTGGGTGAAGACAAAAAGAGGATCAGGTGGATTGAAGCCGACATTCTGGATATCCAGGACTTGTTGGAAGCCTTTGAAGGTGTCGGAAGGGTTTTCCATTGTGCAGCCAAAATTTCCTTCAAGACAAGTGAAAGAAAAAAAATGATTCGCGCCAACCAGGAGGGCACCGGTAATGTAGTGAACGCCTGTCTGGAGTCCGGGGTCAGAAAACTGATCCATGCCAGTTCTATTGCTGCAATCGGCCGGGGTAAACGCGAAATGGTGGTGCGCGAGACCAGCAAGTGGGAGACCAGCCCGCTGAATTCGGATTATTCCATCAGCAAATTTTTATCCGAGCAGGAAGTATGGCGCGGTCAGGCAGAGGGCCTGGAAACGGCCATCGTGAACCCAAGCCTGATCCTGGGCAGCGGCTATTGGGATGGTTTTAACACCCAAAGGATCTTCAAACTGGCGTGGAAGTCTTTTCCCTGGTACGCTACCGGAGCGACGGGGATCGTAGATGTAAGGGATGTCGCCAGGATGATGATTTTTCTTGGCGAAAGCGCTATCAGCGGCGAGCGGTATATTTGTAACAGCGCCAACTGGTCGTTTCGCAGGTTGAGTGAGCAGATTGCAGGAGAGTTGGGCGCCAAACCTCCCAGGTTCAGGTTTGGCCCCTTGTTGCGGATAATCGCGCCTCCGCTTGCCAGGATGCACAGCCTGTTCACGGGCCAGACACCGTCGGTAACCCGTCAAACAGCCAGGATGACCAGCAAATCGTACGAATACAGCAATGAAAAATCCGTCCGGGATCTGCATTGGGTTTATATCCCGCCTGAAAAAACGATCCGTGAAACGGCCGCCCAGATGAAAGAAGCCAGCGTCGAAGGTTGGGCCCCAAAGGTGCTTGACCTCCATTGAACCCGTCAACCGTTTTATTCCGGTTATTCTCCTTGTTTAATGACTTTGATCCCGAAGATCCTGTTTGCGGTGATTACCCTTAACATATAACAACCCGGCGGAAGGCTTTCAACGTAAATGGTGTTCAACTCCGCATGCTGGTTTGCCTGCAAATTAATCAATGTTCTGCCGTTCAGATCCATTAACTGAAATGAAGCAGCCGGTTCGGCGCCGGGGCGCTGCAATACATTCAGTTGGGTTGTAAATGGATTGGGAAACGCCCGGATGGCTTCTAATGCCGGAAGTGGTTCATCCGTTTCGGTCGTCTCCACACAAATGAGCCCGGAAAGAAACCCGGCCACTGCCTGGTCGACAAGTTCAAAATCATGAATGTTGTGCTCGTTGCCCGGGAAAAAAATGCTTTGATAATTGCGATCGGAATAACCGAGGTTTTGAACCCTGTCCTCAATGACGCAGGAGCCAAAAAGTTTGGGGTAATTGGCTGAAAAATTGAGCGGAAGGTTCCACAATCCCGGTACATGTTCACAACCTACCACAGGGTCCAGGTCCTGATGGTACAGAAACAACGGCACATCATCTGCACTTTCAATATAGGCCGTGTCGAACAAGGCGCCAAAAATGCTGACCACTCCCTGCACTTCATCATCAAAACCATTTTGGTTCAGTTCGCCTGAAACGGGCCCCAGGTCCGGCCTTGGAAACTGGGAAAAAAGAATTTGAACGGGAGCGATGCTGTCGCATCCTTCCGGTTTTTCTTCCGGCCGGTCTGCAAAGGCCGCATGCAGCGCTGTAATGCCCCCGGCGCTGCCGCCGCCGATGAAAACTTTATGGATATCCGTAGAATCCTCCTGGTTTCGGGCTTTCATGAAACGAATGGCTGCCTTGGCATCCTGCATGGCTCTGTAACCGGCCCGGAGCACTTCAGGGGTATCATAGGTATAAGGGTAACTCAGGATAAAAGGATTGTAAAACCCCAGGCGATAGGAGATGGAAACTGCCACGTACCCCCTTTTAGCGTATAAAATGCCCAGGGTGTCAAATTCCGTTCTTGCGCCGCCAAAGAATCCTCCCCCGTGTATCCAGATGATGAGGGGGCGCGATGTATTATCGTCTCCAACCGGTTTGAAAATGTCGAGCTTCAGGGTATCCTGGACGCCGTTGAAGCGCGGGGCTACGCCGTAGACCACATTGCGTTCTGCGCGGTGGCTGTATTTCAGATCCGTGTAAAGGGTTGAACAATCCTGGGAAGATCCCGGATTCAGGCAGAAAAGTAAAAAACAGGAGAGAAAAGCAAAGTTTTTCATAGGAATCAATGGCTGGATCGGACGAAAAATATTTTTTACGTTAACCGGGAGTTATTCCTTCTTCAAATCAATTCGCACGTAAGGCGTTTCAGGCAATCTGAAATAGCGTTTGGGCAATTGACGGGCGTTATAATATGTCGGGGCATATTGGACACCCAGGTAAAAATCCGGATCATCCAGTTTTTTGTCCCATTGGTCGCCCCAGGTCTCGAAATACAGGGTAGCGCTTTTTTCGGGTCCATCCAGGGCGGTGAGCAGCAACGATTCTACGCCGACCGCCCAGGGCAGCCACCAGGCATGCCAGTCAAAATCTTCCATATGCGCCAACAGTTTGGGGCGCCCCGGGTGATCTTTGAAAACCTGTTCCATCCGGATAATTCGCTTTTCAAAATAGCGGTGTTTGTTTTTCATCCGGTCGAGGCCGAACAACAGCAATGCGGAAATCAGGGCGGCGGTCCACCATTTGCGGTTGGGCAACAAAAAAAAGGCGATCGGCATACTCCAGATCAACCCCAGGTGGGAGAGGTATCCATCAAGCATAATGTAAATCGGTGAATCCAGGTAAACATGCAGGATCGCCACCACCATCAGAATGGCGCAGAAACCAAGAAATGTACAAAGGGCTGTGAAACCTTTGTCCCGGAAAATCAGCCACCATAAAGAAAGCGCAAAAACCGCAAAAGGAAAAATGTATTCGGTGTCAAACATCCAATTGATCCGGTCGGCGACATAATAGTCGCTCCAGTTGTTGATGACCTCCCATGCATCGGTGATCTGGCCGGCTCTTTCTGCCTCATACGGGTTTTCCCTGACCAGTTGGAGTTTGTACCGGAAACAACCGGCTGTCCAGGCCACCAGCGCCCAGGCCCGGGGTTGCAGCCACCGGTTCCGGTAACAAAGGTCAAACCCCAGAAAAACCAGGCAGGAAAGCCAGGCGAAAGGGTGTCCCACCAACAAGAGCGCAGCGAATCCCATGGAAATCAGCGTATCCACCCAGACTGGCATCCTGAACCGGTCTTTATCACGGGTGATCCACCCCGCGAGCAAGGCCAGCAGGGCCATTGACAAGACAATTTCACCTACCGGGCCGTAAAACTTATACCGGACGGTCAGGCAGATGGACAAGGCGAGGAATATGCCTGCCGGAATATTTCGGAACCCGTACACAATGATGTTGAAAACCAGGTAAAAAAACAGCACAAAAGACGCGGAATAGACCATTAACACCCCTTTGAGCGGCAACCCCAGTTTGACGGCCAGCAAGGGCAGAAACTGGGTGATATAGGTCAAAAAACGCCCATGCCCTGTATAAAAATCCTGTTTGACGATCAGTTGAAAGGCATAGTTGGCCGTGTCAAAACAAATCATCCGTTCCCGATAATACACCAGACTCAGTAAAAGCATCAGGCCAAAATAGGTGTGACCAGCCCAAAGCCAGTACTGGCGGTGGCGATCAGCTGAAAACTCACTTGTGAAAACACTTGGAAATCTCATGGGCGAATAGCGCCGGTTTGGGGTAAAGATAACCTAAGTTTAAAAACTTGGCCCGGTTTTTGTCTTTCCCCCCAACAACCGTAAATCTTTAAAATATTTTTATCAAGAAGGACATCTCGGTCCGGCCCAAAATCACAAAAACTATGAAACCTGTTACTGAGCGGAGCCGCAGCATGAACCGGTCGCGGTTCGGGTTGCAGAAACTGAAGGGACCAGGCGCTCCGGTCCTGCGATTTTTTTTATTGCTTGGGTTTTTATGCTCGATTTCAATTGGGGCCCTTGGCCAGAATCCGGTTATCTACCTGGGCGCTTCTCCGGGGGCGCCGCCGCCCTGCACCTGCCTGAATAACGGAACAGCAGCCGGTAACGGTCAGTTCAGCCAAACCGTTACGGTCAGCTCCAACCCCGGGGAATCCTGGACGGTGACAGCGGTTACCGGGTTTTATTCCGCCTCGAGCCCTGCTCCCCCTGCTGCGCCGGTAGCAATAACGGTCGGAGCAGCCTTAACAGAAAACGCACAGGGTGTTTACCAGTTGACCGGCAAACATGCAGACGGAGCAGGTTTCGCTATAACAGTGACCAACGGCACGGAATCCCTTTCTATCCATAATACCTGTTATTATCCCAATCCGCAAATTGTGGGATTGCCTTCCGAATTGTGCAAAACCAGCCTGCCCGTACCCTTGACAGGCAATGCCGGCGGAGTACAGGGCACGGGAATGTTCCGGATTGACGGACAACCGGCCACGGAATTCAACCCTCAGATTTTGGCGCCAGGGCAGCATACGGTTACGTATACCTTTGATGCCGGAACCGCTACTGCGGGAAACCCGGATGATCCGGGGTGCACCCTGAGTGTGAGTCAAACTGTTTTCCTTCACGGAGAGCCTAACCTTGTGACCAATTTCCAGGTTAATGTGCCGCTCAACAGCCAGTGCAAGGCCACGATTGTGCCCGACATGATCCTGGAAGGAGAATACCCCTGTTTGAATACGGATTATATCGTCACTGTTTTCAATCAGCAAGGTCAGCCGATCGGGAATATGGTCAATGGAGATCATATCGGCCAGCTGTTGATGGTTCAGGTCAGTTCCCTCGCCGGAGGATATACGGGTACGGGCAGCATCCTCGTTCTGGACGGGTTGCCGCCTTCAATAGCATGTACCGACAACAACGGGCAGGGATGGGTCCAACAGCAAGTCCAGTTTTTGAGAGATACCTTGCACGCCAACGATCCGAATTTCATTCCGACAAATTTTGCCTGCCTGGTCAATCAGATCAACCCCAGCATCAACCTGCATTTTTATGAACTGACGACATTTTCAGTCACGCAAGCGGATATCTATACTTTCGAACTCTCTGCAAGTTTCGGTTTTGGGGCCGCTTTGCTCTATCCCGGTATTTTTAATCCCATGAGCGGACCTTGTCAGAATTATATGGCGGGGGCTGTGCATATTGACCCCGGACAGGGGTATTTCACCAATCAGCCTGATATTGTCCGGTTGACGGCGCCCTTGCAGCCCGGTCAAACCTATTCCTTGCTGACCACCTCGGCCACAGCTGGTGCAACAGGGCCCTTTACCTGGGCCGTGTACAGCTCCGGGCAGGGCCTGCTGGTTAATACGCCTGCGGTCAATGCCCAGATAGCCCTGCCTCTTTTTTGTACGGATTTTCAGCAATTGCTGAATAATCCGGCCAACCTGGGGGTCGCCGGCCATCCGGTGGTGACGGACAATTGCAGCAACGCTGCGGTCACTTTTCAGGATATCCTGCTGGGCGTCCCGGAATGCGCCGACGTGATCATCAACCGGACTTTTACTGTAACGGACGCGGCGGGCAACCAGGATCAATGCACCCAGGCCATACACCTGAAACCCCTGACCTTTGACGATCTGACGCTTCCGCCGAAAACCATCGCGCTGGATTGCAGCGTCAATTTTGCAACGGCGACCAATGGGAACCCATCCCCTTCTGTTACCGGGTACCCGCTGGTGTATTCGGCATTCGGCATTTTTTACGTCAATCCGGTTTATTGCAATCTCGCAGCGACTTATAACGACTTGCCGAAAGTGAATATTTGTGACGGCACGTACCAGTTCATCCGGCGTTGGTTCATCATCGATAACTGTTCTATTGCAAATACGATCCAATACGATCAATTGGTCCGGGTGAGCGACATAACCCCGCCGCTTGTGCAATGCCCCAACCCGGATCTGAATCAGGACAGCCAACCGGATACCATTTATTACAATACCGTAAATAATGACTGCACAACCGCGTTCCTGGCGCCAATGCCGGTTGTCACGGACAACTGTTCCGGGTGGGAAGTATTTACCCAGATCATCCAGGCCAACGGGAGCCAGCCCCAGGTGCTTGCGACGATTCCGCACGGCGCCGACAGGTCTGTATTCGGTATTCCGGTCGGGTGTTACCAGATCAGGTATACAGTGACCGACGATTGCGGGAACACGGCAACCAGAACGTGCCCTTTCTGTGTCCGCGACCTTGTAGAACCGGTAGCAGTTTGCGACGATGATATTACGGTAGTTCTGAACAATAACAGTTATGGTTCGATCTCAGCGCCGGATGTGGATGAAGGCAGTACAGACAACTGTGCCATTTCCAAATACGAATTGCGGCGGATGATCAACCAGAACCCCGGTCAGTGTACTCCTCTGCCTCCTTATCTAACCGATTGGGGGCCTTTGGTGGAGTTTTCATGCTGCGATGTGCCGCAACCGGTTCAGGTGGAATTAAGAATAACAGATGTTTACGGCAATACCAATACCTGCGAAACCCTGATATCTGTAAAGGACAAAACGACGCCGATCTGTGTGGCGCCAAATCCGGTACTGACTACCTGCCAGGACTTGCCATCCGGCTTCAATCCGGCCGATCCTGATCAATTGAACCAATTGTTCGGCAGTTTTTCTGCCAACGACAATTGCGGGCTGGCGTCGGCGGCAGAATTAGCGCCGCAAGTCAGTTTGAATAATTGCAGGGCGGGGACGATCCTTCGCCGGTTCCAGGCAACGGATATCAATGGAAATTTATCGCCTATATGCCAGCAAACGATCAACATCGTAAAATCTTTTTCGTACAAGATCAAATTTCCCAAAGACGCACAAGCCGTATGCGGCGCCCCTGTAGCGGATACGCTGATCGTTCAGGGCAGTTCCTGCGATAATTTCGCAGTGAATGTTGAAGAGCAGGTCTTCTCCGTCGACAACGGGCCCTGTTATAAACTGGTCCGCACGTTCCATGTCATCAACTGGTGCGAATACGACGGGTACAGCCAACCGGTTTCGTTAGGTCGCGATGAAGATTGCGATAATGCCGGTGGCGACGAAGACCTCTGGGTAATGGTAAACAGCCAGGGCGCCTGGCTGGACCGTGACGGCCAGTTGGGGAACAACCAGCCGCCATTGGGAGCGCGTGGCAGTTTTTGCAATCTTGGGCCCAATCCGGCCGGTCATTGGCGCCAGATCCCTTCGGTTGGGTATTGGACTTATACACAGGCGATCAAGGTTTTTGACGAATCCGGCCCGCAGGTACAATTTGCATCAACCTTGCCGTTTTGCAGTGAAGATAACGACCAATGCCTGGGGGCGGTGAATATTCCGTTTACCGTTTCTGAACCCTGTTCTTCCGATGGTCTGATTGTCAGGGTTTTCCGGGATCTGAACGCAAACGGCCTTCTCGATGGAGAAGCGACTCAAACGGCGCTGACCGGCAATTTTCCGAACTATCAACTGACCGGCAATTTTCCGGTCGGGAACCATGCCTATCAGGTCAGGGTAACAGACGGTTGCGGAAACCAGACGACCATCAATAAAAATTTCCAGGTGGTGGATTGCGCTGCTCCGGCGCCCATCTGCCTGAACGGCGCCGGCGTCAATCTGATTCCGGTGTTACCGGGTATTGATGCCGACGGCGACGGGGATACCGATGCTGCCGCGGTATCCGTTGCGGCGCTCGGAATGCTGGCTGCCGGGCAACCGGAAGATTGCACCGGCAATCTGCGGTATTCCCTGCATCGCGCAAACGAAGTGATTTCCGGACAGGATATACCCGACCCGTCCCAATCGGGGTTGGTATTCACTTGCGGCGATATCGGCACGGTAATTGTAAGGGTATATTCCTGGGATGAAGCCGTAAACCCGTACTTACAGCAGCCCAACGGATCATTTGGCGGGCCCAACAGCAGTTATTGTGAAACCACTATTGAAGTGCTGGATGATCTGGAAGAATGTCTTATACCCACGGCGTCAGGCTCGGTATCCGGCATTATCCATACCGAAACCGGCGTTCCGGTGGAGGGCGTCCAATTGCAGCCGCAGGCACAAATGCCAGTCATGTCCACTTCACTGGATAACGGGCATTATCAGCTCAGCGGCCTGGAAACCGGCCATGCCTATGAGGTTATGCCTTCGTTGGAAGGGAGCTATCGCAACGGTGTTACGACGCTTGACCTGATCCTTGTTGCCAAACATGTTTTAGGCGGCCAGCAGTTGGGCAGCCCGTATCAGCGGATTGCTGCGGACGTCAACCGCTCCCGCACCATAACGACCCTGGATATTATCCAGTTGAGAAAGCTCATCCTTGGAATTATCGATGCATTCCCGAATGCGCCCAGTTGGTGTTTTATTCCCGGGGCCTACCATTTTCCCAACCCCGCCGACCCCTGGCAGGAGTATTTCCCGGAAAGCGATACCATCGGACAATTGCAGGGAAATTTGACCAACCGGGATTTTATTGCGGTCAAAATGGGGGACGTGAACGGTACAGCCCAGGCCAATGCGATGGAATTGGAAAACCGGAACGCTCCGGGAGAAACCTGTTACCTCAATGTGGAAGAGCAATTGCTGGAAACAGGAGACTGGTTTACCGTAAACGTTACCGCTACAGCCCCTGAATTGATCGCCGGGTTTCAGTTTACCCTTGAATTTGACCCCAGTGCGGCTGACCTGGCGGGATTACTGCATGGGTTAGTGCGGGAGGAACACCTCAACAGGAGCGCAGAAAAAGACGGGATGATCAGTTTTAGCTGGGATACCCAGGAACCAGGGTGGGCCTCGGATGAGGAGGTGGTTACGGAAACATTGTTTGCACTTCGGATGCAGGCGAAAAAAACGATCAGAATAAGCGAACTGATCAGAATACTTTCCCGACCCGTGTTCGCAGAGGCTTATACGGCTTCGGATCAGGTAATGAAACTGGAACTGCAATTTACCGGTCAGGCGCTGGAAACCGGAGACTTTGAGTTGTTCCAGAACAGGCCGAATCCTTTCAGTGATGAAACCATTCTTGATTTCAACCTCCCGGAGGAATCAAAAGCAACGATCAGTGTTTTTGATGTGAACGGCAAACTGCGCTGGAAAACGGAAGGAACCTTCGGGAAAGGGTATAACCGGCTCATGTTAAAAGCTGCCGATCTCGGAGAAACCCAGGGCGTATTGTATTATAAACTGGAAACCGGAACCTTTACAGCAACCAAAAAAATGATGTTGATCCGATACTGATCTCAGCCCAACACCGGCAAGAATTTTTTTTCCTAAATCATAGGAAATGGGTTTTCGGCCCGGCGTAGAATGGACGCCGGGCTTTTATTTTCTTTCCTGATCAGGTGGCTTTTAGCCGGGGTACCTATCAAATCGCCTATCTTTGCAGTATGTAGGAATTTTTGTTATTTAATTCTTTTTACCGCACGGATAATATGAAGATCAACCGGATATTGCTTGTCGTTATATGTGGTTTATTACAAGTGGGGGGTGCGGTTTGCGCTCAGGCGGTTTTGGAAAAAGATACGCTGGTTTCGTATCAAAAAAAATGTTCCCCGTCCATTTCCCCCTCCATTTTTAAAGATAACCGGAGACATCGGACATTTTTGGTCAAAGTTAATGATTGGGCCGGGTTTGCACAAAATTTGCATGCCAAAAACCTGGAGAACCATGTAAGGGAAGAATACCCTGAACACCAAAGCATTTTGATGGAATTAACCGGGGAACAACTCTGCCGGATCATCCTCTCCTTAACTGAAGTTGTTTTTGTCGACCTTCGGGAGAAAGCTCCGACCGAAGACCAGGCACAGCAAAATCACGACCCCGGGGTCAATGGAATTAACCGGATTCATACCCGGTATCCCGGACTCACCGGCCAAAACCTGGCGGCGTCCATCAAAGAGTACAGGTTTGACACAACTGACATTGATCTGGGCGGCCGGTTTGTTTTTTCCGGCGAAGAAGCGGCCTTGGGTTCGAATCATGCTACGGATATGGCGACCCTGTTGGGGGGCGCAGGCAATAGTTTTTACACGGGCCGGGGAGTCGCCCGGCAATGCCGGTTGTTATCCTCCAGTTTTTTGCGACTATTCCCCGACGAAGACGGCTACTTCAGGGCCTTTAACGTCTCCGTGCAAAACCACTCGTATGGCTTGGAGATAGAAAATTATTACGGCGCAGAGGCCGAAGCCTATGATGCTCAGGTTTATAAAGTTGCGAATTTGGTCCATGTTTTTTCTTCCGGAAACAGAGGCGATCAGACAAGCGAGACAGGAAACTATGCAGGCGTTCCCGGTTTCGCTAACTTATCGGGAACTTTCAAGATGGCTAAAAATGTGCTGACTGTGGGCGCCATCGATTCTTTCTTAAATGTTATGCCGCTTAGTTCACGCGGGCCCGCTTTTGACGGTCGCCTCAAACCGGAACTGGTTGCTTTTGGCAACGATGGCAGTTCAGGCGCCGCTGCAATCACTTCCGGGCTTGTGCTGCTGCTGCAACAAGTTTACCTGGGACAAACGGGGCGGTTACCCTCTTCTGTTTTGGTTCGCGCCATTTTGCTCAACAGTGCGGATGATATTCAGCCGCAAGGGCCCGATTTCCGTTCAGGTTTCGGCAATGTCAATATGCAACGAAGCATCCGGAATATGGAGGAAAAACACTTTTATGAAGACACTATTATAAAAGATGAAACGCTGCAGTTCATTTTAGAGGTTCCGAAGGGCGTCACAAATCTTAAAATAATGCTGGCCTGGAATGACCCGGCGGGCCTCGTCAATACTCCAAAAGCCCTGGTCAATGACCTTGATCTGCGAGCCGTGCATACCCTGTCGGGTAACACGTGGTTGCCCTGGGTGCTTTCTGTATTTCCGGATGCAGACTCCTTGTCGCGCCCTGCTTTCAGGGCTGCCGATCACCTTAATAACCAGGAACAGATAACGATCGACAACCCCCAGGAGGGCAGCTACACGATTGAGATCAAAGGATTTTCATTGCAAAAGGATACGCAGTCGTTTGTATTGACCTACCAATGGGATACTCTCAACCACTTTGATTGGGTTTTCCCAATAAAGGGAGATCATGTAATGGCCGGCGGCACACAACTCATCCGCTGGGAAAGCAACGACCCGGCGCCGGCCGTTTTATCTTACAAAATCATTGGGCATAGTCATTGGACCCCTGTTGCTGAAAACCTGGATATGCGCCTTCCCTACACCCGTTGGCAGGCGCCGGATACCTTTGCCCTGGCCCAATTGCGTTTCGATATTGGTTCGAGGGTGATTTTATCCGATACTTTTACCATTTCCCGGCCGCTGGATTTACAGGTGAGGGTTGATTGTGAAACCGAACTCCTGTTGACCTGGCAGTCGTCCAGGCCTGCGCCCGATTACCGGCTCTTTAGTTTGCAGAATCACCGGCTTTCCCCGATTTTGGTTACAGCCGACACTTTTGCGTTTCTGGAAAAGGCATCCAGTCCTTCGTCGTATTATGCAGTGGAACCGATCATAAAGGAAAATTATCCGGGTATCCGAAGCCCGGCGCTTTATCTGGTTTTCCAACAGGCAAACTGTTATATAAATGCCTTTTCTGCCGATTTGGATGGAAACCGGGCCGTACTAAAATTGGATCTGGGCGATTTAACCCGGGTTGAGGGTTTGATCTTTGAAAAAAGGATCGATGGCCGATTCGTTCCAATTGCCACTTTGCCTGCCGGGCAATCCTTACTCTTTCAACACGAAGATCCCGATTTGCAGGAAGGGGTAAATGTGTACCGTGCACAAGTGATCTTAACCGGCGGGCAGCGCCTGATCAGCCAGGAAGCAGTTGTTTTTTATCTGGGCAACAGAAATTATTTTTTGTACCCCAATCCGGTCGGAACAGGTGAAGACGTCATCGTCCTTTCGAAGCCTGTAACCGGCGCCACCATTCAGGTATTTGATGCCTTGGGGCGATTCTGCGCCAGTTATTTACTGCTAAGTGACCGAGCGGTACTGCCGCTCCCGGATTTGCCGCCAGGCCTGTATTTTTATCAGATTCTGGAAGGAGGCAAACGGGCAGCAGGCGGAAAGTTATTGGTGAAATAGCGCCGGCTGATCCCGGCCAGGCTAAACCTTCAAACAACGCTAAATCAAAAACCCCGGGAAGATAGCCTCCCGGGGTTTTTGATCAAACAGTCATTCAACCTTGTAATCTTAGTACAGATAATCCAAAGCAGTTTGATCGTCGTTGTTGAACGGCCGGTCGCCGCCATCCGTACAGGATAACATCCAGGATTTGGCGGATAAGGTTGCACCCGTAGGTGTGCCCGGGATATGTATGGCCCCAACGCCGGCAGATCCTTCATTGGCGGGGCTGCCGCCGCAGCTTATGCTGCGGTCAAAATAATCCGTATGCCGGAAGCCGATGCAATGGCCAAGTTCATGGCCAAAAATAGTGGCGATGCCGCCCGTACTCAAGCCATAAGCGGATTCAAGGATCCCGCTCATTTTAATTTTATTGTAGGGGTTGCCGGTGTTGGTAGGAAAGCCGGCAGAACCGAGTACGCCATTGTTTTCATCGCGCCTGGAAAGCCTGCTGACCGTGATATCTGCTCCTGAAGAGGAAGTAACACGCTGAAAGGTAAGCAACAGGTTTTCGGCGTTATACCGGGCAATGGCCAGGTCAAAACCAGCGATCATGCCGGAACTGTAGTTGGCGGTAGGAACATAAATTTTGATCAACCGGCCGCTGCCTGCGTTCACCAGATTGGTGGTGCGGTACTGTTCCATGGTGGGAACGCGGTGGTCGTCAGGTACGCTTGCCAGCAGTTCGTCGGTGATGATGATATCCCGTTCGATCCGGTAGCCTTCCTCCACCCTTTCAATACCATCAGGGTTAAAGCCCATATCGATGAGCTTTTCCACGACTTCAGACGGGATGGGCTCCGCAACATTCGCGCTTTCTTTCTGGCAGGAAATCAGGATCATGGCCATTGCCAATACAGGCGAGAGAAGTAAAAAGAGTTTTTTCATGTTAATTTGTTAAGCGTGATTTTAAAAAATGAACTATTACATTTGCAAATATATGTCGCGCATCTCCGATTGCAAAATATTATAATGACAATTTATGAAGTCGCTATATTATATTCATCACAAGATTCAAAAAGCCGCTTGCCTTTACACTTTTGTCCAAAAACAGCCCTGTTTCCCTATCTTTGGCAGGATGAAACGCATAAGCCTATTTCTAATTGCCATTGCCTGCCCGTTGTTAGCGACCGCCCAACTGACGGATGATTTTTCAGACGGCGACTTCTCCGCCAATCCGGCGTGGGCCGGCAATTCAGCCCTTTTTACGGTAACAGCCGGGGAGTTGCAGTTAAACAATCCTGCCCCGGAGGCCAACAACACAACCTTTTTATACCTGCCAGCGCCAACCTCCCTGGACCAGAATACGACCTGGGAGTTTTTGATCAGGATGGAATTTGCTCCTTCCGCCACCAATTTTGCAAGAATCTACCTCGCGGCTTCCTCCGCAGACCTTGCGGGAAACCTCAACGGGTATTACCTTAAAGCAGGCGGTGTTTCCGGCGATGCGGACGCGCTTGAACTCTACAGGCAGGACGGATCAACTTCTGTACTGTTGTTGGGCGGTACTGCCGGGGGTATTGGAGGAGACCCCGCTGTCGCACGGGTTCGCATCACCCGGTCCGTGTCCGGAGAATGGAGATTGTTTGCGGATTATACCGGCGGAACAGCTTACCAGGCCGAAGGCGCCGCTCAGGATGCAACCTATCCAACCGGTAATTTTTTTGGGGTTTACTGCCGGTACACCAGCACCCGGGCCCAGGCGTTTTTTTTCGATGATGTGTTCATTCATCCGCTTTATACCGATCAGGTAGCCCCGGTATTATCGGAGGTTTCCACCGCAGGCTCCAACCAACTGCTGGTCCGGTTCAATGAACCGGTAGATAGTGCGATCGCCGCTCAGACAGCCCGTTATTCCATCAACAACGGGATCGGCGTGCCGGCTGCTGCAATTCCTGAGAGCGCGGACCCATCTCTGGTGGCCCTTACCCTGTCCAACCCGCTGGTCAACCTTCAGGGATATCGTCTGACGGTCAACGGAATTTCCGACCCCTCCGGTAATATTGCGGACGAACAATCGCTTGATTTTACCTACCTTCAGATAGAGACGCCCCAACCGGGCGACCTCGTGATCAGCGAGATCATGGCCGATCCTTCACCCAGGATCGGGCTTCCGGGAGCGGAATTTCTGGAATTGCACAATCGTTCGGATAAAGTCATTCAATTGTCGGAGATCCAGGTAGCCGCGGGCGGCGGCGCTCCCAGGCCACTTCCTGAAGGCCTGATCCTGCCGGGCGAATACCTCATCCTGTGCGATGATTCAGCGGCCGGTGAATTTGCCGGGTCAGGCGCTGTCGTGGCAATGCCCAGTTTCCCCCAATTGACCAATGACGGGAGTGAAATCGTATTGTCCGGCATTTCAGGGGATTTGCTCTGGCAGACGGCTTATTCGCTGGATTGGTACGCCGACAACGACAAAGCAGAAGGCGGCTGGACCCTTGAATTGATCAGATTGGAAGGCCCCTACGCCTGCAGGGGGAATTGGCGGGCAAGCAACAACCCGAAAGGCGGTACCCCGGGGCAGGCCAATTCGCTGCTCGGTACCGCGCTGGAAACCGATGGCCCGCGTTTGTTGGCGGCATTTCCGGATAACAACGCCGAAGCCCTTCTGGTCTTTGACGAAGCCTTGGATCCGGCCACTGCCGAGGACCCCGGCCAGTTCACCGTGGACGGCGGCCTTACCGTAGCCGACGCTTTTCTGGAAGGCGACGATAACCGGACCTTGCGGCTCATTTTTTCCGCGGCTTTTCAACCCGGGCAGGTTTATCACTTGGGATTGAGCCCAACCATTGCCGACTGTCTGGGCAACCCATCCGGCGCCGCCGCAGAGGTCCGGTTAGGTTTGTCGGAGCCCATAGAAGCTGGCGACTTTGCCATCAACGAAGTTTTGTTCAATCCGGAGGTCGGCGGGGTTGATTTTGTGGAAATTTATAACCGGTCGGACAAAACCCTGAACCTTCGCGGTCTCCAGATCGCCAACAGTTTTATTGCCGGGAGTAACCGCCTGAAAACGGTGGACCGTGATTTTCTGGTCTTTCCGGGAGAATTGGCGGTCATTACCCCCAATCCGCAAGACATCCTGGCGCGGTACGAGACGCCCCGGCCTGAAGCCTTGATCGCCAATGACCTTCCGACGCTTGGCGGCGATATCGGAAATGTAACCCTGATTTCCCCGGCATTTGTTACGATAGATTCTTTTGACTACGATGAAGATTTTCACTCCCCCCTGCTGGATGAAAAAAGAGGCGTTTCATTGGAAAGGATCAACCCGGATTCGCCCGTTCAAGGTCCATCCAACTGGCATTCGGCTGCGGGAACCCGCGGATTCGCCACCCCGACAGGCGTCAACTCTCAGTTTTTCCCCACCGGCCAGGGGCAATCGCAGATCAGGATCACCAACCCCCGTTTTTCTCCGGATGAAGACGGGTTTGAAGATTTTTTATTGCTTGAATACGAACTGGAAAAACCCGGATACCTGGCCAACATTCAGATATTTGATGCATTGGGCAGGCTCGTCTGGCGGCTGGCCAACAATGAATTGCTGGCAGAAAGCGGCCAGTTCAAATGGGATGGATACACCCTGGAAGGCAGCCGGGCGCGGATAGGTATTTATGTCGTTTGGGTAGAAATGCACACGCCGGAAGGAGAAGTGACGCGCTGGAAAGAAGCCTGCGTTGTTGCGGGTAAACTGGACTGATGCCGCCTTTTACAGATTTGTTTAGGCCTTGCCGGCCAATTTTAAATGATTCCTTCTGCAAATCCTTCGTTCTTTTTCAGATAAATCCTTACATTGGTAGCGCCTTTAATCTAAAAGCGACTAAAATATGTCAAATGTTCTCAGCCACAGTCTGTTAACTGACTTTGATATCGGCCTTTTCCGTTCAGGCAAGTATTTCAGAGCCTACGAAAAACTCGGGAGTCATATTGTTCAGGTGGACGGCAAGTGGGGCGTTCAATTTGCGGTATGGGCGCCGAGCGCCAAATCGGTTTCTGTAGTTGGGAATTTTAACGGTTGGAACCGCAACAGCCATCACCTGATGCCCCGGTGGGACGAATCGGGCATCTGGGAGGGGTTTATTCCCGGGATCGGCAAAGGAGAATTGTATAAATACGCGATCCTTTCGCAGGATGGCCGGAGGCTGAGCAAAGGCGATCCCTTCGCTTTGTTTTGGGAAATACCGCCCAATACGGCTTCCATTGTATGGGAATTCGACTACCATTGGAAGGACCAGGAATGGCTGAGCAGTCGCAAAGAGAAAGCCGGGCTGGATAAACCATACTCCGTTTACGAAGTGCATGTGGGCACCTGGAAAAAGAAAGCGGGCGGCGCCGAATCCTTGAACTACAGGGAGATAGCCGATGAACTGACCGCTTATGTTTCGGAAATGGGCTTCACCCATGTCGAATTCATGCCCGTCATGGAACATCCCTATTTCCCTTCCTGGGGTTATCAGGTGACCGGGTATTTTGCACCGTCCAGCCGGTTTGGTTTGCCCGAAGATTTTATGTACCTGGTAGACCGGTTGCACCAGGCGGGGATCGGTATATTGCTGGACTGGGTGCCCTCCCATTTTCCGAATGATGCGCACGGCCTGGCTGATTTTGACGGAACCCATTTGTACGATCACGCCGATCCGCGGCAAGGGTTCCACCCGGACTGGAAAAGCTGCATTTTCAATTACAGCCGCAACGAAGTTCGTTCATTTCTCATCTCCAACGCCCTGTTCTGGCTGGATGCCTATCACGCCGACGGACTGCGGGTAGACGCTGTGGCCTCTATGCTTTACCTCGATTACTCCCGAAAGGAAGGTGAGTGGGTGCCCAACCGCTACGGCGGCAATGAGAACCTGGAAGCGATCTCTTTTCTGCGGGAGTTTAATGAAATGGTTTACAGAGAGTACCCGGATGCGATTACGATCGCTGAGGAGTCAACGGCATGGAGCGGCGTATCGCGCCCTACTTATACAGGAGGATTGGGATTTGGCATGAAATGGATGATGGGCTGGATGCACGATACCCTGAATTATTTCAAACAAGATCCGATACATCGCAAATACCACCACAACGAGATCACATTCAGCCTGGTTTACGGATTTTCGGAGAATTTTATGTTGCCGTTATCCCACGACGAAGTTGTACACGGAAAAGGTTCTCTGATGCAGCGCATGCCGGGCGATGAATGGCAGCGTTTTGCCAATCTGAGGTTGATGTTCGGATATATGTTCACCCACCCGGGGACCAAATTGCTGTTTATGGGTGGGGAGTTTGGTCAAACCAGTGAATGGAACATTGAAAAGGGGCTGGAATGGGGTTTGTTGAAGTACGACTTCCATAAGGGTGTAAAAGATTGGGTAAAAACCCTGAATCACTACTATTGCAACCAGCCTGCGCTTAGCCAAAAACAGTTTGTAGCCGAAGGGTTCGAATGGATCGACCATATGGATAATACCAACAGTGTAATTTCGTATATCCGCAAAGGGAAAGACCCGGAACATCCGGTTGTTGTGGTGTGCAACTTCACACCGGTTGTCCGCGAAAATTATAAAATCGGTATTCCCTTCAGCGGCGCCTACCAGGAAGTTTTAAACAGTGACTCCAAGGATTTTGGTGGTTCTGGCCTGGTTTTCAACGGTTCTGTCAAGTCCATTCAGGAGACCTGTCACGGCCGGCCGAATTGCATCAGTGTCAAGATCCCTCCGCTCTCGGTAATTGTTTTTGAAAGGGTGAACAGCCGGTCGGGAAAAGCCTCCAAAAAAAAGAAAGAAAGTTAGTCTGTACTGAAAAAACGGTTTGATATGGCCAGCAGAAGAAAATTCATCGGGCAGGCATCCAAAGCTGCCGCAGGCGTGGTCCTGCTGCCCGCAATCGGAGTAAATTCCTTTGAAATTTTAAAAAGCGGAATCCCGCCGAGCGACCGGATCAACCTCGGCGCCATCGGGATCAAAGGCATGGGTTGGGCCAACCTCCGAAATGCCATACAGGTACCCGGCGTAACCCTGACAGCCTTATGCGATATTGACCAGAGCGTACTGGACCAGCGAATGGGCGAACTGGCCGCATTGAATATCGACAGCAGCAAGGTGGAAACCTTCAAGGATTACCGCAAGATGCTGGAAAAAAAAGATCTCGATGTGGTCATTATCGGAACCCCCGACCATTGGCATGCTTTGCAGATGATCCATGCCTGCCAGGCCGGGAAAGATGTATACGTCGAAAAACCGATTGCAAATTCCATTGGGGAAATCGACCATATGCTGGCGGCTGAAAAGCGTTACAACCGGGTAGTGCAGGTTGGCCAGTGGCAGCGCAGCCAGCAACACTTCAGAGACGCCATCGACTTTGTGCACAGCGGCCAGCTCGGCAATATCCGCACCGTGAAGGCCTGGGCATACCAGGGTTGGATGAAACCCGCCCCCGTTGTTCCCAATTCTGCCCCGCCTGCCGGGGTTGATTACGATATGTGGCTTGGCCCCGCGCCGAAAAAGCCCTTTAATGAAAGCAGGTTTCATTTCAATTTCAGATGGTTCTGGGACTATGCCGGCGGCCTTATGACCGATTGGGGCGTTCACATGGTGGATTATGCGCTGTTCGGCATGAAAGCAGGCTTGCCAAAATCGATCGTTTCGCTGGGGGGTAAATTTGCTTATCCGGACCTCAGTCATGAAACGCCCGACTCTCAAACAGCCGTTTACGAGTTCGACGGGTTTATTATGATCTGGGAACATGCACTGGCCATCGACAACGGGCCGCACCAGAAAACACAGGGTGTTTCCTTTGTCGGCAACAACGGCACACTTGTCCTGAACCGCCAGGGGTGGGAAGTCATAGAGGAAAAAGGGGCTGAGAAAAAGGTGATGAAAGAATGGCAAAAAGCGACTCCCGATCCGGTTTTACGCCATTGGGAAAACTTTATTTCGGTGGTAAGGTCCCGAAAAACGTCGGAATTAAATTGCCCCCTGGCGGTTGGCGCCAATGTTGCCAGGGTTTGTCAGATGGGCAATATAGCCTATCGCAGCGGCAAAAAACTCAATTGGGATGCTGCCAACAGCCGCTTTACAGATAAGAAGGTCAATAAACAATACCTGGAGGCTGAATACCACAACGGGTATTCATTGCCTAAAGTCTGAAGGCATTATTCATGGACTTCGCCGTTAAAAGGATATTTCAACCCTTTGTACCGCTTTAAAACGGCCTTGACGGAACCCACTGAAACAGGGGATTCGATCATGAGGGGTACCTTGTTTTCATCATTCGTGACCCATACTTTCATCTGGCTGTCCTCTTTAAAAACATTGCCGGCGATCACCTGCGGACTAAATACGTGGGTAGTGAACTTGCCCTGCCCCTTGACCCGTTTCTTCTCCTCCAAACCCAGGTATTTGACCTTCAGGGGGTAGGTCTCATTGTCGAGGTGGATTTTTACAGGAAACTGGTCGCCCTTTTTCATATGGTTAAAGTCGATGTTCCGGGTATAATAAATAATAGAAATTACATCGTGTACACAGGACTCGACGCTATATTCCTTGGGCGTTGCTTCTTCTTTTGTTTTGCCGCGCTGGGCAGTGGCTACTCCCCGGTTCCGGTCAAAAGCTACCTTGTCGTACAACCGGTAATTTCCCTCATGAATATCGCGGATGGAAACCGTCGGCAGCAAGGTCTTTTTATCGACGTAAGTGTCATAATAATCCCGGACTTTATAGAACCATTCATACGATTTATAGGTGCGGCCATGGGCAGAAAGGTGATATTGATTGCCCAGGTCATGGACCCTGAAGGTAACTTCGCCGGCAGAAAGCCATACAAAGTTCCAGTTGTAGTACAGTTTATAGGTGATCTCTTCTCCGCCCTGAAAAGCATTGTTCTCAATGGTGCAGGGTTCTACAAAAGCCAATGATTTCGCAGCTGAGGAGTCGGTGGCCGTTTGGGGGGCTTTAAAGGCCATGAGAAGCGGCAACGCGCTCATTGCAACCAACGCCTTCATGGGATAATTTTTCATATGTCGAACGATTGTTTTTAAGTTTTATTCTGACGATAAGCGCCAAACCAAGTAACGAGGGTATCAGCAAGTTTATTATGAACAATCCGAAAGTGGCGCCCAGGATGCCGAGGGGGGAGCCCCCGAACCTTGTCCACAACCAGACCGCCATTCCCGCTCTTGCGGCCAGAGCCAAAGCAGGCGGCAACGGCAGGCTTGTTTGGACGCCGTACAGCAAACAAACACCTGCCAAAACCGGAATAAAGCCGCCTTCAAGGCCAAAAAAACGCAATATCAAAATATATTGCAGGCAATAGATGCAATAACGAAGAAAAGCAAAAAGAAGGCCGTAACCCAAATTTTTTCGACCAACTCCGGCAGGCATCCAGGCAATCGGAAGTCTGAACCGGACCGCCAGTTTTCTAAGCCCTGCCAGGGCCCGGCCGGTCGAAAAAAACAAAGCCAGAAAGACCAGCGCCAGGCCTGCGCCCGGAATCAGGTAATGCCGGTATTCCGCGCCAAGCAGGCCCGCTCCCAGGTAAAAGCCGCCCCAGCATGCCCCGGAAAGCAAAACGACCCATTGTGCCAGGCTGCCCGACAAAGCGGCTGCGATGCTTTGCGACAAGTATTGCTTCGGCGTCAGCATCGCACGGCCGCCATATTCGCCTACCCGGTTGGGGGTAAAAAGAGAAACGGTTATGCCGGCCAAAACGGCTTTGAAAGCCTGCTGGAATGACCAGCCCGGCGCCGGACCCGTCAAACTGCGCCATTTGCAGGTTTCAAGCGCCCAATTCACGGGCATCAAAGCAAGCATCAACCACAGATATACCTGGTCGGTGGTTCTCACGCGGGTCAAAAAAGCTTGCCAAAGCGCCTGCCAATCCATGTCTGCCGGTAACCGGCTGTAAACCCCTGCGCATAAGCCGGTAACGACCAGCATTTTGAGGCCTCCGATTAAATGATATTTCAGCTTTTCAGGCAAATTCCTTAAAATTTTCCGGTTTATTACCATAAAGGGCGGTTCCGGAGTACCTTCGTGGAACAAATTGTAAAATTATTTCAAAATTTGACAGATCAACAACAAGAATCCGTTTACCGGCTGCTCGGTGTAGATCCTGGCACCAATATACTGGGTTTTGCACTGATTGAGGTGGAAAACAAAAAACCACGTATATTGGAAATCGGCGTGTTGCATCTGCACCAGTGGACGGAACAGGCCGACAAGCTGAAACATATCTTCGAACGCATCCACCAGATCATCAAAGACAACCAACCGGTGGCCATGGCCATAGAAGCGCCGTTTTACGGCAAAAACCCCCAATCGATGCTCAAACTGGGGCGCGCTCAGGGTGTAGCGATTGCCGCTGCCGTCACCATGGGGGTGCCGGTTACCGAATATGCCCCCAGAAAAATCAAACAATCCGTGACAGGCAACGGAAACGCCGTTAAAGAGCAGGTTGCTGCAATGCTGGGCCAGACTTTCAAGATCGACCTGGAGGGGCATTATTTTGATGCCACGGATGCCCTGGCCACGGCGCTCTGCCATTTTTATCAGCAAAACAATCCCGTTCCCGGCGGCTCGAAATCCGGCGGTTGGGACCGGTTTGTACAGGATAACCCTAAACGGATCAAGCGATAGGCCGGGCCCACACTAAAAAATGAGCCGCAAGACCCCTTGAAATATTAAGAATTGTTAATTTTATCGCTCTTTTTCATAATTTGCCTTATGCAAATTCGTTTTGTATCCATCTTAAACAGCTAAAACGTTTTAAAACCTGGCATCCATATGCACTATCAAACCTTGTTCTTGTTCCAGGAGGCTAACATCGAACAAACCGTCAAATCGCAAAGTTTCTTTGATATTATTCTTGGAACCGGCGTAATGGGGATTGCCAATCTCCTGGTTTTGTTTATCCTGTCGATTTATGCCGTGTTCATCTTTTTTGAACGCCTGCGGTCCATTAACCAGGCGGGCCGTATCGACCAGAACTTTATGAACAATATCCGCGCCAGTGTGCAATCCGGGAACATTCAGGGCGCTAAAGCCCTTTGCATGTCGACCGATTCACCTGTTGCCCGGATGGTTGAAAAAGGCCTCCAGCGCATCGGCAAACCTTTGCGCGATATAGATGCTGCCATCGAAAACGTAGGCAACCTGGAAGTATTCAAACTGGAAAAAAATCTTTCTACCCTGGCTTCCATCGCCGGCGCGGCGCCTATGATCGGCTTCCTCGGTACAGTGACCGGTATGATCCTGGCCTTTTATCAAATGGCCCATCAGCAAAACGTCACACCCGATGTCCTGGCAGGTGGTATCTACCAGGCGCTCATCACCACCGCTTTTGGTTTGATCATTGGCATTTTTGCATTTGTAGGGTATAACCTGCTGGTGGCCAACGTTGAAAAGGTCGTTTTCCAGATGGAGCGTTCAACTACTGAATTTATGGATTTGCTGCAGGAGCCTACGGTTTAAAACCCGGGAATCTGCCGCCTTTGGCAATTATTCACCCGTCAAGCCCTTTGAAGAGGCTTTTCGAAAATCTTGGGTAATGGGATTAAAAAAGCGGAACAAAGTCAGCCCGGAATTTAGTATGTCTTCTTTGACAGACATTATTTTCCTGCTGTTGATCTTTTTTATGCTTACCTCCAATTTTGTGCGTATTCAACCCTTCCCGTTGCCAAAATCTGACTCCAAGACAGTCGCGCCTATTTCCGTAGTCGTCACCATTGAAACGGATGGCCGCATAACGGTGAACAACAAGGACGTACCGGCCTCAGCCATTGAAACCGCCATGCGGCAAGAACTTGCCAAAGTAAAAGAGAACCGGGAAAACATGGCAGTGACCATCGTCGCAGAAGTCGGCACTTCTTTTGACGAAGTGGTCAAAGTGATGAACGCAGCTGCCCGTTTGCGGGTCAAAGCCATCATTGCTACAGAACCGAATACTTAAATCAGAAAAAATGGGGATCAAAAAACGGGCTCGGGTAAGCGCACAATTCAATATGTCCTCGCTGACAGACATTATCTTTTTGCTGTTGATCTTTTTCATGTTGACCTCTTCCCTGGTGGCGCCCAATGCACTTAACCTGAAACTTCCTGGGACCAGCAGGTCAAAAGTTGTGCCTACCGACAAGCTGGACGATGTAAGGATCTCTTCTAGTGGTCTTTATTACCTGAACGGGAAACAAATCAGTTTATCTACCCTGGAGACCCAACTCTCCGGAATGGCCCGGCGGGCGGGCGGGCCAAATGAATTGAACGTAACCATATCCCCCGATTCCGGCGCACCCACAGAAACAGTCGTAGCTGTGATGAGTATCGCTTTACGGTACCATATCAACGGAATTCTGGCCACTGATGTCAAATAATCAGGATTTCGGAACTTAACTATTTATTTGGCAAGGTGTTAAAGTTGTGCTAATTTAGCGAAAATTAAAACAAGCAAAAGTGTCGCAGGCGTTATATCCTCGTCCCAATATGCAAAAAGCCTTGTTTGTTAAAATTTGAATATATGGAAAACGTACTGAGCAGGCGGGAAGCGCAAAACCGTGCATCGAGCATGAGGCTGTCTATTATCATCCATATCATAATGATCGTGCTCGCCTTGCTGCCCCTGTTGTTTTACCCCGACCCCCCTCCCGGCCAGGAGGGCATTCTGGTCAATCTCGGCTTGCCGGATATGGGGCAGGGAGACGAAAATGCAGGCCCGGCCGAACCCGTGGAACCGGAAGAGGCAGAACCCGAACCCACTCCGGAAGAACCGGAACCTGAGCCTGAACCGGTTAAAGAAACCCCAAAACCGGACAAATCCACCGAAAAAGAAGTTGTTAAAACAGAAGATCCCGAAGCGCTGGCCCTGAAACGGAAACGGGAAGAAGAAGCCCGTAAAAAATCAGAGGAAGAAGCCAAAAAGAAAGCGGAAGAAGACGCCAAACGCAGAGCAGCCCAGGAAGAAGCCCGTAAAAAAGCAGAAGCCGAAGCTGAGAAAAAACGCCAGGAACAAGCCGCCAAGGATTTTGGTGAGAGCCTCGGATTGGAAGGCCTCGGCAAAGGGAAAGGAAAAACAGGCAAAGATGGCAATCAGGGCGACCCCAATGGCGACCCCAACGCTTCCAACCTCGAAGGCATCAGCAAAGGTTCCGGCCGCGTTGGCGGCGGGCTCGGCGACCGGGGTGTGCTCAATTCTCCCCCCGTCCAGGAAAACTCCCAGCAGGCGGGCATCGTCGTTCTGGAGGTTTGTGTCGATCCGTCCGGCAGCGTGATCAGTACAAAGTATACGCAAAAAGGCTCCACTACGGGCGACAGCCAATTGGTCAACGCCGCCATCGCCAATGCAAAACGTTGGAAATTCTCAAAAGGCAGCATAGACAAACAATGTGGTACGATTACTTACAACTTTAAGGTGCAGTAGTTTTGAGTCGTAAGTAATCAGTCGATAGTCGTAAGTGGGGTGAAAACCTGCTTACGACTATCGATTTTCAATCAGCTACTGTCAACTCCCTGACATGAACCTCAAGATCATTTCAGCCGGCGCCGGCAGCGGCAAAACTTATCGCCTCACCCAGGAAATGGTGGCGCTTCTCCAGGCAGGTGTGCGGCCGGGCGGGATCATCGCCACTACGTTCACACGCAAAGCCGCCGCCGAACTCCAGGAACGCGTCCGGGTAAAATTGCTGGAAGAAGGAATGGCTGCAAAAGCCGATGAATTGACCAATTCACTGATCGGTACGGTTCATAGCCTGGGGGTCAAGCTTTTGCGCCGCTTCGCATATGAGGCTGGCGTTTCTCCGCAGGTGGATATCATTGCCGACGAAGACCAGCAATTGCTTTTTAATCAATCGCTCTCTACTGTTCTAACCCCGGAGAGGGTAGATGCCGTTGAAAAACTGGCTTTCCGGCTGGGGCTCCACAAACGGGATCATTTTGACTGGCGGCGCGAAGTGCGTTATATTACCGACATCGCCCGGTCCAATAATTTCTCCCCGGTTATCCTTGATCAGAGCAGGGAGCGTTCTTTTAACACATTCAAGGCTTTTTTGAGCGAACCGGACCCCCGTTCCGGAGGGCCTCCGGGTACAACATTGGCCGCCGTGATCCAGGAAACCGTCAACCGGCTGGAGAACAATGGCGACACCACCAAAAAAACTGCCGATGCCATACAAACCCTCAAGGCCCTCAACCGGGAATTGCAATTGCGGGGCGAACTATTCTGGCACCAATGGGTCAAAATCGCCAAAACGGACGTTGCGGCCAAAAGCAAAGACGAAATAGCAGAGTTGAAGACCGTTGCCTTCAGCCACGACGCAAACCCGCAGTTCCATCAGGATGTCCGTGAGTATATCAACCACCTTTTCTTCATTTCCATTGAGGCATTGCAGGAATTTGAACGCTACAAAAAAAGCAGGGGGCTGATCGATTATACCGATATGGAAGCGCTTGTAAACGGGCTGCTAGACCAACCGGAAGTGAAGTCGGTCCTGTTGGAAGAACTCGACCTGCTGATGGTGGATGAGTTTCAGGACACCAGCCCCATCCAGCTTGAGTTGTTTCTGAAACTCTCCGGATTGGCCAGGTATTCCGTCTGGGTGGGCGACCCCAAACAGTCGATCTATGGATTCCGGGGCGCCGAACCGAGGCTGATGGACGCCATTATCCGGCAAAGCGGGGGGATTCGGCCGGAAAATATCCAGGAACATTCCTGGCGTTCCCGCGAAGATATTGTTTCAGCGACCAATGCGGTGTTTACCAAAGCTTTCAGCGATTTGCCACCCGAACAGGTTGCCCTGAAGCCCAGGCGGATAAAAACCGGAGAACCCGCCCAAATGGCCCTTGCCCTGAACCATTGGCATTTCCGGTTTGAAGGCGAAGGCCGTGCGCCCGGGCGCCCCTGGATGGAAAATTGCCTTGCTTTCACGCTTCGCAAATGGTTGGAGGAAGGCGTGTGGATACTGCCCAAGGGAGAACGGGAATACCGTCTGGCTCGTCCCGGAGATGTAGCCATCCTTTGCCGGTCAAACGCCGAATGCCAGGTGGTAGCTGAAGCGCTTCACCTGGCGGGTTTGCGGGGCGCGATGGCGCGTTCAGGGCTTTTAAATTCTGCTGAAGCCCGTTTGATCGTGGCCTGCCTGAAGTACATCCTGAACCAGTACGACAGCTTGTCGGTGGCTGAGATCCTTTTGCTGGCAGGCGGAACGCCCATCGAAGATATTATTGAGGACCGCCTGGATTATCTCGACATGGCGGCAGCAGGCGAGGCGCCGCCCTGGGGACAAATGGACGCTTACGTCAAAACCCTGGATGAATTGCGACCTAAGGCGGGCGAGTTGTCCAGTGCCGAAACGCTCGGACTTATCCTGGAAGTGCTGGATTTGCGGCGTGTAATTGTGAGTTGGGGCCGCGCCGAGCAAAGGTTGGGCAATGTGGACGTGATCCGCCGCCTGGCCCGCCAATACGAAGAGGCTTGCAACCGCCTGCACACGGCTGCTTCGCTGGGGGGCTTTCTTTTGTGGCTGAACGAACTGGAAAATTCCGGCAAGGATGTCCAGACCGCAGGTGAAGGCCCTGAGGCCGTGAATGTCCTGACCTATCATAAAAGCAAAGGCCTTGAATGGCCAATCGTGATTTGTTACAGCCTCGAAGATCAGCTGCGGGCCGACCTATGGGGCGCTGATATTATCCCGGAAACAGATTCGGTAGACCTGGACAATGTGCTGGGGAACCGCTGGCTCCGGTATTGGGTCAACCCGTACGGCGATCAATTCAGGAACACCAGGCTCGACGAAAAACTCGGCGCCAGCCAGGCCAAAACGGATAAGGTCCAACAGGCGCGTAAGGAAGAGGCGCGGTTGCTGTACGTCGGGATGACCCGGGCCAGGGATTATCTGGTGATCCCTTCGCGGGAAACCACCGTTACCCGTTGGCTCAACCGGGTTTGGCACGAGGGTAATGAAGATTTTCCCACCCTTGATCCTTTTACCGAAGAAACACCCTGGGAATGGAACGGCGAATTTGTGAACATCAAAACCCGTATTTTGGATTTTGACCGGGAATTTGAGGAGATCGAGCCGGTGGTTGAAAGTCTCACCTACCAGGAAAGCAGAATTGGGCGGAAGACCTTTCCGCCTGAAATGATTGACCTCAACAAGCCGGATCATGGCATTACGGGCTTTAACTCGATTCGATCTGTTGAAAACTATGCCGCCCCCCTCGGGTTGGATGAAAACGCCGACCGGTACGCGATCGCCAAAGCGATCAAGGCCTTTTTTACCGCAGATCATGCAGATTATGACCCTGCTCACCGGAAGGCCATGGCAACCGGCATATTAAAAAGGTTCGGCGTAGAACCCTGGTTGAAAGAAACGGAATTGCTGCAGCGGTCAGACGCCTGGCAAAATTGGCAAAAACAATATTTCAATCCCGGGAGCCACTGGCGAAAACTGCCGCTTTCCTACCCGAGAGCCGACCGGCGTTTTGAAACCATCATCGATCTTTTACTCGATACCCCCCAGGGATTGGCGCTTATCCAAAACAGCGGGTTTGCGGGTCAGGGGGATGCCTGCAAAAAGAAAGCGCTTGGGCTTGGACCTTGGCTGGCCATCAGCAAAGAAGGCCTGCAAATCGCTTTCGACAGGCCGGATATCCGGACCTATGTGCATTTTGTTTGTGCCGGGTTGGTGATGGAATTGAGTTAAATTCTACCCTTTGGCAGTTCAATCGACAGGGCTTCCGGGCCGTAGGTCCGGCATCTTTTGCCGCAAGCAGGGCAAAACGCTAAAGGACAAGGAGGTACCTTGCGGGTAACTGGTTAGTCCATAGGTCCGAAGGACTCCTTTGGAGAGTCCTTCGGACCTATGGGCCTTTAGAGGGATCGCCGGACTAAAAACCTGGATACCTGAATTCAGGTACGTGTTTTTGTTCGCATCCGTAATTATATCTGCAATAATATTTTACCGTGCGCGGCCACCCGAAAATTTTTTTTTGCCGTGTGCGTACACAAATCACCAAATAATTGTATCTTTGGCGGGTAATTCCTTTGAACAGCTTCCTGAACGCCCGTCCCCAATTTTCCAATCAAATTTTGATAGATCATTGTAAACCGTTCAACGTTGAACCCTATGCAGGCGTGTATGTTGTCCGGAAAAATGAAAACCCCGCCGTCCGCACCTGGATGCAGACAGCCGAAAAAATTATGATCAATGGGCCGGATACCGGGCCACCCGCTTGGTCTGGAACATTGATAGGTCCCCCCCCTTATTATTTATGTCGTATTACGGCAACTGTTTTAACATTTGGTCAGAACGAAAAACCATTGTGAGAGGGATGAACTTCATCCCTCTCTTTTTTTATTATAGGTTCAATTCCCGGATTTGCTCCAATCCACCTTGCGTCCGGGTGTATAGGGGGCGCCTGCTTTTTCCAGTTTTTCTTCCAGCCGCATGAGGTCGTTATTCATCACGCCTTTGATCTTTTCGAGGATGGGTGCAAAATCCTGGCCGGCCATTCTGAGTGCATCCCGTTGGGTTTGTGTGGGGGAGGAGGTGGAATCCCACATCTCGCCCGTGAGCCATCCCATGCGGCTGGCTACCGTCATTTTGACGCCCATGTCCAGTTCCCCTGCGACATTATCGCCAAACATGGATTTCCGGATCTCATAGAGCTGATTATCTATTTTTTGAAGATCACCGACCAGTTCGGGGGCTGGGGCGGGTACCGCAAAAACAGCCCTGCGGATGAATTGGAGGCGGTTGTTGATCTCGCCAAGCATGCCGGAAGCGCCGCTCACCGCCCGTTGGAGGGCCTGGGCTTCCTTTTGGAATTCGACAAGCGCCTCCCGGTCGGCAGCCGGCAGGGTTTCACCGCCCAGCGGTTTGAGGTTGAAAGGTTGCGGGGATACCAGTTCGGTCACTGCGCCGCTCACACTTTGGGATAAAGAAACCGTGTATGCCCCGGGCATGGCCAGCGCGCCCTGATCCAGGCTGGCGAAAGGATTGTCAAAATCCGGGCTGCTCAGGCGGATGGGGTTCACACTGTTGAAACGTCCGTCCCAAACGATCCGGTTGACCCCTTTTTTGACCCCGGATTTGATCTGGCGGACAATATTCCCATCGGCGTCTTTGATGGTAAACAATAGGAACGATTCCGGTTCCCGTTCCTCAGCGAGGAATTCTTCGTAGGTAGGATAACGGACGTCCTCTCCTTTTTTGATCTTTTCTTTTTCGGCCGCCTGCCTCTTTTCCTTCAGGCTCTGGACGCCGTCCTTTACAAAATAAGTAAAGGTAGCGCCCACGGATGGATTGGGGGTGCTGAAATAGCTGTGTCCTTGAAAACCCTTACCCCTCAGCCCCAGAGGCGTACTTTCAATGAACAACAATCCGTCCTTGACCGGAAAGATCTTCGCTTTGGCCTGGAGGTCCTTTTCTTTCAGGTTGCGCAAGGGCGAATAATCATCCAACACATAAAATCCGCGGCCGAAAGTACCCAATACCAGGTCATTTTCACGGGTTTGGATGGCCATATCCCGAACGGCGATCGTGGGCAACCCGGCAGCCAGTTTTTTCCAGTTGGCGCCGCCGTCGTTGCTGAAATAACAACCGAATTCAGTGCCTGCAAAGATCAGGTCGCGGTCGACATGGTCTTCCGCAATGCTGTATACCGAACCGCGTTCGGGCAGGTTGGCGCTGATGCTTTTCCAGGTGCGGCCTTTATCCGTGCTTTTGTAAATATAAGGCTTGAAATCGCCGTATTTATGGTGGTTGAAGGCGGCATAAACCACGTTCTGGTCGTGGTGCGACGCAAACAAGTAGTTGACATAGGTGCGTTGCGGCGCGCCGGGGATATTATTCACGTCGATCTTCACCCAGTTTTTTCCGCCATCTTCGGTGATCTGGATCAGGCCGTCGTCGGTGCCCGCAAAAAGCAGGTTGGCGTTGATCGGGCTTTCCGAAAAGGCCACCACAGCGCCGTATTGCGATGTAGACCCGTTTTTGGATACGGCATCGATACTTTGCACGCGACCCATGACTTTGAGCGCATTACGGTCGACCTGTCGGGAAAGATCCTCGCTGATCACTTCCCATGAATCGCCGCGATCATCGCTTCGGAACAATTTATTGGCGGCAAAATAGATCCGGGTGGGATGGTGTGCCGAAATGGCGAGCGGAGAGTCCCAGTTCCAGCGGTACTCATCCTCTCCTGCCCTGGGTTTCGGCTGGATGCCCATGCTTTCGCCTGTGGCCCGGTCAAAACGGGCCAGTACGCCGTGTTGGGATTGGGCGTACACGATATTCGGGTTGTTGGGATCGACCTGCGATTCGAAACCGTCGCCGCCCTGGGTGATGAACCAGTTTTCGTTGACGATACCGTTGCGGCTGCGGGTGCGCGACGGCCCGCCCAGGCTGAAGTTGTCCTGAGTGCCGCCATATACGTAGTAAAAGGGTTTGGAGTTGTCGACTGCTACTTTATAGAACTGTGTTACCGGCAGGTTGGCCTTGAAATCCCAGGTTTTGCCGGCGTCCCAACTTTCGTAGATCCCCCCGTCGCATCCTACCAGATAGTGATCGGTATCCTTGGGGTTGATCCACATGGAGTGGTTATCGACGTGTTTGAATTCTTCGCCGACATTGCTGAAACTCCTGCCGCCGTCGGTCGACCACCGGAGCCAGGTATCCATGGAATAAACGATATCGGGATTGGTGGGGTGGGCAACGATCTCGGTATAGTAGTTGCCGCTGGAGGTTTCGCTCCCGCGCCGTTCCCAGCTTGCTGCCCGGTTGGTGGTGCGGTAAAACCCGCCTTTGCCTTCGGCAGCCTCTACAATGGCGTAGATCACCTCCGGGTCGGCCGGGGAAATAGCCAGGCCGATGCGGCCTATGTCGACCGTCGGGAGGCCGTTATTGGCTTTTTCCCAGGTTTTTCCACCATCCGTGGTTTTATACATGCCGCTCGACGGGCCGCCGCCGACATAAGTGAACACGTGGCGCCTGCGCTGTTGGGCGGCTGCGTATAATACATCCGGATTGCGGGGGTCCATGACAAGGTCTGCTGCGCCGGTATGTTCGTCAATTTTGAGCGCCTGTTCCCAGGTTGTTCCACCGTCAGTGGTTTTGTAAACGCCCCGTTCGCCGCCTTCGCTCCATAGCGGGCCCATAGCCGCTACATATACCACATTGGAATTCCTGGGGTCGACAAGAATTTTACTGATATGCTCGGAGGATTTTAACCCCATGTTTTTCCAGCTTGCGCCGCCGTCTTCGCTTTTGTAAACGCCGTCGCCGTAGGCTACAGAGCGTTGATTGTTGTTTTCGCCGGTCCCGACCCAAACCACATTCGGGTTGTTGGGATCCAGGGTAACGCAACCGATCGAGTAGGAGGCCTGGCCGTCGAATATGGGCGTAAAAGTAGTGCCTGAATTGATGGTTTTCCATACGCCTCCGGAGGCCACGGCCACATAGTAGGTGCTGTTTTTGGACGGGTGAACGGCAATATCGGCGATCCGGCCGGAGGTAAGGGCCGGGCCGATGGAACGGAAGCTCAGGCCGCTCAGCCCAACCGTGTCCAGGTAATGTTTTTTGGCTTTTTCCTCCTGTTTTTCGGTCTTCTTCTGAGCCTGGAGCGGCCAGGCGGCCAAAACGAGGAAAAACAAAACTGCAAGTGATCTCAAATGATTCATAATAAAATGGTTTGTATTGGTTAAACCCGGGTTGAAAATTCGGACGTGAAAAATTGGGTATACAAGGATGATAAAGATAGGAAATTTGCGACAAAATTCATTGGCCCCTGATCTTTTTCTCGATGTTGGTAGTGGAATAGCCTTCGACAAACGGCAGGCTCAGCACCTGCCCGCCGCCGGCAAGCACAATATCCGACCCGATGATTTGGTCCGGCGTCCAGTCGCCGCCTTTTACCAGGATATCCGGCGTCAACAGCCAGATGAGTTCCAGCGGTGTATCCGATTCAAAAACGACAACGGCATCGACAAAACCCAGGGCGGCCAGCGTGGTTTGCCGGGTCATTTCGTCATTGATGGGCCGGTGAGGGCCTTTCAGGCGCCGGACGGAATCCGCCGAATTCAGGCCGACGACAAGCCGGTCGCCCAAATCCGCCGCCGCTGCCAGGTAATGGATATGGCCGTAGTGCACCAGGTCGAAGCAGCCGTTGGTGAAAACGACTTTTTCGCCTTGCTCGCGCCATTTGGCCCGGATTTCGGCTGCTTCAGCCCAGGTCATGATCTTGTTTGTTATGGTTTCTATTTTATCCATGGCGCTAATTATAATCCGGAGTTAAGAGTCTGCAGGCGCGTATTAGCGGATATTTTGCATTTTAATCAGAAACGCTCATTTTTTTCGGACTGTAGGGTATTCGACGCCAAGCTGCTCCAGGTAAGACCCATACCGGCTTTCATCGTAATAATATTTTTTCATGGCCGGCCGGAATTCCTCCATGATATCCTGATTGAGGTAAACGGCGGGCTTGTCCTTCTCTGAAACCATGGGTATGTATTTTTGTTTCATGCCCTGTTCTTCACGAAAATAAACCCAGGCTTGTTTCACCAGTTCCGGGTTCAGAAAAAAATCCAGGACGGTCATCGCCTCTACCTTTGCGCCGGCCACCACCCCTTTATGCGCGATCGGGGTGGCCATAGCGACGGCATTCGACCAGTGGTGACCCTGCAAACCCGGGATATTGGAGGGGTAACCCAGCGTGACGGTCGGCAATTTCCAGGAGATATCGCCGATATCGTCGGAACCGCCGCTTACCGGCTGCAGGACCGGTACGCCGAGGGTATCCAGTTTTGTGCTGAGTCCGTTGGTATCGCGCACCGACTTTACCTCGCGCTGGAGGGCCCTGGCAAGTGTCTGGTCGGCCTCGCTCCAGGTGGGCAAGCCGATCTGTTTTATATTGGCGTACATCGTTTCGGCGATCACTTTATTGAAGTGCCTGGGCCATGCCGAACCCAGTACCCGGCGTTCCACTGTCGTGCCGGTCATCATGGCTGCGCCATCGGCAATCTTGTTGCACTTTTCGTACATTTCCATGATTTGCGGGTAGGTAAAATGGCGCAGATAAAACCAGATGGAAGCTTTGGAGGGGACCACATTGGGCTGGTCGCCGCCGTTTTTGATCACGTGGTGCGAACGCTGGATGGGGTCGAGGTGTTCGCGCTGGTATTGCCAGCCGATGCTGGTCAGTTCAACCGCGTCCAGAGCGCTTCGCCCGCGCCAGGGCGCCCCGGCGGAATGCGCGGCTTCACCCGTAAACTCGTATTCGACGGAAATCAGCCCCGTGCCGCGGGCCTGTCCGTAGGAAACGGAAAGGTTGTCATTGACATGGGTAAAGATGCAGAGGTCCACTCCGTCGAAATACCCGTCGCGGGTAAAATAGGCCTTGGTGCCCACCAGTTCTTCCGCAATGCCGGGCCAGATGATGAGGGTACCCGGAATGCCTTCGCGTTCCATGATCTCCTTGACGGTGATGGCGGCTACGATATTGAGCGGGATGCCGGAGTTATGCCCTTCGCCATGCCCGGGCGCGCCTTCTACCAGCGGATCGTGGTAGGCAACGCCGGGTTTTTGTGAGGCCTTCGGGATGCAATCCAGGTCGGAACCCAGGGCGATCACCGGTTTGCCGGCGCCCCATTTGGCCCACCAGGCGGTCGGTACGCCTGAAATGCCGTGTTCGATCGAAAAGCCGTTTTCCCTGAGGATATCCGTCAGGTATTTGGAAGATTCTACCTCCTGGAAACCGAGTTCGGCGAAGCTGAAGATCTTGTCGACCATCACCTGGGCCATTTTGACGCGGCTGTCTACCTTTGCGGCGGCTTCCTTTTTCAACCGGTCCACCCGAACCGCCGCCTCTTTTTTGAGGGCTTCCTGTTTTTTGGCTTCGGCTTTGGCGGATTGCCCGCTGACCGAAAACAGAACGGTCACAACCAGGCAAATGGCAAGTGAGAGTTTTTTCATGAAAGTTGGCGGTTTTGTTGCAGCGGTAAAATTAGCTGAATTTATTCACTCCGCAGCGATTTGACGGGGTTGATCAACGCTGCTTTCAGGGCATGGTATCCGGTGGTGAACAGAGTGACGGCCAGGACCAATACAAAAGCAAGGCCATACAACCAGAAATTCATGCCGGTATGGTAGGCAAAGGTATCCAGCCATTTGCTCATGAAATACCAGGCCGCAATAAAAGCCGGAATGGTGGCCAGTGTCACCAGGAATAAAAAATTCCGGGTCAGGATATACACCAGGTTGCCGGCGCCGGCCCCCAGCACCTTCCGGATCCCGATTTCCTTGGTTCGTTGTTCGGCAGTAAAGGAAGCAAGCCCCAGCAAACCCAGGCAAGCGATGAAGATCATGAGGACGCTGAACAGCGTAAAAATGCGTGCGCGGATCTGGTCGGCATGGTATAATTCCATAAAGGATCCATCCACAAATTTGTATTCAAAAGGCGTATTGGGGAAAATTTCCTGCCAGGTCTTTTCCACATAGGAAATGGCTTCTGAGAAGGCCTGCGGGCTCGCTGACGCCAATCGGACATGCACAATGCCGTTATTCGTCTGGGGCAGGAACAATATGGGGTTGATGGGTTCGTATAACGACAGCTGATGGAAATCCTTCACCACACCTACCACCGTATAGAAAGGCAGGGTATCCTGGGCGCCAAACTGGAACTTCCGGCCAATGGGATCTGCCCACCCCATCCGCTTTACCATCGCTTCGTTGACCATCACCGCCGAGGTGCTGTCCGAGCCATAATCCCGGCTGAAATTCCGGCCGGCCACGATCTCTATGCCCATGGTAGGAAAAAAATCGTAATCCACAGCGTAGTTGTCAACGCCGTAACTGCTCATGGTTCCGTCGGCAGTTTCAATGTTCATAACCGCTTTGCCGGATCCCTGGCCCGGGGTGGTGGAACAGGTAGCCACCGCACTGATCCGGGGGTTTTGCAGTAGTTTTTCCCGGATGAGGGGGTATTTATTTATGGATTGCTGCCCCTGAAGGTCGAAAGTCATTACGCGGTCCTTGTCGAATCCCAGGTTTTTGGTACGCAGATAGTGCATTTGGTCGTAAATAATGCCAGCCCCGATGAGCATGAAAATGGTAATGGCAAATTGCACTCCAACCAACGTTTTCCTCAGCATGGGATTGCCGGCCCCTTTCGACAAGACGCCTTTTAACACTTTGATGGGCTGGAAGGCCGAAAGGAAAAATGCGGGATAACTGCCGCCTAAAACACCGGTCAGGAGCACGATTCCGAAAGCGCCTGCAAGTATCTGCGGCGACCAAAGGAGATCGCGCCCCAACTGCAGATCAAAAGCGCTGTTGAACAGGGGCAACAACAAATGGACCAACCCAAAACTCATTACAAGGGCAATCAGCGTAAACAAAACGGATTCCGATAAAAACTGGCCGATCAATTGCCTGCGTTCGGAACCGAGCACTTTGCGGATTCCGACCTCCAGCGCGCGTTTGGTGGCGCGGGCTGTGGCCAGGTTCATATAATTGATACACGCGATCAGGAGCAGGAACAAGCCCACTGCGCCAAAAACATACAGGAACCCGATCTGGCCAGGAGGTTCCGGTTCATTTTCGAAATCCGATTTCAGGTGGATATCTTTCAGGGCGATCAGTTCGTATCTGACCTTGATGTTCAATTCATCAAAAATAACCGCTACGTATTTCTTGACGACCTCCGGCAATTTGGCGGCAAACGCCCTGGCGTCGGTCCCTTCTTTCAGCAATATAAAATTGTAGTTGCCGAAACCGCCCCATGCGCCTGCGTTGGGGTTCATCAGGCCGGGAAAGGTATTGGTGGAGATCATGCCGTTGGCAATCAGGTGGGAATGGTGGGGCATGTCCTGATATACCCCGGTGACTTTGTACTCTCGTCCACTGGGGGTTTTGAGTACTTCGCCGACCGGGTTTTTGCCGGCAAAGATCTTTTTGGCAAGGGTTTGGCTCAGGGCAATGGAGTTGGGCGCTTTCAGGGCTTCCCTGGCCTGGCCTTGAAGGAATTCGAAATCAAATATATCAGAAAGGGTAGAGTCGACCAGGAATATTTTATCGTCAAAAAAGAAATTTTCACCATACTGCAACCGGGTGCGGCCGTTGGGAATAAACCGGACAAATTCCTCTACTTCCGGATAATCTTCTTTCAGTTGTGGCGCCAGGGGGGTCTGAGTCTGCGCCCACCGGAAATGATCATCCGGTTCAGTGATATCGGCCGATACGCGGTAGATCCGGTCGGCCTTCGCATGGAATGTGTCAAACCGGGTCTCTTCAAAAATAAAAAGCAGAATAAATAAAGTTGCGGCAATGCCGAGGGTCAATCCCAGCACGTTCAGGATGGTGTAGCCGGGTTGGCGCCGTACATTGCGCAGGGCAACCGCGAGGTGGTTTTTCAACATGGATGGGTGATTTTACGTCCGTTTAAAATTGTTCTG
Organism: uncultured Lewinella sp.; assembly: GCA_964558465.1. Lineage (GTDB taxonomy): Bacteria > Bacteroidota > Bacteroidia > Chitinophagales > Saprospiraceae > JACJYC01. The sequence continues at coordinate 339 of CAZLEF010000046.1, read as the reverse complement.
CAGCCGGTCATAGGATACTCCGCCGCCGGCAAGGCAGCGGCTGGTGAAAATGGGCAATCCTACCCGACTGAATGGAAAAAAATGAATAAGGACGCCAAGGTTCTCACTTTGATTCGACCAGCTACGGATAACATAGCAAGAATTGTGCCTTTGTTTAAAGAATTGAATTTTAATAATTAATACTTTAGAGGAATAACAAATTATGTTCAAAACCGGACACTTGTTTTTCAAAACCGGACAACTGTCTGCAGTTCACAGTTCACAGTTCACAGTTCACAGTTCACAGTTGTCCTGTCCCGAAATAAGTTGCCCTGGATTATGAAATAAAACCCTCAAAAG
>CAZLEF010000045.1:0-53915 GCA_964558465.1 uncultured Lewinella sp. | reverse complement strand
TCACCCCTCTCACCCCTCTCACCCCTCTCACCCCTCTCACCCCTCTCACCCCTCTAAACATTCACCAAAGCCCGTTCCAGGTCCTCGATCAGGTCAGAAACATCTTCCACTCCGATACTCAGCCGGATCAGAGAATCCGTCAACCCGACCTTCAGGCGCTCCTCCCGGGGAATGGAGCCGTGGGTCATGCTTGCCGGATGCCCGATCAGGGATTCAACGCCGCCCAACGATTCCGCCAGCGTGAACAATTGGGTGTTGCTCAGTACCCGCTTGGCATCTTCGAAAGTATCTTTTTGCAGGTCGAAAGAGACCATCGCTCCAAAGCCGCTCATCTGCGATTTGGCGATCTCATAATGGGGATGGTCCTTGAAACCCGGATAAAATACTTTGCTGACTTTGGGGTGGCCCTGAAGGAACCGGGCAATTTTTTTGGCATTTTTGCAGGCCCTTTCTACCCGGAGGTGCAGGGTTTTGATGCCGCGCAGCACCAGAAAACAATCATGGGGTCCGGGCACTGCGCCGGCAGCATTTTGGAGAAAATAAAGCTGTTTTGCGAGTTCGTCATCCTTGACCACGATGGCCCCCAGGACCGTATCGGAATGGCCGCCCAGGTACTTGGTAGCCGAGTGCACCACGATATGCGCGCCCAGGTCGAGGGGGGTTTGGAGGTAAGGGGAAGCGAAGGTGTTGTCGACGCAAACGAGGATGTCCTTCCCGGCGGCCAGTTCCGCCATTTTGCGGATGTCCACGATATTCAACATCGGGTTGGTCGGGGTTTCTACCCAGAACAACCGGGTTTTTTTGTTGATCTTTTCTTCCACTTTGGCGGGGTCGGTCATATCCACAAAATGGGCTTTGATCCCAAATTTTTCATAAACCCTGACCATCAGACGGTACGACCCGCCGTACAAATCATTGGAAGAAATAATCTCGTCGCCGGGGTTGAGCAATTTTAGAATGGTGTCCATTGCCGCCATCCCGCTGCTGAAACAAATGCCGTGGGTCCCGTTTTCGAGTGCGGCCATATTCTTTTCCAGCACCGTCCTGGTCGGGTTTTGGGTCCGTGCATACTCATATCCCTTGTGTACGCCAGGGGCCTCCTGCGCGTAGGTTGAGGTCTGGTAGATCGGTGTCATTACTGCCCCGGTTGCGGGGTCGGGTTCAATTCCTGCGTGTATTGCCTTGGTTCCGAATTTCATTTTAAAAATTTGGTTTATTTTTGTTTATGGTCGTTTGCTTCGATTTAGCCGCCATCTCTCACCCTCGCATCTTCGCATCCTCCACGCCTGTGGCGTGGCACGCACTTCCTCGCATCCTCGCATCTTCGCATCCTCGCATCCTCAATCTCCTCAACTCTGACGCCGTCTTGCTACTCCCGTCATGGCTCCATCCGGGTGGGTAGAAAAGGTACTTGAATTTAACGCTCAGGGGAAGGGGTCGTTGCAGGTCCTGCCATATATTTTTCCATTCGTGCATGATGATGTTCCAACCGTCCCGTTTCAGGGGTGGTTTGGTCAGGCCGTAAACGGGCGGATCCCGGGGGTCTTCCGGTTGAAAGGTGCCGAACAGCCGGTCCCAGATAATAAATACCTGTGCGAGGTTCCGGTCCAGGTATTTCACATTGTAAGCATGATGGACCCGGTGGTGGGAAGGCATCACCAGGAAATATTCCAGTACGGGTATCCGGTTGAAATATTCGGTATGCACCAGGATGCCGAAGATCTGAAGGGCTGAATGGATAAAGACAATATCCGGCATGGTAAAACCCATCAGCGGCAAAGGCATATAAAAGATAAACCGGTAGAGCGGCTGGAATACCGACGACCGGAACCCGGTGGTCAGGTTAAAATATTCTGATGAATGATGGGTTACATGGACCGCCCAGAACAGGCGGCTCGAATGGTCGACCCGGTGCAGCCAGTAATACAGCAGATCAACAGCCAGGATGAGCGACACAAAATAAAGCCAGTTGGGCGCCAGTGTAAAGAGCCGGTGATGGGTGTACAACCACGCCAGTACGCTATAAGTGAATGCGCGGGTAAGGACATCCAGCAGGCTGTTCACCGTCATCAGGTATAGATTGGTAAGGGTGTCTTTCAGGGAGTACCCCCGCCAGTTCTGGTACGAACTCATCAGGATCTCCAACCCGATCACGATCGCGTAGAGCGGAATGCTGATCAAAACTAATATGGACTCTGGAACCATAATCTGGATGCTAGAAACTGGATGCTAGAAACTGGATACTTGATACTGGCCACGCCGCAGGCGTGGTGGATGCTTGATACGGGATGCATGATACGGGATGCTTGATACGCCTGGGAAGTGGAGGATACTGGAACGGCTGCCTCCAGCCTCCAGCCTCCAGCCTCCAGCATCTAATTAACTTTTCCGTTTCAGCGCCGCCTTCACGGCAGCCACAACATCCTGCACGCCAAGGCCGTATTTGATCAATAGTTCGTCCGGGGCGCCGCTTTCTCCGAAGGTATCGTTGACGGCCACATATTCCTGGGGAACGGGCATTCGCCGGGTCAGGACCTGCGCGATGCTGTCGCCCAGACCGCCGAAGCGGTTGTGTTCTTCAGCCGTCACCACGCAGCGGGTTTTGCTGACGGAATCCAGCACCGCTTCTTCATCGAGCGGTTTGATGGTGTGGATATTGATCACTTCGCAACTGATTCCTTCCGAAGCCAGGGCGCGGGCGGCTTCCAGCGCATTCCATACGAGGTGGCCGGTAGCAAAAATGCTCACGTCGCTTCCCTGGCTCAGTTGAAGGGCTTTTCCGATTTCAAACGGCAGATTTTCGGGAATAAAAACGGGCCAGGAGGGCCTGCCGAAACGCAGGTAAACCGGGCCATGGTGTTCGGCGATGGCGATAGTCGCCGCCTTGGTCTGGTTGTAGTCGCACGGGTTGATCACGGTGAAACCCGGCAGCATTTTGGTCATGCCGATATCTTCCAGGATCTGGTGGGTGGCGCCGTCTTCGCCCAGGGTCAGGCCTGCGTGTGAGGCGCAAACTTTCACGTTTTTATCCGAATAGGCCACCGACTGCCGGAGCTGGTCGTACACCCGGCCGGTGGAAAAATTGGCAAAAGTGCCGGTATACGGGATTTTGCCGCCCGTTGCCAACCCCGCGGCAATCCCGATCATATTGGCTTCGGAAATGCCCACCTGGAAAAACCGCTCCGGAAAAGCTTCGATAAAAGCCTCCATTTTAAGGCTGCCGATGAGGTCGGCGCAAAGCGCCACCACTTTCGGGTTTTGTTTGCCTGCCTCGTATAACCCTGCGCCGAAGCCGTCGCGGGTGGCTTTTTTGCCGGAACTGACCCATTGATCGAGCATGATTTTTCAATTTTGCGCAAAAATAGGCTTTTTGTGTTCTTCGGCTGGAAAACTTTACGCAAAAGTTACCGTACGATGGATTCCAGCACGCGTTTGACCAGCCCGTCCACGGCATTACCCCTGATCCAGCGGGCCACGACGACCAGATCGTTCACCGGGTCGACATAGATGATATTGTTGCCGGCGCCCACATGCACAAAGGCGCTTTCAGGGGCGCTGGGCAGGTATTCCCTGTCCGTATTCAGAAACCAGTTCATAAAGCCGTAATCTTTTTTGACCGGGGTAGGGGTGAGGGCCATTTTCACCCAGGTTTCCGACAGGATCTGCCGGTCGGCCCATTTGCCCCTGCGCAGGGTGAGCAAACCGAAACGGGCCTGGTCGCGCGCGCTGATGAACAAACCGCCGCCCCAATGGCTGCCCCCGCTGACCGACTGCACAGGCTGCCCGTCGAGGATCACCCAGGAGTTTTCGTACCCCATCCAGCGCCAGGTAGGCGAGGCGCCGATCGGATCCATGACATATTCTTTCAGCACCTGGGGAAGGGGCCGCCGCCAGACGTTCAGGGCAGCCAGCGCCAGCACATTTACCCGGGTATCGTTGTATTCATACACCGTGCCGGGTTCGTTCCTCGGGCGGGTTATCCAGGTGGACGCTTCGCCGGTCGGCCGGTCGGCCCAATCGGGTTTCCCCCATAGCGTGCCTTCCCAGTCGCTGACCTGCCGCAGCAGGTGGTTCCAGGTGATCTTGCGGTTGTGTTCTGTGACAAACAATTCCAACGGCTGGATTTTGCCCAGGTTTTCCGCTTTTTGCCCGGAAGGATCCGCAAGGGGAAAAACGGGCGCCATATAGGGCCCAACCAGGTCGTCGGTATTCCGGATCAGGCCCCGGTCAAATGCCAGCCCAACGGTCGTGGAAAGAAAACTTTTGGCGACGCTGAAGGTCATGTCCACCCGCATGGGATCTCCCCATTCGGCGACGATATACCCGTTCCGGAGGACAACCCCGGTGGGCGCCCCCCGTTCTTTGAAGGGGCCGATGCCGTCGCAGAACGGCTCCAGGCCAAAGGTCTGGTAATGGTTGACCTCCAGGTTGCGCGGCGCGGGGTTCTCATTTTCTATAGCGAATTGGATGGCCGCCTGCAATTTGGCGGGGTCCATTTTGACCTGCTCAGGCAGGTGTTTTTCCCAGGGCGCCTGATGTTCGGGGGCGGGGAAGTATAAAGGTTGGGCCATTACAGGCCCCATTAAAAAAAACAGAAGAAATTGGAATGTGCAGAAGATGGCAGGTCGTTTCATTTTATGGCGATTTGGGGTAAAAATAGGAAATAATTTTTACTGGCCGGATTCGTAACCTGCGAGCGGAAAATGCGATAAATCCACCTCCTGGCCCCCGTGCTCCGGCGCTGTAGCCACGCATGGCGTGGCGCAAGCGTCCGGCGGGGGAAAGGCAGCCGTCCAGGTTGAGAAAAAGAGACCCTTTTGCGGGTAATCCGGCCCGGGTTTATACGTATTTTGCGATCGAGATTTCCCCCGCTGGCGGGGGTAGGGGGTGGAAAAATCCCGGATGCCTAAGGGGAGATTTCGTATGCATGACGATGAAGAGGCTGAAAAAAAAGACAAAAAACGGGATTTGGATTTACAAGCCATAGGTTTTACCGTTCTAAGGTTTTCAAGCTGGGAGGTCCTGAATAGAATTTCGGATGTGGGCGTTTCGGTGATGGCGTGGATAGCGGAAAATGCGATAAATCCACCCCCTGGCCCCCGTGCTCCGGCGCTGTAGCCACGCATGGCGTGGCGCAAGCGTCCAGCGGGGGAAAGGCAGCCGTTCAGGTTGAGAAAAAGAGACCCTTTTGCGGGTAATCCGGCCCGGGTTTATACGTATTTTGCGATCGAGATTTCCCCCGCTGGCGGGGGTAGGGGGTGGAAAACGCTTTATACCGCGCGTCGGATGGTTTTTGGCAAACCATCCATCCTGCGGCATTCCACGCCCGGGGCGTGGCGCGCTTTTGGGAGATTCCCCATGCACCACGCTGCGGCGTGGCGGCGCGAAGTATAAAATATATGGAACGCGCACCAAACCAGAACAATTTCCCTTTCACTCGCTTCGCAAAGCCTCCACCGGGTTCGCCAACCCCGCCCGGATGGTCTGGATACTGATTGTAACCAACGCGATCATGCCCGCCAGCCCGCCGCCTGCCAGGAAGATCCAGATCGGAATATCTGTGCGATAGGCATAAATCTGCAAATATTGCTCCATCGCCAGCCAGGCCAGCGGGGAGGCGATGAACATGGCGCCACCCACCAGCAACAGAAAATTCCGGGCGATCAGTCCGTTGATCTGGCCAATGGACGCGCCGAGCACCTTCCGGACGCCGATCTCCTTGATCCGGGCGCCAACCACCTGCATGACCACGCCGAACAACCCCAGGCAGGACAGGAAAATGGCAATGCCCGATGCGATCATAAAAATCCGGGCCATGACCCTTTCGCCCTGGTACTGGCGATTGGTGTTTTCGTCGAGGAAGGAAGCGTTGAAGGCAATGCCGGGGGCCACTGTTTTCCAGGTGTTTTCCAGCATGACCAGCGTTTCGGCCGGGTTTTGGTTTTTTACCCGGACGAAGGCGTAATTGAACCTGAAATCGCCGTCCGTCCCCAGTACAATGGCAAAAGGTTCGATCTTTTCCTGCAGGGATTTGAAATGAAAATCGCGGACCACCCCAATGATCGTGCGCGGAGGTTCCGTGATTTCGAGCATTTTGCCCACCATAGGCCCGGCGCCCAACTGCCGGGCAAGGGTTTCGTTGATGATCACCGCTTCCGCCGTATCCGTAGGGTGTTCCCTGGAAAAGGACCTGCCTTCCAGCATTTTGATGTCCAACGCCTCAAAGAAACCGTAATGCACCGGGCTCCAGTGTGCGAACATGCTTTCGCCCTCCTGGGTAAAGGTCATTTTGGAGGTGAGCTGAGATCCATCCCGCCCGGTACCCAGGTTGTAATAGGAAGCGGAAACCTCCACCACATCCGGGTTGCCGGCCAGTTCGCCCCGCAATCGTTCGATCGTCTGACGGGTATTGACCTTGCTGGACAAGGGGATGCTGATCACCTCCTCTGCATTATATCCAAGGGGCTGGTTGCGCAGGAAATTGAGCTGCCGGCCGACGATCAGCGTGCAACAGATCAGCAGGATCGAAAACGTGAATTGGAGCAGGATCAGACCGTTGCGCATTCCGCTTCGTTTATGGACGGTGGAAAGGCCCTTCAGCGCTTTGATGGTTTCGAACCTGGAAAAGGCAATGGCCGGAATAAGGCCGCCGAAACCGCCCGCCACGAGGAGGATCAACGCCGAAGCCAGGGCCAGATGGCCCGGTTCGAGGTCAAAATCCAGGTTGAAGGTTGCGTTGTAACGGGGCAGCAACCAGTCGGCCAGGACGATGCCGAATCCCAGCCCCAGTCCCACCAGCAGCAAGGCTTCGCCAAAAAACTGCCAGACGATCTGCCTTTTTGCAGCGCCTAACACCTTCCGGACGCCCACCTCGCGGGCCCGGGCCAGCGAAGCCCCGATGGTCAGGTTGACGAAGTTAAAACATGCGATGCTCAGGATAAAGATCCCGATGACCATCAACCCGATGGGAAAAGCTTTCCGAACGGCGCTGCCTTTGACGGCGGTATTAAAATGCAGATCAGACAATGGCTGAAGGCCGTACCGGACGTATTCGCCGGCAGCGTTGGGTTGACCGCCGTTATTTTTGACCAGCTCGATCTGGTCGGCCATGTATTTTTCAGTGATGCTCCGGAGTTTTTTTTCCACATCGGCCTGGGCGGAATGCGGGGCGGTCCGGATATACACATCGTGGGAAAAATTATCCCAGGAATCCTTGCTTCGTTCAAACTGGGGGCTCTGTTCAAAACGAATGAGGATGCCGGGTTCCAGGCTCGAATTATCTGGTTCGTTTTCGAGGATGCCGGCTACGGTCAGGTCCAGTTGCATGCCGTTCTGCATCAGGGTAAGGGTTTTCCCCATGGGGTCCTCTCCGGCAAAGATCCGGTCGGCTGCCTTTTTGACGAGGACGGCCTGGTTAGGATCCCGGAGCAGATCCGCCGGGCTGCCTTTCAGCACAGGGAACGAAAAGATCCGGAAAAAATCCGGGTCAACGTACCGGATGCTTTCATTGAAGGTTTTCCCCTTGTAGTAAATGGCGGCGCCGGCTGTTTGCCAACGGGTAACACCTTCCAGCTCGGGGATTTCATCCTTTAAAACGGGTTGCAGGGGTACTTGCAGATTGGCCTGGCGCTGTACCCCGGTCGCAGGGAAAGATTCGTAATAAACCCGATAAATCCGTTCGCCGCCGGCATGGAACCGGTCATAACTGAATTCGTGGAGGGCGGTCAGGAAAAGCAGCAACCCGATGCCCATGGCAATGCCCAGCCCCGAAAGGTTGATACCCGAGATCATTTTTCGTTTCCAGAGGTTGCGGACGGCGATTTTTAAGAAATTTGGGAACATGTTGGTTCGATTAATTGGATTGGTTCGCCACGCCGCGGCGTGGTACCCGCATGGGCGATAGACCGGGTTGTTTGGGGTTGTTTGGGGTTGTTTGCATTAATAAATCAACACAAATGTATTATTTCTCAATTCTTATGCCATTGTTATAAAATATTGATTATCAATATATTAAATGATAATTGGTTGCCGCTTGTGTTCGTTTTCGGACAATAAGTGTTCGCAAATGAGATTTTTCCTCCTGCGCGCTTACGAAGCTGCGGCAGGTAAAGATTAAACTGAGGAACTGAAACTCCAAACCACTCCAAACCATCCCAAACCATCCCAAACTGAGGATTCGAGGAACCCCAAACCTTTACCCACCATAGCGCAGCGAAGGCGAGGAGTACTGACGACTGACGACAGACCACTGTCTACTAAAACCATATTTCCCCGTCCGAATTAGGTAAAACCATTGTTATCCGCGTAATTTGCAGCATGATACCCAAGCTGAAAAAGGAACGGCAGATTGCAGAAAAACTGGCGGAGCGTCCGCTCAGTTTTCAGGCTGTTCGCAGGCAAATCAGGCAAAAGCCGCTCAATCGTTGGGCCCTGAGAGGGTTGTATCTGTTGCTGTTTGTGGCCTTGTTCGGTGATTTCATTGCCAATCAGAAACCGCTTTATTGTGTGATCGAAGGCAAGACCTGGTTTCCGGTTGGCCGGCAATACCTGGTCGACCTGGGGTTGGCCAAATGGGATGTGCGTTTTCTCACCAAACCCTGGCCCGAACAGCAGTACGACCGGGTGATCATGCCGCTCATTCCTTACTCGGCGCAGCAAATCGACCTGAAAAACGGCAACTACCGCAGCCCTTTTGGTCCGCAATCTGTCAAAAACTGGCGGTATCGCCATTGGCTGGGGACCGACCAACTGGGGCGCGATGTAACCGCAGGTCTGATCGCCGGATCCAGGACCGCGATCCTGGTCGGATTTGTGGCCATGTCGATCGCAGCGCTGATCGGCGTTTTTTTTGGCGCTGTTGCCGGTTATTTCGGCGACGACCGCCTGCGGCTTTCCTTTTCAAAGCTTATTTTCCTGAGTCTGGGCCTGTTTTTAGGTATTTTCTGGGCTTTTGGCGCCCGTTCATACGCGCTCACAGAAGGGCGGTTTGGCCTGGAGTTTGTCAAAAGTTTGTTGATCCTTTCCCTGGTTTTAGCCCTTTTTTATCTGCTGGCCCGGCTGGCAGAAAAAGCCGGGATCGGCACAAAACGGGCGTCCATTCAGGCAGATAACCTGGTGATGCGGCTGATCGATGTGGTGAATTCCGTTCCGGTTTTGCTTTTTGTACTGGCAGCGCTTGCCCTGATCAAGGAACGGAATATTTTGTATGTTATGGCGATCATTGGATTATTGCGCTGGACCGGCGTTGCCCGTTTTTTGCGCGCCGAATTGCTCAGAGTTCGTAAAATGGAATACATGGAAGCCGCAAAGGCCCTTGGATTCAGCGATTGGCGCATTATCCGGCGCCATGCGATCCCCAACAGCATCGGCCCTGTGATGATCGCCCTGGCTTTTGGCATAGCCGGCGCCGTGCTGGTGGAAGCCTTCCTTTCCTTCCTGGGTATCGGGCTGCCGCCTGAATCCGTATCCTGGGGCAGCATGCTGAACCATGTCCGTTCCAACTTTGCCGCCTGGTGGCTGGCTTTATTCCCCGGGTTGGCCATTTTTTTCACTGTTATGATCTTCAATTTGTTGGGGGAAAGTCTGACGGAGGTGATGGACCCGAGGGGGGGAGGGTGATGCTTCGACTACGCTCAGCATGAAGAGGGTGAGAAAGGGAGAGAGTGAGAGAGTGAGAGAGTGAGAGAGTGAGAGAGTGAGAGAGTGAGAGAGTGAGAGGGGTGAGATCCCACGTTTCGGCGTGGCCGCCAACTTCGCCGGGCTTCGCCGGACGGAGAAGGGCTTACGACCAATGACTTACAACTTACGACTAAAATTCACGATTCACCAACCATTTCCGGCCCGGATACGTCTATCCTTCCAAATACCATTGCCATGATGAAAAATCGTTTACTCTCCGGATTGGCGTTGACCCTTTTCAGCGCCCTATTCCTCACCAGCTGTTTAAAAGATCAATGCGACGCCACCCTGACCTATACGGTGTACGAACCGGTTTTTGTCAAGCCTGAAATATTCAGGAAGCCCATACAGATGGAAGCAGCCAGGGAATTGCAATCGCCCGGAAGGATCTACGTTTACAAGGATTACCTGTTTATCAATGAGGATCGGTTGGGTATCCATATTTTCGACAATAAAAATCCGTCAGAACCAGTGAGTATCGGTTTTTTGAATATTCCGGGCAACGTCAACATGGCCGTCCGCAATGATATTCTTTATGCCGATAACCATATCGACCTGGTTTCGATCGATATCAGCGACCCGCTTCAGCCCAAATATCTTGACCGCACGGAAAATGTTTTTTATGATTATGGATTCTATCAGGATTTTGGTTACCTGATCAGTTACGAGCCGACCCAAAAAACCATGGAGGTCCCTTGTGACAACCCCAACTCGGTCCGTGATTTCTTCTGGTACAAGGCAGACGGAGCGCAATTTGACGTACTCGCCGTTTCGAACAGCGCAGGCGGAGGCCAGGGCGCGGAGGCGGTAGCCGACCAGGCAGGCGTCGGCGGCTCCATGGCCAGGTTTACCATTGCCGGAGGTCATTTGTACACCTTGCGCGAATGGGAGTTGAAAATTTTCAGCCTTCAGCAACCTTCCAAAGCGCAACTGGCCAATACCCTTCAACTCGGTTGGGGCATGGAAACCATCTTCCCCTATGGCGATAAGCTGTTCTTCGGCGCCAACAACGGCATGCATATCTACAGCATCAGCGATCCGGTTAACCCTCAGCACCTGTCTACTTTCCAGCACGCACAGGCCTGCGATCCGGTTTTCATCGACGGGAATCTGGCTTATGTGACCCTGCGGGACGGGACGGATTGCCAAAACTTCAACAACCAACTCGATGTTGTAGATATTACCAGCCTGACCAACCCCCGGCTGCTGGCCACCTATGCGATGAAAAATCCGCATGGTTTGTCAAAAGTGAACGACAACCTCTTCATTTGCGAGGGCGACCACGGGCTCAAAGTATTTGACGCATCGGAATGGGATAAAATCGGGCAGCGGCAATTGTCGCATCTTGAAGGATTTGCTACCTTTGACATTATTGCCCTGGCAGCCAAACAGATCGCTATCGTGATCGGAAAGGACGGATTGTATCAATTTGATATTGCCGACCCGGCCGATCTCAAACAATTGAGCGTGATCCGGGTTCAGAGATAAAATCTTCATGCGGGTTGCGCGCTTTCGCCGGGGCGGCCAGGTTTAAATGCCCGGCAACATTTTTGGTTAATAATAGCTGCATGCCGAGATCCGGTTGCAGGGCGATTTGAACGGTAATGCGGCTGCCGAAGGCAAAAAGTTTCAAAGCAACCCGCTGTTTTTTATCCATTTTAATGTACCAGAATATGCGCCAATTGACCTTTGTTTTTACCTTTTTTGTTGTGGTGACCGGACTGCAGTTGCAAGCCCAGAAAACCTTTATCGACACCATCTGGCTGAAAAACGGAACCGCTTTTACCGGGAAGGTCCAGGAATACAAAGAAGGAAAGGCCGTCCATATTCTGACCAAGGGCGGGATCAGGAAAAAAATCTCCTTCAGGGAACTGGAGACCATCGGCTGGTCGGAACAATCCAAAATGTTTTTTCTGGATGGCCTGCCGTCTTCAGAAATGAACCCGGTTGTCTACGAGGTATTGTACCTCAACGACGGGAGCGTATTGAAAGGCAAGATCAAGGATATCCAGAAAGGCGGCAAACTGGTTTTTGAATTGTCGAAAGGCCTGGAAATGACCTTTGAGGAGAATGAGATCAAAAAGATCGTCCAGGAAACCTATACGCCACCCAACGGCGGTCAGCGGATAAAACCCAAAAAGAACTATGAATTCCAGGAAAAAGGGGTTTATTCGGCCGCCCATCTGGCGATCGGTAACGGAAATCTGAGCGGAAACCTTGCAGTCGGCCTGGGGCTTGATTATGCCATGGGTTACCAATTCATAAGGCAGTTTGGCGTTGGCGCCAACGTAGGCCTGGGCAGCTACGCCTTTTTTGACGGCACGGATAATTTTTTTACGCCGTCCCTGGAACTCAGGGGTTACCTGAATAAAAAAATTGCAGCGCCGTATTATTCCATTCTGGCGGGATACGGCTTTCCATTTAAAAATAAAAGCCAGAATACCGTGGAAGGCATGCCTGTGGAGGAAACCCTGGTGCGCGAAGGCGGCCCGTATTTTCATCCGTCCATCGGCATCCGGGCGGGCGCGGCCAAAGGCGCCAATGTGGTCCTTGACCTCGGGTATGCCTTTCAAACCGCTTATTTCGAAGAACGTTTGTTCAATAACGAGGTCCTGAAACGGGATATCAACTACCGGCGTCTTACCCTGAGGGTGGGGCTCGTATTTTAAACTGGTCAACGCGGCACTGCTGGATGAAAAACAACCCGGAGGAAATCCCCGAAAAGGCTTTGGTAGAAGGCTGTCTGCGCAATGACAGGCTCAGTCAGGAAAGGCTGTACCGGCGTTTTTTTCCAACGATGTACCGGATGATCCGGCGTTATACCCAGGACGAAGAGACCATACTCGAAATTCTCAACACCGGTTTTCTAAGGGTCTTCACCAAGTTGGAAACGTTTTCTTTCGCCGGTTCCCTGGAGGGGTGGATCCGCCGGCTGGTTTTCCACAGCATGTCGGATTTTTTTCGCCAGAATAAAAAATCGGTTTCACTTTCCCTGGACCTGGAAGACCGGGATTCCCCGGTGGCTGCCGCAGCCATCAACGGTTTGTTTTTTGAGGATATTATTCAACTGGTGGACCGGCTTCCCGGCGCCACCCGCGAAGTGTTCTGGTTGTATGCCGTTGAAGGGTACAACCATGCGGAAATCGGCGAACGCCTGGGCATCAGCGACGGTACCTCCAAATGGCACCTTTCCATGGCCAGGCAAAAACTGCGCAAAATGATCGAATTGTATTACCACAATACCAACTACCATGCAGGATAAGGAAATGCTGGAACAATTGGCGGACCGGGGTTGGGCCAGGATGCAGGTAACACTTGACCGGAATATGCCCCAACGCAGGCGGCGACCTATTTTGTGGTGGTGGCTGTTGTTGGCCCTTGTCACCGCCGGCGGGGCATTCACTTATTTTGGATATGTACTGCCCCGTGAAAAGGAACCCGCCGTTGTTCAACCGGTGGCCCTGGACGAGCTTAAAACCTCACCGGGTATTTCTTCTGATGCTCAACAGAAGCCGGACCCTGAACAGATAACGCCAAAAACTGCCGCTTCCGGCTTGACCAATACCCAAAATGCGCGCTCTCCGGCCCCATCCGCCCCATCTGTAAAAACGGAGTTGGCCGCCCCGGTCAACCTGGATGTTACCAGGGAGACTGACCCGGGAGAGATTGTGTTCCGGACCGGAGAAACCAGTCCGACGTCCCCTGTTCCGGGCGCCGTTGAAACGGAGGCCCCGGAAACCATGGTTCAATCGTCCGGTGACCCGGCAGTAGCGACCTTCCGGCATCCGGAATTTCCGGTTGTCGAACCACTGCACGACCGGCCTGATTGGACGGCTGTTCAAACACCGGAAGAAAATCCTGATTTTAAAACGACTCCGGTAAAGATGCAACACCGGCGGTGGCTGGTCGATGCCGGCGGGCTTTACAACTCAGGGTACGGCGTTTCAGGATTTACCTTGTCGGCAGTTCTCAAAAGACCGCTGGGCAATGGAAACTGGGGCATTCATGCAGGTCTGGGGTTGCGAAAACAGTCCATTCCGCTGGGTCTGACCCGGAATTTTAACGGGAATTCTTTGTCTTTTGATAGTAACGGAACTTCAAACGGCATCCCGGTCACAGGATCAAACAGCGATCCTGAAAGTTTGTCGCTCGACCAGGTAAATTCCAGCGCCTTCAACGCGGGCTATTACGTTGTAGGCGTTGTGGCGGGTACGGATGCCCGTATCGACGCTGCCTACGCAGACGCCTCCCTGGCCGTTTCACGGAATCTGAGCGCCCGCTGGTCGTTGGAAACCGGCGTCCGCATGGGGTTCCTGCTGCCTTCCCAATGGGAATCGCTCCCCAATTCCAGCGAAGCCCTTCAGGTCGCCAATTCTAAATTCCTGGCGGCTTCCGATAGCGGGCAACAGGTGTCCGGAAAAATATTAAGCCCTTTTGACCTTGCTTTGACCGGCGGTATGAAATACGCGCTGAACCCGCGGATCAACCTGGGACTTCAATACCATTTCGGTGTCAATGACCTTTTTCTGCTGGAAGGGGTTGACCTCCGGAACCGGGTGGTGCGGGTTTCGGCGGGGTATAGGTTTTAGTGAAAGGGGATCGAAGAATTGTTAATTTGTTGATTTGTTGATGCGTTGATTTGTTGATGCGAGGATGCGAACCTACAGCCGCCAATCGAATCAATCCAATCAATCGAATCAATCGGATTAATCGGATTAATCGAATCAATCGGATTAATCGAATGATTTCCCCTAAATTTACCGGCAAATCACGCCGGCCATGCTGCAATGCCAGAAAGACCTGTTCAACCTCGACCCTGAGGTCAGTTACCTGAACTGCGCCTATATGTCGCCCCAATTGAAATCGGTAGAAAAAATGGGGGCCGAAATGGTCAGACGGAAGTCTCAACCCTGGAATATCCATGTTGCCGATTTTTTTGAGCCGGTCCATCACCTGAAGACCCTTTTCTCCAGACTGGTCAATATCCGTGATCCGGAAAGGGTAGCGGTCATCCCTTCAGCTTCCTACGGCCTTGCAACAGTGGCCAGGAATGTGGCCCTGAAACCCGGCCGGAAGATCATTGTAGCCGCCGAACAATTTCCCAGCAATTATTATATCTGGCAGCGGATCGCCGGAGAAGCAGGCGCTACTGTGAAGGTGGTGTCGCCGCCCCCGGTCATGCCGCTTACTGCCGCCTGGAATGAAGCCATCCTTGACGCAATCGGACCGGACACGGCCGTCGTTGCCCTGGGTAATGTCCATTGGGCCAACGGGATACGGTTTGACCTGGAGGCCATCCGTGCCAGAACCCGGCGATTCGGCGCCCTGCTCATCATCGACGGCACGCAATCAGTGGGGGCCCTTCCTTTTGATGTTGAAAAAATTCAGCCTGACGCCCTGGTGGTCGCTGGTTATAAATGGCTGCTGGGGCCTTATTCCATCAGTGCAGCTTATTTCGGACCCGCTTTCGACGATGGCGTTCCCATCGAAGAAAACTGGATCAACCGGAAAAATAGCGACGACTTCCGGCGCCTCGTAGAATACCAGGCCGAATACCGGCCCAAGGCCGGACGGTATTCGATGGGGGAACAAAGCAATTTTATCCTGGCGCCTATGCTGGCCGCTGCGATAGAACAATTGCTGGAATGGGGTGTAGAGAATATTCAGGCGTATTGCACCAACATCTCCAGGCCCTTCACCCGGGAATTGCAGCAATTGGGCATTTTAACAGAACCCGAGGGTGATCGTTGCGGCCATTTGTTCGGCCTGCGGGTCGATGCGGCCAGATTGGATGTGAACGAGCTGAAAAATCAACTGGCCGCCAACCGGATACACGTTTCGTTCCGGAGCGATTCGATCCGGGTGGCGCCAAATGTGTATAACACGGAAGCCGATTTGCAGCGATTGCTGGAAGCCCTTAAAGTCGCCCTGTTACCATAATACATATAAATTTTTCAACTAAGGTTTTGAAATACCGATCTAAATAGTATATTGCTGCCGAATTGAAAATTTCACTTGGCAGTTTTTCCCCAATTAAGCCTTGTTAACATACAAACACGCAGAACAACTTTAAAGTAAATCATCAACATCAAGAATAACCTTGCACACTCCAGTGTCAGGGCATGCAGCTTTTTAGTTATTAACCTGATTAAATAATTCCTTAATTTGTTTGATTTATGAAGAGGTTCAGAATTACCCTGAGTTTATTCTTCCTTGTTTGTCTGGGCATTTCCCTGAATGCCCAGAGAAATTGCGGATCCATGGAATACCTGGATTTCCAGTTCCAGCAAGATCCCAAAAGAGCGCTGAAACAAGAGGCGATTGAACGCCACACGAACGAAGTATTGAGCCGCCAGGCTTCGAGAGCCGTTACAGGCGTGATCACGATCCCGGTTGTTGTACACGTGGTGTATAATACCACTGCTGAAAATATCAGCAATGCCCAGATCCAGTCCCAGATTGACGTGTTGAACGCGGATTTCCGCCGCCTCAACGCCGACGCTTCCAATACCCCCTCTATGTTCCTCGGCGTGGCTGCCGACGCAGAGATCCAGTTCTGCCTGGCTACGGTCGACCCCAGCGGCAATCCGACCAGTGGGATTACCCGTACCTCTACTACCAGAACGTCATTCGGAACCAACGATGTGGTCAAATTTAATTCATCAGGCGGTAAAGACGCCTGGCCCGCCGCCAATTACATGAATATGTGGGTTTGCGATATCAGCGGCAGCATCCTCGGATATGCCCAATTCCCGGGTGGAAGCGCTTCCACCGACGGGGTTGTGATCGACTATGCTTATTTCGGCACAACGGGAACCGCTACACCACCCTTCCACCTGGGCCGTACCGCTACCCACGAGGTAGGCCACTGGCTGAACCTGCGCCATATCTGGGGCGACGGCGGCTGCAGCGTCGACGATTTTGTTACAGATACGCCGGTGGCAGGCGCGGCCAACTATACCGGTTCACCCTGCACTTTCCCCGGACCGAATACCTGCAACAGCGGCGCGGGCGACCAACCGGATATGTTCCAGAATTACATGGACTATTCCGATGACGTTTGCATGAACCTGTATACTCAAGGGCAAAAAACCCGGATGCGCGCCCTTTTTGAACCGGGCGGCTTCCGCGCCAGCCTGCTGACCTCTCCCGGTTGCGGAACGGCGACTCCGCCGACCTGCACCGACGGCATCCAGAACGGCGACGAAACCGGCGTGGATTGCGGCGGAAGTACCTGCGCGCCTTGCCCCTGCAATGTCAGCCCGCTGACCCTGACCATCACCTTCGACAATTATCCGGAAGAAACGAGCTGGACGGTTAAAAATTCCAGTAACGTTACGGTAGCTTCCGGCGGCACCTACGGCTCGCAGGCAGACGGCTCCACGCTGAACATACCGATCACCTTGTCGACCGCAGGGAATTATACCTTTACCATTAATGATACCTATGGCGACGGCATTTGCTGCTCCTACGGCAATGGCTCTTATACCCTGAGAGATGCCAACAACAGTGTGATCGCCACGGGGGGACAGTTTGCCTCCTCCCAGTCCACCAGTTTCTGCATTGGCGGCGGCGGCCCGACCTGCACCGACGGCATCCAGAACGGCACAGAGACCGGGGTGGATTGCGGCGGTTCCTGCCCGGATTGCCCCACTTGTTCAGACGGCATTCAGAACGGTGATGAAACCGGAGTGGATTGCGGCGGCAGTTGCGCGCCTTGCGGCGGCGGCTGTACTTATTCCACCATCAACAGCCAGAATTTTGAATCCGGCTGGGGTATCTGGACAGACGGCGGTACGGACTGCCAGCGGAGTTCCGCCGACGCGGCATACGCCAACAGCGGTACGTTCTGCGTTCGTCTGCGGGACAATACCAATACTTCCGTCATGTCGACCACCAACCAGAACCTGACTGCCTATGAAGAGATCACCGTTCAGTTCTCTTACATAACCGTCAGCTTTGACAATTCCAACGAGGATTTCTGGTTGCAGATTTCAACCAACGGGGGAAGCACCTATACTACGGTCGGCGACTTTAACTTCAATGTGCAGTTCACCAACAACAACCGCGGAACCGCTACCGTGGTCATCCCCGGGCCGTTCACGACCAATACGCGCCTGCGCATCCGTTGCGACGCCTCAGCTGACGACGACCAGGTGTATATCGACGACGTGGTGATCACCGGGTGTTCCGGCGGCGCAAGGATCGGAAACGCCGAAGAAACCGGTTTCATCAGCAACGTCAACCTCTTTCCGAACCCGGTATTCGACCATTTGACGCTGACCTATACCATGGAACAGCCCTCACAGGTTCGCCTGCTGGTGACCGACCTGAGCGGCAAACAGATCAGCCGCCGGGAATTCCAGGCTGAAGCCGGCGAACAGCGCACCGATATCGAAGTGAACAACCTCCCGCAAGGCATTTATCTGCTGCATTTGGCGACGGCTGAAGGCAGCGTGGTGCGGAAGTTTGTGGTGGGGAGGTAAAACTGTTGTCAGTCCGGCGCCTGAGCTTAGTCGAGGACGCGGGGGAACTGAGGAACTGAGGAACTGAGGAATCGATTCCTAGAATGCTCAGTTCCTCGAATCCTCGATTCCTCATTGTATTGAAGGAGTAAAAATAAAAAAGCCCCCCGGATCTTTGTTCCGGGGGGCTTTTTTGTGGGAGCTCAATCCCGCACCAGCTCAAAATCCGTCCGCCGGTTTTTGCTCCGGCCCTCTTCCGTATCATTGGAGGCAACCGGCTGATCGGGGCCGTTGCCCACGATGATGAAGCGGTTGGCCGACATGCCGTGCTCGCGAACCAGGTAGTTGGCTACGGCCTGCGCCCGTTTCTGCGACAGGTTGATATTGCTCTGGCGGCTGCCGACATTGTCCGTATTGCCTTCGATCCGGATCCTGGCATTGGCGAAAGCCTTGGCAATTTCGATAAACTCCCTGTCGATGATGTATTTGGCGTTTTCGTCCAGGGTAAATTCGCCGGTGCGGAAGGTGATGCTCACCTCTTTGGAAGCGATGGCTTCCCGTTCGCGGCCTTCCGTATCAGAAACCTGGACAAATTCCTTCTGGCCTTCCGCAGCGTGGGTGGCGCCTGCCAGGCTGGTCTGTTGCACCAACTGCGGATAGGCGATCTGCCGCCAGGCCGGGACGTTGTTGTCGGCGTACCCCAGGGTCTGATATTCCTGGGTCATCCGGCGGTACAGGGCCTCGCCGTTGACGCCTTTGAAGCCGGAATCCATACCGAAGAAGTTGCGGTTGTCGCCGTGGGTCACCAGGCGGACGTTATTGATGGAAACCTCGGCGTCGCCCTCGGGGATGCCGAGCCCTTCGGAGAGGATCCGGATGGCTTTTTGTTTGGCGGCCGGATCGGAGTTGATCTCGGCGGCGCCTTTCATCCAGCCCTCGTAGAGCTTCTGGAGCTTGTCGCGGTTTTTCTCCACGTATTCACGTTTGGCGAAGAAGATATCGGCGATGATATTGGAAGCTGAGCGGGTATTCTCCAACACTTTTGAGCCGTTGACCGCGCGTATGCAGGCTTCGTCGTCCGGGCTCCAGACCACGGCGGCGTCCACCTGTTGGCTTTTGAAAGCGTCAGCGGCTTCGATGGCGGAAGCGTAGGGTTTCACGGCAATGTCCTTGCCCGTAAGCCCGCCCGCGTTGAGCAGCCACAGCAGGAAGGAATGCGACGGCGTCATTTCGGCCAGCGCTACGGATTTGCCGCGCAGGTCGGCCACGGAGTTGATGCCCCGGCGAACGACAACAGCGTCGCCGCCCCGCGACCAGTCGGACTGCCAGAGCACGACCGGGTCAAAATCCTTCAGGCCGTTGGCGATGGTCGGGAAGGCGTCGATCGTGTACCAATGCAGGTCGATATCGCCGCTTTTCCAGGCATTGAGTGATGCATCAAAATCATCGAGTACCCGGAACTCGACTTTAATACCGTAGTCTTTGTAAAAGCGGGATTTTTCGCTGGCTGCAAAACCTTCGTTGAAGTATTGTCCGCCGGCGTATCCGCCCCAGGTGACCACGCCGACCCGGATCGCGTCGCCGTCGCCGGAGGATGAACGATCGTTGTTCTCACCGGACTGGCTGCCGTCCTGGCCGACATCCCCCAGATAACCTTTATTCAGTAAATACCGGCCACCAAAAAACACGCCCCCGACAACGAGCAAGGTGATCAGGAATTTAGAAAAAGTCGTTAAGCGCTGTGCCATTTTTTTTAGTTTGGTTTATAGTTGTTTATTATCGTTTATGGTTGTTTATTATCGTTTATTGTTGTTTTTGCCGTTGAACGGCAACTGACAACAATCAACCATTATGAACAATGATAAACCATCATAAACTAAAAGAGGTTAATCAAAAAAGTTATTGTACTGGTTAGATCTTCCACCTTTTTCCGGCACCTTGATCGGCGCGTCGAGATCCAGTACATCCGTTTCGCTGTTGGCTTTGGACATCAGGGTGTCTTTCTCTTCGCCGAGCAGCAGGGATACCCCTTCCTTTTCCCATTTTTCCAGCATTTGCAGGCCTTCTTCCTCGAAGATGCCGTTTTGCAGGTCGATGGAATCCATGAAACTGGCGGACATTTCCATGAAACGCTCCATTTCGCCCACCTTGTTGGCTACGTCTTCGGTGACGGCTTCCATGGCCATATCGAACATGGCGCGTTTGTCGGGGTCGCCGGAAATAACGCTCATCGCCGAACGCATGGCGCTATGGCTGGTATGGATGATTTTGCGTTCCTGTTCTTTCACTTCAACCTGGTCCTGGATATCCTCCATCAGCACCTGAGAGTTTTCGTACATTTTGGTGAGGACGCGGTAGAGGATCTCCATTTTGCGGTAGAGGTCTTCCAGGCGGATATTGCTGTCCTTGAGGCGGCCGGCGCGGCGCGATTTCAGCACCATGACGGACTGCTTGCTGGCCTCTTTGGCCTTGCTGGCCAGCGCCAGGTTGCTCTGGATCTCTTTTTTATTGGTAAGGATGATCTCCTGCAGTTTGTGCATCTGTCCGCGCAACTGACCGATCTGTTTGTTCATTTTGCGCAGATTGTCCTTAAGATCCTCCACATAGGACTTGAGGATGCCGATGGGGTCGATCTGGACAAACAGCCCGGTTATCCACCGCATGACGCTTTTGTACATATACCAGACCAGGTTGCGGACCTTGGGGTCGAGCACCAGGTAAATGATGGCGCCCAGGGCCAGCAAGGTCCCTGCAAGATAAAGGGTATTGGCGAAAATGGTTGCCCAAGGCAGTGCATAGACCAGGTATCCTCCCAAGACGGCCAGGCCAGCCATAAAGATCAGTCCCGTCATGCCTTCCGGCCTTTTCCAGAAGGATTTGGGTTTCATTTCGTTTTGCAAAGAATCCATCGAATAGGTTGATTTATGATTATTTCAAAAACTGTTTCATTTTTTCGATATCGTCGGTAATCTGGTGTGCGACAGCGTTGTAAGAAGCGATGAAATTATTTTTGGTAGCCTCCACTTTGCCGCTTGCGTCGGCCACTTCCTGTTGCAGTTGCGCTTGCTGGGCGCGGTGTTGTTCGATCTCCTGGGTCAGTTTTTTGATTTGTTCCGTTTTTTGCTGAATGATCGTATCCAGGTCCTTGATCTGCCCTGCTTTGGCGCCGATCTGTTTGGTTTGCTGGTGCGCCAGCGCCTCCTCAAATTTGCGCTCTTCTTCTTTCAGGACGGCAGCGTAATGCTGGGCGGCCTGGACCAGTTTTTCGGGGGTGGCGCCCATGGTTTGCGCCATGGCAAATGCCGAACGGAAACGGGTCGGTTCGTCCATCGGCATTTTTTCCAGCGACCTGAGGGACTGTTTGAACTCCAGGTAGTCGAACCCTTCCAGGTTGTTGGCTTCCATGGCGTTGAACAGGACTTCCGTGAACTGCTGGGTCACCTTTCCCGGGCCTGCTTGTCCGGAAGGAGTCGGTTGCCGGGGCGAGGCCGGTTCCTGCTTGGCCTCGGGGGTTCCTGCCTTTTCTTCAGCCGTTGCCGCCGTGGTCTCCTCCGGGACGACAAAAAGCGATTTGATATTTTTAAAAACGGATGCCATATCAATGTGCGAATTTGAGGCTATTTTACAAAAAAATCCAGAATTGCGGGCAAAAGTTACTGAGTTTCGATCAATCCTGGGTAAAATTCTACCAACCGGGGGAGAATGGTCGTAAAAAACACCCTCAAAAGCCCTGTAAGGATAAATGAAACCCGGCCTTCGGATGCAATTTAAAATAAAAATTTCCCGGTTTACGCAAAATCACTTTAATTTGACGCTGTTCTTCAAAGCAAAACAAACTTTAAACATTGGCATCATGACCGTATTATCTACACTGGACTGGATTTTGGTTGCCGGCTATTTTGCCCTGATCCTGGGCATCGCCTGGCGGGTGATCCAGAAACAAAAAAACACCTCCGACGAATATTTCCTGGCAGGGCGCAACCTCGGCTGGTTCATTGTCGGCGCATCGATTTTTGCCTCTAATATCGGTTCCGAACACCTGGTGGGCCTGGCCGGCTCCGGGGCGACCGATGGGGTAGCGCTTGCCCACTATGAATTGCACGCCTGGTGCCTGCTGGTGCTGGGGTGGGTCATGGCGCCTTTTTACATGCGTTCCAAAGTTTTTACCATGCCGGAATTTCTGGAGCGGCGTTTTTCACCGACCGCCCGTTGGGTATTGTCGCTGATCTCGCTGGTCGCGTATGTGCTCACCAAGGTGGCCGTGGGGATCTTTGCCGGCGGTATTGTATTTGGGGTTTTGCTTCCTGAATTTAATCTTTGGGGAATGAACAGTTTCTGGTTCGGCTCCATCCTGGTAATTATCCTCACCGGCGCCTACACCGTTCTGGGCGGGTTGAAGGCTGTGGCTTACACGGAAGCGATCCAGACGATTATTTTAATTTTAGGGTCTATTCTCCTGACTTATTACGGATTGCAGGCATTGGGCGGTTGGGACGAGCTTCGGGCAATCTGCGGCTCCGAAATGTTCAACCTATGGAAGCCGCTGGTGCCGGCCGGTATGGAAGGTACCTGGGCGCCTGTAAAGACCGATACCCAGATGGCCTGGTATTTCAATTCCAACTACCCGTGGGTCGGCATGTTGTTTTGCGCGCCCATTATCGGCTTATGGTACTGGTGTACCGACCAATATATCGTGCAACGCACACTTGGCGCGGCCAACCTGACGGAAGCCCGTCGCGGTACTATTGCGGCGGCATTTCTGAAATTGTTGCCGGTTTTCATTTTTATCATACCGGGCATGATCTGTTTTGCCCTGGCCTCCAGCGGCAAAATGGAAGCCCTGAGCAGCCAGTTGATGGATGCCGACGGCAACCTGATCCGGGCAAATGCCCAGCAGGCCTTCCCGTTGCTGGTAGCGAATGTGATGCCAAGCGGCGTTCGCGGTATTGTGGTAGCGGGTTTGCTGGCAGCGCTGATGAGTTCGCTGGCCGGCGTTTTCAACGCTTCCTCTACCTTGTTTACCATGGATTTTTATTCCAAATTCAGGCCCAATGCGTCTCAGAAAAGCCTGGTGCGCATCGGCCGCATCGCCACGGTAGGCATGGTGATCATCGGCTTGTTATGGATCCCCGTTATTCAGGGGAGCCGCGGTTTGTACGACTATCTGCAATCGGTGCAAGGGTATCTGGCGCCGCCGATCTTTGTGGTGTTTTTCTTCGGGGTTTTCATGAAACGGCTGAACGCGAAAGGTTGCCTTGCCGCCCTTGGCGTGGGTTTTGCGATGGGGCTGTTCCGCCTGGCCATCGACACGCCGGTGGCTTTGACAGAGGGTTTCGCCTACGAACAGGGCTCCTTTTTCTGGGTGGTCAACAATATCTTTTTCCAATACTACAGCTTGCTGATCTTCCTGGTCTGTGCAGCTACCATGATCATCGTAAGTTATGCCACGGAAGCGCCTTCGCTGCAAAAGATCAGCGGACTCACTTTCTCCACGCTCACAACTGAAGACCGCGCTGAAAACCGGGCCAGTTGGGAAGTGAAAGACGTGGTGTATTCCGTCCTGGTGGTCGCGCTGATCCTAGCCGCGTATTTGTATTTTAATGGGTAAATCTTTTGAAAGTTAGCAGTTGGCAGTGTGCAGTTGGCAGTCTTGGTCCGTTTAACTGGAAACGAATTTTCATTTTGCAGGGCCAACTATCGAACTGCCCATGCCTGGGGCGTGGCCACCTGTCGAACTTTTACCCGCCGTAGCTTCAGCGGAGGCGGGGTCGAACTGTCAAACAAACAATAAATGAAAAGCAACCTATTCATGATCCTGCCGGTCGTATTCATCCTGGCCTGCAACCATTCGCCAAAAAACACTGAACCGAACATGGAAAACTCCGGATTGAGCATTTCCAAAGCGGCATTCGGGAATACCCCTGACGGGCCCGCCGATATTTACACCTTGCGAAATAAAAACGGGGTGGAGGTCGCCATTACCAATTTTGGCGCATCCATCGTCAAAATAATCACTCCGGACCGGGCCGGGGACTTTGAAGACATTACCCTGGGTTTCGACAAGGTGGACGGTTATGTGGGCGATAATCCCTATTTCGGAGCGGTTGTTGGCCGGTACGGCAACCGGATCGCCGGAGGTAAATTCAGCCTGGATGGTCAGGAATACACCCTTGCGACCAACAACGGCCCCAATCACCTCCACGGCGGGGTAAAGGGGTTCAACAAAGTATTGTGGACCGCGGAAGAGATGGCCACCGATTCAATCACCGGATTAAAACTCCGGTACCTGAGCAAGGATATGGAGGAAGGGTATCCCGGCAATCTGGATGTAACAGTCACCTACAGCTTGAGCAACGCCAATGAACTGCTCATGGAATACCAGGCCTCGACCGATAAAAAAACGGTGTGCAACCTCACCAACCATGCCTATTTCAACCTGACCGGCGGGGTGAAGGACAGCATCCTCAAACACCAGTTGCGCATCAACGCAAGCCGGTATACACCCGTGGACAAAACCCTCATACCAACAGGCGAACTCGCCCCGGTGGAGGGAACGCCTTTTGATTTCCGGAAAATTACTGCCATCGGCGCCCGGATCGATGAGGACCATGAACAAATCCGGAACGGATTGGGGTATGACCACAATTTTGTGCTCGACCGGCAAGGCGAAGGCATGGAACTGGCGGCCAGTGTTTATGAACCCTATTCGGGGCGCATACTGGAAGTCTGGACCGAAGAACCGGGCGTTCAATTCTACAGCGGCAATTTCCTGAGCGGCGCGCTCACCGGAAAAGACGGTAAAGCCTATACGCACCGAACCGGTTTTTGCCTTGAAACCCAGCATTTCCCGGATTCGCCCAATCAACCCGGATTTCCGTCCACAACCCTGGAACCCGGGCAAAAGTATCTGACGCGGACGATGTACAAGTTTGGGGCGAAATAGGGAGGAGTTGGCAGTTTGCAGTCTGTAGTTGGCAGTTCACAGTTGGCAGTTCGCAGTTCGCAGTCCGACGAAGCCCGAGGAAATATTTTTGAAATTGCATACAACCCAATCGCCCCGCAGGGTACACCTTACCTTTAAAATGCGGGTGTACTTATGCCAACGACCCTTAACATGACCGAGGCAGAGATCATTGAAGGTTGTCTGGCCAATGATCGTTTGGCCCAAAAGGCGCTGTACGACCGCTATAGCCAGGCTATGTACACGATCGCCTACCGGATCACCAATGATTATGACCTCGCCTCGGACGTACTGCAGGAAGGATTTGTTAAGGTCTTCAAGGCCCTGGCCAAATTCCGGAAAGAATCCACCCTTGGGGCCTGGATCAAAACCATCATGATCCGGACCGCTATTTCCAGGATGAAACGCGAACCGGTATTCGAAGAACTCCCCGCCAATCCGTCTGAAGATTGGGTGGACTGGGGTGATTTTATGACGGCGGAGTACCTTGAAAAAGCGATACAATCCCTGCCGGAGGGTTACAGGGCGGTGTTTTTGTTAATTGAGGTGGAAGGGTACAGCCACCAGGAAACTGCCGAGATCCTTGGAATTTCACCGGGAACTTCAAAATCCCAGTTGTTTCACGCAAAAAAAAGGTTGCGTCGCACCCTTGGCGAGTGGCTGGATGTGTAGGGGGGAGGGAGGAAGGTTAAAGGATAAAGGTTAAAGATTGAGCCGTTGAACTACTTGATTTCGTTTTTTATGGTTCAAGATGGGTAATGTTTATTCGGATTTCAATTCCGGTTTTCAAAACCCGGCCTTTGCAAGCGAGACGTTATCCCCCGCTGGAGGGGGCAGGGGGAGGAGGAAGGTTAAAGGTTAAAGGGGGAAAGGATAAAGGTTTATCCGCCTGAAGGGCGGATTAAAGTGGAAGACGATGAAAGAATACAACCGCGAAACATTGCTGGCATCCATTCGGGAGCTTCCGTTGCATAATCCGCCGGCTGGCCTTTGGGATGCCATTTCCCAAAAAATGGATGCCGAAGCCGTTTACCAACAGGCTTTGGCCGGCCTTCCGGTCTACAAAGCCCCGGAAAACGTCTGGCCGGCCATTGAAAACGAACTGGACAAACTCAAACCGTCCAAGGTCAGGTATTTTCACCCTTTGCGGATTGCAGCGGCTGTTGTTTTGCTGGTCACCGCGGGCTGGCTGGTCTGGGAGCGGGCCAATGACCCCGGGTACACCCTTGTTTACGGTGTGCAAACCGTATATCCTGCCCGGGCGGGTGAAGATATGGACGACCAGGCGCTGATCCAGGCCCTTCTCCGGGAGGCAGAACGTTCGGCAGTCCATTCATTTCCCGAATTCCAGGCCCTGCGGGGCGAACTGGATGAACTGGACGCTGCCAGAACGGAAATTGAGCAAATGATGGAGCGGTACGGCAAGGAAGATCAGACGCTTGCGATCCAATTATCAGATATTGAAAAACAACGGACGACCGTGGTCAAGAAAATGGCAGAGATGATATAGTCGTAAGTCCTAAGCTGTTAGTCGTAAGTTGCCAGCGGTCAGATCCGTAGGGGCGTCCCTCATGTACGAGCGGGATTTGTGGGTTAAAAATCGTCAGTCCGGAGCATATTAAACGGTTGAAAATGAAAAAAGCATTTTTGGTCATTAGCACATTATTTTTTTTGGGGACCGGTTTATCGGCGCAGGTTTTGCTTCAAACCGTCACCAGGCGGGTGGAGAAAAATTTTGCCTATAAGGAAGGTTATGAGGTGAATATTGAGGGAGAAAAAGCCGAGGTTTTTGTAGAAAGCTGGGACCGCCAGGAAATCTCCGTTTTGGTGCAGATCACGGCCAAAAACCCGGATAAAGCCATCGCCGAACGCGATCTGAGCGCTATGCAATACGACCTGACCAAGGTGAAAAACAAAATATACCTGCGCAATTACCTTTCAAAGGATGAAAAAGCAGACGCTTCGGAATCCATGTACGACGTGGTGTACACCGTAAAGCTGCCGGAAGCCTGCCCGGTATATATTAAAAACTATTTTGGTGAAACCGAGGTCAAAAACCTGGTCAACCGGTTGCGCATCAACAGTCAGTTCAGCAAGATCACCCTCAACAATATCCGGGGTGTGGTGGGCCTCGAAACCCGGTTCGGCGACCTGTTCGGCGACTACCTCGATGGTCAGGTGAATATCTTCAGCCGCCGGTCCGACCTGTTCCTCAACCATATCCGCGGCAGCTTTGACATCAACGCTCAGTACGGCGCCGTCCGGCTTTTTGCCGCAGACGACTTCCTGCGCCTGAACGTTTCCGCTGACCATTCCGACGTCTTTTTTTACCACCCTAACCCTTCTTTGCTGACCTACGCACTATCGGCCAACCAGGGCAAGATCAAAACTCCCAACCTGATGAATGCCATCCTGGAAACTGACAACCCCGAGTTCAAAAAGATCCATATCAAACCTTCCCTGGAGATGAATGCCGCTGTGACGATCAGCGTTACTTTCGGGGATGTATCGGTGGAGAAGGCTACGAAGCCGCGGCCTAGGCCTTGAGGTTCTTTAGTCGTCTTCGCCCGCCGACTCCGTCCGCCATAGGGCGACACTTCGTCGTCCAGAGGCCGGAGCCTCGGCGAAGGAGGGTGGCCGTTCAATTGTTGATTTGTTGATGCGTTGATTTGTTGATTCGATGGGTTTCGTTTCAATCCAACCAATCCAACTAATCCAACCGATCGAATCAATCGAATCAATCGACCACGCCGCGGCCTGGCGAATCAATCCAATCAATTCATAAAAGCTTCCACATCCTCGATTACCCATTTCTTAAACGGCGTAAATTGTTTTGTTCGGGCCACCGAACCTTCATAAATAAAGGGCCTGAGATCAAAGTCGATGATCCGGACGCCTTCTTTTTTCAGGGGGAGGGAAAGCACGGTGGTGTTTTCCAGGAAATCGGCCATAGCATCCAACTGGGATAACATTTTATCCGGATCAAAATTAAAATCTTCGATCAGCCAGTCAGCGGCCAGGCGACTGGACCGGGAGGCCAATAGGTAGGCTTCGCAAACCTCTCCGGGAAAACCGGTGCACAGATAAATCCGCAAATCACCTGATATGTTATCGAGGATCAGGGAGGGCGAAAGTTCGTTTTTGGGGTAGTTCACTTGAAAATCCAACTGGTCTGTAAACCCCAGGAACCGCGAAACGACGTCCTGGTAACCGCTCTCATCACCGGCTTGCAGGCAGGTTTCCATAAAAAGCGGGGTTGCGCCCGCCATAAACGCCGGGTATAGGAATTCATCTGCGGAGGGAGGGGCCGTTTTTTGCGACCCGGCTTTTGGAAGGACTGCCATTAAAACAGCCAGGAGCAGGAAAATTGGTTTTTGCATGGTTAGCGGTTTTTAATCAAATGCGGAAGGGTGGGGGATTATTGTGTAGTTGAGCGGCCTGCCCTATTGAAGATTCGATTTGAAAGGAAGCCCAGCTAAATAATTCACCCCGCATCGAACAATTTTCATCCAAAACCATTGCTTATATGGGGCAATTCCCGGAATATTGCAATTCAATTGGACATCAACAGGATTATGAGCGTAGTAGAAATGAAAGTGCCGGTTGTCGGCGAATCCGTTAAGGAAGTCACCCTTTCCCAATGGCTGAAGGCCGATGGGGCTTATGTCGAACAGGATGAAGCGATCTGCGAATTCGAATCCGACAAGGCCACCCTCGAATTCCCGGCTGAAGCCTCCGGCAAGTTGATCCATGTAGCCAAAGAAGGCGACGACCTCGGGATCGGGGCGCTCGTCGCCCGCATCGATACGAGCGCAGCAAAAGAAGCCACACCAGCCCCCGCCAAAACGGAGGCAGCCCCTGAAAAAACGGCCCCTGCGCCGGCAGCAGCAGCCGGCAATGCAAAAGGACATCCTTCCCCTGCAGCCGCTAAAATACTGGCCGAAAGCAATGTCGCCCCGGCAAGCATAGAAGGAACAGGCCGGGGAGGGCGAATCACCAAAGCGGATGCCCTGGAAGCCGCCTCGAATAAAGAAACCGCCCCACCGGCCAAACCGGAAACCAAACCCGCTGAACCCAAACCTGCGCCTCAGCCGGTGATCGCCATGCCCAGTGTTTTCTCCCGCGAGACCGAACGCAAAAAGATGAGCCGTATGCGCCGCACCATTTCCACCCGCCTGGTGCGCGCCAAAAACGAGACGGCCATGCTCACCACCTTCAACGAGGTGGATATGAGCGCCATCATGGAATTGCGCAACAAATACCAGGACCGTTTTGTGGCCAAATACGGCATCAAACTGGGTTTCATGTCCATCTTCGCCAAAGCCTGCGCTAAAGTATTGCTGGAAATGCCGGAGGTGAACGCGATGATGGACGATACCGACCTGGTTTACCATAAATACGTGGATATTTCCTTCGCCATTTCTACCCCCAACGGGCTGGTCGTGCCGCCCATCCACAATGTGGAATCGCTGAATTTTGCCCAGATCGAATACAAGTTGAAGGAACTGTCCGGCAAGGCCCGCAACAATGAACTTTCCATCGATGAAATGCAGGGCGGTACGTTCACAATCACCAACGGCGGGGTCTTCGGTTCCCTGATGAGCACGCCGATCCTGAATGAACCGCAATCCGCCATCCTGGGCATGCACGCGATCAAGGAAAGGCCGGTTGCAGTCGACGGCAAGATCGAGATTCGCCCCATGATGTACCTGGCGCTGTCCTACGATCACCGGGTGATCGACGGCAGTTCGTCGGTGACTTTTCTGGTGAAAGTGAAGGAATTGCTGGAGGATCCTACGGCGATGCTGCTCAATTTATAAGTCTTCAGTCTGGCAGTTGGCAGTCTTCAGTTCGTTTCTGAGAAAACGGATTATCATTTTGCAACGGAGCAAAAGACGGTTCCTTCACCTTCGCTCAACCGCTGAATAACTCGCTGTTTTACAATCACAAAGACACAAAGGAATCACAAAGTTCACCATGACTTTCAATTCGCTGTCGTGGCCATATCTGCGAATTTTTCACACAACCCCTCGCCGGCTGTCAGCTATATCTTCACCACGGCCACTGCCACCGCGTCCTTCCCTCTTTTGATCCGCAGAAAGTACATCCCTGCCTGGAGCGGACCGAGTTCCAGTCCTATGCTTTTGACGCCGAACCGCGGCGGATCGACTGGCTGACCGCTGATCTTGCGACCCAATGCATCAAAAATTTCCAGTTCATAGGTTTCATAATCGGGCGTTTCAAATTCTACGGTCAGGCTATTCTGAACGGGATTGGGGTGGACCCTGATGATCTGCAAAGGGCCGGTTGTAGCGTCGCATCCGGCTTGTAACCGTTCCAAAGCGCCAAATACGTTCAGTCGGCCCCCCGTGGCATTCAGGTTGTTCAGGGACGGCAATTTATCCACCCCATCGAGGATGGCCTGCCGGATTTTAAGGGCGGTTGCAGCCGGATTTTTTAATGCGTCTTCCGCCAGCCCCTCGCAGGGCAGGCTATACAACAAGGCGATGGCGCCTGTGACATGCGGGGCAGCCGCCGAATTTCCGTCGAAGGTATCAAATTCGGCATGGAGGCCGGTTGCCCCCGAACCGTCGCCGGGCGCGGCCAGATCAATGTTGATTTTTCCAAAAGCGGTCTGTTGGGAGGCTTTGTCCTCGATGGTGGTGTTCATGACAGCGATCAGGTATTCGCTGGGACAAGTAGCGGGCAGGTCGCCGACAACATCCACATCGTAGCTTTTATTGTCGGCGGCGGCGGCGGTCAGCACGCCCACTTCTCCGAGGGGGTCGTACATTTGCCCCCAGATGGGCGCTTCGGAGCAAAACCGGCGGCCAAACCCGAAAGAAGCGTTGGTCGCCACCACAAAAGCGCCTTGCCCGCCGTCGGATGCATTGTACCTCGACCGCTGGTCGATCACATATTCGTAAGCCTCCACGGCCTGGCTGATCAATTCGGTTTCGAACAGCATCAGTTTCAATTGCCAGTTGACACCCGCAATGCCGTAAGTATTATTTCCCCTGGCGCCGACAATGGAAGCCCCCTGATGCCCATGAAAGTGGGCGCGGTGAACGGGGCTGTCGTCGATAAAATTCCAGCCCTGCCAGTCGTCGATGTAGCCGTTTTGGTCGTTGTCGAGGCCGTCGCCGGGAATTTCGGCGTGGTTGTACCAGATATTGTCCCTGAGTTCGGTGTGTTCAAGGTTAAACCCGGTGTCGAGATAGGCCACAACGATCGTATCGCCCAGCGCGGTCAATCCGCCGGTGGTGATATCCCAAACCTGGGGCAGGCCGATGCGGTCCATATCCCATTGTTCGGGATAAAAATGGTCGTTGGGGGTTGTGGTGCGAAATTCGAGCCGGTAATCCCATTGGGCAGCTTTTACCATCGGGTCAAGGGCGACCTCCCGCAACCAGTCGGAGTTGCCGGTCAGGGCAGGGTCAACGGAAAACAAATGGTAATTGTGCAGCCGGCCCAGGGCGCGCTGATGATTCCATTTTATATTCCCAAACCTGGCTTGAATCCCGGATTTCAGCCATTGATTTGGTGTAATACCAGGGTGGAGCTGTACGATGAGTTGTCCTTCCACCGGCCCCTTCTGGCCCAAAACGGGGCTAAAACCGGATAAAAAAAGAAAAATCAGAAGAGCCGCTGTTGTTTTCATTTTCAGGTATGTTTCAGGTTGTCAATCATTTGTTTCAAACGTTCCGCGTTTTTATACCCTTTTAATACAGCGGTTTTGAGGTTTTTTTCCGCCTCCTGGAATTGGCCGGTGGAGGCCAGGGCCAACGCCAGGTTGGAATAGGCGATAGCCAGGCCGGGGTCAAGCTGGATCGCCTTTTTGAGATGGGTAATAGCTTTGTCAAAGGCTTGATGGTGGGTGATGTACAGCGCCCCCAGGCTGGCGTGTAATTCCGCGTAATCCGGATTGATCTTCAGCGCCCTGAGATAACATTCCTCGGCTTTGGCGTATTGGGCGGTGAGCCTGTAAACAATGCCGAGGTTGGTCAATGCCTTAAAATATTCCGGGTTGATGTGCAAGGCATTCAGGTGGGCTTCGATGGCCTCGGGATAACGTTCGAGTTCATTATAGACATTCCCGAGTATGGTATAAATCTCCGCCGGATCGTGGGTTTTCAAGCCGGATTGAAGCGCTTGATGAAACAACTTTTCGGCCTGCTGAAGATTTCCGTTCCGATACAGTTCGATGGCCTGGCCAGCCAGTTGATCTCCGTCGGTGTTCCTGAAAACCGGTTCGTTTTTGGGAAGGGGAGGGGGCTTCAGATTCACCTCCTTTTGCAACGCAAGCAGCAACTCGATAATAGAAAGCCGGATCTGGTTTTTTTCAATCTTGTAACGGTCGGAATCGATGATCCCAAGGCGTTGCTCGCGGGAAAGGGCATTTAATCTGGCTTTGAAACTGATGACCTCAGCTTCGCGGTCGTCCAAATGCAGCAGGGTTTTATGTTGCCGGAAAGCTTCGACTGCCTGTTCCAGTTCGTCGGTTTCGACCAGTTCCTGGATATGATTTATGGCTTTTTTAGCGTCCATACTTATGCAATGGGTGGTTACAGGTTCGGGGTCGTTACGCGGCTCTTCAGATTGGCCGTCATCGCCCGGGCGCCGTTCAACACAAAAAGGCTGTCCGATCCGCAAGCGATAAACCGGAACCCCCTGGAATAGTAATTGTCATAATAATTGATGTCGAGCAGCAAGGTTCCGCAGGCTTTGCCGGCTTTGGAGGCTGCATTGGCCACCTTGTCCAGTGCATCCAGAAAACGGGGATGGTTAAATTGACCGGAAATGCCCATGGCTCTCGAAAGGTCTGCCGGCCCGACAAAAAGCACATCTACCCCTTCCAGTGCAGCGATCCGGTCAAGCTGATCCAGGCTTTCCAGTGTTTCGATCTGGATGATGCCCACGAGTTGGTCGGTAAGCCCTGCATCGTACGCTTCAAAATCCACGCCGAAACGGGAAGCGCGCACCATTTTGGCCAGGCCCCGGATGCCGCGGGGCTGGTAATACAGCATAGAGACGGCTGTTGCGGCTTCTTCTGCGGTTTTTATCTGGGGGAACATAATGCCCATCGATCCGGCATCGAGGAAACGCCCGACCTTGGGCCGCGTAACTTCATCCACCCGGGCAAAGGGTACGGCTGTTCCGCTCTGTACGGCCTGCAATTGCTGGAGCAGGTCCATGATATCCCCTGCGCCGTGTTCCAGGTCAATCAAAACCCAGTCAAAACCTGCCTGACCGACAATTTCCGCTGAAACGGGTGAACCCATATTGAGCCAGCATCCGTGCAGGGTTTCGCCGGATTGAAGCCGTTTTTTGAATGTATTCATTTGTTAATGAAGTAAGTTCTGTTTTTTTTCATTGCGAAGGGTAAAAATACAACATCTCAATGACCTGACCCTCCAAGACCTTCCATATCTTTACAAAGATCCCCGTAAATTGGCCGGCGATTGCCGCAAAACACAAAAAAATGAACAATTCCTGGTTCTTTTGCCTATTTGCCGTCCTGCTGATTTTATCAGGCTGGTCGTGTATTTCAGACCCGGCCGAAGCCCCCGCCTGGCCTGAGGTCACTGCCGAAACCAGACCCTGGACACGCTGGTGGTGGCACGGCAGCAGCGTGGACACAGCCAACCTGCGACTGGAAATGGAAGCTTACCAAAAGGCCGGTCTGGGCGGTTTGGAACTGACACCCATTTTTGGCGTGATCGGCGACGAGGATCATTTTATTGACTATTTATCGCCTGAATGGATGGCGTTATTCAATTTCAGCCTCAGGGAAGCGCAGCGCCTTGGCCTTGGGATGGATATGGCCACGGGGACGGGTTGGCCCTTTGGCGGTCCGTGGGTCATCGGGGAGGATGCGTCTCAAAATATCGTTTGCCAGACCTACCGCCTCAAACAGGGAGAACGCCTGGAAACCCCGGTAACACACACCCAGGAACCTTTTGTCCGGGCCGTCAACAACCAGTTGTACCAATTGTACGGAATTTACCGGAATGAAGGAAAACACCCGGCAGGGTCCGCTAAAAATCCGCCTGAAATCAACCCGGAGCGGCGCCCGGAGATCAGCGACCTGACGGAGCCCATTGCCGCCAATAAAAACCTCCAGAGCCTGGCCCTCGACCAGGTCAGGTTTGAAAAAAAACTGCCCCTGCTCACCTTGAGGGCCTTTTCTGATCAGGGGAAAATACTGGACCTAACCGGAAAAATCGACTCGTCCGGAAGGTTGAACTGGCAGGCGCCCGAGGGGAACTGGACCTTGTACGCCCTCTTCCGGGGCAACCACGGCAAAATGGTGGAACGCGCCGCTCCGGGAGGGGAAGGTTATACCATCGATCATTTTTCAGACCAGGCCATCCACCGTTACCTGTCGCGGTTTGACAGCGCTTTTTCAGGGTATGATATTCGCTATCTGCGGTGTTTTTTCAACGACTCCTACGAAGTGGACGACGCCATGGGCAACGCCGACTGGACGCCCCGTCTTTTCGAAGCGTTCAGGGCCCGGCGAGGTTATGACCTGCGTGATCACCTTCCTGCCTTGTGGGCGCCCGACAGCCTCCTGCGGGACGACCGGATCCTGAGTGATTACCGGGAAACCCTTTCCGACCTTATCCTGGAAAAATTTACCAAAAACTGGACCGGATGGGCCCACGGCAAGGGCGTTCAGACCCGCAACCAGTCGCACGGCTCACCCGGCAATATCCTGGATCTTTACGCGGCTTCCGACATTCCCGAAACCGAAGGAACCGACCTTTTGGCGGTCAAATTTGCCTCGTCGGCAGCCCATGTGACGGGCAAAAAACTGGCCTCGGCAGAAGCGGCAACCTGGCTGAACGAACATTTTCTGTCCACTCTGGCCGACATTAAAAAGAACCTCGATCTTTATTTTCTGGGAGGGATCAACCACGTTTTATACCACGGAACGGCTTATAGCCCCCGGGAAGAATCCTGGCCGGGAAGGCTGTTTTACGCCGCGGTGCACCTGAATCCGGGAAACCCGCAATGGGTCGATTTTGCAGCTTTGAACGACTATGTGACCCGGGTGCAGTCCTTCCTGCAGGATGGAAAACCCGGCAATGATATCCTGCTTTATTTTCCGGCACATGACCGTTTTGCCGAACGCGGTCCGGCTCTGATCGAACATTTTGAATTGCGCGGAACCGGTTTTGACAGTTCCGCCTTCAAATTACTCGGTAGCATTCTGCAGAACAATGGTTTTGCATTTGACTATATTTCCGATAAACAAATCAATGGTCTGACTTGCCAGGATCAATCCCTGATTACCGGGGGCGTCGCTTACAAAACCATTGTTGTACCCCGGTGCAAATTGATGCCTTTGGCCACCTTTGAAAAGCTGATCAACCTGGCCAAAAGTGGCGCTACCGTGATTTTTCATCAACAATTTCCCGCGGATATTTCCGGCTGGTACGAACTGGAAAGCCGGCAGCGCCGGTACCAGGCGCTACAGGCAGAAATCCGGTTGTCGGATACCGGCATAACGGGTATCCGGCAGGCCAAAACCGGGAAAGGAACCATCCTGCTGGGAGAAAACCCGGTTCAATTACTGGTTCAGGCCCATATCGAACGGGAACCCCTGGTGGATGAAGGTCTGAGATTCACCCGCCGCAGTCATTCTGCCGGATACCAGTATTTTATCCTGAACCAGGGGCACCAGGAAAAGGACGGATGGGCGACCCTTTCCGCAGCCGGCAAATCGGCGTTCCTGTTTGATCCGGTTTCCGGTCAAAGCGGGCAGGCCAAAACCCGCATATCCGCCCGTGGAAACCTGGAAATATACCTCCAACTGGAGGCAGGCCAATCGATTATCATCCGGACCTTTCAAAACAACCTGAAGGCTGCGCCGTTCCCCTATTATCAAAAAACAAATGAGCCTGTAACGCTCCCGGGGCCTTGGAAGGTGCGTTTTCTCCGGGGAGGACCAACCTTGCCGGCCGAAGCTGAATTGCCTGTTCCGGGGCCCTGGACCAATCTGTCGGGCGAACCGTATAGAACCTTTTCCGGAACAGCCGCCTATTCAATCCGGTTGCCTGCTTTGCCGGAAGCGCAGGCAGGCTGGTTGCTCGACCTGGGAAAGGTGGCGGCTACTGCCAGTGTTTGGATAAATGGGAGAAAAGCGGGGACCGTTATCGGGCCGGTTTATAAAATATGGCTGGAGAAGGAACGGCTCAGTCAATCCGATACCCTCGAGATCCGGGTATCCAGTCTCATGGCGAACCGGATTGCCGACCTGGATAAAAGAGGCGTTTTCTGGAAAAAATTTTACAACGTCAATTTTCCGGCCCGGCTGCCTGAAAACCGGAAAAACGGCCTGTTTGACGCTTCCAAATGGGAACCCCTGGAATCAGGCCTGATCGGACCGGTAACCCTCACTCCGTATGGATTAAAAGAAAATTTTCCTTGATTTTCACCAGCATCCAGCATCCACCACGCCACAGGCGTGGCCAGCATCAAGCATCCAACATCCAACAACATGCACCCTTCACCCAGATACGCATCCCAATCCCTGTCAGATTTTTCAACTGAATTGCTGATCAAGGCGGGTTTGCCCCCGGATCGGGCCAGGATCGTCGCCGATACCCTTCTCGAATCCGACCTGATGGGACATACCACCCACGGGTTGGAATTGTTGCCGGCCTACCTGCGGTCGCTGGAAGCGGGTGAAATGAAGAAAACCGGCGAGCCTGAAACCATTGCGGATAACGGTGCTGCTTTCACGTGGGACGGCTGTTACCTCCCCGGTCCCTGGTTGGTACACAAGGCCATCGACGAGGCGTTGGAGCGGATCCAAACCTATCCGGTGATCACCGCTGCCATCCGGCAAAGCCACCATATCGGATGCCTTGCAACTTATCCTGAACGAGCTACCCGCCGCGGGCTGATGTTGTTGCTGTCCAGTTCCGACCCCCGCAATACGACAGTAGCCCCGTTTGGCGGGGTAGAAGGCGTATACAGCCCCAATCCGGTTGCAGCCGGCATCCCCACCGGGGGCGAACCCATTATCATCGACATCAGCGCTTCAACCACGGCAAACGGCCTGGTCGTGCGGACCAACCGGGAGGGCGGCCGGTTGCCTTATCCCTGGCTGATGAACGAAAGCGGCGAATTAACCGATGATCCGGCGGCCATGTTTGCCACACCGCCGTCGACCATTCTTCCCCTCGGCGGGCTGGATGCCGGTTACAAAGGTTTTGCCCTCGGGATAATGGTCGAAGCCCTCACCAGCGGATTGGCCGGGCACGGACGTGCGGACCATCCGGGTAAATGGGGCGCTTCTGTTTTCCTTCAGTTGATTGATCCTGAAGCCTTTGGCGGCCTTGAAAATTTCAGGCGCCAAATGGACTTTTTTGTTGAAAAAAGCAGGATGTCTGCTCCGAAACCCGGCGGTGAACCGGTGCGCCTGCCCGGCAGCCGGGCTTTGAAACTCAGGGATGAACAGCGGAAACACGGGGTGTGGCTTTATCCGACAATTGCTCCGGCATTAAGGGCATACGGGGAAAAGTACGGGGTAGTATTCCCGGAACCGGATGAGGGGTAAAACAAACGTATACTTCGCGTCGCCCACGCCTTGGCATGGTGCATCAGGCCCAAGCGAGCCCTTTACCCCTAAAGGCGGAAGCCGCGCGTCGATGCACGACCTGACCCGCCAAAAGCGGGGAAACTTGCCAGCGTGCAGAATATAAGACAAAATTTAACCGTACAGCCGGTCGACGAAATTGAAAGGATCAGGTAAAAAGGCATTGAAAGGACATATGATAGGAGGCTCAACTGGTCGGTCAGTTGGGAGGGGGCCGGCTCGGCGCTAGTCTTTAGTAATTACTCTGAAATAAAGTTATGGGTGGGGAAAAAATGCCCGCCCTTCCACCACCACTCACGGGTATGCGTAAAAGGCCCTCTACGAAGCCTCTGATCTCCAGTCACTTTGCGCGCAAGCAACAATACCACATTGCCGGGTAGGGCCCATGCCTTGGCCAGCAATGATTTACAATGCAAATATAAACAATTAAATTTAAAATAAAAATTTAAACCATTTTTTGTAAAAAATATTTCCAACAGGATCAATTGGAAACAACCTGCCGGATTGCCCACTTCACTTTGTCTCTTAAAGGATCCGCTTCCAGTTGAAAATTTCCTCTTCTTTTGACGAGGTCGAGTTTGTACACCCGGTCGCCGCCCGGCAAATACACAAGGCCTGAGGCCTGATTGGAAGAAGCATTGAACACCAACAGTTCAAGTTGCGTCCAATCCATTTCTGCTGTCGATTGCGCCAGTTGGATATGCGGGATCACCGCCCCGTTGCGCACCAGTAAAACAATCGGTATTTTACCTGCTTTGATCTCATGCCAGCCGCCGGAATACACTTTTGCAGTTTGATAATCGATCCACTGACCGGGAGGCAGATACACCTGACGGCTGTCCGTTTCTTCCAGCAAGGGCGCCACCAGAAGATCCGAGCCGAGGAGGTATTGATGATCGACCAACCAGGAACCGGGATCGTCCGGATATTCCACAAAAAGCGCCCTGACCATCGGCAGGCCGCGGTTACTGCAATCCTTGGCCTGTGCGTAGATATAGGGCATGAGGCGGTAGCGGAGATTGTCTGCCTCCCGGAAGGCTTCCAGGAATTCAGGGCTGTACTCCCAGGGTTCTTTAGGCGGGGCGCCGTGCGCGCGGCTATGCGAAAGCAGCAGGCCAAACGGGGCCCAACGCCGGTACAAGTGTTCCGGCGTTTTCTGCACAAACCCCCCGATATCATGGCTCCAGAAGGCAAAACCGGATAAACCAAAAGAGAGCCCTCCGCGCAGGGAGGCAGCCATTGCATTGTCTGAGTTGGCTGCGTCGCCGCCCCAGTGCAGGGGATATCGCTGGCTGCCGGCCCAGGCGCTCCTGGCCCAGATGATGCGTTCACCGCTGACCTCCTGGGTCAGATCCGAAACCACCCGGTTGTACCGCAGGGGATAGAGGTTGTGTTCGTAAAAGCCGGTCCTGCCGGAAGCGTACAATCCGTTGGCCGGGGCCGCTTCGCCAAAGTCGACCTTGATGGCGCCAACCCCCATCCGGAGCAGATTCCCGATTTTCTGGCGGTACCAGTTCAGCGCATCCGGATTGGAAAAATCCAGCACGGCGTCTTCGTAGGGCAGGTTGCCTTTGTTGTTTCGTACAAACAATTTCTTCTCCAGTATTTCCGGGAAAAGACGGTTTTTGGGTACAAAATACGGGAGTTGCCAAAGGCTGATCCGGAAGCCCTGTTTCCGGAGGTCTGCGATCATTTTTGCAGGGTCTGAAAAACGGGATTTGGCAAATTCGTAGTCGCAGCGCCAGTCCGTTTCAAACCAGCCGGTGTCGAAGTGGATCACGTCGGCAGGAATGCGGTTTTTGCGCAACAACTCGGCCACATTGCGCCCGTCTGTTTCAGAAAAATAAGTGATCCGGCTCATCCAGAAACCGAAGGACCAAAGCGGCGGCATGGGCGATTTGCCGGTGAGGTTGGTGTATTCATCCAGAATATCTTTGGGTGAGCCCAGAAAGATGAACAGATCCAGGGCTTCGTCGCCGATCATGAGCGAGGTGACGCCGGCGTAATATTTGCCAAAATCACAGGTGATCGGGGAGGAGGTGTGCATGAACATGCCGTACCCCCTGCTGCTCATAAAAAAGGGAATGGGCTTGTACATGGTCTCATTTTTGACGCCGTTGGAATCATCCGCCCAGAGTACCACTTTGGTCCCGCGTTTGTTGAAATTGGTAAAAGACTCTCCGCAACCGAAGATCTTTTCATCCGGAGAGAGCGACCAGGCGGCGGCAAAACTCCGGGAATAATCGGATGCCCTCCGGACAAAGGAAAAGGGCAGTACCGGGGTAAAGGTTTTGCCTGCATTGTCCTGATGGTGGTTGGTGCTCGTGAGCAGTTTGCCCGCTGCGTTGCGGACTTCGATATGCCAGGGGTTGGCCGTTATGGTAACCGAACCGTGTGGGCTCGTATATTGATGCCCGCCTGGAATGGCGGCATATTTCCAGGACCCCTTGTCCTTGGGCGCCGAACCGTTCACGAGCATCAGCGATGGTTCTTCCGTGCCGGGTTCGGGGCCGGTTTTTGCACGGATCCGGATGGTTCGTGCAGAAACAAATTCGATGGAAAAGGGCAGGGAAGGAGAAGCAGCGT
This sequence comes from uncultured Lewinella sp., assembly GCA_964558465.1. GTDB lineage: Bacteria > Bacteroidota > Bacteroidia > Chitinophagales > Saprospiraceae > JACJYC01. The sequence goes on along the minus strand of CAZLEF010000045.1, from coordinate 13,615 downwards.
ATTCAATGCCGGGAAACTCGTTTGCGGTGACTTCTCCCAGCCCGGCCAGCATATTGTCGAAGGCCATCCTGGTGGTGAACTCATAACGCCGGTAAACGATCTCCCCCACCCCTGAAGCCGGGTCAAATTTCCCAAGGGTGTCTGCAAGGTAATAGGTGTTGGAAAAATTGCGGAAATCTCCGGAAATATCCACCGGCTCGTTGAGCAATGCCTGATTGGGATCGCCGGAATAGACTGGAATTTGAGCCAACACAGGGGCCGTAAACAGGATGAAAACCAAGAAATTTAAACAAAGTGAATGCTGCAATTTTAACATATAGTAATGCTTTTGCTTTTTACCACAAAGAACACGTAGTTCCACTAAGAAATTCAAATCAACAAATTGGTTCTAAGCGTCCTAAGTGCTCTAAGTGTTCTAAGTGCTCTAAGTGTTCTAAGTGTTAATAAAACCAATCGGCGCCTTCTTCAGCCCCAAAGGGCAGGTAAACATCCTCAATTCCTCCACGTCTGTGGCGTGGCGCGCACTTCCGCATCCCTACCCACCTCCAATTTATAACCCACCCCATGAACGCTACTGATTCTGACCGAACCGTCGCCGTTCAGTTTTTTTCGAAGCCTGGAGACAAAAACATCGAGGCTGCGGCCAACCAGGATGCCCTCGTCTTCCCAAACGGCTTTGAGGATCTGATCCCGTTCGAGCAATTGATTGCAGTGGCTGCACAAATAACGCAGCAATTTGGTTTCCCGGTAAGTCAGCTCGTGTCTGGACCTGCCGTTGGTCAGCAACTGATTGGCAACGTCCAGTGTGAAATGCCCGAACCGAAGGTGTCCATTTCCGTTGGGGGAGGGCGCCGGCGGATTCGTTTCCGGAACGGATGGTTGGGATCTCGATAACCGGTAAAAGCTGAACAGGATATAAGCGGCAACCAACAAACCTATCCCCAATGTCAGAGCATGGAAGCCCGGCAACGTTGCAACACCGGCAGCCGGTTGCGCTGGCGCCGTAAATTTCAGATGGTAGCAGTCGCCCAGGCGGATCCGGCCGCCGCAAGGCGCCCATTCCTGTTTTACCCGGGTATCTGCGGTATACCCCAGCATGAGTTCCTGGCTTTCGCAGTCGACCACCATCACATCGTAAGCCCCTTCGATGCCGTGTTTGACCAGGCCTTGTTCCAGGATAGGCGGAAGTCCTTCATAATCAAAGTCTCGGTTTAACCGGAGGAGAAACACATTGGGCCCTTCTTTTTTTACAGGAGGAATATTAGAGATCAGGTCGCCTTCCTGCCGGAGCAATTGATCGGCCGTCCAGCGCAGGGCCAGATTGACCTTGTCGGCGTATTGTCCGGAAGAGATCGCCGGCGCCGGCTGAAACCAGACGTACTGGAGGATCAGCAACCCCATGATGATCAGGGCTGCGAGCAAGGGTAAACTTTTGAACAATTTTTGGCGCATGGCCCAAATTTAAGGCCTTTTTGTCAACAGAAAGGAGCTTTTACATTTCGTTTACACTGTTTTACGGCCCTTTCACCTAAAAAAGAAAGACTCGCCCTAGTTTTGCAGGGCAACCGGTGATCCGGATGTTTCATTAAAAAATCCAAACCATGAAAAAAACAATTGTCTTATTCACCCTTCTGATGATCCTTGTTTTTGCCGCATCCGCTGTCGCACAGGGCGGTTTTGGCAGTTGCACCGGGGCTTTCCTGGACAAAAAACTGGTCGTCGACGAGTACACCACCAGCGGCAAGTGCATCCTATCCCACAATGCAACCGGCGAGTTGACCGTTTGTACTGCCGAGCTTTCCCCCCAATCCTCCATTCCCAAAGATGAAATTGAATTCAAGATCGCCATCCGCGACAAAAATACGGGCACGCTGATGATGTACTCCGGCGAAACCTTTAAAAAGATTGATATCCAAAAGGTGATGACCCAATGTACCCCGGGCGATCATATCGTGCTCCTCACCATGAGCCGGGAGTTTGCGTTGCCGCATAATGAGATTTTGGTGAAATAAGTTGTCAGTTGTCAGTTGTCAGTTGTCAGTTGTCAGTTGTCAGTTGTCAGCGGGCAGAGACTGACCACTGACCACTGGAGCCTATCTCCGAAAACTCGCCCCCACAAACTTCAGCACTTCCGGCAAGGCCGTGCGCCAGTAGTCCCAGTTGTGGATGCCGTCCCGGACCCTGAATTCATGCGGAATGCCTTTGTCGATCATCAAAGCGTGAAGCTCCATATTGCCTTTGATGAGAAAATCCCCGTCGCCGCAATCAATATAATATTTAACCTTTTTCAGCGCTTCCGCATCGGCTTTATCCAGGATGCTCAGGACCCAGTTCTGTTTGAGGTGGTCCGTCAGGCGGGCTGCGCCTTTACTGTCGCCGTAGGGTGGGCCGAATACCCGGGTCCAGTTTTCGTCGGGCATATTCACCAGTTCTTTTTCCGTAAAGATGCCCGAACTGAGCGGCGCAGCGGCGGCAAAAAGTTCCGGGTGTTTCAACGCATAGATAAGCGATCCGTGGCCGCCCATAGACAAACCTGCGACCGCCCGGAACTCTTTGGTTGGCCGTGTCCGGAAACCGGCGTCGATATGCGGAATAAATTCTTTGATGAAAAAATCCTCATAAAGCACCTTGCCGTCGGCTGAGTTGATATACCAGCTCACCCCCGCGTCGGGCATGACAATGATCATGGGCGGCGCATCCCCTTTGTTGATCACCCGGTCGGCGATCAGGTTGGTCTCCCCGAATTGGGTCCATCCCGTTTCATCATCCGTATAACCGTGCAGGAGGTAAAGCACCGGATAGCGCCGGTTGGAGGTTTCGTAATCCGAGGGCAGGTACACGCTGAATTCCACGGATTTACCCAAAATATTGCTTTTAACGCTCAGGCTTTCCTTGAGGAGGCCTTGTTGAGCCGTTGAAAAAAGGGCCGTGAGGGAGAGGAGTAGGGTGAGTGTTTTTTTCATGCTTTTTTTTTTTGAGGAACTGAGGAAATGCGTGCCGCGCAGAAGGCGCGGAGGAACTGAAATCGATTCCTCCGTTCTTCAGTTCCTCGATTCCTCAATTATTCAATTCCTCAAATTATCAAAAGTGAATTATTGCAGCGGGGCAGGCGGCCGTTTCGGCATCACCAGGCTGTCCGCCGGATAATTGGCTTTGAGGGTATCCATCATGGCGTTGGCCCAGGCGATCAGGCTTACTTTTTGGTCTTCCGACAGGATAGCGTTGCGGTGGATCAGGGTATAGGAAGCCAGGGGCATTTCGTCTTCTTCGATCATTTCGACAACCTCCTCGAATTTATGGTTCTGGATGGCGATCCTGCGGGAAGTGAAATCCGAGAAATTGAGGTGGCGTTTCCCGTCGTTCACGTGGCCGGCGAGCCACCAGGCAACGGGTTGCACATTGGCGTACCAGGGGTATTCCGTTTTATTGGAATGGCAATCGTTGCAGGCCACCTTCAAAATATCCTGCACATCATCGGGCACGGGATAGGCTTTGGAAACGTGGTAGGTATTGTCGCCCGACAGGTTTCTCTCCGGGCGGATGAATTGAATGATCACCAGGAGGACCCCCAGGGTGATGAGCGTGTATCGGAGCAATTTTTTCATGTGTGAAAGTTGGTTTGAGTTTGCAATGCCTGAATCGGCGTTAAAGCCGCTCAAATATAAAGCATTCAAAAAGATTTTTATGAAAACAGGAATTTAAATGACAATTGCTGCTTATATTTGATGTTCCGTCATAATCCCATCTCTTCAGAGTAAAAGGTTCAGATTCAAAGATATAGATGCTTCCCACCCAAAAGGCCAATTTGATCGGTATAAACTATTTCAAGCCCGATAAATTCAAGCCCGAACAGCTATGCTCCGAGCGATCATTATCGACGATGAACTGGCCAGTCTCAGCGCCGTTTCAGCGCAGGTAAAGGCCCATTGTCCCAATGTGGCTGTAGAAGCGCTGTGCGATAGCGTACAGGCCGGTCTGAAAGCTATTTACACCTTCAACCCAGACCTGGTGTTCCTGGACATAGAAATGCCGGGTATGACCGGGCTGGAAATGCTGGAACAGATCCCGGATTTCAAATTTGGGGTCATATTCATTACGGCCTTCAACAAGTACGCCCTCAGCGCCATCAAACTCAGCGCGCTGGATTACCTCCTCAAACCCATTAATCCCGAAGAGCTCAAGGCGGCCGTGGGAAAAGCCGAACAAAAAGTTGCCCGGGATAAAACAACGGAACGCTACCAGATGATGTTGGAACTCCTCAACGGAAGCGGAAACCAGACTACAGCTCAAAAACAACAGCATAAAATTGCCCTGCCTACCTTTGAAAGCATTATTTACGTCCCGTTAAAAAATATCCTGCGCATCGAAGCGGAACAGAACTATTGCAAGTTCTTTTTCAGGGATGGGACCAGCCAGTTGATCTCAAAAAATATCGGCACTTACGACGAGAGCCTGGAACCCTACGGTTTTATGCGGGTGCACCGGACGCATATCGCCAATCTGCACCACGTGGAAAGGTACCTGAAACACGATAATTACCTGCTGCTGACAGATGGTTCAAAAATTGAGGTTTCACGGCAGAAAAAGGAGATGGTTTTGAACCGGTTGAAGGAGTTATAAGGCAACTTCGGGAATAATCCTACATGGAAAAAGGCTATTCAAAATAGAATGCAATCCATTTGTACATTGGGCTGCAATACAAGGATAGGAAGTTTTAAGTTTGCTGGAAACATATCATTTTTCTCATAAAATTGGTCAACATGGCTTATATAAATATAGCAACTTCAAACAAGGTTTTGAAAGATGGAAGTGGTAAAATCCTTGAAGGAACAGGCAATTTCGACTCTGAACTATCTATTTACTACGCAGAAGATATCAAGGTGGTACTTGGTGGAGAAGAGAAAAAGCTTGAATTTCTAAACATTATAATACAGCAAAGCAAGTTTGCCAATGACGGTGAACTTCATCTAACGGTTTTGGCAATTAAAGATCCAACCAGCCCGCTTGGGTATTTTGAAAAAGTAGCGGGGCCCTGGCCGCCGTTTTACCACCAGACCAACTTACCGAAACCTGGTGAAGAAGTGACAGACAGTGATCTATAATATTAGGTTTTCCCTTTAAACTCAACAACCATGGCCTTGATCAGAACTAAACATCTATCCAATCTTGAACCTGAACCAACCGAAAAAAAACTGCCTTCGCCTTCCGAAAACCCCGTTTACTTTTTTGGAGAAGATATAAGGCAAGTAGTCGAACACGCTGGCGTATTTTCAGTTGAAATCATCAAAGGGAACTATATTCCAGCATCAGACGATCCGGAAGATCTCAACAAAGAATCCTTATCAGTAAAGAAAAATGATCCTGAAATTAATGCGCTGGAATTAGAGGAATATCCGCTAATTCTTTTGATTGCCAAAAATGAAGTGGGAACTATTTCGAAGAAAGCCGCTGTTGGCATTACCGGATTAGATCATCCTCAAAAGATTTTTACCATACCGGGAGCAATGGTAAAGAAGGTCAAACGGGCCTTAGACCCTAATTCACTATCAAGAATACTGAATGAACCGGCACAATACGATCCTGGAAAACTGGATAAACTGGATAAACTGGATAAACTGGATAAACTGGATAAACTGGATAAATATTTACCAATCCTTCAAAATTTACAGGCAAATATTATCCGGGCACACAGGAAAAAAAACGCTTTATTTGCTTTTGTGAGGTTTGGAAAAAATCAACAAAAAGAAGTAATCGATTGGATGCAAAATAAATTGAAATTGACTACTGCGATAGAACAGGTAATTTCGAAACAGGAAATTGAAGAGATCAGATGTTGCTATTTGACTAATGGGGGATATGATTATTTAAAATTATCCGATCACGTGAAACCAAAGGTTGGATCTATGGCATTTAAAAATGGACTATATAATAGAACAGTCTTTAAAGAATCATCCCCTTACCTTGATGAAAACTATAAAAAAGATGTACACGCTTTGATCCTTGTTGCAAATAACAATGAAAAAATAATTGAAAAACGAAAAAAGGAGTTAGAAAAAGATTTCAAGAATTTAACCAGAGAGGATGAATCCGCGTTTTGGTTTTTTGAATCGGGCAGATTTTCAGCGGATAACTCGGATGACTTCTCGCGGGAATGGTTTGGTTTTAAGGACATGCCAAGCGGAGTCAGCTTTTTTTCAGAGCTCCGCGGTTCGGAAAATTCAAAATTAAAAACGGTGTTAGTCCCGGATTTAAATGGCGGACAACCAGATTGCTTCGGTAGTTTTTTGGTTTTTCTTAAGTTCCGGCAAGAATTAGGGAATTTCCGGAATATGGTTAAAAGATTGGCCGAGAAATTGAATATCGATGAGGATCATGCGGGAGCCTTGCTGGTTGGCAAGAAAAAGGATGGAGATCCATTACCGGAGAATAATGAATTAGGCTTGGTTTGCCCTATTCACTCCCATGTGAAAAAAGTAAAATCCAGACAAGACCCCGATGAGCAGTTTGTTCTTGTCCGAAGAAGTATGGTATACGGCCCACCTGTAAATGCCGAAGGAAATGAAGAAAGAGGCCTCTTGTTCATGTCTTTTCAAAGTGACCTGGAATGGCAGTTTGAAGACCTGGTCAACAGGTATATGTACGCTTATGATCCGGACAACCCGGACGACGGTCCGGATCCTTTTATCTCCGACAATCTGTTATACGAGCGGAAGTATTCCAAAAAATCCATTAATAAAGAAGAGGAAAAAGAATTTAAATTACCACTTTCGGAAAAACTGGTCACCTTCCGGGGCGGCTGGTATTTTTTCGCCCCTTCCCTTTCATTTTTTAAAAACCTGGATTGACGATTCATTCTCGACAACATAAAAAACGGTGCGCGAGATCAAACTCTTTTTTTGGTTTTTAACCCTTTTGACGCCGGTCTGTATCAGCGCCCAACTCCCCCTTTGGTTTCACGAACTGGATGTCAAATCCGGACTTATTTCAAACAGGACGGTTGACCTGTATATGGATTCAGAAGGGTTTGTATGGATCGCTTCGGTGGATGGGTTAGGCCGGTTCGACGGCCATTCTGTAAAAAAATATTTCGCAAATACGGAAAAGGCCTCCAGCGTCGCCGATAACTATATCACCGGCAAGTTTTTAGAAGACGGCAATAAAAATATCTGGTTTTGCACGAATACCTCCATTCAGCGATACAACAGGCTTTCGGATAATTTTTCAACGTATTTTTTAACCGACCCCGGCGGCAAACCGGTTAAAAGTGGATATAAAGCCCTTTTTTTAGAGCGAGACTCTTTCCTCTGGATCAGCGCAGGAGAAAAAGAGTTTTTCCGTTTCAATATCCGCAGTTTCACCCAATCAGACGTTTTGGGTGCAATGGAACTCGATATCGATGTTTTTCCCGGCGCGCTCAAAAATGGGGCCCTCGCCCGCTTTTTTGTGGTGGATGGTTCGAAAAGTCCGGGTATCGAAGTCTTTGCAAGAGAAAAAGACGATTGTTTGTTTCGGGTAAGCAAAAATTTTGACGGATCCCGGCCGGAAGAACCGGAACTGAATATCCACAATGTCCTTTATGAAAATGATACTTCCGTATGGTTGTCGGCCGACCAGGGTTTGTTTAAATGGAATCTGAGAACGCATAGCTGGACTTCGTATTCAACCGGAAAAACTGCGCCCAAACAAATTGCCGGTTTGAACCCGGGGCAATTTATAGTCTCCGAATTAAGGACCGGGCTTTTTTTATTCGACAAACAACAGGGCGCTTATTCGAAATTGGAGGCTAACCTGATCGGAAATCCCCGGTTTAATGTGCAGCCTTTTTTAAAATCCCCGTTTTTTGACCAAAACGGCGGCCTCTGGGTTTTGAACGGCGAAACAGGATTGTTATTTGCCCACATGGGAAAGGCGAAAATGGGTTCCATACCCAAGCCCCGCGATTTCAGGAATGCTGATAATTATGAATTCCGGACCTTAATCCGCGACCCTCAGGGTAAAATCTGGTGCAGTACCTTCAACAACGGGATCTTTGTCCTGAGCCCCGAAGGTCAATTGCTTCATCACTTCCACCCTGATATTCCGGGTAACAGCCGCATTGCGGACAAACAGATTTACCATATGCTCCTGGACCGCGATCAGAATATCTGGATCGCTACGTCCAAAGGGGTGTTTGTTTATGATCAGGCCGCCAATATTTTTGAACCTGTATTGGATGAAACGGGCAATCAGGTCCCAAACGTATCGTTTCTTTTTCAACTGAATAACGATATCATCCTCCTGAGTTCCCTCCAAGATGGATTATACCGGGTGACCGGAACCCCGGCCAGGCCAGGCCTTCAACCTGTCCCCTTCAGTCAGGCCGACCAGGGTTTGGGTTTTTTTGTCAATTTGTATGAGGACCGCCTCGGAAATATTTATGTTGCCAAAAATTATGTTGAAATCCTGGTGGGCCGGTTTCGGGATGGTTCCATGCACTTCGAACACAGCCTGCCTGTTCGGGGGTTTATCCAGGGGTTTTACGAAGATTCTGACGGCAGGACCTTGTGGATTTCTACGTCAAACGGCCTGGTAAAAACAGACAAAACCAATTTGGAAAACCCACCCTACGTATATGAGGAAAAAGACGGCCTGAATGATAAAAACCTGAAAAGCATTCTGGCTGATAAAAATGGCGATTTGTGGATGGGTACTGCCGGCGGCCTGGTCAAATTTGAAAAAAGCGAAGGCCGTTTTGTCCATTTTACCCTGGCCGACGGCATCCGGTCTACTCTGTTCGACGGCCTGGCTGCCGTGAACCTTCCGGGCGGCGCCCTCTGGTTCGGAGGAAATAATGGGATCACCGTCGTGGACCCGGAGAAAATCCGCTTCCTTCAGCAACCGCCCCGGATCAGGATCACGGATATCAAGGTCAACGACGAACCGCCGGAGGATTTGGCAGACCAGATTACCGGAGCGACTAATTGGAGCGTTATCCGAAATATCAAACGCAAATACCGGGAGAATACCCTTTCCTTCCAGTTTGTGGCGATCGACTACAGCGACCCTCTCAGCACCCAACTGGAATACAAAATGGAAGGATTGGACGATAATTGGGTGCGGCTCGGAAAAGGGGAACCGGGCTTCGTCAGGTATCCAAAAATTCCGCCGGGTTCATACCGGTTCCTGGTCCGGGCCGCCAACAGCGACGGAGTATGGGCAAAGGAGCCTTTTCAACTAGCCATACGGATCAATCCGCCTTTTTGGCAAACTACCTGGTTCCTTTTACTTTTTGGCGCCGTTTCGGGCGTCGCGGCGTATGCTGCTGTATCCTGGAGAATTCGCCAGATCCGCGAAAAAGACCGCCTGAAAACCAGAGTCGCCGAAAACCAACTGGCTGCCCTGCGCGCCCAAATGAACCCGCATTTCATTTTCAACAGCCTCAACTCCATCAACGGCTACGTACTTGGCCGCGACCCGGAACAGGCCAGCCATTACCTCGTCAAATTCGCCAGCCTCATGCGGCTCATTCTGGATATCAGCCACCTGCCTGCTATCCCGCTTGAAAAGGAACTGGAGATCCTGGACCTCTACCTGCAGGTCGAGGGGATGCGGCTGAAAATCCCCCTCAGCTATCATTTCCAGGTGAGCGAAACCCTGGATACCTACGACACCCAGATCCCGACCATGATCCTCCAGCCCTTTGTTGAAAACGCGGTCTGGCACGGGCTGGCTTCCAAAGAGGATGGAGACGGCAGGATCTTGATTGAAATTGCCGAATCCGGCGAATATTTAAAATGCACGATTCAGGACAATGGCGTAGGCCGGGAAAAAGCCACCGGGATCCAGGCCCAAAAAGGCCGCAAGCATAAATCCAGGGCCATTGACATCACCCGTGAACGGCTCGACATTATGAATCAAAAAACCAAAGGGCATTATTCGGTTAACATTGAGGACCTCGCTGACGATTCCGGCGCCCCTGCCGGCACAAGGGTGACCCTTTTACTGCCCTTCCCCTAACATATTCCCGCTCATATTTTCCATTCATTCGTTTTTAGCCGGGCTTCCTACATTCTGCATGGTTTGCATGGCCATTTCCACTTAATTTTAACAGGTCTTTTGACAATGCCCAAAATAGAACTAAACCCTGGTTTTGAAAATATTGGGCGCTTGAGGGCAATTTTTTTAACAGGCCGGAAAGGGAGGATATTCCGTCTGAACAACAGGGTGTTATCTACCCTGATCTGCACCTTCCGGATTAATCCGATTGCTATGAAACCACTGAGCCCAATGATGGTTGTTTTATTCATTTTATTATTGACCCCTGACCTTGGCGCCCAATCCTACCGGCCCACCCGGATCTTCCAACACCGCCAGGCAGATGCCTGGATGGGAATCGGTCTGTTTCCGACCTACGCTAAAGACGCTTCAAGAATGACCGTACCGCCTGTCAGCTTTGGAACGGATTGGATGGCCGGCAATCAGGTCAGTATAGGCCTCTCTGTGGGATATTCGTTGTACCAGATCGAAAAAATCTGGCCGGGAGAGGTGGCGGTCAGGCATTATGCTACCAATACCCTGCAATGGATGACCAGGATCGCGACCCACTATACCCGTATGGATAACCTGGATATCCTGGGTGGGATACAGGTCGGCGGTCAGATTACCCTGGTTGATTCAAAAAACGGCCCGTTTGGAAACATTGAACACCTGCACGGTATGAAACCTAAAAAATTCCGGCTGTTGTACGGCGCTTTTTTTGGCGCGCGATTGGCCGTCAGCCCAAATTTCACCTTGTTGGGGGAATTGGGTACGGGTGTTTCTTTCCTTCAAATTGGTTTTGGGGTGAAAATATTTTAATTATACCTCGCGTCGCTCCACGCCACAGCCACGCCAAAGGTGTGGTGTGCATGGGAAAATGGGTAATCCATTCAAAATCCGGCAAATCATGGTATAAAACGGATCAGATTTCAGCTGCTTTCACCTCTTTGAGTACATCATCCACCGACTTATGCCCGCCAAACCCAACTTCCGCCGGTTTACCCTGGACATATTTGTTGATCACCCACATCATGCCGACCGTAATGACCATGGACGCTGTCACCACAATCCCCAGAACAGGATAATGCTCGAGGTACCCGCTATCGGTCTGGAACACGATCATGCCGGCCGCCGCCGCCGCTATGCCGCCTGAGATCTGGGCAACGGACGAGTTGACCCCCATAAATGCGCCGCGGTCAGCCGCATCGGGTACTGCCGTCATGATGGCGGAAGAAGTGATCATCCGTGAAGTAATGCCGATGAACAGGATCGAATTCAGTACGATCAGTACCCATAGCGGCGTGACGCCCAAATTGGTATAAATGATTACCAGAACCATAGATAAGACGGAGCCGGCCATAAATATCGGGAACTTGCCCACCCGGTCGCTCAGCTTTCCGATCAGCGGGCCGCCGACCATAGAGGTGATGCCGGTCACCAGGTAGATCAGGGGAAGGTCAGAAAAATCAATGCCCAGGTTGTTGACCGCAAAGGCCGTACCAAATGGCATCAGCATGAACCCGCCCGTGGCCAGCAGGGTCGTGGCGCCGAACCCTTTCAGGTACCGGACCTGCGAAACCGTACGGGTCAGATGCCGGAAGGCGCTATGCCCTTGTTGTAATGCAAGGTGGGCGTTGACCGGCTTCATTTTTACCACGATCGCCACAAAAACAATCAGGCTCAGACTGGCGATCAGGATGAACGGGCTATGCCACCCCCAAAGGTCGGCCAGGTACAAACCCACCGGCAAACCCAGCACCTGGCTGGAGGCAAAGGCCATCTGCACAAACCCCATTACCCGGCCCCGGACTTCCATCCTGAACAGATCGGTAATGATGGCAAATGAAATGGACCCGATGACTCCGCCAAACAAACCGGTCACGATTCGGGCAGCCAGCAAAAGCGGGTAATCGGGCGCCAGGCCACAGAGAAAGGTGCCGATGATAAAACCGGCGTAAAAGAACAACAACAGCTTTTTGCGGTCATACCGGTCGGCAAAACCCGCCGCCAACAATCCGGCTGCTCCCGCGCTGAAAGCATAAGCTGAAACCACCAGCCCAAATTGCGCGGTATTGATGTTCAATTCTTCCAGCAATTGCGCTCCCAACGGCGACAACACCATAAAATCCAGCACGATTGTAAACTGGAGGATAGCCAGGATGGCTACGATGAATACTTCGTAACCTGTAAAAGTTTTTTCTTTCATGATATAGTCGTAAGTCGTAAGTCGTAAGTTGCGGGAACTGAGCGTAGCCGAAGTTCAGTGGGCAGTTTCCCGCCAGTCTCTCTCCCAGTCCCCAATTCACCCCATCACCCCATCACCCAGTCTCCAAGTCACGGCTTCAGCGCCTTCAGCACCAGCCCCACCGTCTGCTCAATCATTTCTTCGCTCAGTTCAAAAGGCGTATTCCCGGTCAGGCCTTTGCCCGACATGTGGAATTTGACCAACTGATAAAGCGGCGCAAAGGCGACGGACCAATACACCTCAACCGGTAATTTTACCAATTCGTTCCGCTCGATGGCATTTTGCACAAATCGTTTCATGGCATTCCGAAAGGACATATCCATGATCGCCTGGCACTTTTCATGGAACGGCGAAAACCGGATCTGTTCCAGGAAATGCATCTCTGCCGGGTTCTCCAGGCAATACCTGGCGCGGTTGAGCCATTGACGTTTCAGACCCTCGTCGAAATGCATGTCCGGATCAAAGTCTTTCAGGGTAGCCTCTGCCATCCTGGCGCTCAGCTCACAGCAAAGCTGGAGGATGAGGTCGTCCCGGTCCTTGAAATAAATATAAATGGTAGCGGGAGAAATCCCGGCGGCCTTGCCCAGCTTGTGCATGCTCAGGCCGTCGAAACCCTCCCGCACCACCATTTCCACGGCTTTCCGGCGGATGGCTTGCGCTTTATTTTTGTCCCTGGTTCTCATGTAGGTCGCAAAAATAAATGAACGTTCGTTTATTTTTAAAAAAATGACCGATTTTCTATCAATTCTGCGGGTTCAGAATGAAAATCACTAGTCCCAATGACAAATCCCCTTGTAAATGCCCCAAAACCTGCCTACATTGGTTCGAAAATGGTGCGACATGAGAATCTCCGATCAAAAAACCTTGAAAGCCATCAAAGAAGAGTTCAGCGATAAATTTCCTTTCCTGAAGCTGGAATTTTATGCGCAGCCGCACGGCAGGGAAGAAGGCTCTCCTGCCAGTTTGCAGATAGAAGACGACCGGACCGTTGGCGAGGCGCGCACAGTGAACGAAGAAGGCGACCTGTACATCAGCGGCCAGTTCACCGTCAGCAATTTTGAACGCCAGTTCTATGAAAAATACGGCCTGAGCGTACAGGTTTTCCGCCGTTCGGGCGACCTCTGGCTGCAAACCTCCGCCACCGATTCCTGGACCCTGGCCGAGCAAAACCGCAAAGGCGGCCATTCGGAGGAATCCTATAATGAAATGCACTGAAATGTTAGTATGGAGTTGTTTGATATTGTTTGGAGTTGTTTGGGATTGTTCAAAAACGGCAACCCCAAACCACCCCAAACCATCCCAAACCACCCCAAACCATCCCAAACCACCCCAAACCATCCCAAACCACCCCAA
>CAZLEF010000044.1:40057-54833 GCA_964558465.1 uncultured Lewinella sp. | reverse complement strand
TTTACAAAACTTTTCTTTTCATATATGTTAAAGTAAAGTTGACGCACATGCGCCTCGGCGTGGTCAAATCAACAAATCAACGAATAAACAAATCAACAATTGATTGGATGGATTTATATCCCAAAAACAATAAAGACATGTTGGTTCGTTTCTTATTCCTGTTCAGTTTTTTCCTTTCGGGGGAGTTATTCAGTCAGACCCAAATTTCGGGGACGATCAACCAGTATGCCCGTTTTCTGGGCCCTGGGGTTTGTCCAAATTCCATTTTGGTGGATAATCCCGGCATTTTTTCACCCGGCAGCGCCATCCTCATCATTCAAATGCAAGGGGCTGTTATTGACGAAAGCAACAATGCTTCTTTTGGGACGATCACCAACCTGGGCAGTGCGGGCAATTATGAGATCAATGCGGTTTTTTCCATCAACGGGAATGAACTGATTTTAGAAAAATCGCTTCTGGGGCCTTACTCTGCGGCCGGCAAAACCCAGGTGGTCAAAATCCCCAGATATGCAGACGCTCTGGTTTCAGGAACAGTAACTGCGGGGCCCTGGAACGGGGAAACCGGCGGCGTGATTGCGCTTGAAGTAACGGACTCCCTGGTCATCCAGGCCAGCATAGATGCCTCGGGAATGGGTTTCCGCGGCGGTGTTTCGGTGTTGGCAACGGATATAAACTGCACTTTTCTGACCGCCAACAGCCAGTATTATTATGAAGCGGGCAATTGGCGCGGGGCGCCAAAAGGAGAAGGGATTGCTCCCTTTATTTCCGGGAAGGAATACGGCAGGGGCGCTCAGGCCAACGGCGGGGGCGGGGGGAACAACCACAACGCGGGCGGCGGCGGAGGCAGCAACGGATCGGTCGCAGGCCAGGGGGGCGAGAATGACGAGCCGTCGTTCGGCGGTTGCGACGGCTTTTACCCTGGAAAAGGGGGACTCCTGCTGCCGAACCAAAACACCCGGCTGTTTTTAGGCGGCGGCGGCGGCGCAGGTCATCAGAACAATGAAGCGCCTTCCTCCGGCGGTAACGGAGGCGGCATTATCCTGATCAAAGCCGGACATATTGTTTTTGCAGGCGGCGGAATTAAAAGCAACGGCCTGTCTGCCCTGAATGTCATCGGTGACGGCGCCGGTGGCGGCGGTGGAGGCGGCAGTATCGTCCTGGAGGCCGGAGCGGTCACCGGAACCCCGGTCATCGAGGCAAAAGGCGGCAACGGCGGGTCGGTTGACAACAGCGGTGACAACCGGTGTCAGGGGCCCGGCGGCGGCGGGAGCGGAGGCAGAATTCTGTCTGCCATCCCCCTGGCCCATACTGCAGCAGGCGGGATTGCCGGCCAGAGTTTCAACTCCGATGCTTGTCCGGACGGGAACAACGGCGCCACCAACGGCGGAGCGGGCATTTTTTCGATCATTCCCGGTTTGAACCAAAGCGAAGACTCGCCGGCGCCGGCCATCCTTGCTCAGCCGGGCGACACCACAGCCTGCGACGGGGTTCCGCTTCTCCTTGCAGTGAATACCTCCGGCGAAGGATTGAGTTACCAATGGCAGATCAGGGATGCTGCGGGCATGTTTGTCGATCTTGCGGGCAACGCCGGCTATACAGGCGTTCAAACCAGTCAACTGCAGATCAATGCCTTGTCCGGTTCTCCTTCGGTTTTCCGGCTGAAGACCGGCAATGATTGTTTCGGTTTTATTTATTCAGACCCGATAACGATTATTTCGGCGGCCATGCCGGAAGCCGGTTTTGAATTTGAGGTCAATGGCCTCGCGGTATCTTTCACCAATACCTCGGTCAACAGTTCGGGGTATATCTGGTCGAGTCCGGAGGTCCCGGCATTTTCAAGCACTGCTGTAAACCCCAATTTCACTTTTCCCGCTGCCGGGAGTTACGAGGTTGTTTTAACGGCGGCCAACGATTGCGGGCAGGACCAGGAAATCCAAACCATTTTGGTCGGTCAGACCCCTAAAGCAGCATTCGGTGTCGCGGGGGTTGGTCTGGGCTGCGCCCCCCTGACGGTGACCTTTCAAAACCAGTCAACCGGGGTTTACGATACTTTTCAATGGCAATTTCCGGGTGGAATGCCGGCCACCTCGGATGCAGAAAATCCGGTGGTGACCTATACAACACCCGGGGAATATGACGTAACCCTGGGCCTGAACGGTCCTTTGGGTGAAAGCATATCTACCCAAACAGGGTACATCAGCGTGTTCGACACTCCCCTACCCGGTTTTACCTGGTCGGCAAACGGACTTACGGTCAGTTTCATCAATCAGTCCGCTGAGGCCGGCGCCTACAGTTGGAATTTCGGAGACGGCCAAACCAGTTTTGAGGAAAACCCTGTGCACACGTATGCTCAACCCGGCATTTACGATATCACGCTGAACGCCCAGAACAGCGCATGCGGGGTATCGCTCACCCAGAGCGTGTTGTTGCAAACCAACGGTTTACAGCATCCGGAGGATGGATCCTGGATTGTTTTCCCAAATCCGGTCGGTGAGATTCTTTATATCCGGGACCGTGCTGAAGCGCCTTATTCCGGGGATTTCAGGCTGCTGACGATCCAGGGTATTTTGCTGCGGCAGGGAAAACTTGATCCTGCCGGACAAATGGATTTCCGTCCGTGGCCGGCCGGCATATATATACTGGAATTGCATTCAGGATTGATTAAAAAGGTTGCATTGGTGGTGAAGTTGTAAGCTTTGCAGATCTGTTCCCCGACCGGAGGTCGGGGGTACATGTTTTCCCGGACCGGAGGTCGGGGGTACTTATCGTTCAAATTTCAGCCAATCGACAAAAAACATATCCTTGGGAATATGAGCGCCCCCATGATTGATTTCGACCAATTGTTCCCCTTTAAAAACGACATAAATATCCTGTTTTCCGGACCAATTTACCGGAATGTCGACCTCATTCCACTGATCTGAGGGGGCATCGAGGGATTTGACGGCGACCGGATCGTTGGCCGGGTTTCCAAGATGAAGTGCGACCACGGCGGCGGTATCGTTTCTCATCCGAATCGTAATCTTGCGAATGCCGGTGAAGTCAATCTGTTCCAGCCGTAGATACCCACCCGCCTTAAAGTTCACCTGATTTTGGGCGCCGGGCGCGCTCCCGCTCGGCACATATCCGAGGTAAATCCCTTTGATATTTTCAGCATTTATTCTAGGATAACGAAGAATATTGATCAATCGTCCGGTCTGGGGCCTTGCCTGGCGATTGCCCATATCCTTGTAAGCTGCGCTGAAAACGTATCCGCCGGGTCGTTTTGGCGCCATTCCTTCGCCTGCCGGGACCAGGGTTTTGAGGTCGGCGATATGTTCCCGGAGGACCAATTGGCCTTGCAGGGGCCGTTTATCCGATTCATCCAGCGAAAGAATATACCGGACCATTGTGCGCGTGGTCTCCAGGTCGAGTTGCGGGTGCGCCGACATCATTCGTTCGCCCCACCCCCCAGCCCCCCCTTGCTGAATTTTACGGGCCAACTGGTCGACCGTCTGTGGATCGGAGCCATACCGTTTGGCGACATCGGCATACGATGGTCCGATATTATTTTGATCCACATGGTGGCAGGAAAAACAATCGCTGTTCTGGATCAGGCGGGCCCCTTCTACAAAACGAAGCGGACCTTCCGGCAAAACGGCCTCGCCACTGATGAGGTCTTGCAGATAATCCGGATCCGAAACATAAACAAAATTGACCAATGCCCGGTTCGCGTCGATACCGCCGCTGGTTTGGTCTTCCGGATCATCGATCACAACCTGATAAGGCCAGATCGATTCCTCCCCGAAATAAAATGATTGATTGGCAGAGCTTGCGACCGTAACCGATGGAGGGCTGTTGCCGACCTCAATTTCAACAGTGGCCTCCGAAGTTGCCCCCTTGCGGTCGATCACCTTCAATTTGGGTTGAAAAAGGCCGTTTTCATAAAAAGTATACGTCACCTGAGCGCCGGAAAGCGGCTTATCCTGCCCGTCAAAATACCACAAAAAGGAAAGACTGTCCCCTTTGTCCAGGTCGGTGGAAGTTTCGGCAGAAAAGCGGACCTTCAACGGCGCCGATCCGGCCAACCTGTCGGCCCCGAGCCTTGCTACCGGCGGGCGGTTATTTTTGGCAAATTCGATCTTGACCAGGCGGGCATCGGGATTATCCATAAAATACATGTTGCCGTATTCAAGGATGTATAAGGCGCCGTCCGGGCCAAACTTCATGTCGATCGGTTTGCTGAGGGGCATATCCGGCATAAAGGCTTCTATCTGGACCGGGTTTTGGCGGTCGTCGAAAGTGACCACCTTGATCCAACTCCGGGCCCATTCGTAGATAAACCATTTGCCGGTATAATATTCCGGGAATTTGATGTTGGAAAGCGGCATCAGCCCATCGGTGTAATAAAATGGTCCGGCCATCGCGCTCCGGCTCCCTTCCCCCAGCAAAGGAAATTCTTTGGAAGGACCATAGGGGTACCAGATCATCGCGGGTTGAGCGGGTGGCAATTCGCGGGCGCCGGTATTGTTGGGCGAGTCGTTTACAGGCCGGAGCGGATCCTGCGGGGCGCCCACGCTGTCGGTTTCGAAATTCCGGTCAGGGTAGGCCTTGTTGTCGGCCACAAAATAGGGCCAGCCGAAATAACCGGCAGACCGGGCCTGGTTCCATTCGTCATAACTTTGCGGACCATACCGGCCGTCGGCGCCGACATCCGGGCCGACGTCGCCCCAATAGAGAATATTGGTTTTTGGGTCGATGGTAATCCGGAAGGGGTTGCGGCACCCCATGGTATAAATTTCAGGGCGGCCTTTTGATCCGTCTTTTGGGAAGAGATTGCCGTCCGGGACCGAATAGGTTCCATCCGGTTCGGGTCGGATCCGGATCACCTTGCCGCGCAGGTCGTGGGTATTGCCGCTGGATTTCTGGGCGTCATAAGGGCCGCGGCCCGGCCTTTCATCGGTAGGGGTATACCCGTCGGAGGCCTTGGAACTGGTGTTATCCCCGGTGGATAAATACAAAAGGCCGTCGGGGCCAAATTCCACCGAGCCGCCGGAATGGCAACAAGTTTCGCGCTGGACAAACACCTTGAGCATGACAATTTCCGAATCCCGTTCAAGCGCCTTGTTTTTAAAAACGAACCGGGAAAGGTATTGATAGGGGGTATCGCAGGGTGGCGAGTAATACAAATACAGATAATGGTTTTCACGTCCGTAACCAGGATCGAGGGCCAGGCCGTGAAGGCCGTCTTCGTAGTTGCCCTCGGTACATACGCTCATTTCAGCGATCACCCGGGTTTGTCCGAGGGCTGGATCGTATAATTTTATTTTGCCCCTGCGTTCCAGGAATAAAACCTCGCCAAACGGCAGGATTACCATTTCCATGGGTTCGTAGATATCATCATCGAGTACCTTGCGGGTAAATTTGGACCATTCCGGCGCCATTGGTGTTCGCATCAGGGCCGGGTCATAAGTATTGTCTCCGATCGCGAATTCCAGGGCTTTTTCAACCGGGTCCCGCCAGTTTATGGTTGAGTCGGTGGGGGAGGTATCATTGCGCACGATACGGCCGCCGCCAAACTGCAAAAACTCCAGTGGCCCGGCCGTTGTATCCGGGGGAATGGTGTCGTTCAGCAAGCGGTCGTACCAATTCCAGAGGTAAGGCGTGACCCGGTGGTCATCGATCACCATCATGCCGCCGCCGGCTTCAATATACCGTTGCAGGGCCGTCCTTTGCCAGATTTTGATACTGTCCTCCAGTACATCCAGGAATACGACGGCGCCGGCACGGGTGAGCGAATCTTCGTCGAGCCAGGAAAAATCATTGAGGATCTCAAAACGGAATGTCGTGTCCTGTGAAAGGGCGTTGAATACCTTTAAGATGGCTTCGTCCCTGGAGCGGGTGCTGTCAACCGGGGTCTGGAAAACAAAAACAGTTTTGCCCTGCCGTTCAACCAGGGTTGGCGCCTGTTTTTTCTGACAGGAAATCAAAAACAAACATCCCAGTATGGGAAGGATATATCGCATACAGCCGGTTTTTCGTTTAATCCTTGTTTCTATTGACCCAAACATACGCTTTTTCAGAAAAAATCCAACAGATCAAATCTAATCCGGGATTTTTTGCGATTTTCACACCAGGAATTCAACAACGGTTTTAAAATCAGCCTTATGTTCAAAAAAATATTGGATGCCATTGCCGGCCTTTTCTCTTCCATTTTCGGAGGAGGAAAAAAGAAACCTGCGCCTGAGACCAAGCCACCAGTTAAGCCAAAGCCGATCACACCAGAGGAAGGAATACCCGAGGACGGTTCTGAGATCAAGCCGGATACGATCGTAGTCATTGCCAATGAACAGGACCATGTGGACATCAAACCCGGCGAACCGGACAAAGAATTTGAAGAGGATATTTTTGACCAGCCCGATCAACCTGAACCGCCCAAGGTAGAGCCCCCCAAAGAAGAACCGGTCAAGGTGGAAACGCCGGAATCGACCAACCGCTATATGTGGTGCCTCGACAACGGCCACGGCAAAAAAACGCCTGGAAAACGGTCGCCGGTATTTGACGACGGCGAAACCCAACTGATGGAATACGAGTTCAACCGCGATATTGTCCGGCGGATCAAAGAAAAACTCGATGAAAAAGGAGTGAAATACTTTATTACGGTTCCTGAGGTAGACATCGACGATTTCCTGGAAGGAAGGGTCAACCGGGCAAATAACCTGAAATCAGATCTGCCCAAATTGTTTGTATCCATCCACGCCAACGCCGCCCCTGCCGCCTCCGCCAAAAGCTGGGCCCCGGACAATATCAGCGGGATAGAGACCTGGTTTTACCATGGCAGCAAAAAAGGTCAGTTGCTGGCTTCGATCTTCCATAAACACCTCATCGAAAAAACCGGATTCAAAAACCGGCACCTCAAATCGAGGCCTGAAAGCCAGTTTTATGTCATCCGGAAAACCAAAATGACCGCTATTCTCACGGAAAACGGGTTTTACAACAACAAGCGGGAAGCGATGGAACTCAACAAGGACGCGGTCCGCCAAAAAATCGCCGACGCCCATGTGGCCGCTATCCTGGAAGTGGAAGAAAAAGGGCTGTGACTTAGCCCTTTTGCCGAATAAACAATGACTATGCAAAATAACGGGGCGCCGGATGAGCACGCCGAACTGCGCAACTCCATTTTCATCAAGGGCGCAAGGGCAAATAATCTGAAGAATGTCGACCTGAAGATCCCCAAGAATCAGTTGGTCGTTGTCACAGGCGTTTCGGGATCGGGTAAATCTTCGATCACCATGGACACCCTGTTCGCCGAAGGTCAGCGCCGGTACGTGGAAAGCCTGTCTTCCTATGCGCGGCAGTTCCTGATGCGCATGAAAAAACCCGACGTAGATTTCATCAAAGGGATTTGTCCGGCCATTGCGATCGAACAGAAGGTCAGTACGGCCAATGCCCGGTCAACGGTGGGTACGCTTACTGAAATATATGATTTTCTCCGGTTGCTTTACGCCCGGATCGGCAAAACCTATTCGCCTGTTTCCGGGGAGCAGGTAAAAAAACACGAGGTGGCCGATGTGGTGGATTATATTACCGGCTTTCCTTCCGGTACCAGGGTACAGTTGCTGATCGGGCTGCCCTACAAATACAAAGACCGGGAACTGGGGCAGGAACTCCGATTACTCCTTCAGAAGGGTTATACCCGTCTGGAATTCAAGGGGGAGTTCGTCCGGATCGAAGATTTCCTGGAACAGGAAAAAAAGCTGACCCTCAAGAAATTATCTGAAATTGAAAAACTCAACATTCTCATCCTGATCGACCGTTTTACTTCAGAACCCGAAGATGAGGCCAATACCCGCCGTATTGCGGACTCGGTTCAGACTGCCTTTTACGAAAGTGAAGGAGACTGCCTGGTGACGGTGGAAGGCCAACCGTTAAAAGCCTTCAACAACCGGTTTGAACTGGACGGCATGGCTTTTATCGAGCCCACCCCCCAACTCTTCAATTTCAACAATCCTTTCGGCGCCTGCCCCCAATGTGAGGGTTTCAGCCTGGTGATGGGCATCGACGAAAACAAGGTTGTGCCCGACCCGGGATTGTCCGTATTCGAAGGCGCAATTGCCTGTTGGAAAGGTGAAAAATACGGCCTCTGGCTGGAAGAATTCCTGAAGGTCGCCCACCGGTTCAAATTCCCGGTGCATACCCCTTATCAGGAGTTGGGCCGGGAAGAAAGGCGATTATTGTGGACCGGCAACGAGCATTTTTCAGGCATCAATGCCTTTTTTCAGGAACTTGAAGAAAAAACCTACAAAATTCAGAACCGTGTAACGCTGGCCCGTTACCGGGGGCGCACGGTTTGCCATGTCTGCGAGGGCGGACGGCTACGGCCGGAAGCCGGTTATGTAAAAGTGAGCGGGAAAGCCATCAGCGAACTTACCCAGGTTCCAATCGACGAGTTAAGAGATTATTTTGACCGGCTCGAACTTTCCGAATTTGATCTGAAAATCGGGAAACGGCTGCTCCTCGAAATCCGCAACCGGCTAAAATTCATGTGCGATCTTGGCCTCACCTATCTGAACCTTGGCCGCATTTCCTCCACCCTGAGCGGCGGCGAGACCCAGCGGATCAACCTCACCCGGACATTGGGCAGCAACCTCACCAGTTCGATGTATATCCTGGACGAACCCAGCGTTGGTTTGCACCCCCGGGATACCAACCGGCTGGTCGGTGTGTTAAAATCTCTGCGGGACCTCGGCAATACCGTCGTCGTGGTGGAACATGAAGAAGATGTGATCAAAAATGCCGATTACCTGGTTGATATCGGTCCGGAGGCCGGCATACACGGTGGCGAAGTGGTTTTTGCGGGCCGGTACGAACGAATATATGATGAGGCGGCCAGCAGCCTGACAACGCTCTACATGAGCGGCAGGAAAACGATCCCGGTGCCGGCAGTCCGGCGGAAAAGCGTACATTTTCTGCAACTGGAAAGCGCCCGGCAGCACAACCTGAAGGGAATCAGCGTGAAAATACCGCTGAATACCATCACTGTGGTGACCGGCGTTTCGGGGTCGGGAAAAACCACCCTGGTCAAACAAATCCTCTACCCTGCCCTGATGCGGCATTTTGGCGAAAACACTTCGACCCCTGGATACTATAAGGCGCTTACGGGCGACCTGAAAACCCTGACCGGCGTGGAAATGGTGAACCAAAACCCGATCGGCAAGTCGTCCAGATCCAACCCCGTAACCTATGTAAAGGCTTACGATGCCATCCGCACCCTGCTTGCCGGCCAGCAGTTATCAAAGATCCGGGGATATACAGCCGGGTTTTTCAGTTTTAATGTGGACGGCGGCCGGTGCGATTCCTGCAAAGGCGAGGGCGAACAGATTGTGGAAATGCAATTCCTGGCAGATGTACGGCTGGAATGTGAGGAATGCGGGGGAAAGAGATTCAAACCCGAGATTCTGGAAGTGCAGTACAAGGGGAAAAATATTTTTGAGATCCTGGACCTGAGCGTTGAGGAGGCCCTTGAATTTTTTAAAGGCGCCCGGGAAGTGGTCCATAAAATCCAGCCGCTTTTTGATGTCGGCCTGGGTTATGTCAAACTGGGCCAATCATCCAGTACCTTGTCGGGCGGCGAGGCTCAGCGGATCAAACTCGCCAGTTTTCTGACCAAGGAACGGTCATCGGACCATATCCTGTTTATTTTTGATGAACCGACCACGGGTTTGCATTTCCATGACATCAGCAAGTTGCTGAAAGCCTTTAACGCACTGGTTGAAAAAGGGCATTCGGTGCTGATCGTGGAGCACAATATGGAGGTGATCAAATCGGCTGATTGGGTAATCGACCTGGGGCCTGAAGGCGGAAAAGACGGTGGTTATTTGCTTTACGAGGGCCCGCCGGAGGGGTTGACGAAGGTGAAGGGGTCGTTTACGGGGCAGTATTTGGCGGAGAAGCTGGGGTAGGTTTGGGGTTTGGAGTTTGGGGTTTGGGGTTTGGGGTTCTTCGCATCCTCGCATCCTCGATTCCTCGATTCCTCAGTTTTGGGGGTTACCATAAATAGTGGACGGGGTTTTTGATGTATTGCTGATAAACGCCGGAGATAAAAGCCATATCTTCTTTGGACAGGGGGGGCATTCCGGCGGCCTGGAGGTTCATTTCCATCTGTTCCAGACGGGAGGCGCCGGGAATTACGCAACTCACCTCATCAAACATCAGGATCCACCTCAGGGCGATATTGGCAAGCGGAGTTTTCGGGAAAAAATTTTTTAATGCCTCAACGGCTTTCAGGCCGGTTTCATAATTTACCCCGGAGAAAGTTTCCCCTTTATCGAAAGCCGCGCCTTCGCGGTTAAAATACCGGTGATCGCCAGGTTTGAATTCGGTGTTTTTATGGTATTGGCCGCTCAACAGGCCGCTTGCAAGCGGTACGCGGGCGATGATCCCCACATTTTTTTTAGCGGCTTCTTTCAAAAACAGGTCCGCCGGGCGTTGCCGGAAGACATTAAAAATGATCTGGACCGTGTCCACATTTGCATATTCGATGGCTTTGAGGCCCTCTTCCACTTTTTCCACGCTGACGCCGAGGCTTCTGATCTTTCCCTCCTGTTTCAGCCGGTCGAACAATGCAAAAATTTCCGGGCGATAATATACTTCTGTGGGCGGACAATGGAGTTGGATCAGGTCGATGGTGTCGAGGCCCAGGTTGGAGAGGCTGTCGTCAACAAACCGGCGCAGATCATCCACTGTATAATTGCTGTTGACGTGCGGTTTCAACCGCCTTCCGCATTTTGTTGCGACATAGACCCTTTCACTGCGGGATTTGATCAGCCGTCCGACCGCTTTTTCACTTTCGCCGTCGCTGTAAACATCCGCTGTGTCAATAAAATTCACGCCGCGATCAACGGCTGCATTCAGGATCCGGTCGGCAGTGACCTGGTTGAACGGCTCGCCCCATTTACCGCCGATCTGCCATGCGCCCAGGCTGATTTCGGATACCACAAAGCCCGTTTTTCCCAGTTTCCGGAAGTTCATACGACGGATTTGGAGGGTTTAAAACCAGGAAGCGGATGTCGCACCGGATTCAATGAACGGGCGATATCCGCTTCGATTGAAAAGCCTAAAGATATATCAGGCTAAGGTTGAATCTTCCACCTTTGCGCCGGGAGCGTTCTTTTTAACCGACTCGATCCCGTTTTTGCGACCGGATTCGCTTTCGTACATTTCACTTGAACCGATCACCTGGCCGTTCGTCGCTTTCAGGTTGAAAAAGAATTTGCCGTTTTTGGCGGTTTTCAATTCAAACCGGCTTTCTTCCTGAGAATTATTGCGAACCGATTCAATCCCGTTCTGGCAACTGGCCTTTGAGGCGTATCCTTCGCTGGAAAGGATTACCTGGCCATTGTCGGCTTTGAGATTGAATTGAAATTCGCCGTTCGTTCTTTTGGAGATTACGAATTTACCCATGGTACGTAGTTTAACTGTTATGAATTAAGAATGCGTTTCGATTATTGTTTGAGATGGTGAACTTTTGGACGGGATTATCCAAATGGGTCGCATTTAGCCCCGGGTTTTGATTCAGCTCTTTTATAACGGCCCAAAATATTGTATTCTTGCGGTTCATCCAAATTTGGTATGGAAAATGACTTATGAATTATTTGTTAAAAGCCTGGATGCCGGCCAACCGGAGGATAAAATGCCCGATACCTTAAGGGTTTTATGGTATCAACGAAAACAAGAATGGGAAAAGGCCCATCAGATCGCACAAGATATGGAAGGCGCGGATGGCGCGTGGTTGCATGCGTTTTTGCACCGGGACGAAGGCGACGAATGGAACGCGGGGTACTGGTACCGCCGGGCGGGGAAACCTTTTTTCAGCGGTTCGATTGAGGAGGAATGGGAAAAGCTGGCGAGGCGGTATTGTAATTGATTCGATTGATACGATTGATTCGCCACGCCGCGGCGTGGTCGATTGATTCGATTGATTCGCCACGCCGCGGCGTGGTCGATTGATTCGATTTTTAGGCTTCGAATCAACGAATCAACAAATCAACGCAACAACAAATTATTTGGCTTGATTCGATAGGTTGTTATTTAAAGAATTTCTTCCAAACCACCGTTTTTCCCGTTTTGGCGGAGTGTTTGGCGGCTTCCAGGATCTTCATCACAATCTCGTTGTTGCCGGGGGCGGAAAGATCAAAAGGGTCCATTTTTATTCGCCCTCTCACTACGCCTTCCAGGTAGGCAAAGGGGTCGTTGGCTTCGGTGGGTAAAGGTTCTGCCTTAAAGGGCCAGGGGCCGGTTCTTTCGTTTTCCAGAATGGACATTTGCTGCCCGTTCAAACACTGCACAAAGCCTGTTTTGCCGTAGATCTCCGCGTCTTTCCGGCCATAGGGCCAGTTCCAGGAAGCCTGTATCACGACCTGGGTTTTGGGATAGGTCAATAAAATGGTGGCTTCGTCATCTACCTTGGGATAAAGGTCGGGTTTGATCTGCTGGGTAATGCAGGAAACCGTCAGGGGTTCTTCGCCCTTCATGAACCAGGTAGCGAGGTTGGCCCCGTAACAGCCAAAATCCGTCAGCGCGCCGCCGCCGTTCAGGACCGGGTCGGTCAGGAATTCCAGGAATTCGGCGTTACACCCGATCTCGATGGGGCCGGGGTGGCCGTGGTGAAAAACCATTTTGCGGATTTCGCCGATAGCATTTTCTCCGTGCACCAGTTGATAAGCCTTGGCATTGCTGCCGTACCAGGTGGTTTCGTAGTTGGTCAGCAGGTGGATGCCGTGTTTATTGGCCAGTTGGATCATTTTTTTGGCGTGATCGAGGCTGGCTGCCAGGGGTTTTTCCACCATGACGTGGATGCCCCGGGGAGCGCAATACTCCACAGTGCTGAGGTGGTCGAAGATGGTGTTGAATGCCGTCACTGCCTCCGGCCGGGTTTTTTCAACCATTTCTTCGATAGAATTAAATACGATCGCCATATCGAAGCCATGTTGACGGGCGTAGCGTTCGGCCAGATCCCGGTTGGGTTCCACGATGCCGACGATCTCGATATCGCCGCGTTTTTCCCGGCCGAGGATCCAGTGTACGTGGGTGTGGACGAGGCCAACTACGCCGACTCGGAGGGGTTGGGTCGTATTTGATTTATTTTGCCCCAAGAGGAGGCAAGGTAATATATAGAACAGTAGAAGAAGGTGGCTTTTCATCATTGTTCATATTTTGGGTTAAAAGTACCCTTTGAATTGAATAGCTTCTTTGTTACAAAAATCGTCAAAACTCCCGTTGACATTAAAAAACCTGGGTGTCTGGCTAAAATTAAACAATCGATACAAATGATAATCTTTTCTTCTGATTATAGAAAACTTATATTCATTTTTTGTGAAAAATATTGGAGTCTCCTTGCTTAATTTGGTGGTTTTGACTTCGATGTAGCGATCAGAGCCTTTAGAATCTTCCTATGCTGGGTCTTATTAACTGAATATCCCATCAGTTCGTCAGCCAACATTGAAAAGTAGTCTGCGATTATTAATTCAACTTCAACATTTGACCAATCATCTGCCATAACAAGCCAAAAATAAAAAAATATCAGACAGTCATGCAACCTTTACC
The DNA here is from genome assembly GCA_964558465.1 of uncultured Lewinella sp. Classification (GTDB taxonomy): domain Bacteria; phylum Bacteroidota; class Bacteroidia; order Chitinophagales; family Saprospiraceae; genus JACJYC01. Next base: position 41,252 of record CAZLEF010000044.1, on the reverse strand, counting down.
CCTTCTAAATTCACTCATCCACAAATGCGTCCGATATCCGACCTGACCGACCGGGCACTCGTCGAAGCGTTTTTGCTGACGCGCGATGAATGGGTGTTTCAACTGATCTACCGCCGCCACGGCGCTGCGTTGTGGCGTCTGGCGCTGTATTGCGCCGATGGGAACCGAAGCGATGCGGAGGACGTATTGCAGGAGGTGTGGATGCGTGCGGTGGAAAGGTTGCCGGAATTCCGTTGGGAATCCGGATTGCGCACCTGGCTATCGGGTTTTGTGATCCTGCGTTCCCGGGAAAGACGGCGTGCCGTAAACACCCAAAACCAACGGTATGCACCCATGGAGGCGGCCCTTTTGGCCCAGGTTCCGCCCGGTTTTAACCCGGAAAAACTGGATCTGCAGGCCGCTATTCAGCTTTTGCCGCCCGGATTCAGGGCAGTGCTGACGCTGCACGATGTAGAAGGGTACAAACACGAGGAGATCGCCCGGATGCTCGGCATTTCAGCCGGCACGAGTAAAAGCCAGTTGTCGAGGGCCAGGGAAACCCTGCGGAAACAGATTTTGAACGCTGAATTGTGAACGATGGAAAATCATGAATCGGATCTGAATAACAACCGGCCGACCCCGGATCGATTCTCGGGGGAAAAGCCGCCATTACATTTATTCATCAAAATTGTCAAAGCTATGAAAAATGAAGGTTTGATCGCTGTACCCAAACCCCTGTTCAGCACTTCTGTACCCGGGATTTTTACCGCTGTGCTGATCGCTGCCGGACTGGTCGCAGCCGGTTTTTTTGCGGGCAGGTCGGCCGGCGCCCCGCAGGCCTCCGCCGTGGCCACGCAATCCGACCTGAAGCAGTACGCCCTGCTGGTCAAGGCCGACGACGTGCCGCCTGCGGACGGCGCCCAGCAATTCCGCGAATATTCCGCCTGGGTGGCCAATCTGAAAAAGGAACGCTGGGCCGGCGGAGAAGCTTTGCATGGAGATGCCTACCGTCTGGCAAAAAAGGACGGCGGGGTTGTCCTGTCGCCGGCGGAACTTGAAAAACATGATATTTCCGGTTATTTCCTCTTCGAGGCCAAAAACCTGGAAGAAGCGGTGGAAATTGCCAAAACCTGCCCGCATTTGGATTACGGGGGGACGGTGGAGTTGCGGGAGGTGTTTAGGTAGTGAGAGGGGTGAGAGGGGTGAGAGGGGTGAG
>CAZLEF010000044.1:0-40047 GCA_964558465.1 uncultured Lewinella sp. | reverse complement strand
CTGCGCCAAAGGCTTCGTCGGACGGAGGGGGGTGAGGGTATCGGCGTCCGGACGACGGAGTCGACTGCGCTTACCATAAAACGGGAAAGGAAGCGGGGGTGAAGTTTTTTCCTTTCGCCCCCGCTCCCGGTCATTCCTTCAGAACCTTCATCATCATGACTTCTTCCCCGGTCTTTATTTGAATGAGATAAATTCCAGCCGGGAAGGATTGCAGGTCAAGCCGATATTCGCCGGACCGGAGGAATTGCACGGACACCGGACGGCCGGTGGAGTCGAAAACGTTGACTTCAAGGTCCTCCTGATATTCCGGCGCCTGGAGATAAAAGACACCCGGCCCCGGATTGGGATAAACACGGACCGCGATCCCTGGCATCTCAACGCTGACGACCCTGGAATAATCCGCCTTTCCGTCCCAGTCAACCTGGCGGAGGCGGTAATAATTGGTTCCGGGCTGCGGTTGCCGGTCGAAATACACGTAATTGCTGACCTGGTCCGTGTTTCCGGCGCCCTCTACAAAATCCAGGTTGATCCACCGGCCGGAGGCGTTGAGGCGCTGGATTTCGAATCCGCGGTTGTTGTGTTCCGATGCAGTTTGCCAGAACAGGCGGATATCTTTTCCAATCTGTTCGCCGTTAAATTCCAGCCAGGTCACCGGCAAAGGCGAAAAGGCATATTTCCAGAGTTCAATGCCGTGATCAAACTCATTGGCAACAAAATATAAGGCATTATTCCAGACAAATAAATAATACGGATTGGAAGCTAATGTACCCGGATAAATATCTTTTTGCATCAAAGTGCCGCTCGGAGTGCCATCGCTGTGCCACAATTCCACACCGTGGACACCGTCATCGGCTGTGAAAAAAAACAAGGAAGAATCAGCGAGGGTCAGGTATCCGAGGTCGCTGTCTCCAGCCCCGGGTACGATATCCTTCACCAGGGTTGCCGTTGAACCGGGTGTCAGCGGGCCTTTCCAGAGCTCAAGTCCTGTTGAGCCATCTTTGGCTGTTCCCGGGAAGAAAAAATCAGACCCTGTTTCAACAACCGGTCCGTACGGAATCATATTGGTCAGGAAATTTTCCCGTTTTTTAGTGCCGAATACATTTCCGTCGGTTACCCATTCTTCATACTCATACGTGTCCCACGTGGTCAGAAACAGCAAGTTGTTTGCGTCAAAAAAACCGAACGGGTGAGAAATGCCAACAAAGATTCCCGTAAAATTGTATACATTGATTGTGCCCCCGGGTAATCCATTCGTTTTCCATAACTCACGGTCGTAGTTTTCGTTGCCGGCTACAAAAAACACTTTGTCGCCCAAAGGGTAAAAATTATCGGGGTTAGCCCCCCCCTCAGGGTTAAGATCCTGTAAAAAGGTTGTACCTTCCGGGGTGCCGTCGCTGACCCATAATTCACCGCCTCCACAAAAGAGCAGCCGTCCATTGAAAGCAACTATTGGATTTGAACCGCCGACCGGTGCGTTATAACTGCAGAATCCATCAGTGAACGGATTACTGTCAATATCTTTCAGCAGTACAGTACCCGCCGGCGTGCCGTCGCTTCGCCACAATTCCAGGCCGGTTGGGCCCTCATCGGCGCCGAAGTAAAGGATTCCGTTCATCGCAACCAGGTACCTAACCTGGGTAAAACCTTTTAACCTTTCGGTACCTTCTGGTGTACCGTCGCTTTTCCAGAGGGCTTTGATGCTGATCGTATCGACCGCATAGAAAAAGATCCAATCCCCAACCTGGGTCAATTCGGACGGGTTAGAACTTTGATAACCCGGCAGAATGTCGGACAACATGATGGTGCCTTCGGATGTGCCGTCGGTACGCCAGAGTTCCTGACCGTGGACCCCGTCATTGGCACTGAAGAAGAGGTAGTTTCCTGAAGGAACAAAACCTGTTATCGTGCTCGAAGCGGTTTCCTGGCGAATGTCGGATACCTCAACAGTTCCGGCCTCCGTACCATTGCTGCGCCACAATTCCAGCCCCTTCAGGTCCGGGTCTCCGGTAAAAAAATACTGACCGTTGAAGGCGATGGCTTCCTGGATATAGCCGGCGATCAAAAAAGTAGGCGGAGAAAGGGAAAAATCCCTTACAGGAATCGTTCCCGCAGCTGTTCCGTCTGTTTTCCACAATCCTTTGTGATCGGGGGTATGCGCCTGGAAAAACACCGAATTACCAACCGTCCGCAACACCCTGGGAAAGCCGGTTTCTTCGATGATATGGGTACCGGGCATTGTACCATCGCTGATCCAGAGTTGGTACCCATGAACACCGTCATTGGCCACAAAAACCAACTGGTTACCGAGTATTGCCTTTTCTATGCCGCTTGTAAAATCTACGGAACCAGAAGACCCCGGATAAATATCCTTGACCAAGGTGGTGCCGCCAAAAGTGCCGTCGCTCTTCCAAAGTTCATTTCCAAGGTAAACGGGGCCGCCGGGCGTTCCGTTTACCCAAAAGAAGAGCGTGTTGTTCACCACGATCAAGTCACGGGGATTATTACTTTGAATTCCGAAGTGTTTTACAATATTGGTGCTTATGCTGTCGCCGGAAGTCATGAACAGACCCGGCCCTGAATAATTGTTTCGCTTTGCAACAAAAAAAAGTTTATCTTTGAAAACGGTGAGCGAGCTCGGGTTGGCGTCTGAAACCCCGGGGTACAGGTCGCGCACCCTGCGCGTGTCGGCAGTCGTACCCTCGCTGCGCCAGAGTTCACGGCCGGTACCCACCTCATTGGCGCTGAAAAACAGGATGCCATTCCACATGGTCAACCCACTGGGGTTGGAATCCCCGATTCCTGTCAAAATGTCTTTCACCAATACGGTTCCTTCCGTTGTGCCATTGGTTCTCCAGAGTTCACGACCGTTTATGCCGTCTTCGACAGTGAAGTACAGCCAATCGCTGCCAGGAGTCAGGTTTAGCGGGTCGCCGTCGAAGGCCCCGGGATAAATATCCTTGACCAGATAAGTTCCGCCTTCGCTGCCGTCGCTGACCCAGAGCTCATCTCCGTGGACCCCGTCGTCGGCAACGAAATAAACCTTGTCTTGAAAGGCTGCCATTCTTTTTGGAGAGGAACTGTTGTTCGTACCTGCGGGCCCCGGATTGATATTCGCTACCAGAGATACCGAAATGCCGTCAGTTTTCCAGAGCTCGGTCCCCAATTCGGGGTCACCGTAGGCTGCAAAAAACAAATTGCCGCCTGCGGCGGTCAAATATTGGGGGTTGGAACCTATCGGACTCGTCGAATTGATGTCTTTCAGCAAATCCTGGGCTGTTATTTCCCCTACATAACCCGTAACCGCGATAAGAAGCAAAAATAAAAGTCTCATAGTATTCATTTATTCGGATAAAATTCCGGACTAATATACAAAGTTAAACTGATGAACGTCAGGGAGAATGATGATTTTGATCGGGTTGAAAAAAAGATGTATTTCAGGAAGAGAACAGACCGCCATTATGTTCTATATTTGTACATTGCGAAAAACCAAAATGGCAAAAATGGACGAGGTTCAACCCACCATGGCGCCGACCATGGCGCCCAACAACGCTCACAAGGATATCCCGGGCAACCCATCTACCGCAAAAAGCAGCCGGATCCGGCTGAACGACCGATCCAACGGTCAAACTTTGCGTGTACTCAGCGAGGCGGATTGGAAATTCTGGATTGAAAACGGCTATATTGTTGTTAAGCATGCAGTGCCCAGAGAGCAGGCCCTGGAAACGGCCCGGTTCATCTGGGAATTTGAAGAAAAAGACCCGGAGGATCCTTCCACCTGGTACACTGCCCCGCGCGCAGAAATCCAGATGAAAGAGCTGGCCGGTACCGGCATGGTTGAAGTGTACAACAACCAATACCTGTGGAACAACCGCCAGATGCAGCGGGTATATGATGCTTTCGTCGATATCTGGGGTACCGAAAAACTATGGGTGACCATCGACCGGGCCAACCTCAACTTTCCTATCCGGCCGGGTTTTGAATACAAGGGGTTTATCCATTGGGACTATGACCCCGAAACCAAACCGCAAAATGTACAGGGCGTCCTGGCGCTGGCCGACCAAACCGACGAAAATATGGGTGGTTTCCAGTGCATTCCCGAATTGTTCCGCACCTACGATACCTGGAAACTGACCCAACCCGCAGACCGGAACCGGTTTCAGCCGGATATAACGGGTTTTGAGGAAAAACTGGTCAAAGTAAAAATGGAAGCAGGCGACCTGCTGATCTTTCACAGCATGCAGCCCCACGGCATCCGGCCCAATCTCTCCAAAGACAAAGTGCGGATCGCACAATATATTTCCATGATGCCGGCTGAAGAGGACAATACGGCCCTGCGGGAATGGCGCATCAACTCCTGGAAAAACAGGATCGCTCCTCAAGGTTATGCCTTTCCCGGAGATCCCCGGAACTGGGAACAGACCAAATTCGGCCCGGCGGTATTGAATGAACTTGGGCGGAAGTTGTTGGGGTTGGAGGGGTGGTGATGAGCTAAATCCTATTCCTTAAAATTCTCCCTGGTTAAAATATTTCCGTTGGCCTAATGGTCCATTGGTGGTGAGGTTGGTTTCCAGGTGTCGGACACTTTGGAAGTGTCCGACACCTGCTGCCCCGACGTTGGCCGGCCATCACCCACTACAAAGGGCCCGGCGGAGCGGAGGTAAACTTGCCGAGATGCAGTCTCTTCGTTTTCGTCTCGCTCAATATAGGGATTTGAAGCTGCAGGCTTCAAATAGCAGGGCAGCTGGGATAATCAATTATAAATAGGGGAAGCGGTAAATACATCATTTATCAACCCGCTTGGATCAAAAATAAACAATAATTGTAGAGCTGGCCCCATTTTTATAGAACCAATATTAGCCTCAGCATCAAGAAATTCAACGATTAAAAAGTTGTTTACCGGTTTTGATAAAGTTAAAATAATTTTTGAATTTTTAGTTTTTGAAAAATTGCTTAGAATATTAATCTTATAAGAATTAAAGAAATACTGGTCTTTATATTTCTTTCTATCAGTAAGCAGCTCCTTTGATAAACGAACCGTTTCTTCGTTAAGCTTATAAGAAAAAAAATAAATAGGTATAAAACTCAATTCTTCGTTGATTTTAAAGTCAATCCAGTTTTCTTTTTTCTTTATTAAATAGGGGAAGGTCTTTTTTATCTTCTCATTGATATCAGGATTATATTTAATATATACAAGAGCTGTAAGTAATTTTGAATCTATGCAATCCTGAGCCTTGCATGCTAAAGAATAACAAATAAGGCAATATACAAACAAGATGTTTATTATCTTTTTTTCCATTTTAAAGTGAGTAGTTTAATTTTTTTTAGGGTACCTGAGCACTTTGATAAATCCCGTTTGAGGCTCCTTGTTTTGCTTCAAGCGTCTAAGTGCACTGTTACTGAATGCATAATATACGTAAATGGATTTAGGATCCGCATTTCTAGGATTATACTCGACTCTTTGTCCAAAATTTTCACCTAGCTCCTTCCTTATTTTGTTCATATTCTTTACATTCTCGCCCAATGTGAAAGCATCATTATCTGCCGTATCGAACATTCTACCTCCGACACGTGTATGGCCCAATTCATGTAAAAAATTTGCGCCAAACCCAAACGTTCTTGGAGACAAATCCTCAGAAGTACCTTCTATAAATCGATTTATTTGATCTCGACTCAAGGTAAATTCGTTCTGCTTTTCTATTGGAGCATCTTCATCCATTGTGGTAACTGCAGAAGCACAGTCCTCGCATCCCAAAACAGTAACTGTTTCTTTATGTTCAATAGCATTCATTAGCATAATTCTCGCTGTTTCACTTCCTCCAATATTTTCTGCTGGTTTTTCATAGTTGAGGAATCCTTCCTTATCAACTGTGATAGTTAATCCGGTAAATTCTGTTAAATCATTTAAAACCTTTGTCCATTCATCCGGGTTTTCTTTCAATATATGGGAAACATTAATCCGCATTCCGTCAGGATCAACTAGAATTACTGGATTATTGGCTACATAAGAATAAGGTGATATCGAATGGTACCCGTCTGCCATCGGATCAACCTGCACCCACCGTCCAGTACTGGCATCATACCACCGCGCCCCATAATCATTCCAATTCAACCCCAGATCCTCCACATACTCCTTCCCGTTATACTGGTACTTATTCTTCGGTTGAACGGTTGCATACCAAGGCCCCTCATGGTTCAAACCAAAAGGGTAGAAGTGGTTCTCCTGCGTAATTTCAATATCATTCCCTGGGGTATTCGGATCATCTTTGGTCGCAATCACCCCATCCAGATTAAAATCAGAAAATGCCACTCTCGTGTTCCCCAAATGATCCTGCCGCCAGTACTCAGCCCGGATTGACTCTATCGCCGAGCCATTGTAGGTGGCGACGAGCCTGCCTTCACCATGCTGGACAGACTGAATCTTCTGATCCACGTATTCAATACCGCCGACATACTCTTTTATTCCCTCCGTTCCTGTTTGACTCCATTTTCGCCCCAAAGCATCGTACCGAATAACAATATTCGCCCCACCTTTAGTGACCAGCCTCGGCAAATTTAAGAAATTGTACTGAATCGTGATATCCTTATATGGATCGGTGATCAGGTTGCCGTTTTGATCGTACGCATAAACGGCAGATCCGGAGGCTGTGCCCGGGTTGAAGCCTTTGGCGCGGTTAGCACTGGGCGCGCTGTCTGCCACCTTTTGCAATTTCGGTGTTCCCGGAATTAGCGTATAAAGCAGGTTATCAATCTGCACCTTGGAAGCGCAATTGGTAGGGTCGGACGGCCCCATGCGTTGCAGGGTTTTGATGTTGCCGTCTGCATTCCCGCCATGCGGGATCAAACTTTTTTAGTTTTACTTTGCCGCAGGAATAGTGGTAGAACTGCGAGCGAGCCCTTGGGCTGGCCGGCGCCTACCCACCACAAAGGGCCCAGCGGGGAAACTTTACTTTTTAAGAGCTGCGGTGCTGTCCAAACGATGGAGTACGGTAATGGAAAATCTCACGAATTCAGCCTAAATGGCGGGGACAAATCGCAACTGCGCCCGCCGTTAGGCTGAAAATTCAGTTTTCATAAAACTGCCCAGTAAAGAGAATAGCTATCAATAGCTTAAATTCAAAAATTTCCTTTAATTTACCCACCACAAAATGAAGCGAACCAAATCCACCTATGGCCAAACACCGCGGATTCGACCTTAGCCGAAGCGAAAAGAACAAGGGCAAACCGAAAAAGAACCAAATCCTTGCCATCGCCATTGACAAATATAGCAATGGCCATCTTCCTTTATCTTTTCCGGTAAGCGATTGTGAACGGCTGATCAATCTGTTAGCGGAGCGATACGGGTTTGATCCCAATCACATTGTCAGGCTTTACAACGAAAAAGCAACCAAGGAAATCTTGAGGGATGAGCTATATGAACTCCCGGATAAATTAGGCCAGGAGGATAACCTCTTGCTGATCTTTGCCGGGCACGGTTTCTATGATCAAAAGGTTGATGAGGGTTATTGGGTGCCCACTGATGCACCCAAACTCAAAAAATCTGAGGCAGAAGACATTTTCTTTTCCTTCCAAAGGATCGTCAAATATCTGGACAGGTCATCGGCCCATCATATCGTTTTTATGATCGACTCCTGTTTCGGGGGCAAATTCGGGCAAGTGACCATGAAAGCACCAGATTCGGGTCCTATGGAAATGAATCATCCGGAAGACAAGCCCTCGCGGTGGGTGATCAGCTCTGGCAGAATCGAAGAGGTATTGGATGAAAGTCCATTTGCCAAAGCTATATACGATTTTTTGGCAGAAAACACAATACCTCACCTCTCTATCAATAGTCTTTATGAGGCTGTTCGACAAAAGAGCTGAAGCCGTCAAACCCTTTATTACTGACAGCGCTCAATTGCTCCAACACCTGCGGCAAGGCTCCCGCGAATACCGGGATTACCTCGAAAAAGGCCGTTTTGCCAAGCTGAACTTTGAGGAAATTCTGTTGCCGGGCGCTAAAGCCGAGTTGTTGCAGGTAGAAGTTAGATTGGGTAAAGAAACCACCCCATTACAAAGCGCATTGGAGCAACTCTGGAATAAGGAAAATCCGAACACCCTGCTTTGCGGCGAAGGCGGCATGGGCAAAACCATGTCCTGCTGGCGGCTTTGGAAAGACCTGCTTGGCCGGAATGACGATCAGGCTCCCATCCCCATCTTTATTCCCCTGAACGAATACAACGGTACGACTGAGGCAGAACGCCAATCCAAAAACTACCTATTCAGGTTCATTGCCCGGGAATACCTTGACGATGCCTTTTTGACGCCGGAACTGGAAAATGCGCTGAAACAATTGTTCAAACCCCGCAACGGCCAACCGACTGCTATGCTGATGCTGGACGGCTTCAATGAGGTTACGGTGGAAAGCCAGGAATTGATGATCGAGCTGCATGAATTTGTCCGGCGGGCGGGCGGCGTGCAAATTGTGGTGACCTCGCGGTACGAAATGCGCAATTATGCCTGGACCGAAGGGTTTGATCGATTGGACCTTTTGGATCTTACCCCTGCCCAGATCGAAGCCTACTTACATAAGCAAGGAATGGACTTGCCGGGAGAAGGATCTGTTGTAGAATTGTTGGGCAACCCCATGATGCTCACACTCTATACAGGCGCTAGTCAACTTCGCGTGCAATTTGCAGAGGATAAGCGTCTCCGGTTCAAAGAACGGGTAACCACCAAAGGTGAACTGCTGCATAATTTCACCGAAGGCCAGTTGGCCAAATTCCTCCTGGACAATCCCAACAATAAAGAAGAATTCCTCTGGCAGGCATTCCTGGTCCGGCACCTGCTCCCATTCATAGCCTGGCGCATGGTGGAAAAAGGGCAGTTCTTCATTTATACCCGAAAGCTGCTCAATCCGGAATTCAATTTCAAATCGGTGATCGGAGAGGCTTATGCGTATTTTAACCGTTTTGATTTTACAGACCATTTTCCCCTTTTTGCCGGCCACCGGGAATGGCTGAGTTTCGGCATAAGCGAAAATCAATACGATGAATCGGAAGGACGCAACCGGAGAATCCGGAAATACCTGGTCGAAAAACTATACCTGCTGACGGAAGAAGCGGATACATTCCGGTTTTTACACCAAAATTTTCGGGACTATTTAGCTGCTGTTCATATCCAGAGGGATATGGAATTGACCGTCTTCCAAAATCAGGGCTTACCGCCCGAAAAAAGGCGGTTTCCAGAATCCTTACGCCGGGCGCCCCTGGATTTTTACGTCCGCCAAATTCTGGGTGAATTGGAAGGGGAGCAATACAATAAGCCGGTTTTTCTGGAGGATGAAAAACGATGGAGCGCCGACCATTTTATCCGTGACAATCTGCTCGATCGATTACTGGAACATGGTCGCGGTGTTTTTGATCAAGCACAAATGGGTTACACCCTTTGGAACCTATTGACGGTTTGGGATGAACAGCGGGGTGAATTAAGCGGAGCCCAACTGAATGAGCTGGATCTCCAGGACTTTTATTTGAATGGCCGGAGGGCTTCCCGGCCAGGCCTGGAGATGCAATTGCCTAAAGGGAAGATTACTGCCGAAGATCTATTTCCTCAGGGCCATTCAGCCGGGGTCAGGAGTACGGCCTATAGCCCTGAAGGGGGGCGCATTGTGACCGGCTCGTCCGACAACACGGCCAAGGTATGGGATGCCCAAACGGGCCAGTGCCTGTTGACTTTGCCAAATATCCCGGGCCTGATCATTCAAGGTTGTGATTTTCGGGCGCTTCACCCGGATTCGAAATTGTCAAAGGAACAGATTGCTTTGCTCCGGCAGTATGGGGGGATATTTGATGATAAGGATGCCAGGGATTGGGCAGAGCTGATGGAACGGCATTTTGGAATTAAAGTTGAGGAACATTGACTTGAAAGTTTACGTTTTTAACATCTTTAGATTAATTAGGATTGTCACACAAACTGCGAAATGGACAGAGAAATTATAGTTCAAAGGGTAACTCAATATCTCAATCAACTTTTGAGTGGCCAAGAGGTTGAAAATCCGAAACTAGATTTCAAAAAATCCTGGTATGATTTGACATCCAAGCCTGGAATAAATGAATTTTTAAAAGATACTTCCTCTATTGCAAATACCTTTGGCCCTGACGGTTATTTGATTATAGGAATTGATGATAAGGAAAAGACGCAAGTTGATGTCAGCTTCAGTGAATCGGGTCTAAAAGACACAAATGAATTAGCCGGAATTATTAACAAAGGTGTAGATCGTTCCTTTGAATTAAACTACTTTGAGGAACGGATCAATGGGAAAACTGTAGGAATTCTTCATATTCCACCATCTTTAGATAAGCCTCATGTTATAAGGAATTATCAAACCTTTTATGGAGATGGGAATTTGAAGAAAGAAGAATCTCATAGGATCTTTGTAAGATCCGGAAGTACAACAAAGGTTTCTACAAAATACGACATTGTATTAATGTTTTATGACAGAAAAAATATTCATCCTGATTACATTTTAGACATTTTCATTAATGAAGTTAGATTTTTGAACTCGAAAGAATTTGGCACTTTTGCAAGTTGTGAAATAACCCTTGAAAATATTGGTAAAAGACCCGCTTCCATTAAAGGTTTTTCTTTAGCTTTCTTTTTTAATAATAATTCTGAATATAAATTTTCTGACCCTGCTGCGGAATTTGAGATAGCCGGTCATATAAGCTTTGTAAAAATTCACGTAAAAAATATTATAATAAAATCAAATGATATTGTCCAAAAAAGAATGAAGTTCTTTTTTTTAGGTGAAGATAACCCTAAAAAGGATGAATTTTTTATTAAAGCGATAGATTACCTTAATAAGATTGAAGCGGAGCTAATTCTTAATAATGGAAATAAAATTATAAAGGAATGTACCTTGTTGTTTAAAAAGACTCTTGACTCAATTTAAGATGCATCCATCCTTCTCCCTATTCTTATCCCCGCTCCCAAAAACCCCACCGTTCCCACTTCCGGTAACAGCTTGATTCCCACCTCCCGCCGCCCCCATATTGCATTCATTTTCACGACCATTCGTATACCTAAACGATGCAATTATGCTTCGACAAGCAACTCAGCGGCGGCTGGTCATTCCTGCCAAGCCGGTCAATGCATGCCCTTGGCATATGATCAACCGCCCCACGGTGGCGCCTACCGTGGAAGCCGGCGGTCAGTTGCCAGTCATGGAAATCGATCCCTGCTTTGCGATCAAGGTCAGCACAGCCGGCATCCAGTCGCCCGTCAAGATCGTCCTTTTTGACGGCGGCCGCGGGTACCAACTCGGCCTCAACTTCGCCATGGACGCGCAGGTTTCAATCGAAGGACTCACGGCAGACTATCAGTTTATCCTCAACGACATATTTCAGATCCCGGATCAGATGAGCATTGCATTTTTGTTTCGAGGTGTCTGCCGGACTGTAACCCACATAAAAATCCGTGACCAACACGCCTTTGAATACCTTGCCCAGGATCTCATCCGCTACCGAACTGGAGGGGTGTCGGCAAACGTAAACAGGCTGAATTGGTCCGACTGAAAACACCGCAAATACCAACCCTGACCCTCTACCCGGTAGCCTGTTTCATCAGCGCCGGCTACCGGACTGATGCGAATTCGGTGCTTCAGGCTCTGAAAAATCGCGCTACACAATTGGGACAGCTGATAAGTTAGGCGGTAACTTAAAGTTACCACCTAACTTGGATGCCCAAAACATGCTCGTATTACCAAGGAAATCCTCCCGCCAGTACACCGCTCGCATGGATCGAATGGCGCCAATAAAGCAGTTGTAGCCGCAAAGTCTATTTTCCAATAACCAGGCGGCCGGTCCAGATGGGTTTGGATCCTCCGGCAGGCAGGAGACGGCAATAATACAAGCCGTTGGCCAATTTGGCTGTTCGGGAAGCCTCCAGGTTATAGGTTTTTTTTGCTGCAAAAGCAAATATGTTTTCGTTGTCGGGGATAAGCCTGGCCGTTACGGGAAGTCGAATAACCTCTTTTCCAATTGGCAAACGATTGTCCGACAGCGACAGTTCCAGTTTGGGCGCATCCAGCGCGGTCAGCATTCTGCCGTAGAACCTGACGTCGTACGCCCCGGCGCCTGCGACGGGGAAATTTTCCAGGATTGCCGTATCGATCGCAAGATAATCATCAGGGGGTTGCAGGAGCCATTTTTCCATTTCCGGGTTGGGGGCGTAAACAGAATTTCCCGGGTTATTGCGCAAAGGAATTGGAGGCGTTGGGTCTATTTGAACCGAATCAACTAAAGGCCTCGAAGATGGAGGAAACTCAACATCCGCAAGGGTATCTGTCGGTTCATTGGTCTTCAAAAAATCTTCCGGCGGCGGCATGTTTTTTTCCGGGCGCACCGACCACCACCAAAGGAGGGGAATGATCAACAGGGCCAGCAGCGGCGCCCACCACCATCGCCGGAAAGCCGGCTTCCGGGTCGTGGCGGGAAATTCTGCAGCCAGGCCGACCAGTTTCTGACGAAATTCGAGTTTGGGTTTGTCCGAAAGCGACTTTTCTAATTGCCGGTGCAGGTTTACTTCGGCCACCAGTTCGGGGTCGTCGGCCATTTGTTGTTCCAGCGCCTTCCGTTCCTCAACCGGAAGCTTACCTGCCAGATAGGCTTCAATTTGCTCGAATAATTGCTGTTTATTCATCGGCCATCATCCGGTTGTTTTCGGCGCCGGCGTATTCCGGAAACCGGGGGTCGGCCTTTACAAAATTCAATAAATTTTCCTTGCATTGAAATTTGCGTTTTTTGGCATAACCTACACTGCTGAATTGCATGGTTGCAGCAATCTCTTCCATGGTCTTTTTTTCAAAAAACAAATGAAGTAATCTTTGACAATCGGCGCCCAAAAGGCGAAAGGCATCCCAGAACAGGCGGTTTTTCTCTTCTTCCAGTATAATTTGTTCCAGGTCAGCTGCATCCATGAATTTGGGATCATCCGGAAGGGTTACCTCCGTACGGGATTTTTTTTGAAGGCGGTTGCCCCAAAGATTCCGGCAGATGCCGTAGAAAAGCGTGTAAAAAGTGCTGGTCAGTTCAAAGCGGCCACCCCGGGATTTTTCATACAAGACCACCAGTGCATCCTGGAAAATGTCCTTTGCGTCTTCATGGGTACCGCCGTTCCGGGTGATCAGGGAGGAGACCGGCGGCAGGAATTCCTGGTAAATGCGCCGGAGCCCTCCCAAATCCCCTGTCCGGATAGCCGTTAAATACTGATGATCCGTGTTTGTCATGTTTGCTATAATCAACGGCTAAATTGATGCTTTTTCTGTTTTTTTCATAATTTTCGAAATATAGGGGTAACCTGCCGGCTGCATGGCAAATAGACCCATCGTCCGGAATAAGATTTTTTCCGGCTATTTAAAAATTTGTACATTTACAAAAACGTAACCGATGTTTCGCCTAACCCTGCTTTTAAACGCTATATTCATTACCGGTTTGCTGTCTGCCCAGGATTTGCACGTTTATTACAACGCCTTTACCGATTCGGTGCATTACATGGTGGAAGGCAAACCGGTCGACCGGCCGTTGGTCAGCAAGGGCAATGAAGTTGTCCTGCATGTTTACAACTACAACAATTACCTCTACCGGTTAGAGGTTAAAACGGATGAAGGTCAGAATGCCGTATCGAAAGGAAGGGCGTTTGACCTCTCCAGTCTGTTGCAGGTTGGAGGTTTCAATCCAGTCAGTCTGATGCTCGGCGGCGGTGAGGATCCCGGTGGATTGGCCGTCCCCGAAATTATTCCCATCGAAGAAATTTCCGGTTTTGCGGGTGATACCAAAGAAGCGCAGGCGCAACAGGCGCTCATCAGGGAAATGCAAAAACTGGAATCTTCCTTCAAAAATACACAGGAATCCCTGGCCGCCCTGGACGAGGACATGAGCGGAATGCACCAAAAGATACAAACCGCCCTCGAGGTCCAGCAAATACAAATGCATGCCGCCGACGCCATCCAGCGCCTCCGGTATACCCCCCTGCTGGAACCGCGCCAGATCAAAGCGCTTTCCCAGGAATACATGGTGCACATTTTTGGGGAAAAAGATCCCCAGAAACTCAGTTTGAGCAAGGTGATCCAAAAGGCCGGCGCCGAGAAGGAAGCAGCCGGCCTCCGGCAGGAATACCATAAAAAACTGAGCGCCTATGAGGGAAAAGTTGAGCTGTTGAAATTCAACCACCTGGCCCTCCAGGATAAAAAATTTGATTTTGGCGGCAGCAATATCGATGGATTTCGCTCTGCGGCCCAAAATTATGTGGCCTCGGCCGAAGAGAACCTGGGCGCTTACCAGTCCAATGCCATCCTGCTGGATTCCGCGCTTTCCAGCGTCAATGACCTGGATCTGGCAACCCTGACGGACCTTCGGACCACCTACCTGGTGATGATGGAAAACGATTTCACGCAAACATCCAGGCATACGGTCACCGGAGATCATTTGAACCTGAAGATCCATTTAACCCCCATTGACTCGGTCGAAATTCCGGGTTTGGCCACCAAAAATGCTGCGCCTATCGAATTAACCGTTTACGGCGGGCTGCAGATCAGAGGCGGTGTCGGGGTGAGTTTTGGGGGCTTTTTCAAACAACCGAACGATTATTTTGTACGCGACAGCATCATACACAGCAGCTCGAAGGATGTTTTCAGTCCTTATCTGACCTCGTTCATCCATTTTTACAGGCAAAGCCGTAGCTCAGCTTCCTTCGGAGGTTCATTCGGCGTGGGCATTCCAATCGGAGGGAACAGCGGACTGGAAGCCATCGCTTTTTTCCTGGGGCCCAGCCTTGTGATGGGGCGCGACCAGGGTATTGTGCTCAGCGGAGGCCTGTTCGGCGGCAAAGCCAACCAACTTTCCGGCGGGTATTCCGTCGGCGATTATTTTGACGCAGATGCCGGTTTGCTCAAAACAGAGTCCGTTTACCGGATGGGGTATTTTCTGGGCGTTTCATTTAATCTGATCGGCAAAAAAAATTAACCGTTTTTCCTTTTACATACCTGAGAAAACCAGAAAACGTATGAAAATTAAGCCGTTTTTATTTTTGGTCATTGTTCTGCATGCTTTTGACATTTCAGGTCAGGACCGCAGTTTCGGCACCTTACCCTTGCTGCAAAAGACCAATGCATCCGCCTTGCCGGGGCCAAAAATTGAGGATACGCCCCAATACCAGCAAGCCCTGGCGGTGTACAACCGGCTTGTACAAGCCCGCGGCGACTTTCGTTTCCCCGTGCCCACCTTTGTGATGCGGCGGGAAGTGAGCCGGGTGGCCAGCATCAATTACGAAACCCTGGAAATCACGCTGGAGGAGCAGGCTTACAATGTTTGCAGCAGTTTTGGAAAAGATGCAGAAGCGGCCATAGCTTTTTTGCTCAGCCATGAATTGACCCATTACTACGAAAAACATGCCTGGCGCAGGGGGTTTGTCCGCGACAACAAAGACCTTGAAATCGGTCTGACCCTGGATAGCCTGGTGGACAACAGCGCCAAAGAAACCGAAGCCGATTATCTGGGCGGTTTTCTGGCCTATTCAGCCGGATACGGCCTGTTTGACAAAGGCGCCGAGGTCATTGCCAAACTCTACGAATCCTATAAAATCCCGGTGGAGAAATCCAAAAATTATCCCTCGCTGAGCGACCGCCAGGCATTAAGCCGTCGTTCGGCTGAAAAATTAGCCAGTCTTGTTGAAGTTTTTGAAATAGCCAACCTGCTTACAGCCGTCGGCAATTATACGGAAGCGTATGATTATTACCGCTATGTTTTGATGCAATACCAAAGCCGGGAGATTTACAACAATCTTGGGGTCACCACCCTGCTGGATGCATTACAGTATTTTAAAGAAGGCGAATTAAAATTCCGGTTACCCATCGAGCTCGACCTGGAATCCTCGGCGACCAAGGGCGACGGAATGGCAGGCAACCGGGAAAAATTGATCCGGCAGGCCATCCTTCATTTTGACGCCGCCATCAGCCTCGACCCCAACTATGCCCCGGCCTACCTCAACAAAGCCTGCGCCTATGTGATGCTGGGGGACCTGAACCGGGCGCGTTTTTATGCCGAGGTGGAGGCACGCCATACGGCTACCCAACATTATCCGAAAACCGACCTTGACATCAAAGTATTGAGCGGCATTCTGGATGCAATGGCCGGAGATACCCCCAAAGCGGAGGCAGCTTTTATGGCATCGAGTACAGCAGGGAGCGAACTGGCGGCGGTTAACCTGAAAATTTTGCGCAATGAACCCATTGAAGCCGAAACATCGGGTTTCGCGGCCCTTTCCAAAACCGAACGGATTGATGAGCAGGCCCTCACTTTAATCGCAGATGACTTAAATATTGATCCCAAAAAATCCGTCTCCATCGGTAGATTCCTGACTTTCCACCAAAATCCCCAACAGGGGCCAAATTCCCAACTGTTCATCAGCCAGAACGGAAAAACGGAAGGAATTACCTTGTTTCACCTGACTCGCCCCGGTTATGCCGGTTCAACAGCGCGTCAGATCAAAATGGGAGATGACCAGGCAGCGGTAGTAAATGCTTACGGAGCGCCCCATCGCACCCTGGAAACACCACGCGGACGGATCCTGGTTTACAAAACCATGCTCTTCATCCTGAATGCTGAGGGGAAAGTAGTGCGTTGGGGGAATTATATCCTGCCTTGAGAATTTTAGATTCTTTTGGTTTGGATGGTTTGGGATGGTTTGGGGTTCTGGGTTAATCGATTCCTCGATTCCTCAGTTCCTCAGTTTGGAGTTGTTTGGGATGGTTTGGGATGGTTTGGGGTTCTGGGTTAATCGATTCCTCGATTCCTCGATTCCTCAGTTCTTCAATTCTTCAGTTTGGAGTTTGGGGTGGTCCTTCCCGACCTGAATTTTAGATATATTGACAATTTATGTGGAGAAAATTTATCCGGCCCTATGCCGCCCTGGTTACGATATTTGTTTTTTTGCTGATCGGCCTCCTGGCCCTGATCCGGTTGAACATCCAATTCCTGGATTCTTTCAGCCAGGGCATCAAAGATTACGAGATCACTGATATCGTTTACTCCCGCCTGCGCAATACCGAAATTCAGATAGACGACCGGATCGTGATCGTGAATACCTGGCAACCGGACCGGCAAAGGCTGGCGAACATGCTGGACCGGATCATCGGAGCTGAGCCCAAGGCTATCGGGGTCGATGTTTTGTTTTCTGAAAGAAAGGACCCCGTTACCGATTCCCTCCTGCAGGCCAATCTGAAAAAATCCGACCATATTATCCTGGCCTCCGTGCTGGAGAACTACCGGGAGGACCTTGGCAGGTTTGAATCCGAATCCGGAATCGATACTTTTTTCAGCCGGAATGCCATCACCGGTTATGCCAATTTCCCCATTTCCGAAAACCGGACGATCCGTTATTTCAGCCCAAGCGAATTGGTACAGGGAGCGCCTGTATTCAGTTTTGCGGTTCAGGTAGCCCGGCAATACGATCCGGCTGCCGTTGAACGGTTATTAAGAAGAAAAAAAACCCTGGAACGCATCCATTTTACTTCCACTGAAGACTATTTCATCCAGTTTGACCCGGAAACCATCCTGGATACGACCATTGATCTGCGCCCTTTGCTGGGTGGCAAGATCGTATTAATGGGGTATGCAGGCGATCAGGGAGATTGCGTGTTACTGGACAAATTCCACACCCCGCTCAATCCGCGTTACAGCGGCCGTTCAGAGCCGGATATGTACGGCATCATCATCCATGCCAATATCATCCGGATGATCCTCGACCGAAAATTCATTACCGTAATTCCTGAATGGTTGAGCCTGGTCCTGGCGCTGTTATGGTGTTACGGGAATGTCATTCTGGTAGAATGGATACACGACCGTTACCCGCGGTGGTACCACCCGATTACCCGGATATTGCAGATCTTTGAATTTATCCTGTTGTTTTTTATCATTTCGCTGCTCTTTTACTGGTTCCGGCTCCGGTGGGATTTTACGGTCGGGATGTTGGGTTTAGCCCTTTATTTTGACGTACTGTTAAGTTACGAAGCGTTTTCGAGCAGCCGCCATCAGTCGTGGATCAATAAATTGCCTAAAATTTTTAAAAGGAATAAATCCGGGTAACTATTCCAATCGTTATTAAATGAATGTATAACAAGCAAAAGGACTAACACTATGAGAAATTTTTTGGCGCCGCTTTTTTTCATTTTAATTTGCCACCTGATCCATGCCCAGAATGAAATCACCGTCTTGCATACCTCAGGCAAGGCGCAATATTACCCGCCCCAACAAAACGCCGCTGCCCAATCCATCCATCCCGGCCTGCGGCTGTCCCCTGAAGGGAAAGTACGCCTCCAATCGGGGGCCCTGGTCAAAGTGCTGTTCAACGGCGTAACGTATACCCTGAAAGACGGCAAAATACACCTGCTTCGCGAGTTGGGAAAGGAAGCCAGGGGCGGCGCCGGCATGGGCTTTACCGGCCGGTTCTGGTCTTTCCTGACCAATAGCCTGAAGCAATCCCAAAATGAAAAAGTACTGGAGGAAAACCACCGGCGTTATATGGAATCGGTGCATGCAGGCGTCAGCGGATTTGCAGAAAAAAAATATCCGATCCGCGCAAGTCTGTTGTACAGCAATCACCTGAGCGCCACAGCCGTCGCCTTCCGCTGGTCGGGCGCAGATAAGGGCCAGAAATCCCGGTTCCAGATCAGCCGGAAAACGGATGATCAGGTGGTGTGCACGATCCATATCCGCGACTCGGTACTGCGGCTCGACCTGTCCCAACTGGCCCTCGATGCCGGCGAAGAATACGCCTGGGTCATCCTTCCCGCTATGGAAGCCGAAGACGCGCCGCGATCCGATGAATTTACTTTTTTGTACCACCCTGAAGGGGCCGGCAAAGTACTGGCTGATTTGCACCGGCAACCCGATTTCCAAAAGGCTTCCCCTTTGGAGCAACGCCTGATGGAGGCCTTTTCGCTGGAAGAAGCGGGCTTTTTGTACGATGCTTTTGAAATCTATGCCTCAGCTGCTTCGACAAATCCCGGCAACTTGCTGGTGCGGGATGCCCGAGCCGCGTTTCTTGCACGGATGGATATGCTGGAGGAGGCGAGGTTGTTGTTGAAGCGGTGAGGGATACATTAAGTGTTGATTTGTTGATTTGTTGATTTGTTGATTTGTTGATTTGTTGATTTGTTGATTTGAGGGTCGGGGGATTGGCAACTGAAATGTGACTGATTTATGAAAAGTTTGAAATGGAGCGCTGTTTTTATAGTGTTGTCCTTGGTTGTGTTCTCAGGATTCACCGCCCTGGGCCAGGAGCAAACGGTATTTGCTTACGTGCAAAATACACGAGGTAAAATAGCGGTAAAACCGGCTTCGGCGTATAAGTATGAAATTGCCAATACGGTTTTCAAACAACTTTTGCGCACGCGCGGCGACCTTCGCCAGCAGGCCCCAGTTTTGACCATGAACGACGGTGAGCGGTATGTCGCCTGGATGGACCCTGTCAATGTACAAATCGGCATCGAGGAGAAAGCATATGACGTTTGTACCCGCTTCGGGGCTGATTCCCTGAATGCCCTGGCGGCATTGCTGGCCCATGAGCTGACGCATTATTACGAAAAACACGACTGGAGCCGGAATTTTGTTCAGGCTAACGAGTCGCTGGAGGCTGCGCGTCAAATATCTGTCCGCGAAGAAGGCGCCAAGCAGGAAACCCAGGCCGACTGTCTCGGCGGATTTCTCGCCTTTTCCGCAGGGTATCCGGTTTACAATCTCATGCCCAGCCTTTTGAAAGAGCTATATCAATTGTATGGCCTGCCTGAAAAACTGCCGGGTTACCCCAGTCTGAATGACCGCGTTCAAATGGCGGAGAATGCAATGAATCAGCTCCGCGATCTTCAAACGGTTTTTGAAATTGCCCGGCATCTTTCCCTCCTGGAGGATTATGAGGCGGCGGCCTATTATTACCGCTTCATCCTGCAAAGTTACCAGAGCCGCGAAATTTTCAACAACGCAGGCGTTAACCTTTCATTGGAGGCGCTGTCCCTATATAATAGGTCCGAGATGCCCTATGTGTTGCCCCTTGAGCCGGATCCAAACTCGCGGCTCAACAACCTGAAAGGGCTGCAATCCGACCGGCTTAAAAAGCGGGAAACCCTGCTCGAACAAGCGCTCGAACACTTCGATCGCGCCATCGCGCTGGACCCTGAATATGCGCTCGGCTATCTCAACAAGGCCTGCATTTTTACCCTGAAAGGAGATTGGGAAGACGCCGGCTACTGGCTGAAAAAAGGCCGGAAAGCCGGCAAGGGGATACAGGAAGTCGACTTTCTGGCGCTCGAAGGCGTGCTGGCCGCCCTGCAGAACGACTCCACGGCGGCCTATTCCATCCTCGCAGCCGCAAAAGAGAAGGGAAACTTGCCGGCCGCCATTAACCTGGATGCGCTCCGGCAAATCCCCCGGAAGGTCGCCAAACCCATATCCGCCACCGCGGTGGAAAGGATCGATCAGATTTTGTTGGATGACTTTCTTCAATCCCCCTCGGTTGAAAAAGAGATTACCGTCGGAAAAGAAATCCTTTGCGGCATAAAACAAATGCCGCATTCACAGATCATGGTCCATTATGCGAACGGAGGACGGCAATACACCGTGGCCCAGATCTGCGGGCCGGGTTGTACCGACCCGACCCAAAGCGGCATCCGCAATGGCGCTGCATCCTCCACCGTTACCGAAAGTTACGGCTTTCCGCCTCGAACAGTCGTTTCCCCGGATGGCATGGTGTGGATCTACCCGGGGCTGAACCTATTGTTCCACATCGATCACAACGGACTTGTAAAAAGTTGGGGTATTTACCGGCAATCCAGGGAATAACCTGTTCCCGGCTGCCAGATTACAGGCTGATCATTAAAACCAATTTATCATGTTGAAGCACCTGATTTTATTGTCTTTGACAACCATCTTCTGGTTGCCCGCCATTGCCCAGGAGGAAACACCGGTGATCCTTTTAGCTTCACGGGGCAAAATTAAATACCAGTCGCCGGGGCATCCGGAGCGGCAAACGGTAATTTCCGGAGCAGTATTAAAAAAGGGTGGCATCCTTTCGCTCAAAAAGAGCGGCTATGCCGTTGTATTTTGCGACGGGCAATTGCGCCAATTACGGGGCAAGCAGCCGGTATCGCTGGCTGAACAATTTCCGGAGAACAAAGGGATGGTGAAACTGAATTTTGACATGGCTTTCGGTGAACACGTCCTCGCCGCGGTCAGCATGGCCGCCCATCCCGGCAATTCCGCAGACGCCTGGGGTTCGGTGAAAACCGCTTCCGGCAGCGGCGACGGCTGGGGAGGTGTGAAAACGGTCAGCGGCAGCGGCGACGGCTGGGGAGGTGTGAAAACGGTCAGTGGCAGCGGCGACGGCTGGGGTACGGTCAAAACGGCTACCGGAACCGGTGATGGCTGGGGCGGCAAAGGGCAAAAGGTCATTGCGATCCATCCATTTGGCAAATTATCCGGCGCCACCACTACCCTATCCTGGTCGAGGCCTGCCGGCGGACAAACTTTCCAGGTAAAGGTCATGGATAGCCAGGGAAAACCGGTTGCAGAAACCACAACCAAGGATACCTCCTGGGTGTTGAACCTTGCCCAACTGAAACTGTCGGAGGGCCGGCAATACCAATGGAGCATTACCCCGCAGGGAGACCAGACGATGACCTCCAACGTCCTTTCCTTTGAAGTGGGTGATGGATTTGTTGAGTCCAAAGCCCTCCAGAAACTGGAAAGCTCTGAAATTTATCAGCAAAGCCCTGAGGCGCTGCAGGGACTGATGCAGGCGGTTGCCTTCGAACAAAGCGAACTGTATTCAGCTGCTGCCCGGACTTACCTGGAGTTGCAAAAGGCCAACCCTCGCGACAAAATGATCCGGCTCATGCATGCTGCTTTCTGGATGCGGTATGGTTTAAAACCGGTGGCGGAGAGAGCTTATAAGTCGTAAGTCGGCAGTTAGCAGTTAGCAGTTGGCAGTTGGCAGTCTTTGATCCGTTCCCACTTTGTACCGCCGACGTCTCGTCGGTGGGGCCGGATCCCCCGATTGTACAGTTGGCAGTCATAGGGGGGAAGCACACGGGTTTGACGGATTAGATCCGTCAAACCCGTGTGTTTTATTCGGGGAAAGTGAAAAATAAAATGCTTTTTAGTCAGGAAAATGCTTTTTCATCAAATCCTTGAACCGGGCAGTTTGGCGAATGTTTGCCAGGGCGGGGTCACGGAGGATCCTTTCCCGGTCGCGAAATCCCTTTTCCAGGGCAGATTGCAAGGCATCCAGGGCGTCGTCCTCTTCATTTTGGCGGGCCAGCAATCCAGCCAGGAGATAATCCCCGTCGGGCAACCCCGGCGCCAGTTTGAAGACAGTTTTCAATACATTTTCAGCTTCTTCTAAGCGGTCCATCGCGGTTTGCAACTCAACGATATCCAGATAGGCGTCCGGGTCATCCGGCGCCAGTTCGGTTACCTTTCTGAAATATTGGAGCGCCTCCTGTTTCTCCCCCTGGTCTGCCGATAAAACGCCGAGATTATAAAACGATAACACGTCCCCTGGCGCCAGGCGAGCGCTTTTTTTCCACATAGATTCGGCTTGTTCCAATTGATTTTCAAAATAAAATGCTTCGCCCAGTTTAAAATAGGTCATGGCATAACCGGAATCAAATTCAAGGGCTTTCTGAAAGGCGAAAATCGCTTTTTTTCGCTCCTCCTTTTGATCGGCCAGGGCAACGCCAAGGTTGTGGTAAGCCAATGCGAACGTGCTGTCGTTTTGTAAGGCTTTCCGGCAGGCTTCGACTGCTTCCCGGGTTTGTCCGAGGTCTTTCAAACTTCCGCACAGGTTGGTTTCGGCCAATACCCAGGTAGGAGAAAAAGCGAGGGCTTTTTGAAAAAAATGAATGCTTCCGGCAAAATCGCCTTTGCGGCGGGATAATAATCCAAGTTCATTCAGCGCATAAGCGGCGCTGGAATCGATTTGGAGGACCTGGCGTTGCAACTGGTCGGCTTGCTGGTAAAAGGCAACATCCCGTTCGCGTTCCCCTTTAAGCCGGAGGTTGAGGCCCTCAAAGTATAATTCTTTGGATTTCAATCCTTTATACATAAAATGATCGGGGCCCAAAATTTCGGCCGCTTTTCCCAGGTATTCAGGGAAATGTTCGTACTCCGGGTCGAACGACCAGCGCTTGCGCAATTCCACCGGGCTGGCGGCCAGATAATCATTGATTGCCTGCTGGGCTGCATCCTGCAAGGCGGCTGCCAGGTTTCGGCGCATTTCCTGGCGATGATCCTGCATGAGGGGGCGGTCGCGGATGGTGTTGTAAATCGAATATGCTGAACCTTCTTCCGGATACAACAGGTGTTTTGTCTCGAGTGCAGCTAAAAAACGGCGGTAAAGGGCCATGGTCAGGGAATCTTCGGCGCCGGGACCGGACACCGACCTGGCCCCGACAAACCCCATCAAATCCCCGGAGGGTTCGTTCAGTCGTTTGGCCTTCAGGGCGGCAAAAGTGGGTGGGTCCACTTTAGCCGTAACCAAACTTTTATTGCCAAAAACGAGCGGGATCTGGCTCCTTGGGGCCGCAGCGGCTGAAACCTGGTCTTCTAGGAAACGCTGGATCTCCAGAAGGGTAACCGTGAAGTCGCCGTTGGCATCGGCAAAACCTGTAAGACCGTCGATCAGGTAATAGGTAAACACGCCGTGCCCACCGCCCCATTCCGGCCCTTCAATGGAAAATTCATTGGGCTGGCAGGAAAGAATTTTGGCCTCATTGGCAAACTGATCCGCCAGCACCTTTGCCGTTGCCTGGGTTCCTCCGCCGGCGCTGCCGGCCAGTTTGCCCGAATGGCAGGCGTCGGCGATCATCATGACCTGTACGCCTTTTTGTGCGCTCAGGGTCTGGATAATGGATTGCAGGTAAACCACCGGGAAGGCGCCTCCGGCCATATACGTAGAAGCAGGGGCGTCGTGGGTAAGCAGGAAGCCATAGTTGGCCATGGTTTGGGTCTCCATATCTCCGTGTCCGGAGAAATAAACGATGGCCTGGTCTCCTTCTTTGCTTTCCTCCAGCAACCAGGTCAGAACGGCCGCCATCTGGCCCTGGGTGGCCTGCTTGTTGGTCAGCACCTTCACGTTTTCTTCCGGAAGTCCGCCTCCCGCCGGAGATTTGAGGTAATTGGCGAAAGCCAGGGCATCTGCGTGGGCAAACAACAGATCGGGAATGTGCTCGTTTTGATAGTCGGAGACGCCGATCACCACCGCCCGGGTGGTTCCTTTTTGCCCCATGGGTTTGATCTGGCCCAAAAGTGGGGCCGGCTTCAGGTTGCAAACCAGCAACAACCCAAAAACCAAAAGAGACGATATCTTCGGATAAATCATAGAGGATCAAAAGTTACCTGATTTCGAGCTTGTGGCCAGTGAGGGAACTGCCCCGAAGGGGTCTCCATAGGAGTCCTTTGGACCTTCCGACAAACAAGCTCTTAATCCGGAATATTATATTCAGTCTTCAGTTCGCCATATTTTTCAGTGCCTCTTAATTCATCGAGGTCAGGATCGATGGATACCAGGTCCAGGTCGCTAAAGCCGTTTTGGAGCGCCAGTTCCAGTTGGTCCAAAGCAGCCTCCGTGTCTCCCTGTATGGCATAAAGCCTGGCCAACTCGTAAGGTGCATCCGCGTTGTCGGGGTCGATCAGGCTGACCAGGTTGAAACAGGTGGTTGCTTCTTCGTACAATTCAACGTTCAAATAAAGGAAACCCAGTTCGTACCAGGCATCGGCATTTTCAGGGTCGATTTCAAGCACCTGAATGAACTGCTCCTCTGCTTTTCCGTACTCGCCTTCGTCGGCGTAAACCAGTCCGAGTACAAAATGGGCGTCAATATTGCTGGAATCCAATTCAACCGCTTGTTCAAAGGTTTCAACTGCCTTGTCAACGTCCCCGTTTTCGAAATAGGCAAAACCCAAACCGTAAGCGGCGTCCGGATCTGTTTCAGCGTAATCGTCCAGTTGGTCGATAGCGGCCTCCGTGTTGCCGCTTTCAACTGCGTTTAAGGCTTCGCCGACCGTATTGTTTTCAATTTCATCCGGCCGGTTAAAGCTTCCCAGGCCCATTTTTTTATCCTTGGGTTTGGTTTTTGTTTTGGCCATGGCCACAGTTTTATTTTCCAACTTGCTGGATTTGGGCGCTGTGGCGCCGGATCTGTTTTGGGCTGCCAATGCATTGGAAAAAAGCATAGCCGCAATTAAAAATAAAATAGAAAATTTCATAATCAGTTTGTTTGGTTAGTTATCTGCAGGTATTGATTCAATTGCCCAGGTTTGCGACAAAGTCCACCAGATTGACGGCATCCGGATGTTCTGCCAGTTCTGAAAGCCTGCTGGCAATCCAGGCTCTGGTCTCCAGGTCAAAAACGTCTTTGAATTCCTGAACATACTGATCAAGGGTTAAATTGTCCGAACGGTTGGCGAGCATTTCCAGGGCATACTCAAGTATGGTTTCCGCCGACTCGCGGTCATAACCGTACCTTTCCAGTATTTCTATGTAGAGGGCGATGGCTTTTTCCGTATCTGTTTCACTGATTTGTTCATCGTCCAGGTAAAAAGCCGTCAACAGAATCAACGGCAGGTTTGCCAGTGCGGTTTCGCTTTGTTCTTCTTCTTCAAATTCAGTCTCCCAGCTTTCGGAAAAGTCATCCGAATCAAAATCATCCATTTCCCAGCTTTCGTATTCCTGATCGTTAATTTCAGGCACCTCAAGATTCAGCGCTTCATAAGTGGGGGTATCTTCATATTTTTCTTTTCCTTCCGAAAACATCTTCTTGTTGTCTTGAACGATCAAAAACTGGGGGCGCTGATCCGGTTTCTTTTTTTGCACCTCATCCCTTGTTTTTTTGAGCATGCTGGCCCACGATGTAGGATTTTCTGCATAAAACAAGCCTTCGGAAAGGACATCGACCCATTCGTTGACAAAATAAGAGCCGTCTTCATCATTGGTATACGAATACTGGCCTGGGGAAGCGCCCGAAATGACGATATGCCCGCTGAAATTCGTCAATAATTCCATATTGCGCAGGTTGCCCGAATCTGAAGGATCGGGGTCTTTTTTCTTCAAATCTTCCGCCAATTTGTTGGCCTCTTCATTGTCTGGTATATTATTGCAACTGTTTCCCACTGCAATAGACAACCTCGGCTGTTTGCTGATGAGCAATTTATGGATCCAGTCGAGGGGCACGCCGCAATTTTTAAGGTCGCCCGCCGGGCCCGATTGCCCGTTGTTCACGCAATAATACAACAAGGGCCAGATCACCTGATCGTCCTCATTGCGGAAACCATGACCGGAGTATAAAAAAACAAGCACATCATTCGAACCGCAGGTGAAATTCTGGAAGAAATTGAAAATCTGGTCCTGGTCGAAAGCAAGGGTATGCAACTGAAAGGGCATACCGGCGTTTTGCGCGACCTCCTGAAAAAAAGAAGACGCCTTTTCCGCATCTTTCCGGCATCCTTCGCGCATATCTTCATTCCGGTCATCGATACTGATGAGCAGGTGGAGAGCGCCTGAATTTTGGCCTGTCAGGTTTGTTAAATGGGCAGCTATCAGCAAGACCAGAATAAAGGATGGTGTTTTCATCGATAGCAGTTTTGGTTAAAGATAAACATAAAAAATGAAATGCAAATATCTGGTTTTACCCCCTTTAATTTGACCGTCCGGCCAAAGGATACCTTTTGCGGATATCCGGGCGCATTTTATTCGTTCCGGTTGGGAAAATATTGTTTCATAATTCCTTTGAATCGCCTGTTTTTCCGAAGCGCGGCCAGGTTTTCGTCCGTATGGATCAGGTCATAATAATCCTCGCCTGCAATCCGGGCCTGTTCCAGGGTTTTTTCCAGGTAATCCAGCGCATCATCTTCCATTTCCTGTATCGAGTAAAAGGTGCATAGCGAAAAATACCCCAACGGATCGGAGGCGTTGGCCTGTACCGCCTTCAGGAACATTTTTTCGGCATCTTCGGGCTGGTCGTACATAAAATAATGGATCGCCAGGTTCCGGTAGGCTTCTGAATAGCCGGGGTTCAGTTCGATGGCTTTGAGGTAGTGGGTTTCTTCTTTTTCAGGTTGTTCCAAAAGACCGTACAAATTACCGAGTTCGAACCAGGCCTCAGGATAGTCCGGGTCGATTTTGAGGGCCTGGAGATACAGTTCCTCCGCTTCCTGTTCTCTGCCTTCCATGCCGCTGAGCAAAAGCCCCAGGTTAAAAAAATTGTCTTTATACGTGGAATCCAGTTCAATGGCTTTCAGGTACATTGTTTCGGCGGAGTCGGGTTGTTCCAGTTGGACAAATAAATTGCCGAGATTCGCAAACGCCGATGAAAAATCAGGTTTGAGGGCAACCGCTTTGAGGTAACAGGATTTTGCATGTTCAAGGCTGTCTAGTTTTTTCCATTCAACGGCGAGGTTATTGTAGGGAATGGCCCAGGTGGGGGACAGGGTTATGGCTTTTTGGAGGTGAGCCATCCCGGCGTTCATGTCGCCCAGTTCCGGAAGCAGGAGGCCCAATTCGTTGTGAATAAAAGCGGCATGACTTTCCAACTCCAACGCCTTTTCCTGTTTCACACGAGCAAGCTGGTAAAAAGAGTCCCTGCCGGGTGATTGCTGGCCCAGCATGCGCAGATACAGGCCTTCAAAATAATATTGTTTGGCCAAGGTCTGCCGGTACCGGGAGTCTTTGGGGCCCAGGATTTCGGCAGCCCGCCGGAGATATTCCGGAAAACGGGCATATTTTTGGTCAAACCGGTCCCTTTGCGCCAGTTCTGCCGGGTCCGTTTTGAGGTAAGCCATGATGGCCTGCTGGACGGAGTCCATTAATGCAACGGTCAGCATTTCGTCGATGATCCCCCGCAGCGGGATAAAGGTAGTATCCGAATAAAGAGCGCCGTAAAAAAACGCAGCCGCCTTTCCTTCCGGGCTGAGCAGGTTGCCTTTTTTCAAAGCTTCCGTAAAGTTCACATAATTTAAAAAACCTTTTTCGGATGCCAGTTTGAGTAGGATCTCCTTTTCAAAATCCCTTTGTATTTCTGCTTTTTCAACCGATTTAAATTCTGCAAGCACGGCTTCATCCACCGAAAAAAGAGATTCTTTCTTGCGCCCGCCAAAAACGTCCGGATGCTGTTTTTTATCTGTTTCAGACCGGATCCGGTCCTGAAGGAAATTTTCAAGTTCGTAAAGGTCAACTTGCTGATCTCCGTCTTCGTCGGCGCGCCCCTTTAGCCCGTCGACCAGGTAATAGGAGAACACACCCCTACCCCACCTGGACCCTTCCAACGACAATTCGTAAGGCTGGCAGGACATGATCTTGATCTCATTCGCGTACCGTTTCATCAATTCTGTGGCAGTGGCTTCTTTGCCGCCGGCTTTCTCTCCGGCGAGCGCGCCTGAATGGCAGGCATCGGTAATGACGATCACTTTGGCGCCCTTTGTGGAAAGCTGGCCTACGATATGTTCGTTGAGGTAAACAAGGTCAACCGCGTTCATCCGGTAGTTGTTCTGGGGGGTGTCCCAGGCGAGCAAATAACCCTTTTCGAGGTCATTTTTGGTTTCAACATCCCCATGACCGGAAAAATAGAGGATGGCCTGATCGCCTGGTTGGGTATTCCTCAGCAACCATTCAAGCGCCGACTGGATGGCGGCCATCGTGGCCTGCTGGTTGGTCAACAATTTGAGTTGCTGGTCGCCGAGTTGGCCGCCGGATCTGGATCGAAGGAATTCGGAGAAAACCTCAGCATCGAGGTGCGCATAGCTGAGATCGGCTATTCCGGGGTCCTGATAATCGGAAATTCCGATGACAACGGCACGGGTGACCCCTTTCTTTTTTAATGTTACGGCGCCTTGTGAATAAGCGATCAGCCCGCAAAACAAAAAACAAATGGTAATCAGTTTTCCCATGCTATACGTTCGGATCGGATGTTGTGGAATTCACCCGGATAGAACAAAGTTAGGAAAAAACAGCCGGGGATAAATACAGATCTACAAAAAGTCCAAAAATCTTACGGCCGGTGACCAATGTCACCCGAAAAAAAATTTCAAAGCCAGTACTTTGTGACCTGAGGGACAAAACAAAATAAAGAGTAATTAAATATTCACGTTATGAAAAAAATGCTCTTTATTGGCGGGATTTTTATGTTCCCGTTCTTGCTCTCAGCACAAGTTGCGGTCGACTGGTTCAATGCCCCCGGCGGGGTTTCCATCGCAGTTGACAACACCGACAATGTCTACACCGCCAATTGGGAATATAACCCTGGCGGCGACATTACCCTGACCAAGCGGAATGCTTCAGGGGCCATCCTTTGGCAAACTACGTATGACAACACAAATGTTACCCGCCATGAAGTAGCCACTTGGGTGGAAACGGACCATGCGGGGAATATCCTCGTGTCCGGCGTCATCCGGTCGGGGTATTCCAATCCGGTGAATGCGAACAGCGTATTAATGAAATTCAGTCCGGACGGGTGGTTACTGTGGCGGGTGGTTTATGAAACGGACTTTGACGGTTCTTCCACCCGAAAATGCCTGGTGGACGCTAACAACAACATCTATGTTTTGGGATTGGGGATCGGCCCTGCCGGAATGGTGACCATCGTTAAAAAGTTCAGCCCATCCGGCGCAGCGTTGTGGTCCTATTTTGACAATGCCGGGATCGGCGCGCCGATCAATTTCAAATTTACGCCGGACAACCATCTTTTACTGATCGGCCGTGGAATTTTTGGCAGCATTAACGGTTATGCAAAAATTGATCTGAACGGCAACCATATCTGGAGCCTGGCCGGGGTCAACAGCCTGACCGTCGGTGATGCAGCCGGCGATAATTTTGGCAATACCTATCTGGTGCATGGCCAGTACGTCGTGGGGGGCCAGGGCAGCCTCATCAAAAAACTATCCCAATCGGGTGTTTTGTTATGGTCCAGAACCCATTCCATGTCGGGTTTCCGGGTTGAAGTTGGAACAGACAACAATCCGGTGATCAGCGGGTTCCCGAATTCAGGCAGCGGCGGCGCGGCTTTCATGAAATATGACCGGACCGGCACTGTGTTATGGCAAAACCTGGATGCCGACGGCCCTTCCTACGCCCTGTTGTTGCATGCCCAGATGAAACTCGACGGCGCCAACGCCGCTTATCTTGCCGCAGGCACCTTATTTGAAATGGCGATTTGCAAAGTGAACAGCAACGGTTCCGCCGCATGGATGGGAACAGTCCCCGGCAGCTACGCCAATGGTTTCGATTTCGGAACAGATAACAGCGTTTACGCAGTGGGTGGAAATACGGCCAGATTTTCCCAGGGCGGGGCCCCGCCTGCCACCCTGGCGGCGCCTTCCAACCTCACAGCTTCGGCGGCCGGCGCCACTGCCATCAACCTTGCCTGGACGGACAACGCCAACAATGAAACAGGTTTTGTGGTGCAGCGGTCACTTTCAGCAACCAGCGGATTCACCACGATTGCCAACCTGGCGGCCAATGTCAGTTCCTATTCAAGTACCAGCCTGATAAGCGGCGCCACGTACTTTTTCAGGGTTCAGGCGACTAATGGGAACACCAATTCGGGCTGGAGCAATACTGCAAGCGCCACTACAGCCGCCGCAAGCACGGCGCCTGCAGCGCCAACCGACCTGACGGCAACCCCTGCCGGATGTTCGGCCATCCAACTCAGTTGGGTGGATAATGCCAACAATGAAACCAGCTTCGAATTGAGCCGTTCGCAGACACCGAGCGGCCCCTACACGACCCTTGCCACCCTGCCGGCCAACTCGACCGCCTATACCAACACGGGGTTGAGAAGAGGCAGGCAATATTTCTACAGGATCAGATCGGTAAATGGGGTGGGAAACTCCGACTGGAGCAATATTGCCAGTGCATCACCAGCCTGTCCGCCCGTTCAGGCGCCTGGAGAGCAGGAACAAACGGCGACAGTATTTCCGAATCCCGTTGGCGCCGGAGAATTCAACCTCCGTTTGCCCCTGGAAATGGAATTACCTGTGATCGTCTCTGTGCATGCGGCCTCCGGACAAAAAATATTGCAACAGGAAATGACCCGGCATACCCATACCTTCAGAACCCAGGATTTTGCAAAAGGGCTGTACATCCTGACTGTATGCGGTCCAAAAAATGTTCAAACGCTGAAGATTTTGATCCAATAAATCTTTTCCCTTAAATAGAAAACGGTTCAAACTCTTAGACAGGCCGGCAGCCTTGGGAGTAGGTTCCAAGGCTGCCAGACTGCAAACTATGAACTTCCAACTGTGGACTGCCAACTGCAAACTATGGACTGCAAGCTACCGCTCACACTCAGCATCCAACACCTGCAGGGTTTTCATGAAATAAGCCCGGGCCTCGTCGATGGTGCGGCCGATGCAGACCAGCCCCAGTTTGCCGTATTGGGACAACGCGCCGATCATGTGAAAAGTAACCCCGCACTGAATTGCCCCGTCGTACTGGATGCGGTTGCAATGCGCGATATCGATCAGGTCTTGCGGGGCGAGTCCCTTGTATTTTTCATTGACCACATTGTCAGACGCAAAATAATACCTTGTTTGCCCGTTGGGCATGGTGAAGGTCCCGTCTTTCCAGTTAAATTCGCCGCCGGTCAGGAACTGCAACATCAAAAACGGATGGGTAGTTCCGCCTTTGCGCAGGTTGATCTCGATGGCGAAATGTTTCCAGCCGGCGGGTTCTTTTACGGAGATAAAATCAATCCCGAACCTTCCCAATACGCCATAATGCTGCAACTCGTCGGCTACTTTTTTCCCGATGGAGGCAATTTCAAAGTTGTATTCGATACTGGCGGGAAAAGTGGCGCCAATGAAAACCTGCCCGCTCTCGCCGCCCAGCAACTGGTCGTGGGTGGAGATCACCTCGCTAAAGCCCAAAGGATTAATCCTGCATTGCACAGAAGGCGATTCTTTCACAACCCCGTCGATAAATTCTTCGACAATGCCGCCCATGGAAATAAATTTTTGCAGGAACTGATCGTAAGAAACGCCTGCCGCTACAATATCCAATTGACAAGGCAAATGTTTGAGAATTTCTTCAGGTGTTTCATAAACATGCCCGGTTGCCGTATTGGCATACCGGAAGATGGCATTCCCTTCACCGGAAAATCCATCGTTCATCTTGATCACTGCTTTTCGCAAACCGGGATTTTCAGCCTTCAATTTTGCCAAAGCCGATGCAATTTCCAACTCCGTGTTCAGATTCTCCATGCCTTTTGGCAAATCCAGGTGTAATTTTTTGAAGATCTGCCGGCTGCCGGATTTTGTGCCCAGGAACCATAGCCCGGGGTCGGTACCGTAAACCGGAATATTCAAAGCCAGGGCGAGTTCTTTTTCCGCTTCGGTCTCATTAAAACAGACCATATGCGCCAATTCCGGGTATTTTATTTGTTCCTTGATCCGTTGGATCAAACGTGGCCGCCGGAGTATCTTTTCGGTCAACGAAATCCGGGATGCATCATAACAGCTCAGCAACGTGAGCCTTTTACGGGCATGGTACCCGGTGATCCCGGGCAGCAGATGGAGATAATAATCAATAATGCAATCGTCGATAGGTATGCTGGAAACATAGATAACGCGGGTGCGTGGCATCCGCAACAACATGAGCATGCACAACAACCTTTCCTCGTAAAAAACGACGCCTTTGAGAACTTTTAAAATTTCAGTGTCGAGGGTCAGGCTTGGGATCACCACAACCGTTTTTTCGGCCAGGTCGTCTAAAAAAATCTGCTGATAATTCTCTCTGAACCTTTGTTGCAGAAAGTTAAAACGCGCATCCGGATTAATAGCGGCACCTCTTTTCATCAGGCTGTTATGACAGGTTTTCCAACTGCCAAAATAGCCCACTACCGAAGGTCGCGCAATGACAATAGTCATGCATTAAGGGTGCTTTTTGACCGGCTTTATTGCAGCAATTCCTTCAACCAAAAATTAATCTCATCTCCCTAACGTTTTAGCCTCTTCCAACAATTGGTTCACGGCTTTTTGGTCATACCAGCGGTTTCCTTTCATCACCCCCCGGATGCTGCGGGTATTCCGGATGTCCTCCAGCGGGTTTTTATCCAGCAGGATCAATTCTGCCTGCTTCCCTGTCCCGATGGTACCCTTTCGTTTGTTCAGGCCGAGGTAGGTGGCCGTATTGACCGTCGCCGTCTGCAAGGCAGCAAAGGGCGTCAGACCGGACCGGACAAACATCTCCAGTTCATCGTGCGTAGCAAACCCCGGTACCAGGAACCATTCCGGAGAATCGGATCCGGCCATGAGCGGTACGCCGGCCTTCCACAATTCATAGGTCATTTTTTTGCGCAGGTGCACGTATTTTTCAAGGCTTTCTTTTGGTATGCCCATTTTCCGGTTCCGCTGTTTGATATCCCATCTTTCCGGAAGGATATTGGCCGGAATGTACGCGTAATCCGGGCGCTGTTGGTACACTTCATCCGTATTCCCTTCCCCAAAACAGGAAACAAAAAAGAAATTGGTGGGGGTGACGAAGATGCCGGCGTCCTTCACGGATTTCACCAGCGCCGGGATCCGGGTTTCGTCCAGGTGAGGTACCGTGGCCCAGGCATTCATCCGCCAGAGGTTCATGTCCGAGACGCTTTGGCCGTGGTTGTAAGAAGTGTCCGGCAGCAACTGGTCGATGAATTCGTCCATATGTTCAATCTGCTGTTTGGCCGCAAGCGCTGCCGGCAATTTAACCAGCGGCCCCACATGTCCGGTAACTTTGATCCCCTCCTTTTTAGCGGTGGCGACAATGGCATCGTATACATCGCGTTTGACCATGAAGGTGATCTTGATCTCATCATAACCTTCCTGCTTATACCGCCTGACAGCTTCAACCGCTTTTTCGGGGGTATCCGCAATTTCAAAATTTTTGACTTCTGCCGACCAGGGCCACCTGCCCACAAACTGGGGGCTGGCCACTTTCAGGTCGGGCCCGATCCATTTACCGCTTTTCACCTGTTCCCTGGCTTCCAGGTAAACCGGGTGGCCGGCCAGTATCCTCGCTGTTGTCAGGCCGTTGGCCAGCATGATCTTCAACTCGGTCTCACAGGTG
The DNA here is from genome assembly GCA_964558465.1 of uncultured Lewinella sp. Taxonomy (GTDB): domain Bacteria; phylum Bacteroidota; class Bacteroidia; order Chitinophagales; family Saprospiraceae; genus JACJYC01. The sequence goes on along the minus strand of CAZLEF010000044.1, from coordinate 5,922 downwards.
TTTTGATGTTCGCCCTGTTCATAAAAAAAATGAACGTGCATATCCATCAGACCCGGCATCAGGTATTTGCCCGTGCCATCGATGACGGTCGTTCCGGCCGGGATTTTGACCTTGCCGGCGTCGCCGATTTTTTTGATGATCCCGTCTTTTACCAGCACGGTCCGGTTGGATAATACGGTTTCCCGGTCCATGGGGATGACCGATACGTTTTTGATCGCATAATTCTGGCCGGAGAGCCCCTCCAGACACAGTATGGCGAGTAGAAGAATGGATAGATTTTTCATCGCTTTTTAAACAAGGACACAAAAATCAACCCAGGGCGGCGTGGGCATCTTTTGTGAAGAAATGTAAAATGCAAAATGCAAAAGACTAAATGTAAAAGTATTGACAAACTTTGCCGCCGGCTTACAATTTCCCTGCCGGCAACCGTCCCGCTTTCAACGCTTCCGCCTGCGCTTCTCCAAACGGCGGATTGAACAGATCCGGCGCCTCCTGATAACACCTGAACAGGTCCGCGATAAAGTGCAGCCGGTCCGGCAGGTCGGCCCAATCAATAGCGCCCGTTTCGCGGAGGCTGTCGGGTGTGGGATCGACCGTTTTCAGCAAGTCGAGCAGTTCCGGGTTGGCAAGTTCACGCAGGGACGGTGGAAAACCAGCTCTCAGGTCGTCTCCCAGGCGGAGCCGTTCGCCCGGCAAACCCAGCACCATCAAATGATCCGTCAGAAACAGCCGGAGACGTTCCCGGGTATGTTCTAACAACCGGCTGATGGCTGCATCCAGGCGGGTGGGCCGTCCAAACAGGCGCATCAGCCGGATACCGGCATAGAGGAGCCAGCCGCTTTTGGGGAACAGGGCGTTGAGGAGCCCCCTGACCGATGCGCGGGGGTCCCCCACGGCGGCCACCATTGCTCCGGCAATCTCGGGTTGCAGGCGGGTTTGTTCGTGAAAACCGATCTTGAGGTTGGCCATGAGCACCCATTCCGCTTTGGCTTTGGCGTCTGTTTCAAAAAACGCCTGGTAATAATGGGTGAAGGCCTCCCGGAGGAACTGTTGCCCCTCTGGCGGGCTGCCGTGGCGCAAACCCGAATTGAACCGCTCGAGGTTGGCGGCATCGAAAGCCGTGTCACTCCCGCAGGCGGCCAGGAACCGCGCAAATTCGCGGCCGATCTCCTCGTACACTTTCCGGTTGCCGCGGGCGACTGCGTCGCTTGCCCGGTCCATCGCCGCTTTGGGGTTAATGGCCAGGATGATTTTTTGCCGGACTCCTTCCTTTTCCGCCCCGGTGGCGGTTGGCCGGGTCAGCAGTACAACCAGTTCGATGGCATCCACTGCAGCCGGTTTGAGCTTCAGGAAATGTTCCAGTGCAACCGTATAATCCGCTCGCCGGATCGTCTGCCCCGCCTGTTTTGAAGCCCAGGTGGCGAACGTGCACCAATTGGCGAGACGGCCAAGACGGGCTGTCATCGCCGAGGACAGTTCAAAATAACTCTGGGTGATATTGAGGTTGCGGATGACCGGTTCCGGCAGGTTGGCGATGCGCTGGACTTCTTCGAGGGTGGGTATGGTTGTCATTCGGTAGACGGTAGACGGTGAACGGTGGACGGTGGACGGTGGACGGTGGAAGGTGGACGGTAGACGGTGGACGGTGGACGGTGTCCGACTACGCCAAGGCTTCGTCGGACGGTGGACGGTAGACGGTGGACTGACCACTGACAACTGACCACTGACAACTCTATCATTTACGAATAGTTTCCAGTGCAAGTCTTTCCATAATTTTGTAGCCGTTCAGGGTCGGATGAACCCCATCCTGGGCAATATCCGGATCCATGCCGTTTTGTTCGTTTTTCATGGCGGTATGGTAGTCTATATAGGGGATTTTTTGCTGGTCGGCATAAGCTTTTATGCGCCGGTTCAGATCCACGATCAGATCGGAACGGTTACCCAATGAAAGCCGCCATTCAAATTTGGTAGCCGGCAACACCGATGCGAGGATCACCTTTAAACCATTGGACCTGGCAATTTCAACCATCGATTGAATATTGCCGAGCGTAAAATCAGGATCATAAGGCCCGGTATTTTCTGCAACGTCATTGGTGCCGATATGGATGACCACCGCCTCCGGTTTCAACGACAGGACATCCTGCCGGAAACGCAGGAGGGTCTGAACGGAGGTCTGCCCGCTGATCCCCCTTCCGATAAAGTTATTTTTATGGAAAAAACCGGAATCGGCCCTCACCCAGCCTTCGGTGATTGAATTCCCCAAAAACACCACTCTGTTTTCATCAGGCGCCGGCGGATCAATCCGCTTATTCTCGTCCTTGTAACGGGCCAAATTACCGAAGTCCTTTTTCATGCGTTCAACCTCCCGGATCTGATTTTGAGCAACAGCTTCCTCACCGTATAGTTTTTCGTATTTGTTGGGGTATAATTTTTTCAGATACCCCTGCAATTTTAACCACTCTCCGAAACGTTCGTGCCAGGTATCCGTGGGCAGGTTTTGTTTGCGCATGCCAAACCCATGGCCTCCTTTTTCATACACATGCAATTCGGCAGGTTGCCCGGCATCGAGCCATCTATTGAAGATATTAATGCTCATGGGCGCCATTCCAAGCTGGTCGTCGCCCGCCACAGCCACAAAAATGGGTGTTTTGGCAGCCGGAACCGTTGATCCGATGATGGCCGGCTCGTAAGCGTAAATAGGCGCCACAAAATCGGGGCGGTTTTCATCGGCGGCATTATACACAACCGAAAGGGTGAGCGTTCCGCCCGCCGAAAACCCCATAAAACCGATTTTCCGGGGATCGATATCCATTTCTACGGCGTGGTCGCGTACATATTTGACGGCCCTCAGGCCATCCGCCATGGCCAGCGGTATAATGGGCTTGTTCACCTCATCGAGGGTTTTAAAATCCTGCATTTTCCCCATGAGTTCCTTTACGGGGTCGTCGGTAAAACTGCGCGCCAACCGGTATTTCAGCACAAAAGCCGCAATGCCTTTGCTGTTCAGCCACTTTGCCACATCATAGCCTTCGTTGCCCATGCTCAACAGGTGGAAGGCCCCGCCCGGGGCAACAACAACGGCTGTACCGGTGGCCAGTTCCCTGGGCGGCAAAAAAGCGGTTATCGTGGGGCGCGATACATTGTACACCACTTCATCGCCAAATTCGTTTTTGGCGCTCGTCTGCTCGTTCCAGGTCCAGTTTTCAGACCCCCGGGGTTGGCCGTCGTAGAGCGGGATGACCTGCTGGGCTTTGGTTTCCAGCGCCAGCAACACCAGCGTGAATAGAAGGCTTTTTTTCATCATTCTTGTTATCCTGTTCAGTTGACAAAACCCGGGAAATGGTTCTTCCATTTTCTCACCGGTCACTTTATTGAGTAGGCTCATTTTCCCTCAAACTTATCGGGATATCTGCTTTGCCTGAGAAATTTTTCAAAATTCCGAATATTCAGAATATCCCTGATCGCCTTTTTTTTATCTGCCGAGTGGTCAAAATAGGATTTTGCGATCTGGTAACCCATCCAATACCCCAGATCGTTGGGTCTTCCTTCAACGGAACTGTATAGCCACCCCTTGTAATCTTTCTCCAACATCCTTTCTTTAAATTCAAGCCATAATTCCTGCTCTCTCGGGTTGGCAAAATCGTGCACATGGTGATTGATATGTTTTCCGGAGATCAGTTCGGCGATAAAATCGGCTGATCCTTCCTTTATGGCCGCGGACAAGAGATTTTTTCCGTCATAATTTTGCTGAAAATGCACCAGTTCATGGGCCACAATATGGGGTATTTCATCAACTGGCTTGATGACCGTTTTCAGCCAGCCGCTCAATTCGTCTGCAGGCGTTTCAGGCGTCAGACCATACATTTCAGCGCCTATGATCAACCCGTTATTGGACGTAGTTCCTCCGGAATTCAATGCGCCGATCACAAAATAGACCGGAGGGAAGATGGCCTCAGGGTATTGTTCTTTCAGCTTGACCAGGCTGTTCCGGATCTGGTCTTTCATCCCTGCAATACGCTCCGTGCTTTTTCGAATGGAATGGTAATATTTTTCGTGCTTCGAAATTACTTCAGAAAGGTTTTTGGCGCTTATAATCCTGCCTTTCATGAAGCCGTTCAGGCCTTTTGATCCTTTGTCCAGATAAAGGGATTGCAGGACTTCCGGGTTGAAACCGGGCTTTGACGCTTCAAAAGCCATCCAGAAGTTTTCAATATCAGCCGTCACGATTTCGGTCTTCAGCGGATCCCGGTTATTTTGGGCTGCTCCGCAAAAGGAGACCGCCAACAGCGCGAGAAGGATAAATTGATTTCGGATCATATTGTACTATCTTTTCCAGCGGCTAAGATACAAATCAGGCAGAATATGGGGTACTGCTTGTTTCGGCTTGAAATCGGGGTGAGTCTCGAAGCTGGTCAATCCATCTGTTGTACAATCGTTAATCTCCTCTCATGTGTTTTGTCCGACATCGTTTACAAATATTTTACGGTTCGCCAGCCTTCCGGCTTCCGCCGAAATGATTGGGCAATGATATGGAATTTGAAGGATTCGGAAAGGGGTGTATTCAATAAGAATTTAAATAGTAGGGATTTCAATCATGAATTTTGAGAACCATCTTTATCCAATTTGATCAGCCCTCCAAAAATCCGGTCCTTAGCCTCAACTGAAATTTTTGATGCAGAATATGCTGTTTCTAAAACATAAAAAATCTCTCTCACGCGTTGGTAATGCAGAAACGCTTCGATTCCCATTTTAAATATTAAAGATACAATAATCGTCGAAAAGCTAATTAATCCATATAAAAAAATTTCCTTTTTATGTAAAAAAGCCTCAGCCGAATTAAAAATTTTAAAAATAAAAAAACCACTTAGAACTACAAGAACTCCGATTACACCTGTAAGCATTATCGTCTTGCAAACATACCACATTGACGTCGACAATCTAATATGAGCCTCATTTTTAATAATTGTGCTGCAGTGTTCAGGAAAATAAAATTGCAACCTAATTTTTAATGCATTAATAAAAGTTTTTGATCTAGGGTAGATTTCATTTGAATTTTCATTATTTTTTTGAGCATCCCAATTAACAATCTCAGATAAATTCAACCATCCCCTCTTCTCGAGATACATTTTTAAATTATTATATGGAAACTGAACTTCAGATTCAAAAGTATTACTTTTGTTTATAGATCGGGGGATTGTATAATAATTCTCAGATTTGTTATTAATATTCTCATCAGATATTTCATGCTTTCTTTTTGAAAAAAACAAGATACGTATCTTCTTAAAATAAGAAGGTTTATTTTTATCATTTTTCTTGGGAATCCTCACAACCCAATCATCAATCTCTTGAGAATCTGAAAAAGTATTAATAATTTTAATAAAACTTCGATAGTCAGGTCGTTTCGGATCAAGACGATAAAACAAAGTTCCCACAACATAGGAAACAAAGAGAAAAATAAAAAATAATGCAACATCAAATATTATTGGAATTTTTGCAATTTCATCCAATATATTTTTTCCATTTTCATCGTTCCCAATAAAATTAACTAAACTTTCATATTCACAATCATTAAAAAAACAAAAAAAACTTTGATAAAAAACAAAAAATGGCAAAAAAATGGCAAAAAACAAAAGCATTAAGAAAAAAACCCCAGGCATCAATGCTCCAAAGAAATCTACCAAGAATTCCCTTATTGATATCTTCCCTTCAAAAAATTCGTTGTTTGCCATAATTAAATATTTTAAATTTTATGAACTAAACGGCAATTTGGCCTGACTCAATTGGATACAGTTCTAGTTAATTTTCACTTCAATTAATCACTTTTGCTGGGTTTCGAAACAGGGATACCTAGTGGCGAAATCTAGATTCCACACAAGTTTCGCGGTCTCTTTTTCCGACATGCTGCGTTGCTCGTCGGTCACA
>CAZLEF010000043.1:0-58290 GCA_964558465.1 uncultured Lewinella sp. | reverse complement strand
ATTGGTTCGATTGGTTCGATTGGTTCGATTGGTTCGATTGGTTCGATTGATACGACACGCCGCGGTGTGGTCGAATAAACAAATAAACAAATAAACGCATCAACCACGCCGATGGCGTGGCACGCACATCAACAAATTGATCCGATTGATCGGCGAATATGTTATAATAGTCTAAAGTATTCGATTGTTTCAGGCATTATATCGTAATTTTGTCCAACTATGGCATTAGATATCATGTGTGCGATTCTGGCGGTTTACGGATTTTACATGGGTTTTACCCGGGGAATCATCAAAACCGTATTTACGGTAATGGCCGTGTTTTTCGGCATTATCGCAGCCGCCAAATTTGGTCCGTCGATGACGGATTTCCTGCAATCGATCTTCAGTTATCACAATCCGCTGATGTTCCTGGCCGGGTTGTTGCTCACTTTTGTGCTCACGATGGCCATAATCCGGATGCTGGCAAACGGATTGGAAAATGTCCTGGAATCCGCGAATATCAACATCATCAACCAGATCACGGGGGGCGTGCTGATGGCCCTGATCCTGGTGGCGTTTTTCAGCGTTCTCGTTTTGTTTGGCAATAAAAGTCATATCATCGATGACACCACCAAAGAGGAATCCATTACCTATCCCATGCTGGAAAAAATGCCCGACCGGCTGTTGGCGGCCGGCAAAGTGCTGAAGCCGGTGTTTACGGATTTCTGGCAGTATTCCGTGGATTTTATGGACCGGCTGGAAAATATGAACATGGAGCGCAGCGAACAGGACAACGTTTTTGATATCGAAGACGAAGATGACGAAAAAACAACCGATAACCGGTAACCGGACCTCCCGGGTATTCCTCCTGCTTTTTCTGGTATTTTCCCTGGCCAACCTCCTGGCCGTAGCCCTTCCTTCTTCCCTGGGTATCTTCCTGACCAAACCTTTTTTGATGGTCTGGCTGGCCTTGCATTTTTATACCGGCCAGAAAAAGCCGTTGCCGGCGCCCGGACGGCTAATCCTTGCCGGCCTGCTTTTTTCTCTTGGCGGAGACGTATTGCTGATGTTCCAGGGCGAAAACCCGGTGTTTTTCCTGGCCGGCCTGGGCAGTTTCCTCTGTGCGCATATCTGTTATATCCTTTCCTTTCTTTCCTTTTCCGGCCCTGGCGCTGTGCGGAAACGCCCCTGGCTCGCCCTTCCATTGCTGGCGTTTGGCGCACTGATGCTCACCTTGCTCTGGCCCCACCTGCCAGATGCCTTCCGCATACCTGTGGCCTTATACACCGTGGTCATCACGGGTATGGGCATTGCCGCCCTCAACCGGCTGGGTACGATGCCGGCGGTCGCGTTCCGTTTCCTGTTTGGCGGCGCCTTGTTTTTCATCGCCTCCGATTCCTGTCTGGCCGTTGCCAAATTCATGGGAGATTCGGTGGTTTTGCCGCAGGCGGGGCTGATCGTGATGGCGACTTATTTGCTGGGGCAGTGGGGGATTGTGAAGTCGGTAGTTGTAAGTCGTAAGTTGTAAGTCGGTCAAGGATGGATGAAGTTCTGAATTTTGGAGGGTTCTGTCATTGTTTTCCTTATATTAATCTCAGAAATATATTTTTCTTGATCATTTATTCCTGATTTCCAAAATTAAGGTTATATTTGTCTGGTAATGTATCACATACAATACTGGTCATCAGACGTTGGTATTCGCTCTCCCGCCCTTTACTCACCCGGTCAGACAGTTCTGGATTTTTGATTGCGGTTTTTGATTAAGATTTTCTATCGCCTTTAAACCGGGGCATATGCCTCCAATCCGGTCTTTTGGAACGAGTATATATCGTTTCCACAGATATTCCTATAAAACCTGTTAACATGAAAACCATCATTTCACTCCTCGCCCTGTTCTCACTCTGCCTTTTTCCGCAAGGCGCCTCGGCTCAAACGGTTGATTTTGCAGCGGTAGACGACTCCATCTGCATCATGGCCGGCGATCCATTGATCTTCAATGTAAGAGACAACGATATCTTGCCCGCCGGCGGTTTTTTTCCGGTTTTCCTGATTCAGCCGTCCGAGTGTTTCGGCATGAAGGAAAACGGAGATCTTTATTATCTCCCCGGGGCCGGCGATTGTTGCGGCGAACATCTCCTGAGATACCGGTACGAGGGTTGCCAGCCGCCGAATATTTGTGCAGCCACGATCAAAATCATCGTAAAATGCCCCAAACCGGATTGCTTTTTTGTCAACCTCGAAGATTTTGCCCACGGCAGCGACCCCAACGGAAACCCCGATGAGCCGGGGTGTGCCTACGCGTGCGAAAATTCAAGCGCCACTTTTTTTGTCAGTTATAACCCTGCCAATGCCTACAACTGGTCGGTCACCGGCGGAACCTACAGCCTCGGACAAAATCCGGCTGAAATTTCAGTTGCCTGGGGCCCGGCAGGTACCGGCTCTGTCTCGGTGACCATCACGGGCAGCAACGGCGAATCGACCACCCTGCAGGTCTGTGTGGAGATCCTGCCCGGCCCGGTAGCGGCTTTCCAGGCTACCCCCAATCCGGTTTGCCTCAATTCCCCGGTCAGTTTTACAAACAATTCCTCGGGTGGAAATTCCTTTTTCTGGGATTTTGGAGACGGGAATACCTCCAACATGTACCAGCCCGCCCACCAGTATGGAAGCCCGGGAAATTATACCGTTACCCTGATCACGATGAACGCTAACTACGCTCCCGACGGCAGCCCGCTTTGTTGCTGCTCGGATACCGCCTCCCTGGAAATCGTGGTGGAAGAACTTCCCGGCCCCAATATTTACTGCATTTCGACGCTTTGCGCCGGCGACAGCACCAAATACTGGACCGATGCAACCAATTGCAGTACCTACAACTGGTCTGTTCTGGATGAAAACGGGATTCCCTGGCCTTTTACCGGGCAGGGTAACGATACCATCTGCGTGCAATGGGGCAACGGCCCCGTGGGCACGATCATCCTGGATGTATCGGGTTGCGACAGCGCCTATTGCAGCCAGCCGGTTTCTGTGCTGATACCCATCATCTCCTCTGCGGCGCCGATCAGTGGTCTGACGGACGTTTGCGAAAACGCCGTGGGGGTTTATACCGTCCCCAAATGGTTGAGTGTGGATTATGTCTGGCAGGTAACCGGCGGAACCATTCTCTCTGGTCAGGGGACCAATACGGTAGTCATACAATGGGGAACGGCCCCCGGGCCAGGTATCATTATGCTGGATTATTCCAGTGATTTTCTCAGCGGCTTACCTGGGCACGATCCTGAAAAATGTAAAGGCAAAACCGCGCTGACAGTGAATATCCGGCCTGCATTCGAGGTTTTTGGCCCCGTACCCGGGACCGTTTGCACCAACACCGTTTCTTCTTTTTTTGCAACTGCAACGCCCTCTTCGAGTTATACCTGGACGATCACCCCTGCCGTCACCTTCACCGGGCAGGGGACCAACAATATTAACGTAACCTGGGACGGCGGCCCCGGTATCTTCACCGTTACCGCCACGCCCAATAACCCCAACGCCTATTGCAACGGCCCGGTGACCAAAGTGATCCAGGTGGTGGAAACCCCGGCGCCGACCGGTATCCTCGGGCCTGTCGATATTTGCCCCGGCGATACCTATACCTATTTTGCCCAAACCAACCAAAGCGGGGTCGGGTTTATCTGGACGGTGACCGGGGGCACGCCTGCGACCTTTACCGGCGACCCGCTGACGGTGACCTGGAACCCGACCGGGCCTTACAGCTTGTCCCTGCAACAATTCAGCCTGAGTGCGCCTTTTTGCAGTTCGGCGCCCGTTGTGCTGAATGTGAATCCGAAACTAATCAACGGGCCTTTGACGATCTCGGGCCCCGCGGCCTGCGCCAACAGCGTCCAGAACTATTTCGCCGGCCCGGCCCAGCACCCGGATGCGCAATATCAATGGTCGGTTGTCCCTGCAGCGTCGGGCAGCGTCATCGGCGGCCAGGGTACGGCCAACGCGACCGTGCAATGGAATAATACCGGCGGCACGGCCACGATCCAACTGCTCGTCACCTTGTGCGGAAATACCTCCAGCGTGGGCCTGCCGGTGACGATCTTTACACCCATTGTACCGAACATTACCCAATCGGGCGTGTTGTGTCCGGGCGGATCAGCCGTCCTCGACGCCGGTGGCGGTTTTTCCGCCTATTTATGGTCAAACAATGCCACCACCCAAACGATTACCATCACTTCCGGCGGCCCTTATTCGGTGACCACCATCGACTTTAACGGCTGCTCTGCCACGGATACCTACCAGGCCGTCCAGTTGCCCGGACCGGTTGCCTCGGTTTCCACCGGCGATCCGACCGTTTTGTGTATCAGTCCGCCCAACGCCAATACGGTTTCGATCGTAGCGCTTACAGGCCCCGGTTATACCTTCGCCTGGTACTGCAACGGGGTTTTGCAATCCGCGCCCCCCACGCAAACCACTTTTGTGCACACCAATACCAATGTGATCGGGACCTTCAATTATTGGGTGGTGGTGACCGACGCCAACGGTTGTTCCAACACTTCGAATGTGATCCAGGTCGTACAAACCAATAACTGCAGCGGCGGGGGCGGCGGGTGCATTCCGCGGCCGCATACCCTGTTCTTTACCGGCGTCAATCAAAATCCCAATTGCAACGTTGTCAACTTCAATGTTACCAAAAGTCCGATCGTGACCCTGACCGGCTGGAATTTCGGCGATCCGGGCAGCAATGTCAACACCGGCTCGCTGACCAACGCCGTGCATACCTATACCAAAGCGGGCTGTTTTAACGTGGTGCTTTCGGCTACCGTACCCAGCCTGGTTCCGCCGGGCGGTTTCTGCGTCGTTACGGCGAGCCAGACGGTTTGTGTGCCGCTGGTAGCTGATTTTGCCTTTTCCGTCAATTGCCAGACTGCGGCATTTACCGACCTGTCTACTTTCCTGGCCGGGCAGGGCCCCGTGAGCTGGCTCTGGTCGTTCGGCGATTCCAATACCTCAACCCTTGCCAATCCGACCCATACCTACGCCACAGGCGGCGTTTATCCGGTTACCCTGACCGTCACCAATGCGGCCGGCTGCCAGTCGAGCATAACCAAGACCGTGACGGTGGCCGGATTGCCCAACCCGGTGATCACGATCAATCCAGCTACGGCCTGCGCGGGTTCGCCGGTCGGCTTTTCTGCCACGGGCGCCAATATCATCTCCTGGCTCTGGAATTTCGGCGACGGGTCGATGAACGGCGGCCAGAACCCGTCGCATACCTACCTTTCAGCCGGCAATTACACGGTTTCGTTGACGGTGACCGACAACCTGGGTTGCCAAAATACGGTGACCAGCACAGTAACGGTTTACGCGCCGCCCCCGCCGGACACCATCGCCTGGTCGCCAGATCTGACGGTTTGCGCCGGTACGCCGGTGATCCTGACCGCGCCGACCGGTACGGGTTATACTTATTTGTGGTCGCCGACCAACGCAACTACTCCGACCATTACGGTCGCCACTTCCGGCACGCACAGCGTCGTGGTCACCAACGCCGACGGCTGTACCCTGCAACCCGATCCGGTGACGGTAACGGTTCTGCCGCCGCCGGCCGCGGCGATCTCGGGCCCTGCGGTCATCTGCGACGACGGCTGCGTGACCCTGAGCGCGCCTTCCGGATTCGGGTACACTTATCAATGGCTGGACCATACCAATACACCGATACCGGGCGCTGTACTCCAGACCCTCGACGTTTGCGACACCAACCTGCTGCCCGCCTATTCCGTTGTGGTGACCGACGCCAACGGTTGTACGGCCACCTCTGCGCCATTCACCGTCACCCTGGCGGCTTCGCCGGTCTTTACCATTACCGTTGCCCCCGACGACTGCGAAGGGACGCCCGCGACCCTGACGGTCACCCCGGTTCAACCCAACGTGACCTATGCCTGGAGCAACGGCGGCACGGGGCCTTCCATCACGGTGTTGCAGGCCGGGACCTATACCGCTGTCGGGACCAATACCCTGACCGGCTGCAAAGGAACGGCCAGCGCTGTGATCCACCCACTGCCCGACCTCTGCCTGGTTCCCGCAGGTTGTTACGAAGCCTGTAACCCCGATACCATCTGCGGCCCGGCCGGGTTGTTCGCCTACCAGTGGAACCTGAACGGCGTACCGATACCCGGCGAGACCGGTCAATGCCTGATCGCCACCCAAAGCGGGACCTACAGCCTGACCGGAACCACCGAATTCGGCTGCAGCCTGACCTCCGATTCCCTGATGCTGACCCTGATAGATTGCGGTTGCGACCAACTCCAGGTTTCTGCCGAGTCTTCGGAAACGGACAGTTGCTGTTATACCCTTAGTTATACCAACAATTACGGGAGTTTGTACGGGTTGGTGATCCATACCGGTGATGCGGATCTGGACATCGACATCGGCAGCCTGAATCCCTCGCTCGGCGTCTTTTCGATCACCAGCAATTCCATCGGGCTGGTGAGCAGCACTACCGGCGACCCGCTGCCGGAAGGCGCTGTGAACGACTTCCTGACCTTCTGTTTCGACAATATTCAAAATTCGCCGCAGCAGGTCATTTTCGACTGGTACGACTTCGAATTTGAAGTCGTCTGCAGCGATACCCTGACGTTTGAATGCCCGGTTGAGCCGGACTGTTTCTACCTGCAATCCGATTCCATTTACTGCGAAAACCAGCAGGTCAAGTACCAGATGACGGTTTGCAACCCCGTCGACGCGGATTTTGCGGTGGCGTATATCGTGGTGGCCCCGGTGGGACCGCCCGGCATCCTTGTCACCCCCACCTCCATCGACGAAACGGCCAATCCCATCCAGCCGGGCGAATGCCGGACGTACACCCTGATGTTGTCCGGACCCGGCATTGCGGGGCAGGATTTCTGTTATACCCTGACGGCGCACGAAGAGAACCCGCTGGAGAACCCGCTGGCCCTCTGTTGTATGGTCGATACCACCTATTGCATCCCCATACCCGATTGCGACCCCTGCGACGATATCGGCGTAGAGGTGGTGGAAAGCCCCGCCTCGGAGGACCCGGGCGATTGTTGCCACCTGATCACCTTGTTCAACAACTACGCCGCCGGATACTTTGACGGGATCGACCTGTGCATGTTGAGCCCCGGGGCGACGATGACCATGAACAACCCGTTCGGGTCGGGCTGGACGACCGCCTCCTATTCGCCGACTGTTATCAGCCTGAATGTGTCGCCGCCCCTGGGGACGAGCCTGCCGCTCGGGACCTTCCAACTGCCCGTGATCTGCGTGGACGCCGGCCAGAGCCCGCCCCAACTGCTGGAGATCAAATGGATGGACGGCGACCGGGTGGTCTGCCGCGACACCATTGAACTGGGCTGCGAGCCCCCCTGCGCGTTCCTGGCGGATGAAAGTGTACTTTGCGATCCGGCAACGGGCGGCTGGGTATTCAATTGCGTGCTGACCAATACGTCGCCATACACGATGGGCGAGGCGCATTTTGCCTTTACCTCTCCGGCCGGCCTGAACATTTACGACGTCACGATACCGGTGGGCAGTTTGCCGCCCGGCGGGACCTTCCCGATCAGCCTGACCCTGGGGCCGCCTGCCAAACCGGGAGACACGATTTGTTTCACGGTAGCCCTTCACGCGTTGAATGACGATGCTGCGCATACCAATTGCTGTACTTTCGAGGATTGTTTTGTGTTGCCGGATTGCCCGGGCGGCGAGATCCCGCCGGACCCCGTTGTGTTCCCGAACCCGACGACCGGCAAGCTGAGCGTGCAGATGACCCCGGAATGGGGTGCGCCGGCCCGTTTCCGGCTGCTCGACCTGCTGGGCCGCACCGTCGCCGACCTGGAATTCCCCGACGCCGGCGGCCAGGAGATCCTGCCGCTGGACTTCACCGGGGTCGCCAAAGGGGTGTATTACCTGGTGATGGAGTCGGATGGGAGGCGATGGATGGATCGGGTTGTGGTGGAGGGTGGACGGTAGGTGCTTGATGCTGAATGGCCAGGCTCCTGAGCGGAGTCGAAGGAGACGGGGCCCCACGCCGCAGCGTGGCTGAAGCTTCGTCGGACGGAGGATTTATCCGCCTGATGCGAGGTACGAGCCACGCTGTCAGCGGACGGAGTCCGACTACGCTGAAGCTTCGTCGGACGGGGGATACCTGATGGGGATTTCTCCGGTCAGGTATCTGCCATGCCTGGTTCAGAAGGCGTCTTTAGGTTCTATTGACATCCTGCTTCTTTTTTTAAAAAAATGATTATCATGTAGTTACGTCAGGCGGCAACTTAGGCTCGACTTTTGCACGGCCTGCCTATTAATAACTTACATATGGATCAAGCCTTGATACCCATGACTCAATGGACCCTTGATAAGCCGTCCATTTCATGCGTAAAATATTGCTTTTCAAATCCACAATTCTGATCGTGAACTATCCCCCGCCGGCGGGGGCAGGGGGTGGAAAATTTCGTCAACGGAGAGCGGACTGGCTACTTTTCCAAAGAACAGCAGGTCCATAGGACTCTCCATAGGTCCAAAGGACTCCTATGGAGAGTTCCATGAACCTTTGGAGACGCTCTTTGAGCGGGAGGTCTTTGACTGATATCCGGAAATTTGGTAGATTTGCAGAAATCCAAGGATATGAACCTCACCCTGAAACTCGACTTGCAGGATGCCGAACAGGAAACCGTCTGGCTCAATGATCGCCTGCACGAAACCCCCATCGAGGGTCTGGACAGCCAGGTGGCGGAAAGCCCTGCTCAACGGGGAACTATGGACGGAGGTCTGCTGACCAACCTCCTCCTCCTGGCAGCCGGCGCAGCCGTCGAAAAAATCGTGGAATCCCTGATGGACCTGATCTTCAGGCATTTCGATGGGAAACGCGCCAAATTTGAACTTACAGGCGAATGCCCCAAAACCGGAAAACAGTTTTCCCTCTCCTTCGATAACATTTCCGCACGAAACCGTGAAAAAGCAATGGCTGAATTTAATCAGCTATATGCAAAATTCTGCGACCAACCCTGAAAACCCAGCAGCATGGCCACCCATACCTTCGACCCGAAAAAAGCGATGGCGATCCTGATCGGCGTATCCAAATACACCGGGGATTTTCATGCCATTACCCCCGCTACCAGCAATGTGACCCAACTTGCCCGCCTGCTCAGCGACCCGGCCATTGCCGGCATACCGGAAGACCGGATCGTGCCCATCCTGGATGAAACCGACCATGAGATCAAAGAAAAACTCATCGATCACACCCAAAGGGCAAAAGAAGAAAAGCTGAAAACCCTGCTCCTGTATTACGCAGGCCACGGTTACCGGCGCACCGACGGGGAATATTTCCTGGCCGCTACCAATTCCAAAAAACGGCTGATCAACCTGGATGGCAACACCGCGCTTTCGTACAAAACCGTCAAAAATATTCTGCAGCAATCGGGCATGCCCCAAAGTATCGTCATCCTTGACGCCTGTTATTCCGGCCTGGCTACCCAGGACGGCAGCCACCAATTGCCCGACCTGGAACTGAAGGGCAATTTCACCCTGGCTTCCTCCGACAGCGACGAGGTTTCGTATTTCGATACCGACCAAAGCCATACGCTTTTCACCGGCGAACTCCTTCAATTGCTGGAACATGGCCTGCCGTCGGCCCGCGATTGGGTGTCGCTCAAAGACCTGTACGAAGCCCTGCACAAGGCCGTGAAAAAGAAAAACCCGCGGATGAACCCCCAACAGCAGTCCGGAAAAGAGCTTCTGCCGGACAGTTATTTGTTTTTCAGGAATAAACGCTTCGACCCCCAGAGGGAAAAAGCCCGGGAGGTGGAGGGCGAAATTCTGGAAGGGGAATCCTTCATCGAAGAGGGGAAAGTGGAAAGGGCAAGACGTTATTTTATGGGTTTGCAGCGGGATGTGGAACAGGAAATCACCCACCCGGAACTGCGGGAACCCCTGCTGGCCAGGATTGAAGAAAAACTGGAGTTTTGCCGGTTTTACCTCCGCCACCAGGCATTGTTGGAGCGCGTCTTCCGGATGCAGACGAGTGGGGAAAACACCAAAATCCAGGCCATTGCCGACGAGCTCCGTGCAGAACTGGGCGCCCAGGCTGAGGCGGTGAAAAATCTTGAAACCGAACTCAAAGAGAAAAACAGCGCCATTGCCCGCCTCGAAAAAGAAGGGAAAGCCGCCGCGCAGGAAGCCGCCCAACTTCGCGCCGAAAAAGCCGCACTGACCCAACAACTTGAAAAAAAGCAGGCTGAACTGGGGCAACTGGAAAAGGCGTCGGCCAAGGCCCAAAAAGAAGCCGAAGCCTCCATTGCCGCCCTGAAAAAAGACCTGGTTGAAAAAGACCGGACCCTGGTCGGATTGCAGGCAAAGATAGAAGAACTGAAAGCCTCCCGTCCTTCCGCTCAGCCGCCCGCCGCAGGTATGGTTCGGGTGAAAGGCGGCTCCTTCGACATGGGCGACGTGATGGGCGACAACCATGAAAAGGATGAAACCGTTCACCGGGTGACCGTGGCCGACTTTTACCTGGGGCAATACGCCGTAACGGTGGGTGAATTCAGGCAATTTGTGGAGGATGCCAGTTATCAAACCCTGGCCGAAACAGACGGCGGCAGCAACTTTTGGGAAGGATCTGAGTGGAAAAAGAAGGCTGGAGTCAACTGGCGGCACAACGAAAAAGGCCAATTGCGGCCCCCGGAGGAGTCCGACCACCCGGTGTTGCACGTGAGTTGGTACGACGCCGTTGAATACTGCAACTGGCGCAGCAGGAAGGAAGGTTTGCAAGAGGCTTACGATATAAATAGATCCCCGAAAGTGGTGAACGAGAACCTTAAGGACGACCCCCTCAAATGGGCCGTAACCTGCAACTGGAAAGCCAACGGCTACCGCCTGCCCACCGAGGCGGAATGGGAATACGCCGCCAGGCAGGGGGGCAGGGGGGGGCGATTTGGCAACGGCAAGGACATTGCCGACCCCAAAGAAATCAATTTTGGCGCCGTCGAGGAACACAAACAACCCTATTCTGTGGTAGGAGAATACCGGAGCCGAACCGTTCCGGTGGGCAGCCTGAAATGCCCCAATGGGCTTGGTCTGCACGATATGAGCGGCAACGTATGGGAGTGGTGCTGGGACTGGTATGCCGAATATCCGACTAAAGCCGAGGAAAATCCGAGAGGGCCGGAACAGGGCTCTTATCGTGTGCTTCGCGGCGGCGGTTGGTCCTATACTCCGCAGTACTGCCGCGCCGCCTATCGCAGCACCTGGAGGCCGTCGGACCGCTACGGCAATCTCGGCTTCCGCCTTGCCCGCAGTTAGGAGGTTTGCCGGTCCGGCTTTTTGGTGAGCGGGGCGAATGAGGGGCGGCTGGCTGCACAGGCGGGTGCGCTGAGCCCCGCCGGTAGTGATGGTTTAAATTAATCTGGAAATTATGTTTAAAATTCCAAATATTAAAACAACATTCCTTATCCAGGAAATACCCACGGACGGACATAGCCCTTTAAAGTTTATTTGTGATGATGGAAATATATACTATTGCAAATACCGGGTAACGCCTAAAAAGTCGCTTTCGATCATGGATTCGCTTTCGAAGGCGAGCATTCTTTTAGGATATTCAATGAACACTTTTTGCCAAACACCTTGGGAAAGTTGACGGGAACCATGTTGTTCAGAGAAATGTTAAATTACATACCTATTGGCAGAAGGTTGGAACTGGTAACTACCTTTATGGAATCCATCAATGTATTGGATGTTAAGGATTTGATTTACAAAGTTTTTCGTATATTGCCACCGGATTGGAAACGGTTTATCCAATTGGAAGAAAGAATGATCAGGTTTTTGAAGAGTTCACCGCGACTGACAACGATCGAAGAAATTGCTCAGCGTGAAATCGTCAATTTGAAATAATGAAATCTTATATCAGCATAATTTACGTCAACACAAACTCTCTGACAGCCGAAAAAATTGCTGTCGGCGTCATCTATTTTTCTGAAAAAGAAGCCAAAATTATTTTTTCCGATAAAAAAATTTCAATCGCTGAGCAATTGTTGGATGCTGGTGTTGGCAATTTTCTAAAAAGCAATTTTCAACTATATAAAAATAAAATTAATGAGATTAATACATTGTTAAAAGCCGGAGGCGATAAGAAAGACACTATACTGAATAAAGAATATTTCGAATACCTTAATAATTACAGTCAGGGTTTGCTGTTGTTCGATAAACTCAAACCGATCAACCCCAATTTTGCAAAACATAGCCTGGATGAGATCCTGTTGAAGTTTTTGGGTGAAAAAGGCAATGTTTCCGCTCATGCCTGAGTGTAAACCCGTTCCCCCCTCAACGCATCAGCCGCAAATGCCAGGGCCGCCCAAATATCCTCCAATTTCAATCTGGGGTGGGCGTTGGTAAGGTCTTCCATGGTTTTTCCTGCAGACAATTCTTCCAGGATCAATTCAACCGTGATCCGGGCGCCTTTGATGGCAGGCATGCGCCACCTCCCCGTATTTCCTGCCAGGCGGCGGTTGATCGGGGATGTTGATCAACGGCCGGCAGGCGAATTTCACGAAATTCGCCCAAATTAAATGGCAGGCATGCGCCACCTCCCCGTATTTCCTGGCATGCGGCGGTTGACCGGGGATTTTGACCTGACGGCCGCCAGGCGAATTTCGCGAAATTCGCCCAAATTTTCACACATTTCCCTCCCCATGCAACCATTTCCATTATTCAGGTTCTTTATCTTTACTGTCTGTACACGCCACATTCCAAAATTCCTTTGCGCTTAAAGGGACCACTTTTAAGGGCATTCTTTTTTGTTCAGGTCATCCGGAAAAAGGGATTTATCTTGACTCACTGCGAAGTTGCACCCTGATGCCAAACACTCAAATCAGGGCGCAACGGCCCCAAAGGGATTCCTTCGGAAAAGTTGCGGCCTGATACCGGGGCTTTTCCGACCACCGAAATAAAAAATTGCAAACTATAAATATGGCTGTTTACCAACTCAACATCAACAAAACACGCCACACCGTCGAGGCCGAACCCGATACGCCCCTGCTCTGGGTGCTGCGGGATGAACTCGACCTGAAAGGCGCCAAATTCGGCTGCGGCAAGGCATTGTGCGGGGCCTGCACCGTCCACCTCAACGGCGCGCCCGTCCGGTCGTGCATCCTGCCGGTTTCGGCAGTGGCCGGCGCGGCCGTCACCACCATCGAGGGCCTGGCCCCGGAAGGCGGGCTCCACCCCGTCCAGCAAGCCTGGATCGAGGAGGATGTCGCCCAATGCGGCTATTGCCAGGCGGGGCAGATCATGTCGGCCGCCGCGCTCGTCGATACCAACCCCAACCCCTCTGAGGAGGACGTCCAGGGCGCCATGTGGGGCAATATCTGCCGCTGCGGCACGTACCCGCGGATCAGGAAGGCGGTGGTGCGGGCGGTGGTTTTGAGGAAAGGGTGAGAGGATGTTGATGCGTTGATGCGTTGATTTGTTGATTCGAGGGGGGGGGCAATCGAACAATCGAATTAATTTGTTGATGCGTTGATTTGTTGATTTTTTGATTCGACCATGCCGCGGCGTGGCGTTTCAATCCAAACAATCCAAACAATCCAAACAATCCAAACAATCCATATGATGGTCAACATCAACAGAAGAAATTTTATCAAAATATCCGGCCTGACCGGAACGGGGCTCGTCCTCGGATTTCCATTGGCGGGTTTCGGCCGGACTGAAAACCAGGCCGCCGCCTCCTTTTTTGAACCCAACGCCTTCCTCCGCATCGGATCGGACGGCAGCATCGTCATCTTCGCCAAAAACCCGGAGATCGGGCAGGGCGTCAAGACTTCGCTGCCCATGCTGGTGGCCGAAGAACTGGAGGTGAACTGGGATCAGATCCTGGTGCAACAGGCGGACTTCAACCCGCTCATGGGCGCCCAGTTCGCCGGGGGCAGCACCGCCGTAAAAACCAACTGGGAGACGCTCCGCAAGGCCGGCGCCACCGCCCGCGAAATGCTGGTACAGGCCGCCGCCGGTCAATGGGGCGTCGCGCCTGGGGATTGCCGGGCCGCGGAAGGCAAGGTCGTCAACCTGTTGAACAAGGAATCGCTGACCTACGCCCAACTGGCGGATGCAGCCTCCAAACTGGAAGTCCCCAAAGACGTTCCGCTCAAAGACCCGAAGGATTTCCGCATCATCGGCACGGAACAGCGCAATGTGGACAGCCGCCAGATCGCCACCGGCCAACCCGTTTTTGGCCTCGACGCCAAACCCAAAGGCATGCTCACCGCCGCTATCGCCAAATGCCCGGTGTTCGGGGGCAAGGTGAAAAGTTTCGACCCCGCAACGGCATTGGCCGTGCCCGGTGTGGTGCAGGTGCTGGAAGTTGAAGCTGCCGACGACCCGGGTGTCCGGATCGCAGGCGTGGCCGTCATCGCCAAAAATACCTGGGCCGCCTTCAAAGGCAAAAACGCTCTGCAGGTGGAATGGGACCTGGGCGAAGGCGCCCTGGAAAGCTCGGATGCCCTGCTGCGGCAGATGGAAGAAAAAACGGCCAAAGCCGGCGACCTGCAACTGCGCAACGACGGCAACACGGACGAAGCTTTCCAACAAGCAGCTCAGGTGCTGGAAGCCACCTACGAAGTCCCGTTCCTGTACCACGCCACGATGGAGCCCATGAGTTATATCGCCGACGTGAAACCCGACAGCGTCGAATGCTGGGGTTCTACCCAGGTGCCGGGCTCTGCGGCGTTTTTTGCCGCCCAGATCACGGGCGTGCCGCGGGACAAGATCAAGGTCCACCAGGCCCGCAATGGCGGCGGCTTCGGGCGAAGGCTGATGGCGGATTACGCCGCGGAGGCTGTTTTTATCTCCCACAAGATCGGGCAGCCCGTCCAGGTGGTCTGGACCCGCGAAGACGACCTGCAACATGATTATTACCGCCCCGCCGGCCTGTACCAACTCAAAGGCGCCCTCGACCAACAAGGCAGGATCAGCGCCTGGCAGATCAACGCGGCGACAACCTCCCGCTACCTGTTCCGCAAAAGCCAGGATTCGCCGCATAAAACCGAGGTTTTCCCGGACGGATTCCCGGCGGGGTTCATCCCCAATTTTAAAATGGCCTATTCTCCTATTGCCACCCGCGTGAGCACGGGCGCCTGGCGCGCGCCGGGGCACAACGCCACCTGTTTTGTCGACCAGAGTTTCCTCGACGAACTGGCCGTTGCAGCCGGGAAGGACCCCATCGATTTCCGCCTGGAACTCATGGGGGAAGAGGACAAAACAATGCCGTACGACGACCACGGCGGCCCCACCTACAGCACCGCCCGCCTGAAGGCCGTGATCCGTAAAGTAGGGGAGATGTGTAACTGGAAAAAAGGCCCCGCGGAGGGCAAATTCCGGGGTTTTGCCGCGCATTTTATGTTTGGCGCTTACGTGGCTGAGGTAGTCGAGGTCTCGCTGGATGCAGAGACCGGCCGGCCCAAAGTAGAACGGGTGTACGCGGCGGTGGACTGCGGGATCGTGGTCAACCCCCTGGGCGCCCGGGCGCAGATCGAAGGCGGGATCGTGGATGGGTTGAGCGCTGCGATCTACGGCGGCGTCACCATTCAGAACGGGCGCGTGGAGCAGGCCAACTTCGACACCTACCAAATGCTGCGTTACCCGGAAAGCCCGGAGATCGTCGTGGAACTCATGCCCAGTGCGGAGAACCCCGAAGGACTGGGCGAAATTTCCCTCCCGCCGGTCAATGCAGCCTTGTGCAACGCACTGTTCCGGGCGACGGGCAAACGGGTGCGGAAACTGCCGCTGAAGGACAGCGAGGCATATAGCTGAATAAGGCGGGATGCCGGTGGACCGGAAGGAGAAAGGCCGCTGTTCCGTGGAATTAGAACGGGATCGTTTAAGTGTTGCGATTACGAAAGGGCTAAAAACGAAGTAGTTTTTCCCGTTTCTTCGAAGTCGACCTCTCCCTTTTTATTCCGTCGGCGTTGTAGGAAAACTGCCAAAATCATGGTCTCCAACCGGTTTCCGTCTGCAAACGCTTGAAGGTGTTCGGATAAAATCCGCGTCCGCAAATTTACCGCCGTTTGGGACCATGATGCTCGCCGGTCTGCCGGCGAGGTAATTTGGCAGTTAAATACAATAAAAATTCATACTAAGGGGAAACAAACTAGCTCTTTACCACCCTATTCACATTTCCCGGGGCCGGTCACCCCATTGTTGTAATCGTCGAGTATCTCCGCAAGCTGCACGGCGAGTTGTCCGTCCGGCGTATTCACGGTTATTTTCTGGGCGCCTTCGTATGCGGTCAGCAATTCAGCGCCCTGATTCCAGGCATCCAGCACCTCATCCGGGATGGATGCGCCGCGCAAAACGTTCAACTGTGCAGCAATCCATTGATGGGCGAGGATCAGGTAAGCGTTGTTCCCGGTGGGAGGGGTCTGGAAGATCGTGTAATAAGAAAGCCCCGTACCGAAGAAAATCGTTTCTGATCCGTTTTCCAGTTGCGACCAGGTTTCATCAAAGGGAGCGGGCCCTGCTTCAGTATGTGTTTTCCAGTAACCTTGCGTCAGGGTGCAATCCGTTTCTGTGCTGTTTTCTTCTTCTTCTTCCTCCTCTTCGGTTTCTTCTTCTTCAGATTCACCTTCTCCTTCGGCATCAAGGCATTGAGCGTCCGGATTGACTACATCGATTGCCGGTTTCATGATGTAGAGGCCGTTTCCGGTTACATGGACTGACTTGGCGGCATCCCAATCGAGGATCAGGTCATATTCTGTTACACCGGTCAGATCGAGGCAAACATTGATCTTCAACCCGCTTTCATTGCCGGAAGGTATCTTGAGTTCATGCGTTTGCCCGCCGGCCACCACGCTGTTCTGTTCGCCCAGGACAAACCGGACCTGATGGATTTCGTCCAGGTTGATCTGCGCGGAAGCGATGAGTTCCGTAATTCCGTTTTGCAGGTCCAACAGATTGTAGATGCCTGCATTTGTACCCAGTTTGATCTCTTCGGTCCCTTGAGGGCCTCTGACAAATACCATCTTGAGATCGATATTGACGGCATCGAGGTCGATGGGGCCATCGGTCAGCAAGATGTTCAGTTGTTTGAACTTCGGGAAGACTGCGTCAGCGCCTTTGTCGCAGCCCGCCATACAGAAAAAAAGTGCAAAAAGAGCTGGGAAAACAAGCATTCGTCTCATAGGAATGTGTTTTAAATGAAGCAGATAATATGTGATGATGAATTATTGGCGGCAGGTCTGCGCAAACCGACCCATGTTGAAGTTTATCTGGAGATTTTTTGAATATAAATGAAACGTTCCGTTCGGATTTTCAGCAAATAAATTCCGGAGGGGAAATGACCCATTTCAATCATTTGCTGTTCTTCCCCCTTCCGGAATGTCTGGTTGAGGACCTTGCGCCCCAATGCATTGTATAATTCAACCTGTTGTACCTTCTCCGATTGAACCGCCTCGATGATCAGGATGTCGTTTACCACCGGATTGGGGTACACCCTGAAGACGCCCGCGGGATCGCGTACGTCCGTAAACGAAGTCACCACGTCAGCGTGCAGGCTGGAAGGCGCTACCGGGCTTTCGGTCAAACCCAGGTCCACCATCTTGATATCCGTAACGCTGAGGTCGGCGGAAGACAACCCGATGATGATGTCTTCG
This sequence comes from uncultured Lewinella sp., assembly GCA_964558465.1. Taxonomy (GTDB): domain Bacteria; phylum Bacteroidota; class Bacteroidia; order Chitinophagales; family Saprospiraceae; genus JACJYC01. The sequence goes on along the minus strand of CAZLEF010000043.1, from coordinate 40,678 downwards.
ATAACGATGGAGAATGTGCCGATCAATCCGATACCGCTGGTTTCCTGTTGGTTCATCCGCGCCACCGTAATATGGGCAATGCCGTTCACCGGGTCGTTGTGCACATACTGTATGACCTGGTTGCCGCCTATGCCGTACAACCAACTCGTCTCGTCGATGTTGAGCCGGAAGTTGCTGGCCTGGTTGCCGATCACGTCCGGGTTGTAATGGACCGTGAAAGCGATACCGTAGAAATTGTGGATGGTATCCCCTCCCGGGTTTTCGAGCGACAAGCGTACATTCCAGGTTTCGCCGGGCGCCACATCTTCCATATCTGAAGACAAGGCAAGGATCGGGTCCTCAGCCGGGTCGCCCTGTAAAAACTCCTCGGGTATAACCGTGTCGTGCTCCAGTCCGTAATTCTCTTCGATGATCGCTTTGTCATCGTCTGTAACGATTCCGTCGCCGTCGCAATCGGCGAAGGCGTAATTCACCCCATTGGGAAAATTCTGACCCCAGGCAGTCGTCACCGGCTGGCCGCTCCAGTCCGTTGTAGCGTCCTGCCGCGCTGGTCCGGTCGCTTCCTTTGCCACAGCCCAGTACAACGCGTCAATATGATTGACGATTCCGTTGTTGTTTACATCACCCGGCCAGACGACCTGACCCCGGGCAACCGTAACAAGCAGCAGCAGAAGGGTAGTGACTGTGGTGCGCAAGGCTGTTTGGTTTGCTGTTCATCACAAATGTAGACCCTTTTTACCCTTCAATCAAATACAAAATTTAAGATTTTTTTACCATTTCAAATAGATCAAAAATCGTTATTTCATTTCAAATTTTTAAACTACTTTAATTTAATTAATTGATAATTAGTTAATTATAATTTTTTAGTATTTAAAAAAAATTACATTTAAAATATTATTTTTTTCACAAAAATTGCTTAATTTTGAAGCGTCACAAAGATCAATCCGTATGGAAAACAGCAAGCTGGTCGCTATGCTTCAAAGTTTTGATCCCCTGGAAATCAAGGAATTGGAAGATTTTGTCACCTCGCCTTTTTTCAATAAGAATGAAGATGTGGTCCGGTTGATGCAATACCTGAAACGGGCATGGCCCGAGTGGAAACTCCGGAAGATGGAAAAGGCGGCGGTTTTCCGGAAGCTGTTTCCAGGTCAAGTCTACAACGACCAGAAGCTGGCCCACCTGATGAACCAATTGCTGCGTTTATGTGAACAATACCTCGCCGTCCGGAGCTTCCTGGCCAACGAGTTGCTGTTCAACTCACAAGCCCTTGGAGAACTGGTCGACAAAAAACTGGATAAACACTACGGGTTTTTGTACCAGCGAACAATGGAAAGGCTCCGGGACCGGCAGGAGCAGAAGGGGGAGAACCTGCTGTATGAATTCCTGCTGGCCGAGCATGGCGTCCGGCAATTTTACAACCGCAAGGTCAGGGAAGTGGACCCCGGTATACAAGTAGTTTCCGACAAACTGGATGAGTTTTATTTCTACAACAAGCTGAAATACAGTTGCGCCATGCTCAACCGGCAGACCATCCTCACCACGGACTACCAGATCCCCTTTGTGAACAAGGTGAAAAATCACCTGCTCGACCAGCGGGATATGCATCCGCTGACCGCCACCTACCTGCGGATCTACCTGTGCATGGTTTTCCCGGAGAAAGAAACCCATTTCCGGGAATTGAGGCGGCTGATCGCAAAACACGCGGATGCGCTGGAGATCCGGGAGCGGCGTGAAATCTATCTGTACGCCATCAATTATTGCGCGGGCCATATCCGGAAAGGCCTTGAAAGTTACATTCCTGTGGTACTCCAGCTTTACCAGGACGGGATTGCCGACCGTTCGCTTTTCGAAGGAGAATACCTTTCCCACTGGACCTTTACCAATGTGGTCAAACTGGCGTTGCGCCTGGAAAGATACCAATGGATCGAAGAGTTCATCCGGAAATACACGTCCAGCCTCGACCCCCAGTTCCGTGACGACGCCTCTCATTTTAACCTCGCGGAATTATATTATCAAAAAAAAGACTGGAACAGGGTTCTTGAAAACCTGAGCCGGCTGAATTTTACCGATATCCATTACCATCTGGGCGCGAGGGTGATCCTGGTCAAAACCTATTACGAACTGGACGAAACAGAGCCGTTGCTTTCTCAACTGGCTGCTTTTGGGATCTATCTCCGTCGAAACAAAAAGATTTCGCAACCGCTGAAAGAGCCTTACCTCAACTTTTGCAACCTGATGTACAAGCTGGTGCATAACAATCCAGTCAAACGCATGTCCGCCGGCCCGGAAATCCACTCCACCCAACTGCTGGCGGAGCGCGCCTGGCTGACCCGTGTCTGGGAAGAAACGGCGAATCCGGGAGGGTGAGAATAAAAAAAACCCGGAAGCGAAGGGCTTCCGGGCGAACACAAGCTCAGTATCTATGGCTCGTTGTTTTAGCCGTCGATCCGAATGAACGGATCAGTCTCTTGCCAGTATCAACCGGAGGACGGACAGGTCTCCTTCCTGGTTTTGCACGCGTATGAAGTACACCCCGGGCGCCTGATCCTTCAGGTCGAGGTACAGGCTTCTGTCAGCAGTGGCGTCGCCGTCGAGGGTGTGGACGAGGCGGCCGAGGCCGTCCCGGATCTCAACGGTGACCTTTTCGCCCCAGGCCTGGTCGAGTTCGAGCGTAGCCGCCCCGCCGGTGGGGTTGGGCCACAAGTCGACCGAAGGCGCCAGTTCAAGCGCCACCTCCGGCGTGGTTCCGGTTTTGACGCCGTTATAAGGCGGCGTGACGACTACGTTGTTAAAGGTAGCCGTAACCACGCTGGTATTCGTTGTACCCCAGGCCACCAATCCGACCTGGATGCAGCTTTGCATGGGAATCGTAACCGTAAAAGCGAATACCCAGGTCACCCCGTTGCCGGAGTAGTAACCTTTGAACACGTCGCCCGTGCGCACGATGCGCAGCCAGCGCGCGCCGGCAGCCTGGATATAGGATGGATAGGAAAATCCGTTGGTTGTGTAACGGGCATACCGCGCAAGCGCGGAAGCGCCCTGGTACACCATGCCTACCTTTTTCGCCCCGGCGGCGTCGGTTTCCCGCATCATGATCCCCGCGTAACCCGGAAGCGTCAGTCCCGCTACGTGGGCGGTGATGGAACCGTCGCCGCAAAGCGAGTACTTGATCCAGCCGCTTTCATCGGCCGAAGCGCTGGGCGTGTAACAGCCCGAGGTGGCGAGGGTGAAGGTATTGGTCGGGCCGTTGTAGCTGGCCTGGTTGCCGTTGGTGCAGGCGATGCCGTGGGGCGTGGCCGACCAGCCGCAAGGCAGGCCGGATACAGCCACCTGGCCATTGCAGACCGTCGAATTGCCGCTCACGTCGGTTACGGTCACCGTAATCGGTACCGGACCCGAGCCAGCCTGGGAGCAACTGATGGCGCTGGGCGAAACCGAAATATGGTCGATGCCGCAGTTATCCGAAGCGCTGACGAGGTTCGCCGGGTTGAGGGTAAAGCTGGGTTCCCCGTTGAAAACCACGCTGGTTGAACAGGAACCGCTTACCGTCGGGTCTTCGTCATCCGTCACCGTCACGGTAAATTCACAGGGGTCGGAGGTATTGACGCCGTCGGTGGCGACGACGGTCACAAATGTGACGCCTGCCCCGAATGTGGACCCCGATGTGCTCGAACTGTTGATGGTGACCCCTTCCGGGCAATTCAGGATCTCGGGCGGCGACCAGGACACGACGGCGTCGCATTCGCCCGGGTCGGTCGACACGGTGATGTCTTCCGGGCAGTTGGTCAATTCCATTTTGCAAACGAAATCCGACTCGAAGGCGCCGATGTCGACGGGCTCCGCTTCGAAGACCCGGTTGAAACCGGGGCCGCGCTGGTCATGGACCACCCCGGGCGGGATCAGCGCGTTACCGCCGCCGCTGATGGCCGGGCTGTTGACAAGCAGGGCGTGGGTTTTGGTCGGGCCGCCGTTGTCGGCCAGGGTCGCCAGCTTGGGATCGAGGCCGTTCAGGTCGCCGGAGGCGGAGAATGGGCAGGAGCCGTCGCTCGACAGGTTATGCCCGGCCGAGCTGACCAGGGCGCTGTTGCCGGAGCAGTTCGAGCCGGAGGGGGAGGCTACGATGGTATTGGCGGTTGAGAAACTGCCGAACGCCGCATAAACCCCGCTCCCGTTGGTAGTTGCGGTATTGTTCGCCACAGTGCTGTTGTGACTGGAAATGCTCCCGTTGCCGAGGTACAGCCCGCCGCCCAGGTGGCCGGCCTGATTGCCGGATACCGTGGTATTGAGCAGCGAAGTGGAACCGGTGGAATAGATGCCGCTGCCAAAACGTGCAACGTTACCCGATACCGTGCTGTAGCTGATCGTCAGGGTTGCGCCGCTGTTGACCATGATGCCGCCCCCGGTGGTGGTGGACGTCGGGGTGGCCGGGGCCATTAGGTTGTTGGAAACGGTGCTGGAATCCACGGTGGTTGTGCCCAGCAGGGAAAGACCCCCGCCGGCTACCCGGGCCGTGTTAGCATTCACCAGCGAATTGCGGATGGCGAGGGTGGCGCCCGGCGCTGCGTTGTACAAGCCGCCGCCCTGGTTGGCGCGGTTGCCCGTGAGGGTGACCTTGATCAGGGTCAGGAAGCCCCGGTTGATGATGCCGCCGCCGTAGCAGGTATTCGTGCCGCAGGTACCGGCGTTGCCGTCCTTGATGGTCAGGTTTTCCACCGTCACCTTGGTATTGGCGGCAATGTTGAACGGCCTTCGAACCGTGGTGGAAGGCGCGGGAACCTGGGCGTTGACGGTGAATCCGGCGCCGGCGATCTTCAGTTCCACGCCGGCTGTGGCGTTGCTGATCGCGGTGGTGCTCGCGGTGAGCGGGATATTGGCGGTCAGCGTAATGGTATATAACCCCGCGGCGCCGGCTGCGTTGAAGCAGGCGATGGCCGCGTTCAGGTCGGCTTCATTACCGACGGACATATTGAATCCGCAGGTTACAACCCATTCCGGGGGGCTGAAGTAGGTATCATCCCCCAGGCCGGCGTCCGCATGAGGGGCGGAAGCGCGCGCAAAGCCCGCGTTGACCATCATCGAGAGGACGGTCAGACAGACCCATAGCCCGGAAGATTTAAAATAAAGGTTTGGTACTATAGTCTTCATGGACTTGCAGGTTATTTGTTGTTAGAAAATACGGTCACATTGCTGGGAATTTCATTTACTTCGTACGTACCCAACACCTGTTGCTGGATGAGTACGCCCTCAGCGGAAGTGCCGACCAGGTCCGGGTTAGGGTCCGGCGCATAGAACTCGGCGCTGGGAATGAATCCGGACATAGCCAGGATATAACCGAAGTTCTGCTGGAAGTTCATCACGGTCGGCGCGTCGCCCGGCTGGTTGATAATCACATATTCGATTTCCTCCAGGGTTTCCGGCGTGAGCCAGGTGGCGTCGGTATTGGGCAGGTAACCGATATTCACACCAACCAGATCGGGGTGGGCATATTCGAGTTCGCGCTGGTCCGAACAATCAAAATCCCTTTTCAGGCCATAGTCGGGGTCGCCGAGGTCAACCAGGGTGCCCGCCACAATCTTGAGCATGGCGCCGCGGAAATCGCCGAATTCCATCCTTATGCGAACGGTCTGGGTTTCACCCGGGGGCAGGCCGAGGCGCTGCGTGATATTGGACGGGATGGGTAGTCCGTCCGGATCAATCAGGATGGCCGGTTCGCCCGCGCAGGCGGCGTCGGCGTCGGGGTCGTTGTCGAACAAACCGCTCTTGACGCAGATGAAGTTGACGTTGCCCTTCAGGATAGGGGAGAAGGGGCCGTTCTTTTTCACCGATTCCAGCCAGTAAGGAACGGGGTCCTTTCCGTTGACCGGGTCCACGTACACCTGGTCGTTGATCACGGGGCCTTCGCGTCCGGCGTCGTCGTTGGTCCATACCATCTGGCCGAACAACAGGCCGTTGCCGATGACGTTCGGGAAGTGGCCGATGCCGAGGGTGGCGTTCCAGCAGGCGCTGTCGCTAAGGGTCAGGCAGGGTTCCAGGGAGGAATCAAGCCGGATGTCGCGCCGGTCCTGGGTAAAGCCGTCAAGCAGGCCGATATCGGCCAGGCCGCGGGCCTTGGTCTGATAATTAAAAGCGGTCAGGTAGGCTTCCGTATTGGTGGAAGTATTGGTGATATCGATCTCGAATTCGATGGCGTCGCCGCCGTTGATACCCCCGCCAAAGATCACATTGAGGTCGCGGAATACGCCGACGGCCGATGTATTGAGCGCAGGGCCTTGCGGCGGTCCGCCGGGGTCGGCTTCCGGAACGGATTCATCCCTGAAGTCTTCAGGGGCTGATACGGGCGTGCTTTCTATAAAGGCCGTATATTGATCAGCGCCACCGAGTTCGCCGTATTCGCCGGCCACCATCTGGCGGAGGGCCGTATCCGGATGGATCTGTTTATAAAATTCGGCGACGGGAATAAAAGGTTTGCCGCCGCAGTTATCACAAAGGATGTCGTAGGGATAGTTCGGCAGGGCGTAGGGGTTGTCCGGATCGCCCGTTTCCACGAATTCGCCGAAACCGTGCAGGATGGCGGCGAAGTTCTCGATACCGGGAATCAGGTCGCCGGTGCCCAGGAAATTGAAGAACGGCTGGTCATCCGGGTTACCGAAGCAGGGGGTGCCTGCCACTTCGTGCAGGCCGTAGGTTTCGCAGTCGTGGTTGCGGCCCAGGATATCGGTGAAGGCGAAGTTGCGCCTGGGCAGGGTCAGGTATTCCTGGCTGTTGAAGGTGAGGCCGTCGGCTGCGAGCGCGAAGGTCGGGTTAAAGGTTCCGTCGGCGTCGCGCAATACCTTGTTGTCGCCAAAATCCGGGATTTCAAGCACGTTGCCGGGCACGTCCATTACCGGGACGAAGTAAGTAATGCCGTTCGGACCCATAAGTTCCTCGAAACCAACCGTACCGGTCAGCGTTCCTCCGGGCACCCGGTGCAGGGCGCCGTCGGTGGTGCCGCTGTCGAGACGGAGGCGCACGGTCTGGCTCTGGCCCGGATACAGGCCGACAAGGGGGAAAGAGAGCTCCGGGTTGCCGTCGAGGTCAGCGTCGGTGCGCGCGCCCGCGCATTCCAGCGATTCGTCTTCCAGGCCGGAGTTGAACTCAGGCAGGAAGTCGGTGCTGGAGTTGATGCAGATTCCCTTCCATTTGCCGGAAAACAAGCCGTTGGAGGTGCCGTTTTTCTTCACGGTGCCCATCGGGCCGTCGGGGTGAGCGCCCGGCACGACGGTAGCGTAAAAAAGTTTGTCGCCGATGCGGCTGGCCAGGGCGGGCGATTCGCTGAACTTGCTCTGGAAGGCAAAGGCGGTGAGCACGACGTCAGGGTCGGTGGAAGTGTTCTCGATCGTCACGTCGAACTCCAGCACGTCGCCGCCGATAATGCCTTCTCCCGCAAGGACGACGATATTGGAGATGACCGCCGTCATTCTGGCGTTGAAGGCCGGCGGAGGCGGTGGCGGCGTCAACGGGTTGGGATCGGGGAGCTGGAACGGGAAGGTAAGGAAATTTCCCGAAGCGTCGCTGACGTTGCCGGTCTGGAACGTCTGCGCCTGAACGGACAGGCCGCCGAGCAACAGGCATAACCCCGTCAGAAGACCCGAATAGCCAAATCGTAGCCTGGGTACTGTTTTCATCATGAGAATTATTTTAATTTGTTATTGAAACAGGTCGTTAAATACCATACCGAATGGAAAAACGAAGAGACGGGAAGGCAGGCAGTTAAATCGTGGAAACGGCGAACCAAAACAACCGCATTCACCCCGGCGGGCGCCCGGATGATGCTGTCCTGTCGTCTTTGCTTTTCATGAGTTGACCAGCGTTGCACGCTCGTCCGGAAAATGTTTCAAGGCCTGTTGTGTGAGATCGACATACAGAAACCGGAAAACCGGATTTCCTGTCCTGCCGACGGTCGTGGTTTGATTTAACTGCCTTTACCTTGAAACACGCGTTTTTGCGTTTATTTTAATGGGCCGAGAATACTATGTAAAATTTGTCTGCAAATATAATATTTTTTTGTACGAATGTATTGAAAATACAGATATTTTTTTTAAAAAAATAAATTAATTTTTATTTTTTTAAAAAATGAAAAAAGAAAACCATATCATGAATGTAACACATTTTAAGTCATTCATAATCAGGTGTAAAAATAAAATTAAAAATTTAATTTCCGGCATTTTAAAACAACGGATATGGGTGAAATTACCCTAACGATACTGAACCCGTGCCGGTCGATTTTTTTTTAAACCGGTAATTGGTTAAAAAAAATAATAATTTTGATATCGGCAAAAAATAATTTACCTTTTTTGGGGTTGTAATCAAGTAAATCATTAACTGCCAAAATCAATAATTATGAAAAACACATTGGTCCTCCCGGCATCCGCATGGATAGCCGCCCTGTTTCTTTTTCCGTTCCTTGCCGCCGCGCAAGCCCCCGACGAATCGACCGGTATTCCGGAAAATCCCAAAGAAACCGAAACGCCCGCCGCAGTAGGCGATCTTCGTTACGGGGGCATTGTCTTTTATGTCAATACGGCCGGAACGCACGGCCTGGTGGCAGCCATGACCGACCAGTCCGAAATGACCAGTTGGTACACGGCTTTCGACCTCGTCAGCAACCCTTCCAACTACGATGAAACCGGCCGGGAATTCATGGACTGGCGTTTGCCGACCCGTTACGAACTCAACCTGGTTTTCAAGGTCCTGCATGCTCAGAAACTCGGCGCTTTCGCCGAAGAATTCTACTGGAGCTCTTCCGAGAACGATATGCCCAACGCCTGGCGCCAGCACTTCAAAAAAGGCGAACAGGCGCTGCTTAACAAGGGCGGTTCGAGCCGGGTGCGCGCCGTCCGTTCGTTCTGAATGATCTATCTGGAGGCGCCGCCGGCCGGGCCGGAGGAGGCGCTTCCTTCTTCTGTTTCCGCTCCCCGTTGAACGGGGCCGGCAAGGTCTGATCCGGATTTAGCGTACGCCTGCCGCAAGGCCTCCTCCAGGTTTTCGGCCATATAGGCGTGCCCGCGGATGACGGCAATGACGCGTTTCAACTGGGGGATCGAATTCTGCTGCGACCGGATGAAGATCGGCTCGATGTAGATTACCTCGTCTTCCACCAGCAGCAAGGAGGTATGCCCCCGGATCACCTCGGTGCCCAGGCGGTTCCACCAGGAAATCTGCTGGGAGATGTTGGGGTCCTGGTCGATGATGGCGTCGGCCTGTTCAGGTCCCATGACAAACATCCCTTTCGGCACGCTGAGCACAAAAAGCCGGCCGTAATCCGGGCCGTCCTGATAAGCCAGGGGCATGGCGCGAAGGTTGCGGGCGCCCTCCGGTGTAAAAGGCAGCGCCATGACAAACTGTTCCTGCTCGACCGCGGCCGGCAGTAGTCCACCCGTTTTGAGCAGCATATGATAGGGCTCCATCGAAAAAGTAATGGCCTTGCCTTTGTCCAGCACCGGCCCCAGCACCTCGTCGGCGTCGTCCCACATATCCTCCATGTTGAAAAAATATACGGGGTCGTTCATATGGTAATAGATATACAGGTCGTCGAACAGGATATGGAACAACTGGAGCGGATAGGTCAGTTGCTGACGGACTTCCCCGGGCATCTGGTCCTGGCCGGCGAACAGCGACGGATAGACGGCGGCCCAGGTGTTGATCACGGGTTGGTCGGCGATTTTGTACAGCTTCACCTGCCCGGACGCTGCGTTGATGGTCGCTTTCACGGCATCTTCCACATAGTTGATGCGTTCGGTGCGAATGGCGTCGGGGGTGCGGCTGAGGGATTTGTCGCCGATGAATTCGTGTTTGCTGTATGGGTACTGGTCGGATGCCGTGACGGCGTTGACCAGCCAGGTGATGTCGCCGTTGACGACCGTAGCGTAAGGGTCGGATTCAAAATAGAGGAAAGGAGCGATTTGCTCCAGCCGTTTGAGCGGCTGCCGGTGGATATGGAGCCGGGTTTCCCTGGTAATGAGCGAACTGAAGATCATTTCCCAGAATTCGCCGCTTTGCCAGCCGAAAACGATCCGTTTGATCAGGGAGTTGACCTGGACGCCGGCCGGGAAATCGGCCGGCAGCACGTTTTCAGCGCGCCCCTGGGCGGTGGGGTAGTCCAGTTCGGCCATGTCCCGCACGTTGCTCACCGCCATGCCGGCGTTTCCTTCCCCGTAATAAACCTGCTGGTTGGCTACCGTCAGTTCCGGCCAGGCAGCTTGCACGGGGATCTGGCCGCTGACAAAAACGGGCTCGCCCTGGTCGGTGGTCTCCCCGACGGGGGCCATCACCAGGCCGTGGCCGTGGGTGAAGAGCATAAAACGCTGCCCCCACCAGGCCAGCCAGGGTTGGGGCTCCAGGATGGGCAATTCGCGGACCGAACCGGCCAGCACCCGTTTTTCGCCGTCGATGGAAAAACGCAGGACGTCCACGTCGAGGAAATCGTAGTAGGTGCGGAGTTTCTCCTGTTGCTGGAAAATTTCCAGCGAGGGGCCGTAGATCATATCGTCCCCGCCGGTTTGGAGGATGCGTTGCGCGTGCTGGGGGTCTACCAGTTGTTCGAGGTAATTGACAAAAGGCGGCCAGAGGGGCGCATTGCGGATGGTACTGCTCGACAGCAGGGAATCCAACGCCGGTAAAGGATCGGCGCCGGTGCGGGGCACAAATTCGATTTCCTGTACTTTGTCGAGGCCGAAGGCTTTCCGGGTAGCGGCAATATGCCTTTCAATATAAGGCAACTGGATCACGGGCTGGTTGGGTGTGACCAGGGCGGTGTTCCGGACGCTGACCGAAAAAGCGAATAAAAAGTCGGCCAGGATGAGCGCCCCGACGCCCGTCCCGGCCATGCGGATTGCCGAATGTTTTTGCCTGCGCAAGGACCGGAGCAATACGATCAGGAAAATGGTAACCCCAATGATAACAAAGGAGTTGAGTTTTATCTGGTTGAGTGTGGAAAAAAGTCCGTTAATATCCAGGTAACTGGCGCCGGTGAAAACGCTGGTCAGCTTGTCTTCTTTCAGGAGGAGATCATACCGGCCGATCCAGACGGAGGCGGCCAATACGGTTCCGAGCCCGCCAAGGGAAACCAGTACGGGCATCGTTGCGAATACCCCGGCCCCGGATTGGCGACGGCCGAGCCAGGCGCAAATGGCCGAAGAAACGAGCGCCACTCCAAAAGCCCAGGTCAATACCTCCAGGGTCAGGCGCCAGCCAGGCAGGGAAAAGACGTAAAAACCGATATCCTTGTTAAATACAGGGTCGTTTTCGCCAAACGGAAGGCCGTTCCTCCAGAGCAAAACATCCTCGTACCGGAGCGAGAGCCGGTAGGCGGCCAGTAACCCGGCGAACCCGGCCAGGCCCCAGACGAACCGCCGTGTTTCCCGGGGCAGGTTGGCAAAAAGGGCAGGTGCGCCGCCGGCTGCGGCGAACATCAGGGCGCCAGCAATGAACATTCCGGCGCCTGTGGAGAAATTGGTATTAAAAACCTCCCGGAGCCCTATGCTGTCCAGTAACCACAGGTTGGACAATAGCGCTGCAAGCCGGTCGAAGAAAAACACGCCGAGGATGACCGAGGCGAATACCAATGCCCTTTTCCAGAGCAGGAAAGGTGCGGGCGCCGGCCGGGCTTCTTCTGCCGGAGCGCCGGCGGGTTTTTCGTCGCCGTTGGTCGCTGCATATTCCTCCGGAAAGCTCCGCCAACCCAGCGAGATCAGGTAGAGCAACCCGAGGGATACATAATAAAAGAAGCTGAACAACAGCGCCACCGTAGCCGCTTCCGGCAGCCCCATGCCGCCCAGGAAAAGCGCTCCGGTGAAACCCCATTCGAACTGCCCGACCCCGCCGGGAGTAAGCGGCAGGAGGCGGGCGATATACCCCGCTACAAACGCCATCAGCAGAATGGAAAAATCGACATGCAGCAGAACATGAATGGTGGAGAAGGACATGGTGACGAGATAGGCCGCAACATCCAGCAAACCGAAGGCGGCTACCGATAGAAGGCAAAGCCGCAGGAACAGCGCCGGCCGGCCGGCCAGTTCGCGCACCTGTGCCCATGCGGCGGAAACCGGGGAGATCCCCCCCTCCGGCCGGGATGCCGGCCGGGTCCACCAGTACATCACCCCAAAAACGATCAGCCCCCATAACATCTGGATCAGCCACGACGACCAGCCCGCCCCGAAGAGCCCGGCCAGGGCGTATACGGCGATCTCAAAAACCAGGAAAAACCGGAACAGCGACCAGACGTCCGGGGAGCGTTCCCGGCCTTCTGCCCTGCCGGTAAAAACCGCCCTTGCGTGGTGGCGAAAAGCGCCCGGCAGGCCAAGGTGTTGGGCGATTTGATGGTATTGAAAGGCCTTTATCAGCCTGGATACCAGGATAAAAACAACGGCCAATCCCACAACCAGCCAAATGACGGGTTCCTGGGATTTCATGAAATAGACCGGATCCGCTACACCCTCCACAAACCCAGCGCCGCGGTCATGGTATTTGATGACGCCGGAATTGATCAGCAGATCCAGCAGGCGCGTATTGGCCAGAACAGCCCAAGGGCCCGCAAAATAGAATAAACTGCCGAATGAAAACAAGGCAAAAGCGAGGGTCAGTCCGATGGAGCCTGCCCGCTCGTTTACACGCATACCTTTGTGAAGGCGCCCCTGAAAAGCGGTTGGCTCAGGAAAAGGTTCCAGTTTGGATTTCACGTTATGCTGGTTTTAAGTGAATACAAGAACGGTCCTGCGGAATATCACGGCAGGACAATGATATCGTCGTCCGGATCGGGGGGACAAAGGTCTGTAAAGCCGGATTTGACCGGAACAGGAAAAATACCAGTCAATAACAAAGGAATGGGCATAACAGGGTAAGGATTGGAGATCATAATTTGCTGATTAAATGACAATAAAAACCCGCGTAACGGAACGGGGTTCAGACAGAACCGGTTCCGTTACAACAAAATACTACAGTTGTAACTAACACCTGAAAGGGTTTTACAGAATGGAGGTTGCCTTATTATATATATTGTATAACTGCCAAAGACACAAAATAAACCCAAAAAATATACAATTGCAAGTTTTTGACCGGTTTTTTGAAAAAAACGAAAAAATAAACCCTGGACCAGCATTGGAATCCGGACAGTATTTTTATTTTTACAGTGAAAAGCAGCGATTAAAAATTCTTGTACGTTCTTAGGAAGATGTCATTCTGAATTTATTAGGATAAGAGATCTATACCGCTGTTCTTCCAACAAAAATTAGATTTCCTTCAGTTGGTTCGTTCAACCTGGGTTTTATGTGCTTCGGGTAATCCGCTTCTTAAAGTCGAATTGGCCTGAAAGGAAAGAAGTGTATCTTTTGCTGTGTAACCTCCCAAATTTCCAAACATTGTAATGACCGTGCATCAACGCTCCTTTGAGGTAATCCCGAATTGGCTCTGATAGTTATTTTTTAATAAAAATTGGATTTGTTATGAAAAGACTCTTCACTATTCTACCGCTATTACTCTTAGCGGCGGGGTTCACCCATGCCCAGAGTACTGTAAGCGGCACAGTCACCGATGCAACCGGGGCGCCTTTGATCGGAACCAGTATCCTGGTAGAGGGTACGATCAGCGGGACGGTCACAGATGTGGACGGGAAGTACACCCTGGAGGTGCCCGCCGGAAGTAATGTATTGGTTTTCAGTTACACGGGGTTCCGGACCGCCAATGTTGAGATCAACGGACGCACCACGGTCGACCTGACCATGGAAAGCGACGCGGTGTACACCGAACTCGTGGTCGTTACCGCCCAGGGCATCCGGCGCGACAAAAAAGCCTTGGGGTATTCCGTATCCACCGTGAATGAGAAAGCCATTCAGGACCGGCCCCAGGCGGATGTCGGCAGGGTTTTGCAAGGCAAGATCCCGGGGGTTAACATTACTTCTACGTCCGGGGTGTCCGGTACGGGAACGAACATCACCATCCGCGGGTATTCGTCCATCACCGGTTCCAACCAGCCGCTTTTTGTGGTGGACGGGGTACCGTTCAACTCCAGCACCAACTCGCGGGGCGGTTTTACCTCCGGCGGTCAATCGGCCTCCAGCCGGTTTCTGGACCTGGACCCCAACAGCATCGAGAGCATCAGCGTGCTGAAAGGGTTGGCTGCGACGGTAACCTACGGCGACCAAGGCCGGAACGGCGTGATCCTGGTGACCACCAAAAACGGCAGCGGTAAAACGAGGAAGGCGGAATTTAATTTGACGCAGTCCTATTTTACCAATACCGCCCACCTGCCCAGGTACCAGAACGATTACGTCGGCGGGTTCCAGCAAAACCTGGGGTATTTCTTCAGTAACTGGGGGCCTACTCTGGAGGAAGCCAGAATTTATCCTTCCCAAAATACAAACACCGCCCTGACTACCCACCCTTATGCGTTTTTATCCAACCTGGCGGCCCGGGCGGCTATGGCGGATTATGTGACCTCGGTGAGTCCTTATGAAATGGTGGTTTTCCCGAACAATGTCAGCGATTTTTTCCGCACGGGGGTTATTGCCAATACCTCGTTGAACATTTCCGGCGGCAATGAAAGTTCGAGTTATAACCTTTCCGCAGGTTATCTGGATGAACAAGGTTATATCCCGGAAAACGGGTTGAAGAAACTCAACCTCGGCCTGGGGGTTACCTCCAAACTGAGCAGCAAACTGTCGGTGGTTTCTTCTTTCAGTTTTGCCAATACGGACCAGGAATCGCCTCCCCTGAGCGGGGGCACCGGAAATAACGCGCTGGATTTTCCATCCGTGCTGGCCAACGTGATGTTCACGCCGCGTCAGGTGGATCTGATGGGGTGGCCCTATGAAAACCCGGTAGACGGCAGTTCGGTCTATTTCCGCAGCCCGAACGACATTGTGAACCCGCGCTGGGTGCTTAAACATTACAAAACAACCGGCGAGGTCAACCGCTTTTTTGGAACAACGTCGTTCAATTTCCAATTCACCGAAGACCTTTCGCTGATTTATCGGGCCGGCCTGGATACCTATACCGAAAATCAGGAATTCCAACTCGGCAAGGGCGGCGTACAAGCGCCCACCGGCGCCTATTTTACCCGGGATCTGAATAATACTATCTGGGACAACAGCCTGATCCTCTCGTATAACCTGCCGCTCCTCAGCAAACTGACCGCGGCTGCCAAACTGGGCGGCAATATCCGCAACGATGTGTTCAGGGTAAACAGCGTAGCCAGTTCCGTTCAATTAGCCAGAGGGTTGTTCCGGCACGACAACTTTATCAACAATACCGGCAGTGATTTTACTTCCGAAGAAACAAGGATGGGAATATTCGGGGAATTAACCCTCGACTATGACAACTTCCTTTACCTGAATTTTGCCGGAAGGAACGACTGGACGTCGACGGTAGAACCCGAAAACAGACGGATTTTTTATCCCTCTGCCAGTTTATCCTTTGTGCCTACCTCCGCTTTCACTGGATTACAGAACGAGTTTATTACCTTCCTCAAGGTCCGGGCAGGCGTGGGCACTTCTGCTGGATTTCCAAGGCCCTATCAGACGCGGAACGTATTGGATCAGGACGCCAGAGCCTGGTTGAACGCATCCGGGGCAGCCTTGCAGACCCACGCGGTCAGCAACGTATTGGGCAACCCGAACCTGAAGCCCGAACTGCACTCTGAATTGGAAGTCGGGCTGGAAGGCAAATTTTTCAACAACCGGGTCGGGATCGACGTAACGGCCTACCGCCGCAATACCCGCGACCTGATCACCAGTTCTCCGCTCGACGCCTCAACCGGGTATACCTCCACGACCATCAATATCGGTGAGATCCGGAACGAAGGGATTGAACTCACCTTTACCGCTACGCCTGTTGCCGGAACGAATTTTAGCTGGGATGCAACCCTGGTCTATTCCAGGAACGTTCCGACCGTAGTGGATCTGGGCGGCACCTTGCAGGAAGTCCAGGTGACCGGTTTCGGCGGTGCATTGGGCAATTACGCTATTGTGGGCAAACCGTTCAATATTATCAAAGGCACCGGTTTCAGGCGGAATGCGCAGGGGCAATTGGAAATTTCCTCCCAGGGTTTCCCGCAAGCCACCGCTTCGCCGGTCGTATTGGGCGACCCTAACCCCGCTTTCAATACCAGTTTCATCAATGCGTTGAACTATAAAAATTTCAGCCTGGAATTCATGATTTCCTATCGCCACGGCGGCGCCTTGTACAGCAGTACCGCCGGCGCCCTGATGGGCAGAGGGCTGACTTATGATACGGGCCTGGAAAATGGTTATGACCGCGCGCAGACCTTCCTCTTCCCGGGCGTATTGGCCGACGGCTCGCCGAACAACGTCCAGGTGACTGCGTCCGACGTCGGGTTTAACAATATCTATTTCTTCGGCGACGAAGGCCGGATCTATGACGGTTCCACGATTCGTTTGCAGGAAATATCCTTGTCTTACAGCTTGCCGCAAAACCTGCTGTCCCGGACGCCGTTTAAAGCCATCACCCTGCAGATCACCGGCAACAACCTGTGGTACAGAGCCCTGCATATGCCGGAAGGGTTGAATTTCGACACCGACAACCTGGGGTTGGGCGTAGGCAACGGCCTTGGTTTTGATTTCCTGACCGGCCCGAGCGCCAGGCGGATCGGCGGCACGTTGAAGGTGACCTTCTGAAAGGGACCTCAAAAGCCGGAAATTGAGTTTTTTACAACCTAAAAACAAAACGATGATACATAAATTCAAATTAATCGTCCTGACTTTGGCGGTCGCATTGTTGGGGTCTTGCGAGCTCGACTTGCTGGACAACCCCAACGCCGTCAATACCAGCAACGCGGACCCTAACTTCATATTGACCCGGATACAACTGGATTATGCCGGACATTTCAATACCTTCAGCGACGGCGGCATGCGGCTGACCCGTATGCTGAACCAGGGGGCGGCCTTGTATGACAACGCCCAGGCGCCCGGCGGGCAGGACGGCCGGTGGAACAATGCCTATTCTGGCATTTTAGCCGACGTTGAGACGTTGTTGCCGGTCGTGGAAAGCGCCGAACTGTTTGTACACGCCGGCATTGCCCGCACCATCCGGGCTTCCGTTCTGATGACCATGGTAGATACTTATGGCGACATCCCCCTCTCTGAGGCGTTGGATGCAGCCAATTTCAACCCGAAGACGGACGAGGCCGAGACGGTCTATTCCGCCGCTTTGGCAGACCTGGACAAGGCCATCGAAAATTTTGCCGCCGCTTCCAAAGGCGCCGCTACCGGCGATCTGTTCTACGCAGGTAATGCCGATAGCTGGACACGGGCTGCCAACAGCCTCAAATTGAAATACTACCTGAACCGGCGGCTGATCGACGCGGCGGGTTCCAAGTCGGGGATAGAAGCACTCATCGGAGCGGACAAACTCATCTCCACCAGCGCCCAGAACCTGGTATTCAAATACGGCTCGAACCTGACCAACCCCGATACCCGCCACCCGCGGTACGGCGGCCAGTACGGCCCGACCGGCGGCGGGGATTATCAATCCAACTCTTACATGGGGCATTTGTACAATTCCAAGGGTTTTCCCGACCCGAGGATGCGTTTTTATTTTTACCGGCAGACCATCAGCAACCCGACCGACGTGAACGCCCTGCGGTGCATCACCAATACCAAACCGGCGCATTATGGGGCGAACGACGTGTATTGCCTGCCGACCACGGTAGGGTATTGGGGCCGCGACCACCTGAGCAACGAAGGCATTCCACCCGACGGATTGCTGCGCACGGCCTGGGGGCTTTATCCCGCCGGCGGCTTGTACGACGACGATGCAGGCAAAGGCGTTTCCCTTGGCGCGGGGGCAGGCGGCGCAGGGATCCATCCGATCATGACACGCTCGTTTGTTGATTTTATGCGGGCGGAAAGCGCCCTGATCCTGAAAACCACCGGGGACGCCCGGGCATTGTTGCAATCTGCCGTTGAAAAATCGATGGCGGACGTGCGCAGCATGGCCCTGGGGTCGACGGAATCCGGCAAGATCAACACCTTTGAAGCTGCAAAAGGCATCGTATGGGCCACTGATGTGGAAAATTATGTCAATGCTGTACTGGCCGCCTTTGACGCCGCCGCCTCGGATGACGAACGCCTGAATATCATCGCGACCGAATACTGGGTGGCTCTGCACGGCAACGGCATCGAGGCGTACAATCTGTATCGCCGGACCGGAAAACCCGGTGGTCAACAGCCGGCATTAGACCCCAACCCCGGGCCATTCATCAGGTCTTATTATTATCCGACGGGTTTTGTGGCCAGGAATTCGAATGCCGTCCAGAAACCGAACGTTACCGTGCAGGTATTCTGGGATAATAACCCGGCGGATTTTGTGAAATAAACGTGGTGAAAACCTATTTTCAAGCATTAAATGATCCTTCACATGAAAAATATAATCTTAAAAATAGCGGTCCTCTTTGCCGTGTTCGCCCTTTCATCCTGCGAAACGGAAATGATCGAGCGGATCGATGAATTCGGTTTTGAGCAGGGCGGGTACATGCGCACTGTAACGCCGTTCCCGGTATCCGCCACCACCTTTAAAGTGAGCAAGGCAGATATGGCCGGCACCAAAATGGAATTGGTGGCCGAGGCGGTCACCCCCGATTTGGGCGCCTTGTTTGACTCTTACGACCTGACGGTCAAGTTTACGGATACGACCCCTGCCAACGGGACGAACAGCAAAACGGATGTGCCGTTAAAATCCTATCCCGCATCCGCCTATTCAAAGGACCCGGTTACCGGGTACCCGAGGGCTACGCTTACGGCTACAGGCACGGAACTCATGAGCGCGCTGGGCCTGACAATCGACCAGATCGCTACGGGCGACCGGTTTGAGATCAGCGCAACCATGCATTTGACGAATGGAAAATCTTTCAATGCGATCAATACCGGCGTGAACATTACCGGGGGCGCATTTTATTCCTCACCGTTTGCCTACCGGGTGAACGTGGTGGATTAGACATACTGCTCAATTTTGGTTAATGAGATCAGGCGGGGGAATGTGCAAACATTTCCCCGTTCTGTTTTTGATTTTTAGCGATCCGATCGCTCAAAGCGATCGGATCGCTACGCTTGAGAAATTTCAGGATTCGGCTTGGCGGATCAAACCCGAGCCCATACCTTTACAAGTCCATTCAGGAATTTACAAAAAGAAACAACAACTTTCCATGAAAAACCTGCTCTATCCGGCGCTGTTTCTGGCGTTTGCAACCGCCAACGCGCAAACCGGCCCTATCCAATTGATCCCGCAACCCGTTGATGTCCAACAATTGGCCGGCAGTTATCTGCTGACAAAAACGACGGCGGTCAGTTACAACAAACCGGAAGGCCGCGAGGTCGCCGAAACGCTGGCCCAAAAACTGAGCGCCCCGACCGGGCTCGCCGTCAAAACCCTTTTGGGCAGAACCGGCCCCATCCAGTTGAACCTCGCCGATACACCCGACCCCAAAACCGGCAAGGAAGGGTATACCCTCGAAACGTCGGCCAAGGGAGTGGTCATCACGGCCAACCAGCCGGCGGGCTTGTTTTACGGCATACAGACCTTGCTCCAACTCTTGCCCAGGGAAATTGAAAGCAAAACCCCGGTCAAAGCTGTTTGGGCGGTACCCGGGGTAAAGATCACCGATTATCCCCGGTTCGGCTGGCGCGGCATCATGCTGGATGTCAGTCGCAATTTTTTCACCAAGGCAGAGGTCAAACAATTTATCGACCAGATCGCCCGGCTGAAATTCAACACCCTGCACTGGCACCTGACCGATGACAACGGCTGGCGGATCGAGATCAAATCGCTGCCCAAACTCACGGAGATTGGCGCCTGCCGCGTGCCCCGGGCGGGGCATTTTGGCGACCGCGCCGACCCCAAACCGGGCGAAGCGGCCACCGAATGCGGATTTTACACGCATGAAGATATCCGGGAGATCGTTCAATACGCTCAAACCCGCCATGTGACCATCCTGCCGGAGATCGACGTGCCCGGTCACAGCATGGCCGCCCTTGCAGCCTACCCTGAACTCAGCACCCGGAAAGACCCAAATACCCGGGTGAACCCCGGTACGGCGTTTTCGGAGTGGTATAGCAACGGAACTTTCAAAATGAAGATCGAGAACACACTCAACCCCGCCGACGAAAAAGTGTACGAATTCCTCGACAAAGTCTTTACCGAGGTGGCCATGTTGTTTCCGCACCCCTATATCCATGTGGGTGGCGACGAGTGTTACAAAGGTTACTGGGCCGAAGACCCGGGTTGTCAGGCATTGATGAAAAAGCTGAATATCCGGCATGTGGAGGATCTGCAGGGCTATTTCATGGGCCGGGTGGAAAAGATTCTGACCGCCAAAGGCAAAAAGATGATCGGCTGGGATGAGATCCTCGAAGGCGGCATCGCCCCTTCCGCGGCGGTGATGAGCTGGCGGGGCGTCAAGGGCGGCATTGAGGCGGCCCATCTGGGGCACGAGGTGGTGATGACGCCCACCACCTTCGCCTATCTGGACTATTATCAGGGTGACCGGACGATAGAACCCCCGATCTACGCCGGTTTGCGGATGCAGAAATCCTACAGTTTTGAACCCGTTCCCGATGGTGTGGATCCCAAATACATCCTGGGCGGCCAGGGCAATATGTGGACCGAACAGATCCCGACCTTCCGCCACCTGGAATACATGATGTACCCCCGCGCCTGGGCGCTGGCCGAGGTGTACTGGTCGCAAAAAGAAAAAAAGAACTGGCCGGATTTTGTCAAACGGGTGGAAACCCATTTTGACCGCGCCGAAATGGCCGGCATCAAATTCTCCAAAGCCATTTATGATCCGATCATCAACACCTCGTGGAAAGACGGAAAACTATGGCTGAACATGGCGCCCGAAATTCCGGGGCTGGACATTTATTATACCATCGACGATACTTTGCCGGACCACCATACCACCAAATATTCCAACCCCGTGGAACTGCCCGACGCGCCGGTCACGCTCCGGGCAGTCAGCTACCGGGACGGCAAGCCTGTAGGCAACCTGATCACCTTGGGCGTGGATGAGCTGAAGCGGCGGGCGGGGCGGTAGGGTAACCTCTAGCGATCCGATCGCTCTGAGCGATCGGATCGCTCTGCACAACAAATGAAAGCATCCCAGATTCAAAGAAATCTCCGGCCAATTCAAAATTCCACCGTTGACCTGTTATTTTGGAGACTACTTTTGTTCTGCATAAACATTTTTTCATTGTAAATTTTGCAGAACATGAATTATGAAACGGAATTAACCCTGGAATTGCAACGCGGTTACAGCCATGCGCTGCACAGTATATTTTCCGATCAATTTAAACATTACTCCGACCGGGAACTGGAAAATTTACTGGAAAATTCGACCGTTCATCTTGCCGAAAGCGAAGCTGAAGAAATCCTGGGATTGGTTGCGGGCCTTGCTACTTCCTTTGCGCCGACCATTATCAAAGGGATCGGAGGATTATTTAAAAAAGGTAAAAAAAAGGTAAAACAGGTTCAGCAAAAAATTTCAAACCTGTCGCAGGGAGACGCAATGCAGAACCTGTTGAAACTGGTTCAAAACCCTCAATTCCTCGCCACCCTTGCCGGTAACCTGGTCAATGCAAAAACCGGGCAGCAAATTGGAAAAACCGAATCCAGAATTATCATTGAAAAAGGATACGGAAGAGAGGTGAACGACATTTCTCTGGAAGCCTATATGAATGCGATCGGATACCTGGCGCAGCGCGCAGCAGGCCGGCCTGAGGCCATGACCGGCAGGCAGGAATTCAGTTACCTGACGGATGAACACGGGAGGTTAAGCTGCAACCCAATGAGTTCCGGAGAAAGGGCGGAATTGTTGATCGCCAAATTGTTCGGCGCGGAAACTGCGGCGCCGGAAAACGAGGATGTTCCGGATTTTGATACAATGACGGGTGAAAGTTTTTACAATACACACCCGAATTCCCAGCAAAACTACGAATACCATACTTATTGACCTGAAATTAAATGTATTTTTTAATTTAAAACTGAATATATCATGAATGGTTATGATGAACTGGATGCCTGGTTGGAAAGCGGCGTTGAAAATGGCTTTTTTGAAGGCTCCGACGAATACTTTCAGGAAGGGTACTACGATACCCGCAATGAATTTTTCGGCGAAAGTATTGATGGTTTTTCGGAGGCGGCAAACGCCATGAACGCCCACAAGCCAAGCTCTAACCGTCCGGCAGCCCCTGGAGCGCGCCCTGCACAGGCGCCTGTTGCCCAGCTTTACAAAATGGTGCGATCGCTGCAACTGGAACTGGCCCGGATGAAAAAAGCGGTTGCCGCAAGCAGCCGGCTCCCCAATCAAACGGGTCTTATCCGGAAATTGAAAGAACTGGAAGACTCCATCGCTTCCATGCAGAACAGCCAGTTGATCGAGCATTTGCTCGGTTTTCCGAAATTGAAGGAAATTGATTTTACAGACGATACCCTCGGGACCAAAACCGTCGATAACGCATCCTACGAATTTCCGATCTTCAAATTTTTGCTCAATTCGGGTGGAAAGGGTTTTGATTTAAACAATAATCTGCCCCTGCTCCTTCTGTTTTCCCAGGACTCGGGGCTTTCTTCAGGATTGAGCCGGGGGAACAACAACCCGTTGTTGATGTATTTCCTTCTTTCCAATTCATTCAAAAAATAAAAAAATGAACTTCGAAACAAACCAAACCGCGGTTCAGGATCATAATCCGGTTAAAAACAGCCCTCCGGCATCCGCGGGCAATAACGGCTCGGGCGGCCAGTTTCAGCCTCAGGAGTACTTCCAGGAATACGGCGAAGGCCCGGGATACCAACCCCAGGAAAACCTTTCGTCGGAATTTCCGGGAATGGAATTGGTGGAAAACTACAGCCCCCATTTGCTGAAGGCCGGAAAAATGCATTCCGGTTTTGAATCCGCCGGAGAAGAAACGGAGGCATTGGAAAGCGCCTACTTTGTCAGTTATCCGGAAGCGGCCGGTATGAAGCCAAAAATGATCATCCGGGACGACGGGGCGCAAGGCATCGAGCGGATCATAGGCTCCGACGACCGGGTGCAGGTCCGCAACACCCAGGCTTTTCCGTTCAAGGCTATTTGCCAACTCACCATCCGAGCCAAAAACGGAAAGAGTTACCTGGGAACAGGATGGATGGTTTCGCCAAGGGTGCTGATCACCGCCGGGCATAATATTTTTCTGCACGGCGACGGCGGCGGATGGGCCCAAAGTATTACCGTGACTCCCGGCCTGAATGGAACTTCCGCGGTTTTTGGCTCCGCTCAATCCAGTGAGTTCCGGTCCGTAATAGGGTGGGTCAATTCGCGGAATCAGGACGCCGACTATGGCGCTATTATCCTGCCGCAGAACGCAGGCATCCGGATGACCGGGCCATTTTTCCAGGTTGCCGAGGCAACGCCGAACCTGTTACGGGGCAAGTACCTGAATATCTCGGGATATCCGGGCGATAAGGGAGGAAAAACCCAATGGTTCCACGCCAGGCCGGTGTTGAGGCTGACCGACCGGAGGATTTTTTACACCATCGATACGATGGGGGGGCATAGCGGATCTCCGGTGTACATTTGCCTGCCGAACGGAAACCGGACGGCGGTAGGGATTCACACCTACGGGGCGGCTACGGAAAATTCAGGAACCCGTTTTATCGGTCCGATTTTTCAAAATGTAACCCGCTGGAAAAATGAGGCGCCCTGATACCTGTCAAATGATTTTTTGCGCAAGCCTGGCCTTGATGTGGATCGGGGCCGCTTGCCATTCATCTCCAAACAAAACAGAAATGAATACCACAGCTATCAACGGGGTGGTGGTCGACCAGTTTTCCCGGCCGGTGGAAGGCGCCGTCATCACCATTATGGAGGGCACGGGCCAGGCGCCGGATATTGCCGCCATTGCAAATGAAAACGGAGAGTTTTCCTTTTTCGGGGTTGAACCGGGGCAATACCGGCTTAAAGCCATTTCCGGACAAACGGCCGCCTATGCGGAGGTTTCGACGCCCCAGAAAGATTCCGTCCGGGTCATCCGATTAATTCTTCCCGAAGGGAAATAGGCTTCTCATATGACCGGACGACCGCCATCCCGGTTTTTTAAAGCCTGGTCCGGAGCTCGCTGATCTTACTTCCGGAAACCAGCGCCTTTAATTTATTAGTTAAAATCAGGCAATCAGGCTCGCGTTTCCTGATTTCTGTGATATGGCGGAGATTGACCAGATAGGACTGGTGGGTGCGGAAGAAAAAAGGGTAATCCGACATTTCCAGTTCGATTTTTTTCAGGGATTTTGAAACCATGATCTGTTCGCCCGAATTCAGGAAAAAAGTGGTGTAAACATTGTCCGCCTTGCACATGATAATGTCCTCCGGGCTTACAAACCGGATCAGTTCCTGATTCGAAAGCTGAATTTTTGCTTCCTGTCTTGCAAATGGAAAAAGGGTGGATGATTCAGAAAGCGCCAGGCCTGATTCCATAAAAAAAAAAGCCTCGATTGCCCTGATCGGGTCGAAATGGGAAAACAAACTTAAATCACCGGATTGAACCGGATGCAGAAGGGGTATTTTTTCAGGCGCCAGTACGATCATATTTAATTGCCTTTCCCGCAGAAAGTTATACAAGGAATGGCTCTGGAAAACCGGAAAATTCAATTCTGCGATAATGAGATCGGTTGCCTCTTTTTTCAAAAATTGCATGGCGGCGGTAAGATCCTGGAAAACCTTTATTACCTGGATAAAAGGACAACGCAGTTTCAGCTTATGGTTAAGCAACTCGCCGTCTTCGGGGTTGTCAAAAAGCAGGATCGATTTGACGAATAACCGGGCTGGGGGCTTCATATTTTTAACCGGGGTTTAGTTTTCAGTTGGTATATTCCTGCAAAACCGGAATCCTAAACAGTGAGATCAGGATTTTTTCTTGAGAATGAAAAAAGAATTGGTCCTGAAAAGAATAAAAAAAACGGCGCCAAAAGCCAGGGCCACGAACAAATGCAACCATTTCCGGAAACCCAACCCAACCGGCGCCGTGTTGCCCGAAACCACAAACCCCGCCCAGAAAAAGGGGTGGGCGAGTTCAGGGTGGTTTTCCAGAAACAATTTTTTTGCGCCGGCCAGCGCTTCATCCTTGGCGTAACCTTTTTTTAGCAAGTTGTAAAAGGAGATCATGATCTCAGCGGTGGATGCATCGGGGACTTTCCATTGACTGACCACAATACTCGGCGCCCCGGCATAGGCGAAAGCATGACCCAGACTAAGCAGGCCTTCGCCTCGTTGTAGTTTACCGTACCCGGTTTCACAACCGCTCAGGACCGCCAATTGGGCGTTCAGCCGCATATTGTACAGTTCGATGGCCCGGAGTTTTCCGTCTTCACCGGGCGATGGCGTAAAAACAAGTTCGGAAAATTGAGGGTAAACGTCGTCTGCCCGGCCATGCAGCGCCAGGTGCAGTATTTTGTAGCGGTGGGCGTACTTTTTGAAATTCTGTTCGGTCGCCTCAACCCCCATAAAAGGCTTGCCTCCGGCAATCCTGGTTATTTCTTCAATTTCTTTTTCAGCGCCGGGCAAATCGGCATATTCGCCCCGGCCGGCGTCGGTTCCGGCTTCTGTGTAGGAAGGCGCAAAACCCAATAAATTCCGCCGCCGGTAGTCGGGTTTTCTCTTTGTTTGCCGGTGGAGCAGGGTTGCGGATTGGGCGTAGGCGATGTCATAACCCCTGATCAGGAAATCATCCTCTACAAACGAATTCGGCCCGACAGCCCTGGAGCGGTCCAATAACTCAAACGGGATGTATTCCAATAAACCGTCGCGGGCAATGATCAATTTATCGCAATCCTCCCCTAACTCTGTCATCAGTTTTTCCAGAAGACCCTTAAAAAGAAAATACGATAATTCCTGAAAATGGACGTTTTCCCGCAAGTTCAATCTGGAAGCGGGATCTACGATCAGGTTTTTGAACAGCCGGATGCTGTCGGCAAGCGGCAGGAGGGGTTGTTTCCAGACCTGTACGGTATCGGGCCTGATCAGGAAGGTGAACAAAAAATTTTCCCCCCAGAAATATTCGATCATCGTTTGATGAGGACTTAATAATTCCTGTTGAACGGCCGAAAGCGACACAGACCGGTTGTCAAATTTCAAGTTAAAATAATCCGGATGAGCAGTCCGGATTTCAAATACCCATTCTGCCAGATCGTGTTGGAGGGTGGCAAACCGGTTTTCCAGGGTTTGTTGTTGGGCGCTGTTGGGTTGAAGACGCAAATCATAAAGCTGCTGTTCCACTTTTGCCAGTTCTGCCTTGATCTGTTTTTCTTTTTCGAGCAATGCGGGGTCAATATCGATAAAGGCGGGCGTCTGGTTGACGACTTCCAGCAAGGTAAACCCCCTGGACTGCTCGACGAGCGCGAAGGCTTTTTCCAGCCAACCGGCGTATTTTTCATCTGATTGATAAAGACGGATGGCCAAATCGACGGCCAATTCATATACCGGATAAGCTCCGGCAGCCTGGAAACGGCGCTCGCTTTCTTTAATCAGGTCGTATTTTGTACTATCGATCAGGCTGACCGCCAGCGATGCAGTTTCAAATGCAGCCAGAAGCGCATCCGGATCGTTGCGTTGACCGGATAGCCGGTCAAACAATTTTGCTTTTAAATACAAGCTTTGAATCAGTTCCGGTTTTCCTGTTATTTTTTGAAGAACCGGGTTAAGGTAAATGTTGGTCGAATCTTCAAATCCCCAGGCGAGATTGCACAAAGACCGCTGATAATAAGCGATTGCTTCATCCAGCCGGTTTTGCTTCTCCATCAAACCGCCCATTTTTTGATGCACTACCCCCAGCCTGTAATTTTTGTTTCCCAATAATTTTTGATAGCGGGCCTCAGCCTCCCGGTAATATGCCAGGGCCTGATCAAACTGGTTCAGCGCATTGTGCGCATCTCCCAATAAAGTATAAGTGTGCACGGAAAAAGGATCGTTGTCATTCACAAAAGGCAGCGTTTTTTTCAGCATCCGGATGGCGCTGTCCAGTTTTTCGCAAACGATATAATAATGCGATACGGGGTTGTATATATTTACAACCTGCCGGGAAAAACCTCCCTGATCGGGGAGGATATGCTGTTCCGCATTTTTCAATGCTTTTTCGAAAAAGGTTCCGGCTTGCAGGGTATCGCCTTTTTGTAAGTAAGTCTGAGCGATATGGATGAAGGTCACGGAATAATCAGGCGGCGCAGTGGTATCCCGGTAACATTCGTAGTACCGAAAACTGTGCCGGAATTCTTCAATAGCGGAATCCAAGGCGCCCATACGCCGGTAGATTACAGCGATGAACTGGCGGGTTGAAAACAAGGTTGAGCAGTTTTGCAGGGCGGGGGGCTGACTTTCGTAATAATCCGAAGCGGCCTGCAGATGTTTCAGCGCCTCCTGGTATTGCCCCAACTCATAGAAGTAGATGCCCCGGCGGTTGGCCAGTTTGGCCCGGAAAAAATCGCGGTCGTTTTCGGCTTTGCCGGCAATCCATTCATCCCAGGCCGCCAGGTTTTTTTTCCATTCCGGAAACCGGCAGTGCATCCCCAATACGCCGTCTTTCAGATCAAGCAGTTGCCCGTACTGTTGGGCCGCCCCCCCTTTTTGAGCGTAAAAAAGGGCGCTGTCCAGCATTTTTAAGGACAAGTCGGGGTCCTGGAACATAAGGGAGGCCGCTTTTTCCCGCAGGGCCGCTATTTTCTCGTCAGGCGGGTCGGTTTGGTTTTCTGATTGACTGAACTGAAAGCTGAAAACCAGACAAAACAGCAACGATATTTTGCCCAATCCAACCCCGGACTTTATAATGCTTCTTTTTCCCGACATGGTTGCAGGCTTGCTGGATGAAGGGAGCTATTCTCCGGAAAGATGTACGGATAGTTTGGAAGGCTCATCCAACGTTACCTCCAGGGTTGCTTTCCTGGCAGGCGGGCCCAATTGGCGTTTAAGCCTCCCGGAAAGGTAAAAAGACAGCCTGGCTTTGCCGGACAAGTCCTTCGCATCCAGCGTATACAGATAATAGCTGGATTTTCCTGTTTTTTTGACTTCCCGTTTCAAAGGAATTTTTTTGCCCCGGAGCGTGCTGAAACGCAACCTGACGGGATCCTTCCGGGGGGTGATGAATTGGTATATTGAGGAAGACAGCTCATCGGCCATATATTTGGCTTTGGTGCAGGGGCACCAGTCGCAGCAAAATCTTCCCTGGCAGGTACATCCCGGACATCGGACCTGGGGAACCGTGGTCACTTTGCCGTAATCGCCGAGGTTATGTTCCAGGTCGGTTATCTGATTGTCCAGCCGTTTTTGAATGACGGGGGGAACGGATTCCGGAAAAATCCTGGGGTTGGCAGTTGCATAAAGATAAACCAAGGCATAGACCGGATTGTAATAAATGGTGTCCCCCGCATCGGGCCCTTCCTCATTTCTGCCGGATGAGGTTTTGCCGGCCCTTTGAAAGGCATGCACATTGCCGGAAACGGCAACCAATAAAAGCAGGATCAAAAGGTTTCTCATATCCATTTGTTTTAAGGTTTTATCTATGTGCATATTCCTGCATGGTGCGTTTTCTAAACACAGCAAAAAAAAATTCCGGGAGGCGCCGCTAAAGCTAAACTGCAGCCGGATGACCTGCTGCTGATCAGAGAGGTATTATCTTAATTGAGACGATCCTTAAGAGAAAAGATGTTATCTTTGGCAAAATAGGAAGTTTTTCGCTATCAGCGTTTACACTTTCATTTGAAATGGAATAAATTTCCAGGGTAGATTGTTGATCCAATTACATGAGACACCTTTTAGAGGACCCTTTACGTACAACCGAAGCGATTGAACACATCAGGACCGGTGGCGGCGACCAACTGCTGGCTGAAGTCTACCGCCTCCTGCTGAAAGAATTTGTGGTCTGGGGCAAACGCCGCAGCTTGTTGAACGACCAGGACCTGGAGGACGCCTTCCAGGATGCAGTAATCGTATTGTTCAAAAAAATAAAATCGGGCGCGGTTACCTCCCTGCAGTCCAGCATAAAGGGGTTTTTGATGGGTATCTTCAAACGAAAACTGTTTCACAAACACCGGGAACGTTGTCGTTTCTCCCTGGATCAGGAAATAGATGACATCCTTCTGAACGCGTGGGATGACGCCATCTACCAGAAAAACGAACAGGAGCATTTGAAAGGCATTTTTTCAGCCGCGCTGGAAAAGATCGGAGACCCGTGTAAAACCATTTTCCGGCTCCGGTTTTATGAAAATTTTGCGCTGGACGCTATCGCCGTCAGGATGGATTACAAAAACGAACAGGTGGTCAGTTCGCAGTTGTACAGGTGCCTGGAACGTTTGCATAAACTTGTGGAGGGGTATGTTTAGGAAGTTGAAAGTCGTAAGCCGATAGTCGTAAGTCGATAGTCGTAAGTCGTAAACTGGACGTTATGCCGACTTACAACTTACGACTTACGACTTACGACTTACAACTATCCTATAAAAAACCAATAGGTGATGAAATATTTTGAAGAAAAGGATATTCCATTGGTTCAGCAGTATCTGGCCGGCGGTTTGTCCGGGGAAGAGAAAAAAGATTTTGAGCAAAGGTTGGCGGATCCCAGACTTCAAAATGAATTGGAATGGTACAAAGCTTTTTTCTCCGCATTGGAAGACGCCGAAGACCAGCGGCGTAAAAAGTTGTTGCAGGCACGGAGCAATCAACCCGCAGTTCTGAAACGATTCCGCCCCTGGGTGGTAGCTGCCGGGTTTTTGCTGGTTGTAGCCGTAGGGGCTTTGATCTGGACCCGGACACGAGCGGATGTTCTGTTTGAATCCTACAGCCTGATCACCGCCGCCCCCGACAGGTCAGGTGCTGTTAATACGGCATACAGCCTTTATGAGGCCGGACAATACCGGGAAGCCCTTGCACATTTTGAAGCGGCGGAGGATTCGTCCACCCATTTTCTGTTTTATAAAGCCAACTGCCTGATGGCGCTGGATAAAGACAGCGCAGCCATTCCTTATCTCCAACAGGTTGAAAAGGACGCGGGATCAATCCTGGCTTCACCCGCAAAATGGTACCTCGCCCTGGCCTATTACCGAACCGGCAACCGGGAACAGGCCGAAAAATACGCCCGCAAGACGCTGGATGACCCTGGCTCGCTGGAGAAAAATAAAAAAAAGGCGGGGAGGCTTTTGGAGGAGCTGCGATAATGGGGTTGGGTTTTCAGGTTATGTATGCGGCGGGTTATAGAATTTTTATACCGAAACCCACCATAGCGATCCGATCGCTTAGAGCGATCGGATCGCTATGCATTTCCCCTCAGTAATCCTTCGGCTTTTTCCGGAAATCCGAGGGCGAACGGCCGAATTCTTCTGTGAAAACTTGTGAAAAATATACCGGACTCCTGAAGCCGACCCGGTAGGCGATCTCAGAAATATTCAGTTCTTCCTCATGCGAAAGCAAATCTTTTGCTTTTTGCAGCCGGATGGACCAGATATAATGGGTGGTGGAATGCCCGGTGAGGGTCTTGAGCTTGCGGTGCAATTGAGCGCGGCTGATGCGCAATCCGATGCGAAGTTCATGGATGCCGAAGTACTCGTTGTTCAGGTTTTTTTCGACGAGTTGCCGGGTTTTTTGCAGGAAATATTCGTCCGGGCTGAGGACCGTTTTCTCCGACTGTCCGTCCTTCATTGCCGTTAACCGGCCATTGTTTTCATTGAAGGAAGCTTTCAGGTCATGGAGCTCTTTGAAATGGTTGATCTGCTCTTTCGCAAGTCGCCGCCTGAGCAGGAAACAGTGGAGGACGTAAAGGCCGGAGAGGAATATAAGAACATAGGCCACCTTCGCCCATTTGGTATTCCACCAGCCAAGCGACGGTTTCTGTATTAAGGAACCCTCTGATGGGGCATGAACGCCTTCGATCATGGAATCAGGGTTTTGCCCATTGACCCAGAAAACGGCGGCCAGGTAAATTAGCGTTAAAAGGAGTTTAAAACCGGGTTTCATAAGTCTAAGCTTAGGTGATTACAGTTTTGGTTCCAGTCAAAATGTTTGAATCTGAACTGCCGGATGGTTAATGGGGGAATTTATTGGCTTTGTTTTGGCTAATTATGTACTATCTGGAATGGATATCTACTTAAAACGCACCATTCAGCTTGTTTGTTTCAAACGGCTCAAGAAAAAGAAAGCCTTCTAAAGCGTTAACCGTGAAGGCTTTCCGTTAACAAAAATTAGATTAATCTTCCTCAATGGGATGTATGAAAATGGTCGATAGTCTGACGAACATCCAAAAATATTGCTTTTTTTTATAGGCGCTTTTCCTTATTGTTTCATTGTTTTCGGCCATGTTGCGGCGCCAACAAAACCGGCGAAGCCTGGCTATTCCAATGCATGGGATCGGGTTTTTCGCCCTGTTGTTCCGCCTTGGCGAGGATCGCTGAAATTGCAGTGGGGCGGTGGGCGGAAAGACCAATTTTTTTGTCCTTGAAATGGATGGCAACCCTGAATTGTTTGAGCAATTCGAAACCCAGCAAGCCGTCGATCTTTTGTCCGGTGAGATTGCGGTTGACCTCGTCCAGGTCGGCAAACAGGGTGGACATCGGTATGCAAAGGAAATTGCCGACCTGAACCCGTTCCAGATAGGCTGCTTTTGCCTGGCGGATATCCCGGGAAATGCCGCGAAAGGACTTGAATTTCCTTTCCGTTATCCAGGGGTCCAGGGGTCCCCAATTATCCTGGTTCAAAAAATTATCCTCTGCGGCAGTGTCCAGGGCCAGGCAAAAGGTCTGATCCCCCAGCCTGACCTCGACGCAAGGCATTCCGCCTTTGAGCCGGAAGGGCAAAACGTCTTCAAACGGATTGCTTTCCATCAGGCTCAGATCATTTTTGCCGGCTTCCTGCAATTGCACCTCCATCCGGTTAAAATCGATCATCATCTCATATTTCCAGAACAGGGCGCCCCCGACCAGCCCCAGAATTTCAACGTTTTTGGCGGTTTCCAGGTGATCGAGCGGGATCAGGGTTGCGTGCTGGTCTTTCCATTCTTCATTGCCCAGTTTGAAATGCACATAAAGGGTCTGCACATCGACCGGATTGCCGTTGATGCCGGTGGCTGCCATTTCACGGGAGGCCTTTCCTTTAAAATGCCGGGCGTTCAGGACCAGACCCGAAACGCCGGTATCCAGGATGAAATATCCGGATTGTTCATCAACGACGGCGCCCTCCACCAGAATAAATTTTCCCGCAAGCCGGATGAGGAGGATGGTCGGATCGGAGTAAAGGAGGGAAACCCAACACAAAATCCAAAAAAAGGTCAAAGGTACAACTGGGTGTTTCATTTTTTAATAATTTGATCGTGAGGAGATTAAATTGTTGTTGGAACAAATTTAGCTTCCTCGCCGATCTAATGTTTTAGGTATTGTTACACAGATTTGGGCTATTGTTTCAAATTGGTTTCATTGTTTTCGTTATTGTGTTATACGGGCAATTTTTTTAACAAAATCAATTTATAAAATTTTTATGCCAAAACCGATCTGTGCAAAGGAAATTCCCGTTCCGATTTCCCCCCAAAGCGTCAATTTTGAGCTTGCGGCAAAACGAACGCCCAGGTACGCGCCTTGCGCAACAAAAATTACCGCTGCGGCGAGGTGATTTTTGATCCCTTTGCCAGGCGCCAAAAGGTATATTGGTCCACCTATTCCGATATCTGCCATATCAGCGGCGAACGGCAGTTTTTGCTGAATTGTGAGTTGGGGGACGGATTCGCAGGCCGTGATGATCGGTACGGCTTCGCAACAAAGGCTGTCTTTCATTACGGAGGAGCGGTGGTGGAGGAGAACGCCAAAAATTAACCATGTTTTGAACAAGAATTGAACTGGAAATTGAGCAATTGATCGTCATAATTTTGAATCGAACCAATCCACAAATGAGGATGCGAGGATTTGAGGATGCGAAGATGCGAACGAGCAGCCGCCAATCGTATCAATCGAATCAATCGTATCAATCGAATCAATCGAATCAATCGAACCAATTATTTCATGAGCCAATACCAATTCCTGACCCGCTGGGAGGTCGAATCCACCCCCGAAGAAGTCTACCGCATCCTGGAAAAACCGGAAGACCTGGCCCGATGGTGGCCCAGCGTTTACCTCGATGTGAATATCCTGGAACCCGGCCAACCCGGCGGCGTGGGTAAAAAAGTGGCCCTCTACACCAAAGGCTGGTTGCCCTATACCCTGCGCTGGCAGTTTGTGGTGACCGAAACGAATTTTCCTTCGGGTTTCACACTCGAAGCGGTCGGCGATTTCAAAGGCCGCGGGGTTTGGGAATTTAAGGCTAAACCAGGAACTTCGTTGTGCGAAGTGACCTACGACTGGCGGATCAGCGCCGAAAAACCACTCCTGAAGTACCTCAGTTTCCTCATGAAGCCGCTTTTTTCTGCCAACCACCACTGGGCCATGCACATGGGATTGGAAAGCCTGCGACTGGAATTGCAGCGCCGCCACGCCGCCACGGAAGAAGAACGCAAGCAGATACCTGCGCCGCCTGGGCCGACTTTCCCGCATAATCTGAAGAAAAAAACATCCTGACCCTTCAGTTCGGACGGGGTGACTTGGAGACGGGGAGATGGGGTGACTGGGGGACAATGCCTGATTCCAAATTCAACGCTATGAAAAATCCATTTTACTTGATCCTGATCTTCATCGCCGTATTCCTTTCCGCCTGTTTGCAACCGGCGATGCAGCCGAAAAACACACTCGCGGATGACGCCATCGTCAACCTTTACGACGCTTTCGGCAAAGATACCGCCCTGGTTAAAGATTTTGGGTTTGCCTGCATCACCCGGTACGGTGGCAAAACCATCCTGTTCGATTCGGGCAGCAACGCGGATATTTTTAAACAAAACACCGACCGGCTTGGCATCGACCTCCGGACCGTGGACATCGCCATCGTTTCCCACGCGCATTTCGACCACCTCAACGGTATGGACCACCTCCTGGAAGTTAATCCCGATGTCAAAATTTATTTCCCATTCGATATTTTCTGGGGGGCCCCTGCGCCGTTTGACGCCACAGGGCAAGAGGCGACTGTCCGGGACTCCTTGCCGGTCCACATGCGGTATTTCGACGGGGGTGAAACCAGATTTACCATCCAACAATCGGGGCGGTTCCGCAACGCCGATGTGGAGTTTGTCCAGGCATCCAAAGAGATCCTGCCCGGCCTGACCCTGGTGGCAACCCGTTCGGAATACATGGGATATTTCTCCTGTTATCCCAATAAAAGTTTTGTGCAGGGGGCGTTTGAGGAGGGCGGGCATGAATGCCGGAACAATAACCTGCCAGAGTTATCACTGGCCATGAAAACGGATAAAGGCCGGGTTTTGATCGTGGGATGTTCCCATACCGGGGTGGAAAAAATCATTAGGGAAACCGGAAACGTGACCGGCGATCCAATCGACCTTGTTTACGGCGGATTTCATATGCTGCCGTTTGACCGCCCACAGACCGGAATCCTCGTGAACTTGTTGAAGAACGAGTTGCACGTCCGCAGGGTCGCTCCCGCACATTGCACCGGCCACCTGGCTTTCAAATTGCTGATGGAAGCCTACGGCGAGGATTATATTTATGCGGGTTTGGGGGAAACTGTTTTTTATTGATTCGATTGGACGATTGGTTCCAAACAATCCAAACAATTGAGGAATCGAGGAATCGAGGAATTGAGGAAATGCGTGCCACGCCACAGGCGTGGAGGAATCGAGGAATCGAACCAATTAATCGTCCTATATTTATTTCTTTTTGTAAAATAAACTTGACTTTTTGTAAATTTTATGTATCTTTGCGACAAATTGCTATTGTCATGAAGATCAACAAGAATTCCAAATCGTATGGAAGGACTATTCTGATCAGCGGGCTCGTATGGGCGGTAGTCTATATCGGGGCTTTATTGGTCGTCAAAGAGCTTTCACCCGGCAAAACGCTGGGGCTGATTCTGTCCTTTCTGCCTGCCCTGGCCTTTGCTTTTTTTATTTTTTGGTTCAGCAAGGGAATTTCCGCCATGGATGAGCTCGAGGTGCGCATTTACCTGGAGGCCGCAGTCATCGCTTTTTGCCTAAGTATTTTAATGCTGATGACCCTGGGGTTGCTCGACCTGGTCGTTACCCTCAACAAGGAAGACTGGGGGTACCGGCATCTGGTCCCGTATTTTTTTGTTTTTTATTTCCTGGGGTTGTTCATTGCCCGGAAAAAATACCAGGGCCATGAGGAATAACCTGAAAGTGGAACGGGCCCGGAAAAACTGGACCCAGGCCGAACTGGCGGAGAAAATCGGCATTTCCCGCCAGGCCATGAATGCGATCGAGGCAGGTAAATTTGTGCCGTCCACCCTGCTGGCCCTGAAAATGGCGCGGGCGTTCAATATACCCGTGGAGCAAATTTTTGAACTGGAGCCGGAGGATTGAGTCCCCTTTTCCGGGAGTTAAAAAAACATGGAAACGCGGGATTGCATCCGGGTAGAATTGCCCGTAAATTTGTTTGATCAAACACCGGATCCAATGCGCGAGATATTGTTGGAAGGACCGCAATACCAATCGGATGGCACGCTGCTGCTCGACCACAGGGAATTTGAAATAGCCGAAGGCTCGGTTGTCCAGCTGACCTCCGGGTTTGCGCCGGAAGGCGTCTGCCTGATGCGGAACAACCCGTTTGAAAGCCACCAGGCGGCGTTCAATTTTTGCCTTAAGGGTAAACAAACCTTCTCCCTGACGGGCAATTACCTGCCTACCCGCGCCGACCCCAGCGAATGCAACGTATTGTTGCTGCCAAAGGAAACTTTTTCAAGCTCTATGGAGGCGAACGGGGAGTTTGCCGCCGCCACTTTTTTCATTCCCTTATCGAGGTATTTTTCGCTTTTAGGCGATGCCGTTGAACTTTTGCCGCCCAATTTTCGTACTGCCGCTGAATATCCTAACCGGTGTTATTTCAAGAACCAGGCCTGGCATCCGGGAATCCGGCAGATCCTGACGCAGATGCTCGGCAAATCCTTTTCCTGCTCCCTGGCAGGCCGGATTTTTATGGAAAGCAAAATGCTCGAACTCATCGCCGTGATGCTGGAACTGAACCACCGTTCACCGGCCAGCCTTAATTTTATACCCCGGAAAGACGAAGAAAAGATTCGCCACGCGCGGGCTATCCTGGAACGGAACATTGCCGATCCGCCTACGCTCGCCAGCCTTGCCCGGCAGATCGGCTCTAATGAATTTGCCCTGAAAAAAGGTTTTAAAGCAGTCTTTGGCGAGCCGGTTTTCCGTTTTCTTCAGAAATTGCGGATGGAAAAAGCCATCGATTTGCTCAGAACGGGCGAATGGCAGGTAAATGAAGTAGCCCGGGAAGTCGGGTATGAAAACCTGTCGGCCTTTACCCGCGCATTCAAACTGGAACACAGCATCCTCCCTTCGGAAGTGCGTAAAACTCCGTTCCGGCATATTTGAAGTCCGTTTGGAGTTAACCCTTCCGGGATTTCCGCCTTTATCTTTGTTTCGTTTTTAAACCAGTATTTTTCACCAGACAACCAACGAAACAATGAAAAACCTGCTCAACCCGACCGACAGAGACGCCCTCATTTTAAGACTTCAACACCTCCGGCCTGAAACCAAAGGCCGATGGGGCAAGATGAACGCCGCACAGATTGTAGCCCATTTGACGGATCCTTTACGGGTAGCCATAGGCGACCGGACGGCCGAACCCATGAATTCGGTCTTCAGCAAATGGCCGGTCAGCCAATGCGTCGTTTGGTGGATGCCGTGGCCCAAAGGCGCGCCCACCGCCGACGAATTCATCCAGGGCAAAAAAGGCACGCCGCCCGCTGTGTTCGAGGAGGATAAACAAAAGTTATTGCTGACCATTCACCGGTTCGCCCACTTTCAGGAACCTTTTGCCCCCAGCCCGGTGTTTGGCTCCCTGTCAAACCGGGCATGGGGAAGGCTTATGTGGCGGCATATCGACCATCATTTGCGGCAGTTCGGGCTTTGAAACATGGAAATACGTTTGCGAAACTTTTTAAGTTTCGTAAACGTGGCCAAACTAAAATTCCTATATTGGCCAATAATTTTAATCACCATGCTGGAAAAAATTAACTGGGACCATGTTCCGGAAGAAGAAGTCAATTCCTCCATGAAGCGCAAGATCATCACGGGCGAAAAAGTCATGGTGGCCCGGATGCGGTTCAAAGACGGTTTTGTGGTGCCGCTGCACAGCCATTTTCACGAACAGGTCACTCAGGTCATTTCCGGGAAAATGCGATTTTGGTTTGGCGCCCAAAAAGAGCAAGTGATGGATTTGAACCCTGGGGATGTCGTCGTCATTCCTTCCGACCTGCCGCACGAAGCCCTGATGATCGGCGATGTGGAAGAAATCGACACCTGGTCGCCGCCCCGTCAGGATTGGCTGGATGGATCAGATCATTATTTAAGAAAGTAAAAATGGAACTGGGATTAAAAGGTAAAGTCGCTTTTGTTGCCGCCTCCAGTCAGGGGCTCGGCAAAAGCGTGGCCATCGAACTGGTGAAAGAAGGCGCCAGGGTTATTATTTGCGGCAGAAATCAGGAAACCCTGGCAGCCGCCGAATCGGAGATTAAATCACTAGGCGGACAGGTACTTGCGCTGAGGGGCGACGTATCTAAGGCTGCTGACCGGGCAAACCTGATCGAAGCGACCCTGAAGGAATTTTCCGGGGTGGACATCCTCGTAACCAATTCGGGCGGCCCGCCGGCCGGGAAATTTGAGGCCTTTTCTGAGGAAGATTGGGATAACGCCTTTCACCTGTTGCTGGGCAGCGCCGCCGGACTGGTAAAGGGCTTCCTGCCGGGCATGAAAGCACAAAAATGGGGGAGGATCATTGCGATCACTTCCCAGGCGGTCAAACAACCGGTGAATAACCTGATCCT
Organism: uncultured Lewinella sp.; assembly: GCA_964558465.1. Classification (GTDB taxonomy): domain Bacteria; phylum Bacteroidota; class Bacteroidia; order Chitinophagales; family Saprospiraceae; genus JACJYC01. The sequence continues at coordinate 2,736 of CAZLEF010000043.1, read as the reverse complement.
GTCCAATGCGGTGCGTTCCTCCGTTGTGGGGCTGATGAAAACCCTGGCCAATGAACTGGGCGAATACAACATCACCGTCAACAATGTCATGCCGGGTTATACCCAAACTGCCCGCCTGACCAAGCTTATGGCCGACAATCCGGCGTTTGCCTCGGTTGTCAAAGAAATACCGCTCGGCCGGTTTGGAAAACCAGAGGAGTTTGCCGCCGCCGTCGCCTTTTTGGCCGGCGAACGGGCCAGTTATATCACAGGCGTTTCCCTGGCTGTGGATGGAGGGTGGATAAAAGGGATGGTTTAGGCGCTGCGTAATATTTGGCTTTTGGCATTATAATGTGCAGTTCATTATGGTTTATGATTGTTCATTATGGTTTCGGCAGTTAACCATCCCAAACCACCCCAAACCACTCCAAACCACCCCAAACCACCCCTCCAAAGGAGCCCTATGGACAAACCATCTCCCCAAAAGACAGGTGGCCCAATCGACATCCTATGATCAAGTTACAACGAATTGGCGATCAAAGGCCGCAAAGTATCCACCGACCGCTGCGTCAGCATGCTGTAAAACGCCTCCGTGAACGCCGAACTGCCGTGGTCTTCCAGAAATTTTTTCTGTTCAGGCGTCAACCCTTCCGGGTTTTCATCGATGCTGCCCGGGTGCGGGTTGGCGGGCGTGCGGTCGAGTGTGGGACAGAACTCGACGGATAAAGCGCCATCATAACCCACCTCTTTAAGGGTTGCCACGATCCTCGGCCAGTCGAGTGTACCCATGCCGGGCGCCATCCGGTTGTTGTCGGCCACATGAAAACCGACCAGGCGGTCTTTGGCCCGGCGGATAGCGGCGTAATAATCGCTTTCTTCCAGGTTCATATGGAATATATCCAGGCAGACGCCGCAGTTTTCACCCACTGCTTCTGCCAGCGCCAGCGCCTGGTCGGCCCGGTTGATAAAATAGGTCTCAAACCGGTTGATCGGCTCGATGCCCAGCAGGATGCCCGCTTTTTCAGCGTATTCATAACAGGCTTTCATCGACTCCACCGCCCATTGCCATTCCTCCTCCGGCCTGCCGTCGGGAATGATCTTGCCGACTGTCCCCGGCACTACACTCACCATATGGCCGTCCAGTTCCCTGACCATGGTGATGATGTCCTTTACATATTGCACCGAACGTTGCCTTTGCGTTTTATCGGCAGCCACCAGGTTGCGCTCCCCCAGCATCAGGGTCACCGACCCCCAGCATTTGAGGTTGTGGTCATTTAAAAGCCGGCGCAGGTACCGGGTATCGTACGCTTCCGGGGCGCCCTGGATCTCTATGGCGTGATACCCCTGACGGGAAATCCGGGCAACGGTGGTTTCGATCGGCTCGGCGCGCATCCAGTTGTGTATGGCAATGTGCATGGCGTTGGTTTTTGTTGATGATTTTATGTGTTTTCCGCTGAAAGACGTCAACTATTTTTTCAACCACTTCAGCGCCGCAGCTACCTGCGCATCCTTTTCCAGATTGCCGAAATGGGGGCTCCCTGTGATGATTTCATCCGGCGTCACGTTGTTGTCGTAAACTTTTCCCTGCCGGTCCGATACAAAAGCGCCGGCCAGGTTCAACGCCGATCTCGGGCCAAGCTGAAACCATCCGTTGGAGGTCGTATACCCTTCTCCCGTCGGCTCTCCGATCAAACGGGTTTTGGAGCGGCCTTTGAACGCAATGGCGACCATGGCCCCCGAACTGATGGTGATGGGTCCGGTCAACACAACAACCGGCGTTTTGGCGAACGCCGTCCCGCAGCTATGCTGAATATCAGACATCGGAACCCCCGCCTGGATAAAATTCCCGTTTTGGATGACCCAACTCCGGAGGGTCTGCCCGTCAACGCCGGTTTCGCCGCCGATCGGGCCGTCGCCCAGCAGGCTGCCCAGCCCGGAAAGCATCGGGTAAAGGTTGCCGCCTTTGTTCATGCGCAGGTCGACAATCACCCCCCTTGCCTTGATGCCGGCGTACTGGCAGAGGCTGTCGCTGATGGTCCGGGCCAGGGAATCCACCATATCCGGGGTGGCAAAAAAGCCGGGAACCTGGATGTAAACATATTTCTTTTGCAGAAGCCCTGTCCGTACTCTGCCCAATTCCTCGTTTGAGCGATTGAGCAGCGGTATAAGGCGGTCGAAGGTGGCTTCATCCACCGGGTTGAAATGGGCAAAGGTAGAGCCCTGGAATATGACGGAACTGTGTACGTCTCCCAAAGCCTTGAACACCTGGACAAAACACCGCATGGAATCGTTCGTGCTTTTGGCCGCTTTCAAACCTGCGTAAAAGGCCTGGTCTATTTCCGCCCAATCCGCTTTTTTCCGGTGAATGGATTCCCGTTTGATCAACTGGTAGATGTCCTCAATCCGCATGGATAATTGCCCGAACAAACCGGAAACCGTCAGCAGGCTGAAAATCAATAAAATATATTTGCGCAGATTCATACCGAAAAATTTCGGCCAAATATACAATTATTCAGATATTCAGTTCGTCACTTCCCGAGTCCCACCCCTCATGCTGAGGGCAGCCGACTCCGTCAGCCATAGGCGACTTCGTCGTCCGGAGGCCGAAGCACACCTTCATGCTGAGCGTAGTCGAAGCATCACCCTCCTCCATCCGACGAAGCCTCGGCGAAGTCGGATCACCCGCTCGCTCCGCTCACCGAATCCTGGGGTTGTGTAAAGAGTGACTAGGCCTATGAAAGGATGAGCGAGAAAAGT
>CAZLEF010000042.1:55448-58576 GCA_964558465.1 uncultured Lewinella sp. | reverse complement strand
CCTCTCCAAGTCACCAAGTCACCCCCTCTCCAAGTCACCAAGTCACCCCCTCTCCAAGTCACCAAGTCACCCCCTCTCCCAACTCCGCCCATATCCGGATCAACCAGCTCGGTTATTTCGAAAAAGACGCCAAAGTAGCCGTCGCATTTTCAAAAAAAGCCTTGAAAAGCCAGTTTTCGGTGGTGGATGCCCATACCGGCAAGGTGGTGTACATCAATAAATTAAAACCCGTAAAACCGGAAGGGTGGAAAGGTTTTCATTATTACCAGTTGGATTTCACCAACTATCAGCAACCGGGGAAATATTTTCTGGCCATGAGCGAGGGCCAATTCCGGTCGCCGGATTTTGAGATCGGCCCATCCGGTTATGCCGGTTACCCAGAAGATTTGCTGGCGTTCATGCGGCAGCAGCGTTGTGGTTACAACCCGTTCCTGGACATGGTCTGCCACCAGCGGGACGGGCGGTCGATGTACGGCCCGATGAAGGATTCTTCTTATGTGGATGCGAGCGGCGGTTGGCACGATGCCGGCGACCAGTTGAAATACCTCATTACATCCAGCAACGCTACCGCCCGCATGTTGCTGAGTTACGAATTGTACCCCGCGCAGTTCGGCGACCAGTTCAACGCCCTCGGCCAGCCGGGCGCCAACGGCATTCCTGATATCCTGGACGAAGCCCGCTGGGGGCTCGACTGGCTGCACAAAATGCACCCGGCGCCCGACCAACTCATCCACCAGGTAGCCGACGACCGCGACCACCGCGGCTGGAAAATGCCCGACCAGGACCCGTCCGACTACGGCTGGGGCCCCAACAGTTACCGCGTCGCCTATTTTGCGAACGGCCAACCGCAGGGGTTGGGCAAATTCAAAAGCGAGGCAACCGGCCTGGCCAACCTGGCGGGCCGGAGCGCAGCAGCCATGGCGATGGCCTGCCGGATCTGGAAAACTGACCTCAAAGACACATTGTATGCCCGGCAATGCCTCAACGCCGCCAAAACATTGTACGCACTGGGCAAAAAAAGGGAGGGCTTCCAGCAAGGCAATTCCTACGGCGCTCCTTACCGCTACTGCGAAGACACCTGGACGGATGACATGGAATGGGGCGCCGCCGAATTGTTCAAATCCACCGGCGACCAGGCATACCTGACCGACGCCAAAAAATACGCCTTGCTGGCCAACACCCGGACGAGTTGGATGTCGGAGGACACCGCCGTCCACTACCGGCTTTATCCATTTGTGAACGTCGGGCATTTTGCGCTGTACGAACATGCGGACCCCGAACTGAAAAAACAACTGGCCGGATTTTACAAAACCGGCATCGAACAGTGCATCCGGCGGGCGGGCGGCAATCCGTTCCAGGTAGGCGTGCCGTTCATCTGGTGTTCCAACAACCTGGTTTCGGCTTTGATCACCCAGATCATCCTGTACGAACGGATGACGGGCGACCTGCAATTCCACGGCTTTATGACCGCACAGCGGGACTGGCTCTTCGGTACCAATTCGTGGGGCACTTCCATGTTCACCATGATCCCCCGCAATGGCGAATACCCGGTGGACATCCACACCAGCGTCTGGATGAAAACCCGGCGGGAAGTCCCGGGCGGGCTGATCGACGGCCCCCTGCGCAAGGATATCCACGACAAACAACTCGGTATAACCTATCTCCAGCCCGACGAATTTGCGGACGTCCAGAACGGCGTAGTCGTCTACGGCGACGACAACGGCGACTACGCTACCAACGAACCGACCATGGATGGTACGGCGGATGCGATTTTGATGATGGCGTATTGGGGTGGTGGGAGGAGGTGAGAGAGGTGAGAGAGGTGAGAGAGGTGAGAGAGGTGAGAGTGCTCGGCCTCCGGACGACGAAGTCGCCTGCGCTCAGCATGAAAGGTGAGATTTATTGGAATTAAAAGGCATATTGCTCCCGACAAATTTGGGTTTGAAAAGAAACTCACCTGCAATATTTCCCAAATAGAAAGTCAGTTGATTGAAGCAATTTTTTCATTTTTTCGTTGATTTCCTGTTTTTGCTTGTTCTCAAAAATCTGATCTTTGGCCTGAAGCATACCATTCGATCAATTAAACCACGCATACCCCACACTCACCTCCAATATACTCCCCAAAAACGACCGGTATCTGCCCAAAGGAATATCATACGAAAACCCGATCTTCCATTGCCCGTTCAGGATATTGACCGACTCGCCGAGCTTCAGGCCGGTCTCGAGGTGGATTGCGGAACTGACCGCACTGCCCAACCCCACGCCGGCGCCCACGCCCAGCCAGAAAAACTCGCTGATCTGGTAGCGCACATTGGCATTGGCGCTCAGCGGGCTGTTGGGCGCATAACGCAGCCAAAGAGAAGGCTCCAGAAAAGAGGTGCCCGAACCAAACCAATCGACGGCAATATAACCGCCCACCACCCCATACAAATGTTGCACCCGCCGGATATCAAACGCGCGGCTGCCGGTACTGTCGCGGAACACGGTGGATAAGCCAAAAACCTGGGGCACGGAAATACCCGCGTACAACCGGTCGCTGTGATAGTAATACACCCCCATGCTGAAATCCGGAAAAAGGGTATTGGCGTTTTCAAAATCCGCGATCTCGGGCTGGGCAAAGTTGATGTCGTTCAGTTTGGCCCGATACTGTACGAGGCCGGCCCCAAGGCCGACGATCAGGGCATGGTCGACCCTCCGGCCCAGTTCCAGGCGGTAGGCAAAACGGCCGTAAATGCCGGTCTGCCCGAGTTTGCCGGTCTGGTCGCGGATGATATGCCCGCCGGCGACGATCTTGTCGTAGTCGGGGTGGATATACTCAAACGTGGCCACCTGGGTATTCGGCCCGTCCGGTACGCCCAGCCATTGGCGCCGGTAAGCCACCCCGGCAGAAATATTCATCTCATTCAACAGGTAATCGCTCGAAATGCTCGCCGGATTGAGCACCCCGCTTTGATCGCGGTAGATGCTGAAGAGCGGGAGTTGCTGCGCGGTGAGGGGTGAGAGTGAGAGGGTGAAAGTGAGAGAGAAGGTGAGCCCGCCTGCGCCAAGGCTTCGGCGGATGAGAGCCCGCCTACGCCAAGGCTTCGGCGGATGAGAGCCCGCCTACGCCAAGGCTTCGGCGGATGAGA